>NZ_CBCOPO010000001.1:0-457500 GCF_965112005.1 Sphingomonas sp. Marseille-Q8236
GCTCGCCCGTCTTGCGATCGGTGAACCGGTCCTCGGCGGTCAGCAGCGCCAGGCGCTGTTGCTCGGGCGTCGCCTTGCCGATCGGGGCGACCGCATAGGACGCCATGAAGACATCGTCGAAGCTATGCCGCCCTTGCGCGGTTTCAGTCCGGCGGTTGGGCTTGGCGTTGTGCGCGGCGATTCCGGCGTCCACGAGCGCGCGGAATTCCTCGATCGGGATCGCGCGCGAACCGTAGTTCTCGGGCTTCGCATCAGGCTTGTTGCCGGTGTACGCACCCGCCAGCGCCGGATGCTTGGCGATGGTATCGCAGAGATCGCGGAACGCGCGCTCGATCGGCTTGGACTGACCGCGATAGGGCGTTGCCCAGTGTATGGCGATCCCCAGCGCCGTCAGGACGCCGGTCGGCTCCTCATCCTTGATCTTGAACCGGAACCGGGTCTTGGCGCCGCCCGTGATCGTCTTCGACGCGAAGGCACGGCCATTGTCCATCAGGCAGGCCTTGGGGATGCCCCAGGTGGTGAACAGGTCGGCAAAGACCAGCCGGGTCGAAAGCGCGGACTCGCTCTCATCCACGCGCCAGGCGAGAATCTTGCGGCTGTAGATGTCCTGGATCGTCACCATCATCGGGCGACCGATCCGGCCGTCCGGCCAGCGGCAAAAAACGTCGAACTTGTGGCCGTCGATATTGACGGCCTCCAGGGCGTGCAGCTCCATGACGGACCTTTCTTGTGAGGGAAGTGTCTGGCGCAGGGCCTCGCTGCCCTGGCGCTTGAGCGTGACCAGGCGTTGGTCGATCTCGCGATCGAACTTGCGGCGCAGGGTCCGCTCTGTCGGGAAAATGTGCCCCGGAAAGGCCCGTGTCATGCGCCCGTAGCAGGCGCTGAAGGTGGGCTGTTCGGGACGCATGAAATCCGAGATGAGGAATTGCCAGGCGTCGAGCGACACCGTCGCCTCGACGCCACCGCCCTGGCGGCGTGGGGCCAGATGCGCGAGACGATCGGCCAGCGCCACGCCATCGACCAGGCCCAGCCAGCCCCACAGCGTCGATATGCCCACGCCCTGATCCTTGGCGGCCGCCGGCACCGCCGCCGACCGCGTCATGCCCGCCGCCACCAGCGTATCGACCAGCTGCACCACCGCCAGCCGGCGATGCGCCTCGGACTGTACGCGTTCGCCCGCGCCCTCATACCAGCGCCACAGCTGCGAGGCCTGGACGGGCGGCTCATCCGACACGTTCGCGACCACTGCCACGCCCATGGCGGCCAGCGCGCTGCGCGTCGCCGGCGGCAACACCGTCAGGTGATATTCCAGGCCACCACCGCGCGCCTGGCGCGGCCGGGCCAGCGGCATGCCCTTGGCATCGACTGCGATCGCCCAGCGTTCTTCCGCCGCACGCTCGTTGATCTTGCGCTTGGTGGTCGGCAGGCCGGCCAATGCCAGCTCGGCCAGTTCGGCCGCCGTGAACCACTCTTTTCCCCCGTGCAGTTTCACATCGCCTCCCGCGCGATCGGCTGCACCCTGGGGCGCAGCGCCTTGATTTCTTCATCCAGCCGGGCGCGCTGCGCCTTCAGGCTGCCCAGCCGCGCCGCCAAAATTTCCTCGCCGACCAGCAGCGCGCCGCCGATGCGTCGCACCAGGCTGTCCAGCAGGTCGTAGCGTTCGGTCACCGCGATCAGCGCCAGCAGGCGCGCCGCCGAGATGTTGTGTTCGGCCCGCGCCTCCGACGCATAGGCATCGAGCATGTCCTTGCTGACGCGCTCATCCAGCAGCGCCGACATCGCGCCCGCGATCTCATGGCGCGAGCGGTCATCGCCCTTCAGCATGATCGACACGCACCCCGACACCACCCGGTCGAGCCCCGCCAGATCGGCCTCGGCGCGCGCAGGCGCGGGCGGATCGAACGAAAAGCCCAGCTGGATCGTCTCGGAGGTGCGTATCTTGCGCTTGGTCACGCGACCGCCCCCTCCAGGCGAGCAACCGCCTTGGCCCACATCTCGTCGGCAACCCGGCCGTGCCGTGACATGGACAGCCGCGAACGAACCTTGCCCGGCAGTGCGGCCCAATGGGCATCGCACACGCGCTGATTGACCCGCATCGCGACGTTGCAGCCCTTCACCTGGCAGACGCGGCCCGTCAGGGGTGCCGACTTCGTGCTATCGGGTACGAAATCACCGCCAAGCCGGGTGGCGTCCTCGCACGGCAGCAGCGCGGCCACCGCCGCATCGACGACGAAGCGATCAGCCATGATGCACCTCGACGATCGGCGCGAGCGGCAGCGCGGTCGCACACCGGGCGCATTCGGCGGACTGGCGACCGACATGCCAGCTGGTTGAGCCGCAGTCCGGGCAGATGCTGCCCGCCCGGTACAGCGGCCGATAACCACGCAGCGCCGGGGCGGCGGGAAGAGCGGCCGCGATCACTGCACCATCCCCGAGGGCGCGCCGGACTCGAGTCGATGCAAGACCGCGATCCCCTTCGTGATGTCATCGATCAGCATCTGTGCCTGGCGCGCATCGAGCGCGCAGAGGAAAGCCCCCTTGGGGCAGACCGTCGTGACGGTAATGCGGTCGCCAAGCACCGATACCGGCTGCACATTGACGGCGATGCCCATATTGGGCTGCTTTTCAGAAGACACCGCGACCGACGCGACGATCACCGGCCCGCTGAAAACATTGGCATTGCCCGCCATCACGACGCACTCCCGCCGATCGCGGCATGCACCATCGCCAGCTTGGCCTCGGCAGCCTCTGCGCGCGCCGTCATGGCGACCAGTTCCGCCGTCGATGCCGACTGCGCCAGGCGTGCGCCGATTTCCTCCAGCAGGTCCGACACCGGAAGCGCGGACAGGTCGAAGAGCGTCTGTTCGGCGCGGTCGCACAGAGCGTCCTCGATCAGGCTGGCGGCGGCCTTGTTGAGCGACAGGTCACGCTCATCGGCCCGCGCCATGATCGCCTTCAGCAGCGGTCCCCGCGCCAGTATGGAGACATTGCGGAAATCGTCGGACGGTTTGGGATTGGGCAACGCTTCCTCCTCTTGTGAAATGACGCTCGGCAGCGGCGTCGGGGCAGGCACCGCGATCGGTTCGGGGTCGCGGGCGCTCGGTTCGGGGTCGCGAGGCATCGGTGATGGAGTCGGGGCGCGGCTACGGAAGGTCGGGCGGCGGCCATCGCGGCAGAAGCCGCACAAGCCGCCAATCAGACGCTCGAAATCGTCGCCGCAATTGTCGCACTCGCCCGCGACGCCCTTTGCCAGCGTCGGGTCGATCCGCGACAGGCTTGCCGCCAGATGCTGGTCCTGATTGGTGCTGGCGTCGTCGGCGATATCGGTCATGGAACGCCCCTTGGGCAGGCTGTTGAACAGGGTCGCGAGCTGGTCGGCCCCGCAGGGCAGCGTCGCATCGCGCAGGTTGGCGGGGGCCGGGCGGCGCGCCGGGAACGGGACCACCTCGGCACCCATCACGCATAGGCTCCGCCGGAAGCGGCAAGCGCCGCGCGGTACCGCGCATCGCTCGCCCGCGTCCGCCGGTCGAAGTCGTTCAGCATGCCCGTGGTGATGGTGTAGCGGCGCTCCATCGTCAGGACCGTGGACAAGCCGGTGCCGAAGCGCAGAGCGACCGACTCGGCACGCTCGCCCGCGTCCAGCGCATCCATGATCTGCTCTTCCTTGGCGGACAGGCCGAAATTCTCGCCGTCCGCACGACGCTGTTTCGTGGCGCGATCAACGGACACCGGCGACCTCCACCATGGCCGCGTACGCGGAGTAGGCGTCGGGGCAGGCGTCCGCCGCATCCACCATCTCGCGGGTCGCGATGGCGGGGACCAGCACGTAGCCACCCTCATCACCCGTACGGCTATCGAGAGCGGCGACAATATCGCGAGCTTCGATAATCCGGGCCTTGTCTGGACCCTTTGCAAAGTGGGGGTCTCGGCGCGCGTGCAAGCGGACAAAGCCGATCGCCCGTGCGACCGCGTCCCGCGTCTGTTCCTTCGTCATGCTTTCCTCCACCTTCCAGAATCGATCAGGTCGCGCGCCTCGGTCACCGCGCGCTCGAACGCGACGTTGTCCCGGCGGGCATTGCTGCGCGTGATCCGCTCCCGCAGCGCCGGGGGCAGCGCGAACCAGTGCTGGCGACACATCAGGTGCCCGCGCTCGACCGGCGTCGCGCAGCAATCCGCTGCGCAGGTGACGACCCGCCCCAGCGCGCGTGGCGCGTTCCGGTCCAGGCTCGCCAGCGTCACGCCGCGCCGCGCCAGCTCGGCGGTCAATTCGCCGGTCGCCACGCCGCGCAGGTCGATGGCATCGGGCAGGCGCAGGCCATGACCCGACTTTTCCTTGGCCAGAAGCCCGGCGTCGATCAGCGCCTTCACCGCATAGGTGGCAGTGCCGTAGGGCGTGCCGGTCAGCTTCGCGACATCCGCAATGGTTGGCGACAGACCGCCGACCGCGATCGCCTCGCGCACGTTGTCGAGGACACGGGCGTGAAGTGGGGTCATGCCGCGTCCTTCATCGGCCCGCGCCGCATCGGAGCCAGCAGGCGCTGGGCTTCTACGGGGATCGCATCATGGAATTGCGGGCTCTGGAACAGAGCCAGCCGTTCCGCCGCGCTCATCCGCGCCAGCGTGTCCAGGACGGTGTTGAACCGCTTTTGATCGGGGCGGGTCGCTTCGCGCGCGGGACTCGTTCGCTTGATCGCGTCCGCTACCGTCTTGCACGGTTCCTCGCCCGCGTCGCCGACCAGTGCGTTGAGCGTCTTGGCCTGTTGCGATGCCTCCATCTTCGCAAGCGCGCGCAGCTGGGTCGCGTTCTTCAGGATGGGGTGCCGTGCTTCGCGTAGGCGGTTCACGATGGAGGGGGCAAGGCGGCGATACAGCATCAGGTCGTTGCGGATCGTGCGGCCAGTAAAGCCCAATTCCTCGCCGACTTCCTCCGTCCACCCGTACATGCTGGAAATCGTTTCCAGCATGGTGTCTGCCTCGGCGGCGACCGCCGTCTGCCATCGCGCGTTGACCTTGGCGGCGCGGTCTTCCGTAAGGCCAGCGCGGGCGTGCTGGATTGCTACCATTTCCGCGAAGAATGCCGCGCGATCCAGCGGGTCGAGGTCGCGACGCCAGAGATTTTCCCGCACTTCGCGCAACCGACGATCATTGCGGTCGGCGCTAACGATCTCTGCCTTCAGAAATTCGATCTCGGCGGCTTTTGCGCCAGCCAGCCGGTGGCCACCCACGACCAAGGTCCAACGGTTCTGGCCGGGCAGACGGCAGACCTGAATGGGCGTGTCCTGACCATCGCGCGCCATCATCTGGCCCAGCGCGTCGGCCCAAACGGTGTCGATCGGGCGGAGCCGGTCAACCGCATCAATCTCGTCCGTGCGGACCAGGATGAAGCCGTCCAGCGCTTCTTCGTGCAGGGTCGCGGCCATGTTCAATTCGCCGCCCCATTTTGACGATGCTTGCGTCCGGATTTCCGTCTATGGTCCACATTTATGGACAGCGACGCAGCATGATGGAGTGCCTCCACCCCCAGCTCTTCGGCCACGGCGCGGGCGACGACTGCGCTGGTACGTCCGCGCATCCAGTCGTTAACCTGCTGGGGCTTCAGACCTTTGTGCTGCGCGAAGGCAGTCACAGTGCCGTGACGCTTGCGAAGCGCCGCCTTCACATCCTCCCGATGAAGAACCTCGCTCATGCCTGCCTCTGAATTGAAATCCACATTCGTGGACCATGGGACCACAAAAGCGGACAGTCAAGACACATTCGCGCAATCTATGGCGATGCGTATTCGCGCTCGTGCGCAAGAGCTTGATCTAAGTCAGACGGATGTGGCGGATCGAGCGGGGATCAAGCGCTCAAGCATGGGTAATTATTGGCCTGGCGACCGCGCCTATCCAGTGGAGGTGGTCCCACGTTTGGCGGAGGTCCTTTCTACAAACGTAGAATGGCTCCTGACTGGGCGTATGGCTGTGTCGCGCACGGCCCTCACGGACGCTGCCGACGCCGACTGGATCGACGTTCCTCTGTATGACCTGCGGAATGTCGAGGACCATTCCTTGGGAACGCCGGAGCTGACGACGCCAGTCCGCCGCGATTGGTTGAGCGCCAATGTCCGCACGACCTCGGGCCTATGGTTGACCAGGCTGTTGAGCGACTATCGCGCCGCCGATCTGCACGAAGGTATGATGGTGCTGTGCCGTTCTATTGAGACGACCGAACTGGCGGAAGGCCACCTATGCCTCTGGCGATACAATGGCAGCATCGTGATCGGCCGCTTTTCGGTGGTTGCTGATGCTCTCGCATCGGCAGGCATCAAGTCGTTCAGCCCAGATGGCGATTACCAAACCCATGAACTCGCCATTGCGCCATCCAAGATCGCAGACGGCGACGACGGCTATCATTTGGTTGGTCGCATTCTAAGCACCTTCATGCGGCCGATTTAAAAGGGGGACGGCATGGCTTTCACGGCTTTGGTCGCTTTGATTGCGATCAGCACACCGCAGGTGCCCGATCGTAAGTATGAGGGGGACTGGTACGTCAGTGACACGACGGACAATAATACTGGCGAACGGGAGGTGTATGCTTTCCAAACGCACATCGAAAAAGATGACCCGTACGTAACCCTTTCGATGCGCTGTGTTTCTGGCAAGCCCGAGTTCGTAGTGGAATGGGAGGACGTCGAATTTCCTTCGACGACCGCCTTGACGATAGGGCCGGTGCGGGACGCCGATGCCGAGCCGGTTGAAAAGCCTTACGTATTCGTCAAGGCCGACCCCAAAGACGTTTTGCAGCGCGGCCTTCATGCCGCGCCTGAAACCTCTCGGTCGATCATCGCGGCGCTTGGCCCGTCAAAATATGCGACGTTCACCGCCCATGTGCCGTCCCGCAGCATGACGGTCGGCATAAAGGTCAACGGCACCCAACAGGCGTGGGCCCGCGTCATCCGACATTGTCCAGTGAAGACCCTCCAGCGACCGCCGCTATAAGATGGCTGGCCGGACCGCAAAGCCGCCGCTCGAACGGATCGCCCGTGCCCTTTGCACCGCCGAAGGGCATCCGCCTGACATACGGTTCGAGGGGCGGCCGATGTGGCACAGCTATTTGCCAGCGGCTGACGCGGCGCTTGCCGCGATCGGCGAGCCCAGCGCGGCTATGATCGACGCAGCAGGAAACGTCGGCTTCGATCGAGATGCGGCGCGACGCTGCTGGTCGGCGATGCACGTGGCCGCAAAAAAGGGTCCCACTTAATCGACGAACGAAATGCCGCATCGGCGCGATGCGCAGACCAGAAAATCGTATCAAATCAACGATTACCCACTTAAAGCGGCTTTGCGGGTAAGTGGGACCTGTCGGGTCCCACTTCTTTATGCCCGATCTGTCGCCGATTATGGCAGCATGATCCTCTAAGAGGTCGCTGAAAGCCCACTTTTCCGCCACTCAGAGGTTTCTAAGAGGCCCACCCCGCCGCCTCGCCCGACTCCAGCCGCTCTTGTCCAGAACCTGTCAATTTGCTCGACGACTCTTGACAACCCACCGCCCACGCCGCGCCACCAATGATTGGTCAAAACCCCCGGAAAACCGCCATCGCGCCGTCAAATCCCGGGTGATCCCACCTGATCCCGTCTACTCCAGCCTGTCCTGTCACCCCTCACAGGCCGTGCAGATCGAGATCATCGCCAAGTCGAACCGCGCCACCACGACGACCAGCGCTGACGTCGTCGAACTCAATACCCCCAGCATCGTCCGGTTGAACCTCGATCGCTCGCAAGTGGCGGCGATGGAGCGGGACGGCGATGACCTGATCCTCCGGCTGACCGATGGCAGCACGCTGCGCATCGATCATTTCTATCAGCAGCAACAGGGGGTGATCAGCGATCTGGTCCTGCGCGACGATCAGGGTGCGCAGTGGCTAGCCCATCCGGCGGCCACGGGCGCGGGCCGTTTCACCACGCTCGGCAATCTCGACGAGCTGCTCGGCGCCGGCGCGGGCGCGGAGGGGGCGAGTTCCTCGTTCATCCTGCCTGCGGTGTTGGGCGTGGCGGGAGTCGGCGGTCTGGTCGCGGCGGTATCGGGCGGCGGCAATGGCGGCAACCGGACTCCCGAGCCCACGGTCGATACGCAGGCCCCGGGCCGCCCCGCCGCAAGTTTCTCCACCACCGGCAGCAGCGTCAGCGGCACCGGCGAACCCGGCGCGATCGTCCGCGTCGTCGATGCGGCGGGCAATGTGATCGGCACCGGCACGGTCGGCGCGGATGGCAGCTTCAGCGTGCCGGTCAACCCGCCCCAGACCAATGGCCAGCCCGTAACCATCACCCAGTCCGATCCGGCGGGCAACGTCTCCCCAGGGCTGAGCGTCAGCGCCCCCGACATGACGCCCCCCACCGCGCCGATCGCGACGCTGGACGGACAGGGCACGACGATCACCGGATCCGGAGAGGTGGGCGCGACCGTCACGGTGCGCGACGCCGCCGGACAGATACTGGGTACCGCCGTGGTCGGCGCGCAGGGCAGCTATTCCCTGACGCTGACGACGCCGCAGACCAATGGCGGTGCCCTGACCGTGACTCAGACCGACGCGGCCGGCAATGTCTCGCCCGAAACCACGCTGATCCCCGCAGACACCACCGCGCCCGCCGCGCCCGTCGTCACGCTCGGTGAGGGCGGCACCGCCATCACCGGCACGGGCGAGCCCGGCGCGACGGTGCAGATAACCGGGCCCGACGGGCAGATACTGGGTAGCGCCACAGTCGGCGCGGATGGCAGCTTCACCGCGCCGCTCTCCGCGGCCCAGACCAATGGCGAAACGCTGACCGTCACCCAGGCGGATACAGCTGGCAACGTCTCCCCCGCTGCAACCGTCACCGCCCCCGACACCACCGCGCCGTTGGCCCCGACCGCCGCGATCGATGCGCAGGGCACCAGCATCTCGGGCACCGGCGAAGCAGGCGCGACCGTCACCGTGCGTGACGCGGCGGGCCAGACCCTCGGCCAAGCCACCGTCGATGCGCAGGGCAACTACACCGTCGCCCTGACCAGCCCGCAGGCCAATGGCGGCACGCTGTCCGTGACGCAGGCTGATGCAGCGGGCAATGTCTCGCCGCCGACGACCCTGACCCCGGGCGACACCACCGCACCGGCCGCGCCCGTCGTCACGCTCGATCAGGGCGGCACCATCGTCACCGGCACGGGCGAACCCGGCGCGACGGTGCAGATCACCGGGCCCGGCGGGCAAATACTGGGCAGCGCTACGGTCGGCGCGGATGGCAGTTTCACCGCGCCGCTCTCCGCAGCCCAGGCCAATGGCGAGACTCTGAGCGTCACCCAAACAGATGCTGCGGGTAACGTCTCCCCTGCCGCAACCGTCACCGCCCCCGACACCACCGCGCCGCTGACCCCGACCGCCACCATCGATACGCAGGGGACCAACATTTCGGGAACCGGCGAAGCCGACGCGACCGTCACCGTGCGTGACGCGGCGGGCCAGACCCTCGGCCAGGCGACCGTCGATGCGCAGGGCAACTACACTGTCGCCCTGACCAGCCCGCAGGCCAATGGCGGCACGCTCTCCGTGACGCAGGCTGATGCGGCGGGCAATGTCTCGCCGCCGACCACGCTGACAACGGCGGACACCACCGCACCGGCCGCGCCCGTCGTCACGCTCGATCAGGGCGGCACCATCGTCACCGGCACGGGCGAACCCGGCGCGACGGTGCAGATCAACGGTCCCGACGGACAGATACTGGGCACCACCACGGTCGGCGCGGACGGCAACTTTACCGCGCCGCTCTCGACCGCCCAGACCAATGGCGAGACGCTGAGCGTCACCCAAACAGATACAGCAGGTAACATCTCCCCCGCTGCAACCATCACCGCCCTGGACACGACCGCACCGCTGGCCCCGACAGCCACGATCGATGCGCAGGGGACCAGCATCACGGGCAGCGGCGAAGCAGGCGCGACCGTCACCGTGCGTGACGCGGCGGGCCAGACGCTGGGCCAGGCCACAGTCGATGCGCAGGGCAACTACACCGTCGCCCTGACCAGCCCGCAGGCCAATGGCGGCACGCTGTCCGTCGTTCAGAGCGACGCAACCGGCAATGCCTCGCCCGTCATCACTCTCGCAGCGCCGGACATCACGCCCCCCGCCGCCCCCATCGCCAGTGTCAGCGCGGACGGCACGACCCTGACCGGCACGGGCGAGGCGGGTGCGACGATCGGCGTCACCGATGCCGCCGGCCAGCCGATCGGAAGCGCCACGGTGGGCGCAGACGGCAGCTTCAGCCTGACCTTGCCCGCCGGGGTGTCCTCCGGCCAGTCGCTGTCGGTGGTGCAGACCGACGCCGCGGGGAATGTATCCCCCGCCGCCACGGTCGCCACGCCCGACCTCGTCGCCCCCGCAGCCCCGACCGCCATTCTGAGCAGCGACGGCACCAGCGTCAGCGGCACCGGCGAACCCGGTGCGACGGTGCAGGTCCGCGATGCCGCCGGATCGGTGATCGCCACCGTCCTGGTATCGCCTGCGGGCACCTATGACGTCGCGCTTGCCACGCCGCAGGTCAATGGCGAGACGCTGACCGTCATTCAGAGCGATGCCGCCGGAAACGCCTCTCCGCCTGCGATCGTCACCGCCCCCGACATCACCCCGCCCGCGCCGCCCACCGCGATCCTGTCGGCGGACGGCACGGCGGTCTATGGCAATGGCGAGGCCGGGGCGACCGTCCGCGTGGTCGATGCGAACGGCATCCCGCTGGGCACCGCCGTGGTCGGCGTGGACACCAGCTTTACCCTGGCCCTGACCCCACCGCAGACCAATGGTCAGACGCTGACCGCGGTGCAGAGCGACGCGGCAGGCAATATCTCACCGCCCAGCATCGTGGGCGCGCCCGACGTGACCGCGCCGGACGCCCCCGTGGCGACCGTCTCGCCCGACGGCACCATCGTCACCGGCACCGGCGAACCCTTCGCCACCGTGACGGTCCGGCAAGCCAATGGTACGATCATCGGCCAGATCGTGGCCGGCGCGGACGGCGGCTTCGCCATCCCGCTGTCCCCGGTTCAGGCCAATGGCGAGACGCTGTCGGTCGACCAAAGCGATCGGGGCGGCAACCTGTCCCCCTCGGCAACGCTGACCGCGCCCGATATTACGGCTCCGACCGGTCTGACCGCCGCCGTCAGCGGTGACGGCAGCTTCGTCACCGGAACCGGCGAAGCGGGGGCCAGCGTCACGATCCGCGATGCGGGCGGCACCGTGATCGGCACCGCGACCGTCGCCGCGAACGGCGTCTATAGCGCGACGTTGAATACGCCGCAGACCAATGGTGAGATGCTTCAGGTGACCCAGGCCGATGCGGCGGGCAATGTCTCCGCCCCCACGACCGTCATCGCACCCGACACCACCCCGCCGCTGGCGCCGACTGGAACGATCATCGACAATGGCGCGACCCTGACCGGCACGGGCGAAGCCGGCGCGACCGTCACCGTCCGCGCCGCCGATGGCAGCGTGATCGGCACCGGGCCGGTAGGCACGGACGGCAATTTCAGCGTCACGCTGATCCCCGCCCAGACCAATGGCGAAACCCTGCAACTTGTCCAGAGCGATGCGGCTGGCAATGCCTCGCCGATCGTCACCCTCACCGCGCCGGACACCACCGCCCCGACCGGGCTGACCGCCGCGATCAGCGCCGATGGCGCTATCGTGACCGGGCAAGGTGAAGTGGGTGCGACCGTCACGGTTCGCGATCCGACCGGGGTGCCGATCGGTACCGCGCTGGTCGATGCGGATGGCAGCTATGCCGTCGCCCTTAGCCCGGCGCAGCGCAATGGCGAGACGTTGCAGGTCGTACAGGCTGATGCGACCGGCAACGTCTCCACCCCCGTCACGCCTATCGCCCAGGACCTCACCGCCCCGGCCGCGCCGCTTGGGGCGCTGGCGGTGGACGGCACCGTCGTCACCGGCGTCGGAGAGGCGGGCGCGACCGTCACCGTGCGCGCCGCCGACGGTACCGTGCTGGGCAGCGCCGTCGCGGCAGCGGACGGCAGCTTTGTGGTGCCGCTCGTCACGCCGCAGCTGAATGGGCAGTTTCTATCGGTGGTGCAGGCGGATGCGGCGGGCAATGTCTCGCCACCGCTGGCGCTGACCGCACTCGACACGACGCCGCCGACCGGGCTGACCGCGACGCTGGACGCCGCCGGCACGATCGTCAGCGGCCAGGCGGAGGCGGGCGCCACCGTCACCGTACGCGATCCCGCCGGGCAGGTGATCGGCACCGGCACCGCCTCCGTCACCGGGGCCTATGCGCTGGTCCTGACCACGCCGCAGTTGAACGGCCAAGTGCTTCAGGTGACCCAGGCCGATGGCACCGGCAATCCGTCGGCCCCCGTCGCGGTGACCGCCCCCGACCTCACCGCGCCCGACGCGCCCCTCTTTACCCTGGATGCGACCGGCACGACCGCCAGCGGCACCGGTGAAGTCGGCGCGACCGTCACCATCCGCGACGTGGGCGGCTCGGTGATCGGCACCACCGTGGTGGCGGCGGACGGCAGCTTCGCCGTCGCCCTGACGCCCGCGCAAGGCAATGGCGGCACGGTGAGTGCGACGCTCAGCGATGCGGCGGGCAATGTCTCCCCCATCGCAACCGTGACGGCTCCCGACGTCACGCCACCCGCCGCACCGCTCGCCGCGCTCGATCCGACCGGCACCATCGTCACCGGCATTGGCGAGGCGGGCGCCACCGTCACTGTGCGCGACGCCGGCGGGAATGTGTTGGGTAGCGTGATCGCCGACCCGCAAGGCAATTACGCCATCACCCTCGCGACCCCGCAGATCGACCGCCAGGTGCTGACCGTCATCCAGGCGGATGCGACCGGCAATCTATCGACCACGACGACGCTGGTCGCACTGGACCAGACGCCCCCGGCGGCCCCCGTCGCGATCGTCTCCGCCGATGGTGTGACGGTGTCGGGTACGGGTGAGATCGGTGCCACGGTGACGATCACCGATCCGGTCGGGCTGGTGCTCGCCACGGTACCGGTCGGTGCGGATGGCGGCTTCACCGTCACGCTCGCCCCGCCATTGACCAACGGACAGGTGCTGACGCTGAACCAGGCGGATGCGGCTGGCAATGTCTCCGTCCCCGGCACGGCGATCGCGCCCGACCTGATCCCCAACGACACGCCGCCGGCACCGACCGCGATCGTCGCGCTGGACGGGGCAAGCGTCACCGGCACGGGGCAGCCCGACGCCACCATCACCGTTCGCGATGCCACCGGCACCGTGATCGGCACCACCGTGGTCGCGACCGATGGCCTCTATACCGCCACCTTGACCACCCCGCAATTGAACGGTGAGGTGGTCCGCGTGACGCAGACGGATGCAGAGGGCGATGTCTCGCCCCCCGCATCCGCCATCGCGCCCGACTTGACCCCGCCTGCCTTGCCGGTCGCGGTGATTGATCCCACGGGCACGATCGTCAGCGGCACGGGCGAAGTCGGCGCGACGGTTCAGGTCACCGACGCGGGCGGCGCGGTCCTGAGCTCTGCGACGGTAGGGGCGAACGGCAACTATGCCCTGTCGCTGACCACGCCGCAGATCAATGGCGAAGCGCTGACCGTGATCCAGAGCGACGGCGGCGGCAATCCCTCCGCCCCAGCCGCCGTGATCGCGCCGGACCTGACACCACCCGCTGCTCCGCTGGGCGTGGTGGCGGCGGACGGTGCCAGCGTCACCGGCACCGGCGAGGCGGGCGCCACCGTCACCATCAGGGGAGCCGGCGGCGCGGTGATCGGCACCGCGCTGGTTGCCACGGACGGCAGCTATACCGCGACCCTGACCCCGCCCCAGGCCAATGGTCAGGTCGTGACGCTGACTCAGGCCGATCCGGCGGGCAATGTCTCGGTCCCGACGCTGGCGACTGCGCCAGACGTCACTGCCCCCACCGGCCTAACCGCCGCCATCAACAGCGCCGGGACGCTCGTCACCGGCGAGGGGGAAGCGGGCGCCACCGTCACCATCCGCGATGCGGGCGGGACGGTGCTGGGCACCGCGCTCGTCGCCGCCAATGGCAGCTATGCCGCGATCCTCACACCCCCGCAGATCGATGGTCAGTTGCTTCAGGCGACACAGGCCGATGCGGCGGGCAATGCTTCGGCGCCCGCCACGGTCACGGCACCCGATCTGACGCCACCGGCCGCACCGATCGGCCTCGTCTCGGCGGACGGCACGACCCTGACCGGCACGGGCGAGGCGGGTGCGACCGTCACGATCCGGAGCGTCGGCGGAGCGGTGATCGGCACCGCCGTGGTGGCGGCAGATGGCAGCTTCACCGCGCCACTCGCCCCCGCCCAGGCCAATGGCCAATTGCTGTCGCTGACCCAGTCCGACCCGGCGGGCAATGTCTCGGCCACCGCGCAGGCGATCGCGCCCGACATCACCGCTCCCATCGGGCTGACCGCCGCGATCAACGGTGCGGGCACGGTCGTCACCGGTCAGGGCGAGGCTGGCGCGACCGTCACCATCCGCGATGCGGGTGGCGCGGTGCTGGCCACCACGACCGTCGCCGCCAATGGCAGCTACGCCGCGATCCTGACCACGCCGCAGATCAATGGCCAGGCACTGTCGGTGATCCAAGCGGATGCGGCAGGCAATGCCTCCACCCCCGCCGCCGTCACCGCGCCTGACCGTATCGCCCCGCTCGCCCCGATCGGCGCCGTCGCGGCCGATGGCGCCACCCTGACCGGCACGGGCGAGCCGGGCGCAACCGTCACCATCCGGGGCGCGGGCGGCGTCGCGCTGGGCAGCGCGCTCGTCGGTGCGGATGGCAGCTTCACCGCCACCCTGACCCCCGCGCAGGCCAATGGGCAGCTACTTACGCTGACCCAGGCCGATCTGGCCGGCAATGTCTCGGGCGTCGCGCAGGCGATCGCGCCGGACATCACCGCCCCCACCGGCCTGACCGCCGCGATCAATGCCACCGGCGTGCTCGTGACCGGCCAGGGTGAGGCCGGCGCGACCGTCACGGTCCGCGATGCGGGCGGCGCGGTGATCGGCACCGCCATCGTCGCACCCAATGGCCTCTACCGCGTGACGTTGACCACGGCCCAGGCCAATGGCCAGCCGCTGACCGTCGTGCAGGCGGATGGGGCCGGAAACGCCTCTGCCCCCACCCCGCTGGTCGCGCCCGACATCACGCCGCCCGCGGCGCCCACCGCGCTGGTCGACGGAACAGGTACGATCGTCACCGGCACGGGCGAGGTCGGCGCGACGGTGCGCATCCTCGATCCGCAGGGGCTGGTCGTCGGCACCGCACTGGTTGGGGCGAACGGGACTTACAGCGCGACGCTGACCATCCCGCAGGCCAATGGCCAGGCCCTGACCGTGGCGCAGGTCGATGCGGCCGGCAACGGATCCGTCGCGACCCCCGTGATCGCGCCGGACATCACCCCGCCCGCCCCACCCGCCGCCGCGATCAACGGCGCGGGCACCCTCGTCACCGGCACCGGCGAGCCCGGCACCATTGTCGAGATACGGACCGCGGGCGGCACCGTGCTTGCCAGCGGCGGGGTAAGTGCGGGCGGCACCTTCGCCCTCACCCTGCCCGTCCCGCAGGTGGCGGGCGAGACCCTGAATGTCGGTCTGCGCGACGCGGCGGGCAATGTCTCGGCCACGGTCTCGATCATCGCGCCGTTCGACATCATCGCCTTTGACGATACAGCCACCGCGCTGGTCGACCTCGTCCCGGTCCAGAGCAACCAAGCGCTGGGCAACGCCAATTATACGGCGCTCGCCTCGCTCGGCCTCGTCAATCTCGACGCGCAGGTGCTGGCGGTTCCCAATGTCGCATTCACCGTTCAGCAGGGCCATACGCTGGACGCGACCTTTACCTATGACGCGACGCTGAACCTGAGCGTCGCAAGCGGCTATGCGGTGGTGATCCAGCGGTTCAATGGCACCAACTGGGTCGGGATCAGTGGCGGAGGCGGCAACTCCACGCTGCTCGACGTCAGTCTGCTGGGCGGCAATCTGGTGGCCAGCGCCGATCTGGGGCCGGGCCAATACCGTGCCTTCGTCACGTTCGACAACACGCTGGGCGTCGGCGTGCTGGGCGGATTGAGCGTCACGGGCGTCGACTCCGACTTCACCGACATCGCTCAGGTCATTCCCTCGCCCACGCTGGGCAATGTCATCACCGACGTCGGCGTAGGCGGACAGGTCGATGTCGTCAGCCCCCAGACCCGTGTCGAGAGCGTAACGCTGAACGGCGTGACGACCGCCATCGTCGCCGACGATACGGTGATCGTCGGGCAATGGGGCAGGCTGACCATCGACCGCGATGGCAGCTATGCCTATACCCCCAATGCCGACACCGCCGCGCTGGGGAAGGTGGACAGCTTCACCTATACGCTGTTCGACGCCAGCGATGGCGAGCGGGCGAGCGCAACGCTGTCCATCGCGATCGCCAGCCCGGACATCGCCGGATCGCCGGTCGCGGTCAACGATACCGCCATCGCCGCCGCCAGCTTCGCCAATGTCGTAGAAACCCGCGCGCCGGTGATCGACAGCAGCTTCGCCACGCCCACGGCGGGGGTGCTGACCGGGACGCAGACCGGACGGATCAGCGACAGCTTCACGGTCGAGCCGAACAGCACGGCCAACGTCACCCTGTCGGCGGTGATCGCGCCGGGGCTGGCCGTGCTGCCCAGCTATTCGATCGTCGTCACCAACGCGGCGGGGCTGGTGGTCGGAACCGCCTCCGGCCTCGCGGTGGCCGGGGTCGGCGGGCTGCTGGGTTCGGGGATCAGCGTCTCGCTCCCCGCCCTTCCCTCCGGCACGTACAACTATACCGTCACCAGCACCAATACGCTGGGCACGGGCTATACGACCAGCGTCTATGTCGGCCAGACCGTCACCCATCTCGACCAGTTCGCGCTGACCGGAACCACGCCCGTCACCGGCGAACTGCTCGCCAACGACATATTGGGCAGCCCGTTCCTGGCAATCCGGGTGCTGTCTGGCGGCCAGTTCGTGGATGTCGGCGATACGCCGCGCACGCTGACCGGCGCCCACGGCACGCTGACCATCGATGAGGTCGGGCATTACAGCTATCAGCCCTTCTCGACGCTGGGCTATACCACGACCGATCCGGTGGATCGCTTCACCTATCAGATCGTCCAGCCCGACGGACAGGTCGCGACCGCACGGCTGGACGTGGCGATCGACCTGAACAACGGCGTGGCGCCGGTCTTCCCGACCGCGACGATCACCAGCCTGTCGGTCCATGACGCCGTCATGCTGGAGGCCGATGTGGTGCCGATGACCCTGCGCGCGGAGCCGGTCGATCATGTGGCCACGGACGGCAACGCCGATGCCAGGCTCGCCCTGTCGCTGATGGAGGGGCAAGGCAGTCTGGAGGATGTGCTGTCCCGTTATCTCGACGCACAGCAGGGTACGACCGAACCCGCCCCGACCGACTCCGAATCGCATGCGATGCCGGTCGTCGCGGATATGATGACGATCGCGCCGGAGCCGACCGACCCACTCGGCTATCTGACCGTTTCGGTCGATCCCGATCATGACAGATTGGCGCAAATGCACGTCATCTGACCATCTTGCACAGCCGTCCAGAATCGGAGTTGATTTCCGGTGCCGAGGAGCCTTTTCCTCGGCACCAATTCTCCATCTATTAAATATGTTAGCAGCAACCACTGAGACAGAAGCTAAGCATCGGTGGGCCAAGCAACCCGAATGACGGGAACGTTACCGAATGCGATCAGGGAGGAGGATGACGGCTATGCTAGCCTCGATCATCGCAACGGCGGCGAGTGCAGAGCCGGCCGTCACCCTGCAAAGTGCAATGCACGAGGTGCTGCAATGGCATCCCGCCGTCACGCAGGCCGCCGCCACCGTGGAGGCGCGCGGCGAGGATGTGGAGGTCGCGCGGGCGGGCTATCTACCCAGGATCAGCGCCGGGGTGGGCAGCGGCTATGACAGCCGGCTGGGCAGCATCTGGCGTCCCCGCCCCCAGGTTTCGGCCTCGCAGATGCTGTTCGACTTCGGCAAGGTCGCGGGCGCGGTCGATGCCGCGCGCGCCGGAACGCGGATCGGGCGCGCCGACATGCTGCTGGCGGTCGACGGGCTGATCCGCGACACCGGCTATGCGATGATCGAGGTTCAGCGCAACGCGGCGCTGCGCGGCATCGCGATCGAACAGCTATCGCGCATCCGCGAGATCAGCGATCTGGTCGACAAGCGGTTCGGCAAGGGCGCGACGACCCGCTCCGATGCGCTCCAGGCGCAATCGCGTGTCGCCGCCGCCGAGGCGACGCTGACCCGGATCGAGGCGGAGCAGCGGCGCTGGACCACCGGCCTGTCCTTCCTGCTCGGTCGCGATACGCCTCCCACGGTCGACCCCGACGTGCCCGACTGGCTGATGGGCAGTTGCACTCGTGCCGCGACGGTCGAATGGGCCGACGTCCCCGCCATCATGCGCGCCCGTGCACAATATGAACAGGCGACGGCCGAGAGCCGGCGCGTCCACGCCGCGCGCCTGCCCACCGTCGCGCTGGCGGGGGATGCGGCGGCGGATGTCAGTTCGCCCTTTTCGGACCGCAGCCTGTACAATTTCGGACTGAACGTCAGCAGCGACGTGTTCGGCGGCAACGCCGTTCGCGCCCGTGTGCGCAGCGCCGATCATGGCGTCCGCGCCGCCGAGGCCGCCGAACGCCAGGCCCGCAACGAAGTCGCATCGCAACTGGCCGAGGCGCAGCAGCAGATCGCCGGGCTGTCCCGGCTGCTCGACACGCTGGCCGCGCGGCAGGACAACATGGTGGAGACCGGCAAGCTCTATCGCCTGCAATATCTCGACATGGGCACGCGCACCCTGGTCGACCTGCTCAATGCCGAGCAGGAGCTGCAACAGGCCCGGTTCGATGCGGTCAACACGGTCCACGATCTGCGGCGGCTGGCGATGGAATGCCTCTATGTCTCGGGCAAGGCGCGCGACGAGTTCGGGCTGACCGGCACCGCGATCCGGGGCGTCACGCTTTGACCGCCTCGGCCCTGCCCCCGACCGACTCGCTGGCCTGGATCGACATGCTGGGACAGGTGGCGCGGCATTTCCGCATGCCCTTTGCCGAACAGCGCGCGCGGCTGACCGCCCTGTGGCAGGGCGGCGGCGACGAGGAGGCGCGGGTGCGGGCGATCGCGCGCGCCTCCGGCCTGTCGGTGCGGTTCGTCGCGCCGGCAGCGATGCGGCTGACCAGTTGGCGGCTGCCGGTCGTCGCGTGCCTGACCGATGGCGAACTCGCGCTCGTCACCGGGATCGATGCCGATGGGCAGGCGCTGTTCACCGTCGCGGGCGAGGACGGCCTCGCCGTGCAACGCCCGCTGGCGATGCTGGTCGAACAGACGCGGCTCTTCGTCGTCCCCCGTCCGGCGCGGTCGGCGGCGGATGTCCGCGTCGACAGCTATATCCGCCCCTTCGAGGAACATTGGCTGCGCAGCCTGTTGTTGCAGGACGCGCGGAGCTATGGCCATGTCGCCGTCGCATCGGTGGTGACCAACTGCCTGGGGCTGGCGGGCGTGCTCTTCTCGATGCAGGTCTATGACCGGGTCGTGCCCGCCCAGTCGATGCCGACGCTCTATATCCTGTTCCTGGGCGTGCTGCTGGCGACCGGGTTCGACTTTGTGCTGCGGCGATTGCGGGTCGGGATCACCGACATTCTCGGCAAGCGCGCCGATCTACGGCTGTCGGACCGCGTCTTTGGCCATGCGCTGCGCGTCCGAAACCGGGCGCGGCCGACCTCGACCGGCACCTTCATCGCGCAGCTTCGCGATCTGGACCAGGTGCGCGACATGCTGACCTCCACCACGGTCGCGGCGGTGGCGGACCTGCCCTTCTTCCTGCTGTTCCTCGTCATCCTCGCGTTCATCGGCGGCGTGCTGGCGCTGGTGCCGGTGGTGGCGCTGGTCGCGCTGTTGCTCCCCAGCCTGCTCGCCCAGCGGCGGCTGCGCGCCTATGCCACGGAATCGATGCGCGAAACCTCGCTGCGCAACGCCCTGCTGGTCGAGGCGGTGCAGGGGATCGAGGACATCAAGGCGCTCCAGGCCGAGGAGCGGTTCCAGCGCCAGTGGAACCATTGCAACGCGGTGGCGGGCGAGGCGCAGTTGCGGCTGCGCGGCCTGACCGCCAGCCTGTCGACCTGGGCGCAGAGCGTTCAGAATGCGGTCTACGCCACCGTCATCTTCGTCGGCGCGCCGATGGTGATCGCCGGGGACATCACGACCGGCGCATTGGTCGCCACGTCGATGCTGGCCAGCCGGATGATGGCGCCAATGGGGCAGGTGTCGCACCTGCTCGGCCGCTATCAACACGCCAAGGTCGCGGCGAACAGCCTGGACCAGATCATGGCGTTGCCCGTCGACAATCCCGACGCCGAACATCGCATCCCCCTGCCCTCGGCACGTGGCAGCTTCACCTTGCGCACCGCTGTCTTTTCCTATGCCGATCCGCAATCGCCCCCGGCGCTGACCGTTCCCCGGCTGGAGATCGCAGGGGGTGAGAAGATCGCGGTGCTGGGCCGCAACGGCGCGGGCAAGTCGACGCTGCTCCAGGGCCTGTCGGGCATGTTGCAGCCGGTGTCGGGCGAGGTGCTGCTCGACGATCTGGCGCTGCACCAGATCGATCCCGCCGATGTCCGGCGCGAGGTCGCCCTGCTGACTCAGAATAGCCGGTTGTTCCACGGGTCCTTGCGCGAAAACCTGACCATGGGCGCGCCGATGGCGACCGACCAGGCGATCCTCGCCGCGCTGGAGATGGTCGGCGCGGTCGATTTCGTCCGCCGCCTGCGCGACGGGTTGGAGCATGTCGTACTGGAAGGCGGGCTGGGCCTGTCGGGTGGGCAGCAACAGGCGCTGCTGCTCGCGCGGCTGCTGATCCGTCAGCCCCAGGTCATGCTGCTCGACGAGCCGACCGCGGCCATGGACGAAGCCTCCGAGCGCCAGTTCATCGCGCGCTTCAAGGAATGGAGCCGTGACCGGACGGTGGTGGTCGCCACCCACCGGATGCGCGTGCTCGACTGGGTGGACCGGGTGATCGTGATCGACAATGGCCTGATCCTGCTCGACCAGCCCAAGGCGCAGGCGCTCGCCACGCTTCAGGGTGCGGCGCGGAGCCAGGCGGCATGAGCGCGGCGGCGGCCTTCGACGACCAGCCCTTCGCCGATGAAGGCGGGGCGCAATTGCTCGCCGCCCGGCGGATGCTGTGGGTGCTGACCGCGCTGTTCGTCGTCGCGCTGGTCTGGGCATGGTTCGCCGAACTGGACGAGGTCGCGACCGGCACCGGCCGGGTGGTGCCGACCAGCCGCGAACAGGTGCTGCAATCGCTGGAGGGTGGCATCCTGGCCAAGATGCTGGTTCGGCAGGACGACATTGTGAAACCGGGACAGATCCTCGCCCAGCTCGACCCGACACAGGCGGGCTCGACGGTTGAGGAAAGCGCCGCCAAATACCGCGCCGCGCTCGCCGCCCAGGCGCGGTTGCAGGCGGAGGTCAACGGCACGCCCCTGTCCTTTCCGGCCGAACTGAACGACTTTCCCGCGCTCAAGGCCGAGCAGCAGCGCCTGTACGACGCGCGCCGTCGCAGCTTGGCCGGGTCGCTGGGGCTGATCGACGAATCCCTGACGCTGATCGGGCGCGAGGTCGGGATCGGCGAGTCGCTGATCGAAGTCGGCGCGGCCAGCAATGTCGAGGTGTTGCGCCTGAAGCGGCAGCGCGCCGACCTGGATCTGAAGAAGGCCGATCTGCGCTCGCAATATATCGTCGAGGCGCGGCAGGACCTGACCAAGGTCAGCGAAGAGGTGGAGGCGCTCGCGCCCGTGGTGCGCGGGCGGTCGGACACGCTCAGCCGCCTGACCCTGCGCTCGCCGGTACGCGGGGTGGTCAAGAATATCGAGGTATCGACCATCGGCGGCGTCATTCCGCCGGGCGGCAAGATCATGGAGATCGTGCCGATGGACGAGCGCCTTCTCGTCGAGGCGCGCATTTCCCCGCGCGACATCGCCTTCATCCGCCCCGGCCAGCGCGCCAGCGTGAAGATCACCGCCTATGACTATGCGATCTTCGGCGGGCTGGAGGGCAAGGTCAGCAGCATCTCGCCCGACACGATCCGGGACGAGGTGAACCCGGACGTCTATTATTACCGTGTCTTCGTGCGGACGACGGCGGACTCGCTGGTCAACAAGGCCGGGCGGCGCTTTCCCATCGTGCCGGGCATGATCGCCACCGCCGACATCCACACGGGCAGCAAGACCGTGCTGCAATATCTGCTCAAGCCACTGAACCGCGCGCGCGAGGCGATGCGCGAGCGATGAGCGCCCCCTCTCCCATCCGAACTCCAACCCCTCCCATCCCATGCCACCCCACGGGCACCCCCGCCCATGGCTTCAGCTCAGGATATGCCGATGACGAAACCTATGGCCGCCCGTGATTTCGCGCCGCACGCCCGCGTACCGATCCCCACGATCCGGGTCGGTGGACAGGGTCGGGTCACGCTTGTCGACCTGGCACGTCAGACCCAGGCGATGCGCGCCCATATCGCCGAATTCTTCCCGCGCGACATCTTCCGCGATTCCGCCTGGGACATGATGCTCGAGCTTTTCATTGCCGAGCAGGAGCGCCGTCCGATCTGCGTCAAGGAACTGATCCTCGTCTCCGGCGAAACCTCGACCAGTGCGCTGCGACGGATCGATCGGCTGGAGAGCACTGGGCTGCTGCAGCGACGGACCGATCCCGCCGATCACCGGCGGCTGGCCGTCACCCTGACGGAGCGCGGAACGGACGCGATGACCGCGATGCTCCGCCACCTCTATCTGACGATGGCCGACGCCGAGAATCGGTGAAGGCGGCGGGCGCGCGTTACCAGCGCGCGTCCCACCCCAGGGTGAAGGTACGGCCTCGCCCGGCGAAGAAGGCCAGATTGTCGTTCGGCAGCCGGGTGTCGCTGTTATAGTCGATATAGAAGCGGTTGAAGATGTTCTGCGCGCTCAGCGACAGGCCGCCGAAGCGGGTTTGATAGCGGACATAGGCGTCGGTCACCGTATAGCCGCCGAAATTGTTGCGGGGATCGGGGTTCGCCTTCCCGTGGAAGGTCCGCGACAGATACATCTGGGTCTGCACGCGCGCCGTCACCGGGCCCGAGGCGTAGTCGGCGGCGGCGTTCATCCGGTCGGGTGAGATGTTGGTGCCGTCCAGATCGGTATCGACGATCCCGTCCGGGTTCCGCGTGTCGCTGTCATAGCGCCCGATCAGATGGGCATAGCCGGTCGACAGGCGCAGGCCCGGAACCGGGGTACGCAGGCCCAGATTGATCTCCAGCCCCTTGATCTCCACCCGCTGGCGCTGAACCTGGAAGATGCCGTTGCCCAGTGCAAGCAGCACCTGGCCATTTTTGCTGGTCGACCAGAAATAGGTGGTGCTGGCGTCGAGCGGCCCGCGCTTCACCTCCAACCCGATTTCGCGATTGTTGGAGATGACCGGGTCGATCGCGCGGAAACTGCTCAAATCGGTGCCGGGCGTGTCGACCGCGCGGGTGATGCGACCGATATCGGCCATGGTGAAGCCTTCGGCATAGCTGGCATAGGCGCGAATGCCCGCCAGCGGCTCGACGATGACGCCGCCATTGGCCATGATCCGGTTGAAACCGGGCTCGCCGCCCTTGACGCTGACCCCGCCATAGGTCGCCGGGTCGCGCCCATCATAAGTGTTGGAGGCGAGCGTATGATAATCGGCGATGCGGACCTTCACATTCTCCCACCGCGCGCCGCCGGCCAGCCGCACCACGCCGTCGAACAGCTTCAGATTGGCCTGGACGAAGGGCGCCAGGCTGCGGAAATCGGCGGGCGGCACCCAGACGCGGTTGGTCGCGATCAGCCGCTGTTCCGACTTGTCGGCAAGTGCGTCGAAGCCGATCGTCGCGACGAGCGCGTCAAATCCCGGCACCGCGCGCTCATAGCTGGCTCGCAGCCCGAGCTTGCGTGAACGGTTCTCCGATTGATCGAGCAGCGTGCCGACCGGGACGATCGCCGGGTCCTGGAAAGTGGCGATTGGCGTCGGTTCGCCGCCGAACGTGTCATAAGTGCGATTGAAGAAGAGCTGCGCGACCAGGTTGCCGCCCGCCACGTCATGGTCGGTATAGGATAGCGATACCGCTTCGGCCCGGTTGGCGGCGGGCTTGCCCGGCGGGGTGCCGCGCACCGCGCTGGTCGGCAGTCCCGTGCGCCGATTGCCCGCGAGCGGGACGAAGCGTCCTTCGCCATTCAGTTCATAGCGGTTGAGGATCAGGTCGAACCGCCCGCTCTCGCGCACCTGCGCGCCCAGACGCGCGAACACATCAGTGGCGCGCGAATCCTGCGTTTCGCCCTGGGTTAGGTTGATGCCGATCCGGCGACCTTGCGCATCGTAGAAGACGCCGCGCCGTTCATAGGACGCCCCCAGCGTCGCGTCGAAGATGCCGGCCTTATACTGGACCAGCCCCGCCACCTTGCCGCCCGGCGAGTCCGACTCGATCCCGTTGGCGACCGTGCCCTGCACCAGCGTCCGGCCCGACAGCCCTTCGGTTTTCGGCGGTCCGACCGTCACCTGGTTGACGATGCCGCCTGTCCCGCCAATCCCCTGAAGCGCGTTGGAGCCATAGATTAGTTCGACCCGATCGATGAAGAAGCCATCGATGGTGAATCCGTCCCGGCTGCCGTCGCGCAGCGGCGTCGTCTGCGGAATGCCGTTGATGGCATAAAGGGGCGATCGTCCGCGCAGCGTCTCGCCCGCGCCAGACAGCTTGCCGCGCGTCGGCGAAAAGCTGGGCGTCAGCACCGCGACGGCATCGGTCACGCTGCCCGAAATCGCAATCTGACGGTCCAGCGCTTCCTTGTCGATGATGTCGATGGTCAGCGGCAGGGCATTGGGCGGCAGGACGGTGCGCGCGGCGGTGACGACGACCTCCCGGTCCTGCGGTGCCTCGTCCTGCGTCGTGGCAGTGACGTCCGGCGCGGGCAGGCTCTGCGCCATCGCCATCGACGATCCCGCGATTAGGGCGGCCAGCGATCCCCCGAACGCCGTCGCACCAAGCCCTGTCTTCGGACGAATTTTCCCCGACCGCTTCATTCTTCCCCCGTAACCATTGACGTGAACGGCGCGGCCAACTAACGCAAGTGATTATCAATAACAAGGGCTGATCGGCCGGTGGTTTCGACCCGTTCGCTGCTGTTCCAGATTCACTGGTTCCTGGGAATCACCGCCGGGCTCGTACTGGCCGTCATGGGCGTCACCGGGGCGCTGATCAGTTTCGAGTCGGAGATACTGGCCGCCACGAATCCGGGCATCGTGACGGTGACACCGGGGCGCGGCGCACCGCTGCCTCCACCGGACCTGATCGCGCGGATCGACGCGCAGGTGCCCAATATCCACATCACGCGACTGACGATCGAACGCGACCCCAGCAAGGCAGTCTTCGTCAGCTATACCGTCGGCGATCGCAAGGAACGGCTATGGGGCTATGTCGACCCGACGTCGGGCCGGATGCTGGGCCCGCCGCGCGGGGCGGAATTGTTCGAGACGGTCGAGAATCTCCATCGCTGGCTGGCGCTGCCCGGCAAGGGGAATGGCATCGGCCGCCAGATTACCGGCTTTGCAGCGCTGTCGCTGATCTATTTCGCCTTGTCGGGCCTGTATCTGCGTTGGCCGCGCAAGCCATTGGACTGGCGCAACTGGTTCGTCCTCGACCTGCGGATGACGGGGCGCAATCTGTACCGGGCGCTGCACGCGGTCATCGGTGGCTGGGTGTTGATCTTCTACCTGATCAGCGCGGGCACCGGCCTGTGGTGGTCCTATGACTGGTATCGCACCGGCGTCCGCCATCTCCTGTCGAGCGAACAGGCCGCGCATGGCCCGCGCGAAGGCGGCAAGCGCCGCCATGGCAAGGCGCAGGATGATGCACCGGTCGATCTGGCAGGCCTCTGGGGGCAATTCGAGCAGGCGACCGGGCATCAAACCTATGAGCGCGTCACCGCCTCGATCCGCGAAGGCAAGGCCCAGTTCCGCGCCAAGCTGCCCGGCGGTCGACATGACCGCGTGTCCGACGAGGTGAGCATCGACGCCGCGACCGGGCGCATCGCCTCCAACCAACCCTATGCGCAGCGGCCACTGGGCGACGACATCCTGACCAGCGTCTACGAGATTCACCGCGGCGCCTATTTCGGGCTGGCCGGGCGGATCCTGATGGCGCTGGCCAGCCTGACCATGCCGCTGTTCACCATTACCGGCTTCCTCCTCTATTTCGCGCGGCGGCGGCGCAAGGCAGCGCTCCGGGCGGTGAATGCGGATAGCGCGTTGGTGCCGACCGACGCAGCGAGCACCCTGGTCGCCTATGCCAGCCAGACGGGCTCGGCCGAGCGCATCGCCCGACTGACGGCGCAGGCTTTGCCCGATGCCGCCGCGCTGCCGATCGCCTCGCTGACCGCCGAACAACTGGCGCGGGTGAACAAGCTGTTCGTCGTCGCCAGCACCTATGGCGAGGGGGAACCGCCGGACGCGGCGCGCGCCTTTGCGCGGACCATGGCGGAGCCGCCATCGAATCTGTCACACCTGTCCTACGCCGTGCTGGCGCTGGGTGATCGGGAATATCCCGACTTCTGCGCCTTTGGTCACCGGATCGACCAGTGGCTGCACAGCGGCGGGGCGCAGCGGCTGTTCGACGCGATCGAGCAGGATGGCGAGGATGCCGATGCGCAGCGCCTGTGGCAGCAGCAACTGGCCGGGCTCGGCGCGCGCACCGATCAGCCGGACTGGGCCCCCGCCCCCATGGCCGACTGGCGGCTGGTCGAGCGGCGGTTGCTCAATCCAGGCAGCAGCGGCGGCGAAACCTGGCATGTCGCGCTGGAGCCGGTTGCGGCCCCCGCCTCCTGGGCGGCAGGCGACATATTGGAAATCCTGCCCCGGCAGGATCGCCGCCGTGTCGATGCTTTTCTGGCCGCCACGGGGCTGAACGACGCGCCCGACATGCGCGAGCGCCTGATGGACAGCATCCTGCCGACCGCAGCGGGCCCCGGCTTCGACGCTGCCACGCTCCGCCCGCTGGCGCATCGCGAATATTCGATCGCGTCGGTCGCGTCGGCGGGCCGGGCCGAGTTGATCGTCCGGCTGGCGCAGGCCGAGGACGGCCTGCCGGGGTTGGGGTCCGGCTGGCTGTGCCATGGCGCGCCGTTGGGCGGCGTGGTGCGGGCGCGGATCCACGCCAATGCGGCGTTCCACTCCCCCGCCGATCCCGTCACGCCGATGATCCTGATTGGCAACGGCACGGGTCTGGCGGGCCTGCTCGCCCATCTGCGCGGGCGGGCGGCGAGCGGCGGCGGCCCCGTCTGGCTGTTCTGGGGAGAGCGGCATCCCGATCATGACGACTATCACCGCGACGAGCGCCGGGCGCTGTGCGATGCCGGGATAGCGTCGGGCATGACGACCGCTTGGTCCCGTCTGGGTCATGGCCCCCGCTATGTCCAGCATGCGCTGCAGGACTCGGCGAAGCTGGTTCGCGAAGCGGTCGCCGGCGGCGCGGCCATCTATGTCTGCGGCAGTCTGAAGGGCATGGCGGGCGATGTGCACCGCGTGCTGACCGACATTCTGGGCGACGATCTGCTGGAGACGATGGCGGCGACGGGTCGCTACGCCCGCGACATCTACTGACCGGGTGCCCGATCATCGGGGCGATAGCATGATGGCTGCGAGAGGGGCGCGGAGGTCTTCGAACGTTCGGATCAGGCGCGACCCTGCATCGATTCCCCAAGCAATGTGAAGAAGCTGCGCGCCACATGGCATTGCGCGCCGTCCCATTCGGGATGCCATTGCACCGCCAGCACGTCTGCCCCGCAGCCCGGCGCGCGGAACGCCTCGATCAGCCCGTCCTCGCTGTCGCGCGCCTCGACCACCAGACCGTAACCCAGCCGGTCGACGCCCTGCTGGTGGACCGAATTCACCTCCAGCCGCCGATGCCCGCTGCGCCCCGCCAGCACACCGCCCGCCGCCAGATCGACAGGGTGATGATGACCGAACAACGCCTCGTAATCCTCGTCCCAAGAGCCACGATGGTGGCGCGGCAGCCCGCCCAGGCAGGTCAGCGTCCCGCCGAACAGCACGTTGATCTCCTGCATCCCCCGGCAGATGCCATAGACGGGCTTGCCGCGCTCGATCATCCGCCCCGCCAGCGACAGGGCGACGCTGTCCCGCTCCGGATCGCACAGATGGCGGGCGAGATGGCCGCGATCCTCATATTGGGCGGGCTCGACATGCGACCGTCCACCCGTCAGCAGCAGCCCGTCGAGCATGTCGGCCATCGCGACCGGATCGACCGCCTCGCGCACCGCGGGAACCATGACCACATTCGCCCCGCACAGCCGCACCACCGGCTCGATGAAGCGCGTCGCCACCGCCTGGATCGGGCGACCCGCGACCTCGTTCCCGCACATCAGTCCGACGATGGGCTTTGCCGTCCGCGTCATGCCGTGCCCTCCAATTCCTGCCGCAGTGCGCGCCCCTCCGCCCGCTGCAGGGCCCGCGCCTCAGGCTGGACCAGGACGCTGTCCGGCGCGACGTCGCTCAGCAGCCAGACATTGCCCCCGATCACCGAGCGCGCCCCGATCGTAACCCGACCCAATATCGTCGCGCCAGCATAGATGATGACATCGTCCTCGACGATCGGATGCCGGGCGAAGCGGTCGCGCGGCGAGCGCGGCGCCGTGCCCAGCGCCGATCGCGCGCCCAGCGTGACATGCTGATAGACGCGCACCCGCTCGCCGATGATCGCCGTCTCTCCGACGACGACGCCGGTGCCGTGATCGACGAAGAAATAGCGTCCGATGGTCGCGCCGGGATGGATGTCGATCCCGGTCCGCTCATTGGCGAGTTCGGAGATCATCCGCGCGACGATCGGCGCGCCCAGGGCATTTAGCTCATGCGCGATACGGTGATGCAGGCTGGCGACCGCGCCGGGATAGCAGAGCAATATCTCGTCGACGCTGCGCGCCGCCGGGTCGGCGAGGAAGGCCGCCTCGACATCGGTGTCGATCAATTCGCGCACATGCGGCAGGGTCGCGCCGAACAGCCGCGCGATCAACGCCGCCTGTTCGGGCGGGAAAGCGGCATCGGCGTCCTTCTGCCAATAAGCGAGCTCGGCCCCGATCTCGCGCTCCAGCGCGGTCAGCGCGGCGAGCAGCTTGGCGGCGACGAAGCGATCCTCCTCCACGCCCGCACCCCGGAAATGACCCAGGCGGCGCGGATAGAGCGCGGCAGCGACCAGCGCGACGACGTCCTCGACCCCGGCGCGCGACGGAAACCGTTCGACATCGCGCCCCGCATCCTGACGCTGGCGCCAGCCATGGCGAGCGGTGCGCAGCGAAGAGACGATGCCGTCGATCCCGGTGGCGGCGTCTTCCCCGGAGCGGGGGGTGGCGGTCAGCTTGCTGGTCGTCATCACGATCCTCCGACCCCTATCATATCCCAGTTCTTGAATGGGATATAACAGAAATGCTACGTCCCTATAAAGCACGCGCTTGTCTTAACGTGCGGTTGCGGATGCGGCGGGGCTTGGGCATGGAGGCGCGTGCCAGCATGGTTCGGCCCGGCGGGAAGGGAGCCCGCAAGGTCGATCGTCCCTATCCTATCCCCGGAGCCGTGCGACGATGACCACTCCACGCCAGACGACGCTGACCCGTTTCCTGATCGAGCAGCAACGCCGGTCGCCCGAAACCTGCCCCCCTGAGCTTCGCCTGTTGATCGAAACGGTCGCGCGCGCCTGCAAGGCGGTGAACCAGGCGATCTCCAAGGGGGCGCTGGGCGATGTGTTGGGTTCGCTGGGCAGCGAAAATGTGCAGGGCGAGGTCCAGAAGAAGCTGGACGTGATCGCCAACGACCTGCTGCTCGATGCCAATGAATGGGGCGGGCACCTCGCGGCGATGGCGTCGGAGGAGATGGAGACGATCCACCGCATCCCCAATCGCTATCCCAAGGGCGAATATCTGCTGCTGTTCGATCCGATCGACGGATCGAGCAATGTCGATGTCGACCTGTCGGTCGGCACCATCTTCTCGGTGCTGCGCGCGCCCGAAGATTGCGCGGGCCGCGAAGTGACCGAGGCCGACTTCCTGCAACCGGGCCGGGCGCAGGTGGCGGCGGGCTACGCCATTTACGGGCCGCAGACGCTGTTGGTCCTGACCGTGGGCGAAGGGGTGTACGAGTTCACCCTCGACCGCGAACTGGGATCGTGGCGGCTGACCGACGGGCCGATGCGCATTCCGGCGGGCACCCGCGAATTCGCGATCAACATGGCACGCCGCCGCCAATGGTCGCCCGGCATCGCCCGCTATATCGAGGAGCGTATCCAGGGCAGCGAGGGGCCGTGCGGCGTCGATTACAATATGCGCTGGACCGCCTCGATGGTGGCCGACATCCACCGCATCCTGAAGCGCGGCGGCGTGTTCCTCTACCCTGGCGACCATCGCGAGGCCGGCAAGGCCAAGCTGCGCCTGCTCTATGAGGCCAATCCGATGAGCTTCCTGATCGAACAGGCGGGCGGCGCGTCGATCGACGGGGCGATCCGCATCATGGATGTCGAGGCGATCGGCCTGCACCAGCGGGTCGGCGTCGTGCTGGGCGATGCGGAAGAAGTGGCGCTGGTCGCGGAATATGGCCGGACGGGGTGAGGGTTTTCCGTGGCCTTCGACTTCGCTCAGGCTGAGCGGAGGGCGGGCCGGGTTATCGAAATCCAGACATCCCTTTGACCCCGGCGAAGGCCCGGGCCCAGTTACCATGTGGCTGGAAAGACGGGATGAACCTGCTTCGCCTGACGGGCCATCGGCCGGGTGGCCCCGGCCTTAGCCGGGGTTGAAGGGATACCCCCCTCCGTTCAGCCTGAGCGAAGTCGAAGGCCAAGAGCATCCCTATCCGTCCGGTCCGCCCCCTAAACCCGCCCCACGGACTCCCGCAGGACGAGTTCGAAGTCCACCACCCGATCCTCGACCGTGCGCGAGCGTAGCGCCGTCAGCACCTGTTTGACCGCGCGGAACGCCATGTCGCCCACCGGCTGGCGGATCACGCTGAGCGGAGGCCAGACGCGCGCGGCGATCGCGGTGTCGTCGAACCCCGTCACCGCCAGATCGTCGGGTAGCCGCAGTCCCATGCGATGTGCCTCGCCGATCAGCCCGGCGGCCATGTCGTCGCTGCTGCACAGGATCGCGCTGGGTCGCTCGGCCAGCGACAACAGCGTCCGCCCCGCCTCCGCGCCCGCGGCAGGCTCGAATCCGCCCCGCACGACCAGCATAGGGTCCACCGCCAGCCCGCTCGCCGCCATGCCGTCGTGAAATCCGGCCAGCCGCTCGTCCGCGACCGAGAAGCTTTGCGGTCCCGCCATGAAGCCGATGCGCCGATGCCCCGCCTGTGCGACATGGGCCGTCATCGCCGCCATCGCCGCGCGGTTGTCGACGCGTACGGTACAGATGTCGGGCAGCCCCTGCCCCGTCGCGATCGCCGCCGCGGCGACGCCCAGTTCCTCGAACAACCCCGACCCGCTGAGCAATTCGGCAAAGGGCGGGACGAGCAGCACGCCCGCCGCGCCGCTCTGCACCAGCGCACGCACCGCCGCCGCCGCCGCCTCGCGGGTCAGCCCCTCCTCCGCCTGCGCGATGAATTGCAACCCGCGCGCATTGCTCGCCCGCAGCGCGCCGAGCAATACCGAGTCGATGAAGGGCGTCCCCCTGTCGCTATAGAGCAGCCCCAAGGTGGTGGCCCGCGCCTTCGCCAGCCGACGCGCGGCGATATTGGGCACATAGCCGAGCTGGTCGATCGCGGCGAGCACCGCCGCGCGCGTCGAGGGGCTGGCGCGACCGACGCCGTTGATGACGTTGGATACGGTCATCGCCGATACGCCCGCACGCTCGCCGACCGCGCGGATGGTGACGCCCTCGGGCCTCTTGCTGCTCATAGCGGACGGTCCGCTAGCGCAACGATCCCCCCTTGGCCATCGGCGATCATCCGCCGTGCGATCAGACCGCCCCCGCCTTCATCCCCTTGACCGCATGATCCGCCGCGCGCGCGGTCAGCGCCATGAAGGTCAGCGAGGGGTTCACGCACGATACGGACGTCATCTGCGCGCCATCGGTGACATAGAGGTTGGACGCGTCATGCGCCTGGCTCCATTTGTTGAGCACCGAATTGCGGGGGTCCGCCCCCATGCGCGCGCCACCCATTTCATGGATGGCGTCGCCGGGAACATGCTCCTGCTCGCCACTGGTGACGTTCCTTAGCCCCGCCGCACGCAGCATCGCTTCGCCTTCGCGCCGGGCGTCCGCCATCATCTTCAACTCATTGTCGCGGAAGGTCACGTCGAACTTCAGCAGCGGCACGCCGAAGCGATCGACCTTGCTGGAATGCAGCGAGATGCGATTGTCCTCATAAGGCAGGCATTCGCCGAACGCGCCCATGCTGAACTGCCACGGGCCATAGCGTCGCATGCCATGCTTCATCTCCGCGCCGAAGCCGACCGGCTTGGCCGCGTTGCGATAGGCCGAGCCCTGATAGCCATAGCCGCGCTTGAAGCCGAGCCCCTCGTCCCCCTTGAGGTTGCGGAAGCGCGGCACATAGACCCCGCCCGGACGGCGACCATATTCGATCAGATCGTCCATGCCAGGAATTTCGCCCGACACGCCGACGCGGAAGATATGGTCCATGACATAGCGGCCCAGCGTCCCGCTGCTGTCGAAATGGCTGCGCTCGGAGCCGGGCGCGCGCGAGTTCATCAGGATCTGCACCGACGCCATGGCCGAAGCGCAGACGAAGACAAGATTGGCGGCCACCGTCTGCGCCTGCCCCGTCTTGGCATCGACATAGCGGACGCCGGTGACCTTCTTGGCGGCAGGATCATAGTCGATCCCGGTCACCACCGCGTCCGATTGCAGCGTCAGCCGCCCGGTCGCGCGCGCGGCGGGCAGCGTCACGGCCTGGGTCGAGAAATAGGCGCCGAACGAGCATCCATTGCCGCACTGGTTGCGGAATTGGCATTTGGTGCGGTTCTGGTCGGGCTTGTCCTCGGTCATGTTGGACAGGCGGGTGTTGATCAGCTTGCGGCCCGGAAACTGGCCCTCCAGCCGCTCCTTCAACCACTTCTCCGCCACGTTCATCGGGATCGGCGGCTGGAAGTCGCTGTCGGGGAGATAGGGCAGGTTCTCGCGCGACCCCGATACGCCGATATATTTCTCGACATAGGAATACCACGGCGCGACGTCGTCATAGCGGATCGGCCAGTCGGCGGCGACGCCTTCGCGCTTGTTCGCCTCGAAATCGTCGGGGCTCCAGCGGAAGGACCAGCGGCCCCAGATCAGCGACTTGCCGCCGACCGCGCCGGGGCGGATCCAGTAGAATTTGCTCCCCTCGTCATAGGCATAGGGGTTCAACCGGTCGTCATTGTAGAATTTCTGGTTGCTGGGCGCGACATAGCCCTGTTTCGCGATGAAATAATCGCTCTCCACCAAGGGCTTGGGCATGATGTTGCGCGCGGGCACCTCGAAAGGCGGCTTGCCGTCATAGGGATAGCCCTCGCCATGCTCCACCATGACGCCCCGGTCGAGCATCAGGACGCGCAGGCCCTTTTCGGTCAGTTCCTTGGCGGCATAACCGCCACTGATGCCCGACCCGATCACGATCGCGTCGAAACGGTTCGTCGCCGCCATGGCCATCCTCCTAAATGTTTCTTATCGTTTTAGAATCGAAGCGCTTGCAGCGTCCGGAAACTGGTCGTGATGTCGGGCAGGTAAGGCGCGGGCGCCTGGTCGTTCTCGACATAGAAATGCTTCACGCCCGACAGGCCGTTGAGCTTGAAGATCGCAGCGAAGTCGATCTTGCCCGCCCCCACCGCGGTCATGCTGCCATCGGCGCGCGCATCCTTGACGTGATAGGCATAGATGCGCCCCGCCAGCCGCCGGATCAGCGCCGCCGCATCCTCGCCCGCATGGATCGCCCAGTACAGGTCGATCTCCAGCTTCACGAGCTTCGGATCGGTGCCCTTGAGCAGCCGGTCATACAGGCTGACGCCACCGGGCTTGTTGGTGAACTCGAAATCGTGATTGTGATAGGCGAAGCCCAGCCCCGCCTTCTTCAACTGCTCGGCGAAGCGGTTTATGTTGGGTAGCGCCGCATTCCAGCCCGCCTCGGTCCGATGCTCGTCGGTCATATAGGGCAGGATGACGGTGTCCGCGCCCAGCGTCTTCGCCATGGTCACGCATTTCCCGAAATTGCCGAGCAGCGCGTCATAGGGGACATGCACCGAGGGTGCCTTCAGCCCCAGCCGGTCCTGCGTGCGGCGGAGCATGGCATGATCCATCGCGTCATAGCCGCCGCCGCCATATTCGATCTCGCGGTACCCGATCTTCGCCACCGCCTCGAGCGTCTTGACCGGATCGGCCGCGAACAGCTCGCGGATCGTGTAGAGCTGTAGCCCGATGGCGCCCAGCCGCGCGGCCTGCGCCATCCCCGGCAGCAGCGCGCCCGCGCCCAGCCCCAGCCCCGCGCCCATCAGCGAACGACGATCGATCATGCCGAATATACCTTGTTGACCTGAGAATAGGGGAAGGCACCGTTATACTCGCCGGGCACAGGCAGATATTCGCGTTCCTGCGTGATGCCGATCTCCGACGTGTAATAGCCGGTGATGACCAGTTGCCGGAACGGCTCGAAGAAGGCGCGGCCCTCGGGCAGCACGCCCTCCATCGCCTCGGTCAGCAGCGTGTCCTGCTGCGCCGCCGTCGCCTTGGCGGCGGGCACGCGGTGGACACTCTGGCTGCGCGCCTCGATCGCGTTCAGCCCGGCGATGATCGGCACCCGGTCGGTGGGCAGCGACCAGTCGGCCAGCATCTTCTCGATGAATTCGGGCACCCCGGCGGCGATCGCGCCGGGCGTGTCCGTGGTCGGCAGCACGCGTTCGGCCAGCGCGGTCATCGTCGCGCGCTGGACGGGGGTGAAGACCGCCACGCTGGGCGGGCCGTTCGAGATGACGGGAATGGCGCCGCGCGTCTGCTCGACCGCGCCCGCCGCACGGGCGATGGGCGCGAACAGCGCGGAGCCGAACATGGCGGTGATCCCCGCCAGGGCATGTCTGCGGTCTATCATCGGGCATCCTCCGGCAGGTCCTGCGCGATCGCCTCGGGCGGCAGCGGGCGGACCCAGATGTTGCGGAACGAGACGGGCGAGTCGTGATCTTGAAGCTGGATCGGTGCGGCATCGCCATGCGCCTGGTATTTTTCGACCTGCCGCCAGACGGTGGTGCCCAGCATCGCCTGATGGTTCTGGACGACGACGCCGTTCAGCAGCGCGGTGACATAGGCGGGGCGGATCAGCTTGCCATCGGCGGCAAAGCGTGGCCGCTCGAAGATGATGTCGTAGCTCTGCCACTCGCCGGGCTTGCGCGACGCGTTCACCAGTGGCGGCTTCCAGGCATAGACCGCACCCACCTGCCCATCGGCATAGGTCGGATTATTATAGCCGTCGAGGATCTGGACCTCATAGCGTTGCATGAACCAGATGCCGCTATTGCCGCGATCCTGCGAACTCTTCTGTGGCGGGTTGGGCGAGCGGAATTCGAGGTGCAGCTGGACATCGCCGAAACTCTGCTTGCTGACCAGCACGCTCTCCGCCTTGCCGTCGCGCTGCGGCACGGTCAGCACGCCGCCCTGAAGCAGCCAGGGCTTGCCGCTGGACGTCCAGGCGTCCAGCGAGCGCCCGTCGAACAGCACCACCGCATCCGACGGCGCGCCGCCGGGCTGCGCGGCGGGCGTCACGACGCGCGGCGCGGGCCGGTCCGGATCATGGACATGCCATTGGCCACCGGGCAGCATCGGCGTGTCGCGAAACCCCAGGCCCGGCTTGTCCTGGGCCGCCGCGCCGCTCGCCACGGCCAGCGCGATCAACGATAGCATCCGCATCGCTCCCCTCCTCATCCTATAGGATCGATCGCGCGGTACGCGGCGATCAGTCTCTCTTCGCCCGCCCGGCCCTTGACCGAATTGCCATGTTCCATGCCGATCACCCCGGCATAGCCCTGTGCCTTCAGGAAGCGGCAGATATTGGAATAGTTGATCTCGCCGCTGCCCGGCTCGTTGCGGCCGGGATTGTCGCCGAACTGGATATAGCCGATCTCGTCCCAGCAGAGTTTCATGGTCGGGATCAGATTCCCCGACTGGATCTGCTCATGATACAGGTCGGCCAGCACCTTCACGCCCGGACTGTTCGCCCCGCGCGCCACCGCATAGCCCTCCGCGATCGACTGCATGAAGACGCCGGGATGGTTGGTCCGGGTGTTGAGCGGCTCCATCACCAGCGCCATCCCGTGCGGCGCGACGATATCGCCCGCGCGGCGCATCACGTCGATGATCCGCCCCATCTGGATCGCAGGATGCAGACGCTTGTCCATGAAGCCGGTGACGACGGTCATCCGCGTCGCGCCGACCCGCTTGGCGACATCGACCGCGCTTGTCACATCGGCCAGGAAAGCCTGTCGCTCGGCATCGTCGTCACCGCCCAGCAGCGGCCGGGACTCGGACCATTTGGGCATGGACGCGACGAACACGCCCATCGTCATCTTCCGGTCGCGCAGCGCCTTGGCGATCGCTTCCTGTTCGGCCACCGGGCGAAGGCGATATTCATTGTCCTCCCACGCCCAGAAACCCTGATCGGCGGCATAGGCGATCTGCTCGACCGAGCTGTCGCCCCGGCTGGCAAAGCTGCCCAGATGCGGCGCGAAGCCCAGGGTGAAGCGCGCGGCGTTGGACGATCGGCCCGCCTTCTGCGCCATCAATGCTGCGGCGGGGACAGCCGCGGCAAGCCCACCCATCACGGTACGTCGCGACCAGCTCATGCGACGGTCTCCATGACCCGGCCGCGAGGACGACGACGCTCGGCCAGCCAGATGCCACCGAAGACGAACAACAAGATCACCGGCACCAGCGCCAGCCGTGCAAAGGACTGCGACGCCGCCGCATCCTCGACCTGGCGCAGCGCTTCGCCGGTCAACCGCTTGAAGGCTTCCGGTCCACCGGCGAGTTCAACCTTGGCAGCATCGAACATCGCGCCGAGACGCGGCAGGACGAAGAAGCTCGCCAGCGCGCCCGCCGATCCGACCAGCCCCAATGCCCAGGCCCCGCCGCGGGGATACCGCTCCGCAACCGACGCCAGCATGGTCGGCCACATCGCACAGACGCCCAGCCCCCACACGGTCGAGGCCAGGATCGCCGCGACCGGCGACTGCGCCCGCGACAACAGGAACAGGCCGATCCCCGCCATCAGGCTCGACACCCAGAGCAGCCCCGGATTGGACAGCCGCCCCGCGATCCGCCCGGCGAAATGGCGGAACACGAACATCAGCGCGCTGACATAGACGAGCAGCAATATGCCGCGCATGCCGACCCGGCTGCTCAGCGCCACGTCGAGCCATTGGCCCGGCGCCAGTTCCGACGCAGCGGTCAGGAACATCGCGCCGAACCAGACGAAGAAGCTGGGCCGCTTGAAGACTTCCGCGATCATCCCGCCGAAGCCGACATCGCGCACTTCGCGTGGGACCGGCGGGAAATGCGTGGTCGCTGCCATCACCAGCACGCCCAGCGCGGGGATCAGCACCAGCGCCATGATCGCCTGCCAGGACAGGACTTCGGCGAGGAGCACGCCCGCCAGCCCGCCGACGATCAGCCCGCCGGGATACCAAGCGTGCAGCACGTTCAGCCGGTGCGTCGTCTCGTCCGGATAGAGCCGCGCGGTCAGCGGGTTGATCGACGCCTCCGCCAGTCCCCAGCCGATCCCGCTGAGCAGCATCCCGCCCCAGACGATGTGATAGACCGCCATGCCGCCGGCGACTTGCCCGGCACCGATAATCGCCGTGGTGCCGACCAAAAAGCATAGTCCGCATCCGATCAGCATCCGCCGCGCGCCGATCCGGTCGAGCAGCGCGCTCGCCACGAACAGCGTCGCGGCGAAGCCCAGAAAGGCCGATCCCAGGGCCGATCCGATCAACTCCCCCGCCTCGACCGGTGCGATCGGATCGATCCACTGCGCCTTCAGGCTGCTCGCCACCGCCGCGCGCAACGCCGCACTCGCGGCGGCCGTAAATAGGGCCAGCACGCTCAGCCAGAACAGACGCGACCGATTGTCCGGTATCGCTTCCATGCCCCTCTCCCGCTTATGCTTTTTGTCAGACTTGACCTTCCGGGGCGGACGGTCAAGTCGTTGAATCGCTTAAATTCCCAGCCATCGCTTATTGGCGTCGGGATCGCCTCCACCGGCGAAATCGTCAAAGGCGCGCTCGGCGCGTCGGATCAGATGCGCGGCGATAAAGGGCGCCCCTTCGCGCGCGCCATCCTCCGGGTGCTTCAGGCAGCATTCCCACTCCAGCACCGCCCAACCGGCATAGCCATATTGGGTCAGCTTCGAGAAGATCCCGCCGAAATCGACCTGCCCGTCGCCCAGCGAGCGGAACCGCCCCGGCCGGTCGATCCAATCGCTGTAACTGCCATAGACGCCCGCCCGTCCGGTCGGGTTGAACTCGGCATCCTTGACGTGGAACATGCGGATGCGGTCGTGATAAAAGTCGATGAATTGCAGATAATCCATCGCCTGCAGCACGAAATGGCTAGGGTCGTAGAGGATGTTGGCGCGGGCATGGCCGCCGACCGAATCCAGGAAACGTTCGAAGGTTGTGCCGTCGTGCAGATCCTCGCCGGGATGGAGTTCGTAGCAGAGGTCGACGCCCTCCTCCTCGAACGCATCCAGGATCGGCCGCCAGCGCTTGCCGAGTTCGGCAAAGCCCTCCGCCACCAGTCCGGCGGGGCGCTGCGGCCAAGGATAGACGAAGGGCCAGAGCAGCGCGCCCGAAAAGGTCGCATGCGCCTTCAACCCCAGCCGGCGACTGGCCTTGGCGGCATAATGGAGCTGCTCGACCGCCCAAGCCTGTCGCTCGGCGGGTTTGCCCCGCACCGCCTCGGGCGCGAAGCCGTCGAAGGCGGCGTCATAGGCCGGGTGGACCGCGACCAACTGCCCCTGCAAATGGGTCGACAATTCGGTGATCGCGACCCCGGCATCGGCACAGCGACCCGCCAGATCGTCGCAATAATCCTGGCTTTCGGCGGCCGTCTTCAGGTCGATGCAGCGGGCGTCCCAGGTCGGAATCTGCACGCCTTCATAACCCGCCTCCGCCATCCAGCGCGCCGCCGAGTCGAGCGTGTCGAACGGTGCGGCATCGCCCATGAACTGCGCCAGGAAAATGCCCGGACCGCGCATCATCGGGGCGGTCCCGGCGCTCACTTGGCGGTCTCGGTCTTGAGATAGGCGATCAGCGCGGCGCGCTTGGCGGGGTCCGCGACGCCGATTGGCATCCGCGTGCCGGGCACCTTCTTCATCGGCGCGGCGATGAAGTCGTTCAGCGTCTTGTCGTCCCACTTCAGCCCCGAGGCTTTCATCGCGGGGGAGTAGTTGAAGCCCGCCACCGTGCCCGCCTGCCGTCCGAACACGCCGTTGAGATTCGGCCCGACGCCGTTGCGCCCGCCTTTGTTGAGCGTATGGCAGGCGCGGCAGGCGGCAAAGGCCTGCGCCCCGGCGGGGGCGGACTGGGCCGTCGATGGCGCGTTGGCGGCGATGACCAAAGCCACGGCACCGGGCAACGCGGCCAGCCAGATCAGCTGCCTCATTCACTCTCTCCTGTCATTTTCTTTCCCAGACTCACTGGTTCATGCTGGAGTTTAACGGTAAACCGATGCGGTGCAAGCACCGAATGTCGCCCGATGAGCGACAGGATAGAGGAGAGGATGATGGCAGGACGCAAGCTGAAACTGGCGATGGCGGGCGGTGGCGAGGGCGCGTTCATCGGCGGCGTACACCGGATGGCGGCCGCGCTGGACGGCGACTGGCAACTGGTCGCGGGCACGTTCAGCAGCGATGCCGAGCGGAACCGGCGGAGCGGCGAGCAGCTTGGCCTGGCCCCCGACCGCGTCCATGCCTCGATCGAGGCGCTCCTCGCCGACGAGCGGATGCGTCCCGAGGCGGAACGGATCGACGCGGTCGCGATCGTCACCCCCAATCATCTCCATGCCCCCATGGCGATCGCCGCGCTGAACGCCGGGTTCCCGGTGTTCAGCGAGAAACCGATGGCGATGAATCTCGCCGAAGCGCGCGCCATCGCCGACGCCGCACGCGCCTCGGGCCAGCTCTATGCCCTGGCCTTCACCTATAGCGGCTATCCGATGGTCGAGGAGGCGCGGGCCCGCGTCGCGCGCGGCGATTTCGGCCGCATCCGCCTGGTCCATGTCGAGTATGTCCAGGGCTGGCTCAGCAGCCCGCTCGACCGCGAGGGCAACAAGCAGGCCGAATGGCGCACCGACCCTGCGCGCGCCGGACTGGGCGGCGCGCTGGGCGATATCGGCACCCATGCCTTCCAACTGGCCGAGCATGTCGCAGGGCTGAAGGTCGAGGCGCTGTCCGCCGACGTGACGACCCATGTCGCGGGGCGGATGCTCGACGACGATGTGAACGTCCTCCTGCGCTTTGCCGAAGGCGCGCGGGGCACGCTACGGGCGACTCAGGTGGCGGCGGGCGAGGAGAACGGCCTGCGCCTGCGCATCCATGGCGAGAAGGGCGGGCTGGAATGGTCACAGATGGAGCCCAATACGCTCATCCTGCGCTGGCTGGACCGACCCGCCGAAACCGTCCGGGCGGGCGGCCCCGGCCTCGCCCCCACCACCCTGCCGCGGCTGCGCACCCCCTCGGGCCATCCGGAGGGCTATATCGAAGCGTTCGGCAATCTTTACCGTGCGGTGGCGGGTACGGTCCGTGATGGCGGACCGGCCGAGGGCGGCGCGCTGGGCGAAGCGACCTGGTTCCCCGGATTGGAGCCGGGATTGCGGACCATGGCCTTTGTCGAGGCGGTGCTGGCGAGCGCCGGATCGGCGGAGAAATGGACGGTCTTTCCCAAGGTCGATAAGCCTGCGTCTCAGGATTGACGGGCGGGGAAGCCGTTTCGATGCCGATGACCGACAAGTGCCATATTCCCGACTATCCGGGCCTGTCCACGGCGCGCCTATCACTGCGGCGGCCCGCGATACGGGATGCGGCGGCCATCGCCCGGATTGCCGGGCAATGGGATGTCGCCCGGCGACTGACACCCGTCCCCCACCCCTATACCGTCGAGGACGCGCATCTGTTTCTGACCAAGGTCGTACCCAAGCAGTGGATCTGGGCCATTACCCGGCACGGCACCGACTATCTGTTCGGTATCATCGGCCTGACGCCGGGCAGGCAAGGCGATCGGGCCGAGCTCGGTTATTGGCTCGATCCCGATCACTGGGGCAAAGGCATCATGTCGGAGGCGGGTCGGGCGGTTCTGTCCTATGGCTTCGATATGCTGAATTTGCCCCTCATTACGTCGGGCTATTTCCAGGACAATCCCGCCTCGGGCCGGGTGCTGGCCAAGCTGGGTTTTGTGGAGACCGCCCACGCCATGCGCGCCTGCCTTGCCATGGGCCGCGACGTTCCGTCGGTGGAGGTGGAGCGACGCCGGGAAACGGCGGTTACTTAACCCGCCGCCTTGCGCCCCCGCACGATCGCCGCCGCGCCCGCCAGCACGGCGGCGTCTTCGGCAAAGCCCGTCTTCGTCTGGCCATAGCGCCCCAGCGCTGCCATGCGGCCGCGCCAGCCGGGATAGGAGGCGACCACCGCCGTCACGCCGCCGATCGCCGCGCCCAGCCAGCGATGCTTGGGGCTGGCCAGCGCCGCGCCCGCGATGGCGGAGGTGGTGAAACGCGCCGCTAAGCCGATGGGGACGATCCGGTCGGGCGCGGTCTTCTGCTTGTCGCCGGCCATCTCGCCGATCGCGAGGGCCAGCGTTCCCGCCGCGACGAAGGGATTGCCCAGCCAACGCAACACCCCCTTGCCCAGCGGCAATTCGCCCCGCGCCGCCGCGATCGATACGGCGGCAAGCGGGGTCATCGCCCGCTGCCCGCCGACCAGACCCATTTTGAACGATGCGAGCATGACGTTACCTCTTGGATGGGGGAAGAAACTGGTCGCCACAACGCCCGCGGCGGCGCAAAGGGTTCCTCGCTCGCTGGCCAAGCCCCCTTCCCCACCCACCCCCGGCTGCGCCATGGTGGCGGCATGACCCGCTTTCTTCTGACCGCCGCGCTGCTGTCGCTCGCCGCCTGTTCCTCCAGCGACCAGCCCACGGGGCTCAGCGCCGAGGAGAACCGCCAGTTGAACGAGGCCGCCGCGATGCTCGATGCCAATGCGGTCGATCTGAACGCGATGGCCCCTTCGGGCGTTGATGAGGAAATAGCCACCGACAATGAAAGCTGATCGTCCATGACCGATATGCCGCTCCGCCGCCTGGGCTCGACCGACCTGATGATTGCGCCGCTGGTACTGGGCGGCAATGTCTTCGGCTGGACGGCGGACCGGGCGGCGAGCTTTGCGGTGCTGGATGCCTTTGTCGATCAGGGCGGTACGATGATCGATACGGCGGATGTCTATTCCGCCTGGATCGAGGGCCATCGCGGCGGCGAGTCCGAGACGATGATCGGCGAATGGCTGAAGGCCAGCGGCAAGCGCGACCGGATATTGATCGCGACCAAGGTCGGCATGCTGCCCGGCGAAGGTGGCGAGAAGCTGGCCCCCGCGCGGATCGTGGCGGCGGCGGAGGCCTCGCTCCAGCGGCTCGGCACCGATCGCATCGACCTGTATTTCGCGCATCAGGATGACGAGGATCAACCGCAGGAGGCGGTGATGGAGGCTTTTGCCAAGCTGGTCGAGGCGGGCAAGGTGCGGGTCATCGGTGCGTCCAACTTCCATGCGGCGCGGTTGAAGTCGGCCAACGACGCGGCGCGCGCAGCCGGCCTGCCCCGCTATCACGTCCTCCAGCCCGAATATAATTTGGTCAGCCGCCACAAGTTCGAGGGCGAGCTGCAAGATTATTGCGTGACCGAAAATATCGGGGTCGTCCCCTATTACGGTCTCGCAGCCGGGTTCCTGACCGGCAAATATCGCAGCGACGCCGACCTGTCGCAAAGCGTGCGCGGTGCCCGAATGGGCGAGTTGCTGCACGGCAAGGGCGGCGCGGTACTCGCCGCACTCGACCAGGTGGCGGACGAAACAAGCGCGACCCAGGCGCAGGTGGCGCTGGCCTGGCTGATGGCGCAAGAAGGCGTGACCGCTCCCATCGCCAGCGCGACCAGCGTGGAGCAGCTCTCCGAACTCATGCCCGCGATGACGCTGAATCTCACCAAGGAGCAGGTCGGGCGACTGGATGATAGCGGCACCTGAACGGCTCGAAACAGTCTATTGACATACATCAGTTTTGGAACGCGTCGTGCAACCGGGATTTATATCCCATCTATGACGCGTCCTCCCCCGACCATCTTGATCGTCGAAGATCAGCCGCTCCTGCTGATCCATGTCCAGTTTGCGCTGGAGGATGCGGGTTATGTCGTGATCCAGGCGGCCAGCGCCGATGACGCCCTGGTCGCCCTGAAGCGGCATCCGGAGATTCAGGCGGTGTTTACCGATGTCGCCATGCCGGGCACGCTCGACGGAGCCGCCCTGGCGGTATGCGTCCACGAGTCGCATCCGCATGTCGCGGTTCTGGTAACGTCGGGCGACCAGGCCTACCTTCCCGATGGCTTGCCCGAAGGCGTGCACTTCATTCCCAAACCCTATAGCGCACGCGACATTATCGCTCTGTTGACGCAGAAACTGGCGGAGAGCGGCGACGATCGTCAGGCGGCCTCCTGATGATCGGTCATCGGACGGCCGATCAGATAGCCTTGAATCTGATCGCATCCCATTTTGCATAGCATCCGATGTTGCGCCTCCGTCTCCACCCCCTCGGCAACGATCGGGATATTCAGGCTGCGCCCCAGCCCGATCGAGGCGCGGACGATCGATAGAGCGGGGCCATGCTGCCCCATCGCGCTGGTGAAGCTGCGGTCGATCTTGATCTTGTCGAACGGAAATTGCTGCAGGCTGCTGAGCGAGGAATGGCCGGTGCCGAAATCGTCCATGACGATGCGCAGGCCGGCCGCGCGCAACTGGCTGAGGTTGGCGGTCGCGGTTTCCCGGTGGTCGATCAGCACCCCTTCGGTCACCTCCACTTCGATCCGGCGCGGGTCGATACCCTGCCCCGTGATCGTCGACAGCATTCGCGTGGCAAGATGTGGGTCGCGCAACTGGACCGGCGACAGGTTGACCGCCATCATCCAGTGCGATGGCCATTGGCGAAGGGCGTGCAAGGCGTTGAGGAACAGCCGCTGGCCGATCTCGACGATCAGGCCGCTTTCTTCGGCGATGGGGATGAAGATGTCGGGTCTGATCGGCCCGAGCACCGGGTGGGTCCAGCGGGCGAGCGCTTCCTGCCCGATGATCGCACGCGTCGCGCAATCGGCGATGGGCTGGAACGCCAGCGTGATGTCACCGCGTGCCCCCGCGTCGCGCAACTCATGCGCCAGCCAGTTCCGCTGGCGGCGTTCCTCGTCCATCGCGGCGTCATAATGGCTGGCACGGTGGCGGCCATCGGCCTTCGCCCGGTAGAGCGCGATGTCGGCGCAGGCATGGAGTTCGTCGCTCTCGACACCGTGCCGCTGCGACAGGGCAATGCCGATGCTTAGGCGAATGGCGGGGCTGTCGCGGTCGGCGGCAATAATGGCGAAGATGCGGTCGACCAGCGCGGAGGCATCCTCTTCGTCGGGCCGCAGATGATGGACGATGGCGAACTCGTCGCCACCGATCCGGGCGACAACATCGTCTTCGCGCACCGCCGCTATCAGCACCGCACTGGCCCGTTGGAGCATGGCATCGCCACGCGCATGGCCCAGCGTGTCGTTCACCCCCTTGAACCCGTCCAGATCGATAGCGAGCAGCGCGATTCGTTTCCCGGCCTGCAACGCGCTGGCCAGCCGTTCGCCGAAGACGACGCGGTTGGCCAGCCCGGTCAGGCTGTCGTGATGCGCCAGATATTCGACCTGACGCTGAATGCGTTCGCGCTCCTCCGCGGCGCGTGACAGGGCCTGAAGACCGCGCGCCAATTCGCCCAGTTCGTCGGCCCGCCGGGTCGAACACAGTCGGGGAAGCGCATGGCCCACACTCATCGCACGCACGGCCGCGACCATCGCCATCAACGGCTGCATGATCCGCCAGCGCAGCCACAGGAACAGCCCACCAACCAGGATCAGCATATATCCGGCGGCCAGCGCCATCTGGACGAGCGCGCGCCTGGTCAGCGCCTCGACTTGTATGGCACGCGCGTCCAGTTCCGCTCTTAGGGCCTGGCGGAGGATGTCTCGACGGGCCTGCAACATCTGCGATGCTCGCTCGAAGCCACGTATGGCGGCGGCGACGTTCGTCGGCTGTTTCTGCGCCTGCCGGATCAGGTCCATGGCCGCGCGAACGAAGCGGCGTTCGGCCAGGCGCACCTGCTTCTCGGGCGTCCGGACGCGTTCGGGCAGCGTTTCATCGACGACCATCGACTTGCCGATCTGGCCCAGTATCGCGCGTCGTACCCGGTCTCGCTGCATGGTCGATACCGATCCCGGCCACTCCCCACGCGCCGCGATGGTCAGGATGGACCCGCGCAACTGGTGTAGACTGGCCTCCTTGGCGGCATAGCCCTCCAGCGTGACCGTGATCCGGCGGCTGGTATCGATCATCGACAGCAATTGCCGGTTGAACATCCAACTCACCACGCTCAGCGCCATGAAAATGGAAAAGACAGCCGTCAACATCGCGGCAAAGCAGAATTCGATCGACCGCAACCGGCGTGTGAACCACCTCATGCGCGAATTGATATATGTTACTCCCTACCTTTTCGTGAAAGCACGAGGCTTTAGTCGTCTGCAAAAACCAGGGCGTTGAGCGGTCGTTCGCGTTCATGCACCTGCATCGCGCGCCCGATCGGAGGGTGGGAACGTTGCGGGCAATCGGCACGCGGGCAGCGGCGGCATCCTGGCCCGATCGGCACCGCCTCCCCCTCGGGATCGCATCCGCGCGCCGACGCGAGATGGCGTGCCAGCCCCGCCTCCAAGCCCAGAATAACCGCGAAGCTCGCTTCTACGCCCGTCACCGACGCGCCAGCGCGGCGCTCGGCCCGGACCAGGGTGACGAAGCACGTATCGTCGGGCATCGCCACCGCCTGAAACAGGCTTTCCCCCCGTCGCGCGAAGGAACCGAAGACGTTCCAGAGCGGACATAGACTCTCCGCCTCGACCAGCGCGGCCTGGGCCATGCCGGCGAAGCGTTTCGACACCTGGCCCGCACGGTCGATCCTCATCAGGAAAAAGGGCAGGCCCCGCGCGCCGACGCGGTTCATCGTGGTCAGACGGTGCGCCAATTGCTCGAACGACACGCCAAAGCGTCGCTGGAGGATGGGCGTGTCATAGCTGGTCGCCTCGCACGCCCGCAGGAAACGGGCATAGGGCATGACCAAGGCCGCGGCGAAATACTGCGCCAGGTAACGCCGGAACAGCCGCTCCGCGATTCGATCGCCAAAGGCCGCGCCGCGGACCAGCGCCTCGATCTCGGCGCGCGCTTCCCATTGCCCCAATTGCACCGCCAGCGCGAAGACCCGCGCCGGCGCCTCCAGCAGTTCGGACAATTGCAACTGACGCGCGTGAAGGTCCATCCGGACGAGGCGATCGGGCAGGATATCGACCGGCAGCACGCGGATGGTCAGCGCGTGGCGAATGCGCAACCGCTCTGCCAGCGCGCCGTACAGATCGCCCGCCGCGATCCGCAACTCATCGGCCAAGCCTTCCGCCATCGCATCGAGATCGGGGAAGTGGTTGCGCCATCGCTCGATTTCGCGCCGGACGAGCGTGGTCGGGTCCGGGCTTGCGCTTCGCTCGCCAGCGTCCCCGGTTCCGCCGCCCCACCGGTCGAAGGCGCGCGCAAAGGCCTCCGCTCCTCCCGGCGCGGCCGCCAGCCATTCCTCCAATTCGCTACGGTCGATTTCCAGATCGGCGAACATCGGATCGGCCAGCCGCCGCCGCATCGCCGCCGCCCCGCCACCCGGTGCGTCCGCGGTCAAGCTGCGCGGATCGAAATCGAACGCCTCGACCAGTCGGACGAGCAGCATGGAGGAGACAGGCCGCTGATTCCGCTCGATCAGGTTCAGATAGCTGGGCGAGATATCCAGCATCTCGGCCATTGCGGCCTGCGATAGCCCGTGCTGCCGCCGCACCCGTCGGACCGCATGGCCCGCAATCAGCTTCACTCCGCCCATTGCCGCTCTCCATCGCCTTTTTCCGGTAGGGTGAAGCGACCCAGGCAGCCTGTCAATTCTTTACAAAGATACAATCACGGGCACCCGTGATGCCGACCGCAAGACGCCGATATGGAAGCCCAATCCATTCTCCATGACGGCAAAGTGCGTCACGAAAGGACGTCAATAACCGAGCTTTTGTAAAGGACGCTGTATGACCGGCTTTCCAGACCTCGTGCCCGCGCCCGCCGGTCGTTTCGACGGCATCGCCCGGCCCTACACCCCGGCGGACGTTGCGCTGTTGCGCGGTTCGATCACGGTGGAACATACGCTGGCACGGCGCGGGGCGCTGAAATTATGGGACCTCCTCAGAACTGAGGATTATGTCCATGCGCTGGGCGCGCTGTCGGGCAATCAGGCGATGCAGATGGTCCGTGCCGGGCTGAAGGCCATTTACCTGTCGGGCTGGCAGGTGGCGGCGGACGCCAATACCGCTGGGCAGATGTATCCTGACCAGTCGCTCTACCCCGCCAATGCCGGTCCCGAGCTGGCGCGGCGGATCAACGCGACACTGGCGCGCGCCGACCAGATCGAGCATGCCGAAGGCGGCGCGACGCGCGACTGGTTCGCCCCCATCGTCGCCGACGCAGAGGCCGGGTTCGGCGGCCCGCTCAACTGTTACGAGATCATGAAGTCCTATATCGCGGCGGGCGCGGCGGGGGTGCATTTCGAAGATCAACTGGCGTCGGAGAAGAAGTGCGGCCATCTGGGCGGCAAGGTGCTGATCCCGACATCGGCGCATATCCGCAATCTGAACGCGGCACGGCTGGCGGCGGATGTGGCGGGGGTTCCGACCGTCATCTGCGCGCGCACCGATGCCGAAAGCGCCCGGCTGATCACCTCGGACGTGGACGAACGCGACCGGGCCTTCCTGACCGGCGAGCGGACGGCCGAGGGCTTTTTCCGCCTGAAACCGGGGACGGGGGTCGACCATTGCATCCAGCGCGGTCTGGCCTTCGCGCCGCATGCCGACCTGTTGTGGTGGGAAACCTCGCATCCGGACCTGACCGATGCCCGCCGCTTCGCCGAGGCGATCCGGCGCGAACATCCGGACAAGATGCTGGCCTATAACTGCTCGCCCAGCTTCAACTGGGAGAAGAATCTCGATCGCGACGACATCGCCCGCTTCCAGCGGGAGATCGGCGCCATGGGGTACAAGTTCCAGTTCGTCACGCTCGCGGGGTTCCACCAGTTGAACTATGGCATGTTCGAGCTGGCACGCGGTTATCGCGATCGCGGCATGGCGGCCTATTCCGAACTGCAACAGGCCGAGTTCGCCGTCGAGCCTTATGGCTACACCGCGACGCGTCATCAGCGCGAGGTAGGGACCGGCTATTTCGACCTGGTCGCACAGCTGGTCGCGGGCGGCGACAGTTCGACCACCGCGCTGGCCCATTCGACCGAAGCCGCCCAATTCGTCCAGGCCGCCTGACCCACAAAGGAGAAATGCCATGCCGACCGAACCGCAACGCAGCCGCGCCGTCTTCTCCACGGAGGATTTCGCGCTGTTGAAGGAAGCCCTTGCCGAACACGTCAAGCGCGTCGCCGACGATCCCCGCTCGATCAAATTCGCGCATCTCTACCATCGGCTGGGCCGCATCGCGTCCTGAGAGTCGCGCTTCGGCCTTCGGCTGGACGGCGCTGGGCCACGAAGCCCTTCTCCGGTCGTGCCGATCAGGTCGAAGCCCCCTCTTCCTTGGGGAAGGAAGCGACCCCGCCGGCGATCGTCGGCGGGGTTTGTTCGTGGCGCGGAACAAGCGCCACGGTCGCACGCTTAACCGCGCATGCCCGAAACCGGCCTGACCGCGCGGATACGCGAGAATCTCGTCCTTTACGGCGCGCTCGCGGCCAATCTGGGCATTGCCGTCGCCAAGTTCATCGCGGCCGGGATCACCGGCTCCTCCTCGATGTTGACCGAGGGCGTCCACTCGGTTGTGGATAGCGGCAACCAGATCCTGCTGCTCTATGGCCAGAAGCGGGCGCGGCGCGCACCCGATGCGGTCCATCCTTTCGGCTATGGACGCGAACTCTATTTCTGGGCGTTCGTCGTCGCGATCCTGATCTTCGCACTGGGCGCGGGCATCTCGATCTATGAAGGCTGGCTGCATATCCGCACGCCCGAGCCGCTCCGCGATCCGACGGTCAACTACGTCGTCCTCGCCATCGCCTTCGCGCTGGAGGGCGCGTCATGGACGATCGCGGTGCGCGAATTTTCGCGCGCAAAGGGCGATGGCGGCTGGTGGCAGGCGATCCATGAATCGAAGGACCCGGCAGGCTTCATCGTGCTGTTCGAGGACTCGGCGGCGCTGGCGGGACTGGCGATTGCGGGGCTGGGCGTGTGGTTGTCCCATGCGCTGGACGATCCGCGGATCGACGGGGTCGCCTCGATCCTGATCGGGCTGGTGCTGGGGCTGGTTGCGATCCTGCTGGCGCGCGAGGCCAAGGGGTTGCTGATCGGCGAGCGCGCCGAACCCAAGGTGGTGGAGACGATCCGCAGCATCGTCGCGTCGCGTCCGTGGATCACACGGGTCAACCATGTCCGCACCATCCATACCGCGCCCGACAGCATCTTCGCGGCGATCAGCGCCGATTTCGTCGACAGCCTGCCCATGGGAGAAGCCGAAACGCTGATCGAGATATTGGAGGACGACCTGCGACGCGCCGTCCCCAGCCTGTCCTCCATCTATATCCGGCCCGAGAAACACGAAAATGCCGCTGCGCCCGTACCGTCCGCAACGCTATAAGGACCGCCATGACGAAGCTGACGCGACTCGCCATTGCCCTGTTCCTCTGGCTCGGCTGCGCCTTGCCCGCACAGGCGGCGGTGACGATCACCTTCTGGAGCCATGAACTGGGGAATAGTTTCCCCCATAGCTTCTTCAGCCTGCGCGGGACGGTGGATGCCACCGGTGCGCCGGTGGACGCCAATTACGGCTTTACCGCCAAGTCGATTTCGCCCGCCTTGCTGATGGGCACCGTCAAGGGCCGGTTGGACATCTCCAAGCCTTTCTATGTCTCCACCAGCGACGCGCAATTCTCCTATGTGATGAGCGACGCGCAATATGCGGACATACTCGCGCTGATCGCCGCCTGGGACGAAAAGACGGGGGATGCGCGTTACAATCTCAACAACCGCAACTGCGTCCATTTCGTGCAGGAGGCGGCGCGGCGGCTGGGGCTGGTCGGGCTGGACCATCCCGAATTGATGAAAAAGCCCCGCTCCTACCTCAAGGCCGTGGCGCAGGCCAATGCCGACCAGGTGACCGTCATCGGCCAGAACGGCAAGGCCTATCTGGCGACGCTGCCCCCGTTGCCGAGCGGAGCGGCGACGGCCACCGCCGCTTCGCCCGCCGCCCCGGCTCCCGTGGTTCAGGCCCCGGCGGCAGGCACGAGTTCGAGTATGTCGACCACCGACTCATAAGCCGGATAGGGAAAGGCGATCCGCCACCTGTCGGTGTCGATCCTCTCCAGCACCCCGGCCATGTCGCGCGCCCGGTCCCGCCCATAGGCATAGGACCGCTCCTCGTCCCCCAGCATCAGCGTGCCCAGGAAGATGCTGCGCGCGTCGGTGTCGGGATAGAGGCGCCCGGTCAGCCGCTGCGACCCATCCAGCTTGGTCAGACGGACGCCGTTCTCCGACACGCGGCACCGGAAGAAGGGATAGGCGACATAGGTCAGCACCGCCCGCCCCTGCGACCCCATCTTGATCGTCCGGCACCGATAATCACCATCGGGCAATTTGGGGTCCGCGATCGAGTGGTCGGGGTTGGCGAGCGGACCAAGTTCCGCCAGGGCCGCCGCCGAACCGCCCGCCCGCGCCTGGGCCAGCCCCTTCACCCAGGCAGTGCGCCAGCCGCGCAGGCGGACGCGATCGTCCTCGGTCGCCGCCAATCGCCAGTCGGACGCCTGCTCGACCCGCTGCGCCACGGCGGTGCCGACCGCACCCACCGCCAGGCCCGCGGCCAGCAGGACGGTGGCGCCCCTCATTGCGCGGTCCATCCGCCATCGACCGACAGGTTCGCGCCGGTGATCGAGCGCGCCTCGTCGCGGCACAGGAACAGCGCGAGCGCCGCCACCTCCTCGATCGTCACGAACTGCTTGGTCGGTTGCGCCTTCAACAGCACATCGTCGACCACCTGCTCGCGGGTCAGCCCGCGCGCCTTCATCGTGTCGGGAATCTGGTTCTCGACCAACGGCGTCCAGACATAGCCGGGCGAGATGCAGTTGGCGGTGATGCCGTCGGTCGCCACTTCCAGTGCCACCGTCTTGGTGATGCCGACGACGCCATGCTTGGCCGCGACATAGGCCGACTTGTTCGGGCTGGCGACCAGGCTGTGCGCGGAAGCCGTGGTGATGATCCGGCCCCACCCCTTTTGCCGCATATGCGGGATGGCCGCGCGCATCATGTGCCAGGCGGAGGACAGGTTGATCGCGATGATCGCATCCCATTTCTCGACCGGAAACTCGGTGATCGGGGCGACGTGCTGGATGCCCGCATTGTTGATGACGATGTCCACCGATCCGGTTTCCGCCACCGCGCGGTCGATCATCGCCGTGATCTGATCGGGCCGGGTCATGTCGGCCGGGTCGTAGAGCGCCGCCGCACCGCTCAGCTTTTCCAGCGCGACCCGCTCCGCCTCGATCGCTTCGGCATCGCCGAAGCCGTTGAGCATCACGCTTGCGCCCTCCGCCGCCAGCGCCTTGGCATAGGCCAGCCCGATCCCCGACGTGGAGCCCGAGATCACCGCCGTCTTGCCCTTCAGGAACATGCCATTCTCCCTTGGTATGGCACGCACCATGCTGCCAGATTATCGGTCGTGCAACCGCCGCAAGGCTTTGCGGGTTCAATGCCGCAAGACCCGATAGGCGGGCGAGGCGACAAAGGGGTGACGGTGCCATGCGGCTCGACGATTATGACAATGATATCGACGTCGGCGAGGCGCAGAGCGGCGGAGGCTTTGGCGGCGGAGGTGGTGGCGGTGGCTTGTTGTTCGGGCTGTTGCCGCTGATCGGCAGCCGTTTCGGATGCGGCGGGATCATCGTCGTCCTGATCATCCTGGCCGTGCTGGGCATGAACCCGCTGGGGTTGCTGACCGGTGGCGGCAGCAACACGGCGCCGGTTACCCGCTCCGCCGGTTCATCGGGTGAACAGAATGCGCGCCAGGTCTGCGAAGTCTCGCCGGAACGCCGCGAAACCTGCCAGGCGTTCAGCAACGCGGACAATACCTGGGAGAAGATCTTCGCCCAGAGCGGCCAGCGGTTCGAAGCGCCGGGCCTGCGCTTCTTCAAGCCGGACGCCGGATCGGCCCAATCAGGCTGCGGGGTCGCCCAATCGGCGGTGGGACCCTTCTATTGCCCGACCGACCGCAAAATCTATCTGGACACCCAATTCTTCGACGAACTGGCCAACCGCTTCGGCGCGAAGGGCGACTTCGCCCGCAATTATGTCGTCGCGCATGAGTTCGGCCATCATATCCAGACCCTGCTGGGCACGTCGGAACAGGTCCATCGCGCGCAACAGGCGGCGGGCCAGGCGGAGGGCAATGCCCTGTCGGTCCGGCTGGAATTGCAGGCGGACTGCTATGCCGGCGTATGGGCGGCAAAGAACCGCGACCGGCTGGAGCCCGGCGATGTCGAGGAAGGCATGACCGCCGCCCGGGCGATCGGCGACGACACGTTGCAACGCGAGGCGACCGGGCGGGTCGTACCCGACAGCTTCACCCACGGCACTTCGGAACAGCGGATGCGCTGGCTGCGTCGGGGTATGGAGACCGGCGACCCGGCCCAGTGCGACACGTTTTCGGGGGCCATCTGAACCCTGCGCCGTCATCCCGGCATCAGCCGGGTTGACGGCCAAGGAGGATCAGAGGTTGACCAGCATCTTCCCCTTATTGCCGCCGGAGAAGAGCGCGAGGAAGGCCTCCGGCGTCTTGTCCAACCCTTCAAACACCGTCTCTTCGCGCTGCAACTTCCCGTCGTTCAGCATCGCGGCCATGTCGCGATAAAAGCCGGCCTGGTCCTGGAAGTCGGAGACGATGAAACCTTGAATCCGCACTCGGTTGCCGATCAGCCGCGCCAGATATTTGAGGCTGGTCGGCTTCGCCTCATTATAGACGTCGATCATTCCGCAGATCGCGAAACGGGCCCCCTGCCGGGCATGGGCCAGCGCCGCGTCGAGATGATCGCCGCCAACATTGTCGAAATAGACATCGATCCCGTCCGGGGCGGCTTCGCCCAGCGCCTCTACGACCGGCTTGCCCGCCTTATAGTCGATGACCGCATCGGCACCCAGCGAACGCACCCATTCGCCCTTGTCCGCGCCACCGGCCGAGCCGATGACCGTCATCCCCTTGGCCTTGGCGATCTGGACCACGGTCGATCCCACCGCGCCCGCCGCCGCCGACACGAACACCGTCTCGCCAGGCTTGGCCTCCGCAATCTGGAGCAGGCCGTAATAGGCGGTCATGCCCGGCATGCCGAACTGCCCCAGAAACGCCTGCGGATCGACCGCCAGATCGGGTAGCGGCTGGACATGCAGGGCGGGCAGGATCGCCTCGTCGCGCCAACCCGCCATATGGCTGACGAACGTGCCGACCGGGATATTCTCCGCGCGGCTCTCCACCACTTCGCCGATCGCGCCGCCTTGCATCGGCTCGCCCAACTGGAAGGGCGGGACATAGCTTTTCGCGTCGTTCATCCGCCCGCGCATATAAGGGTCGACCGACAGCCAGCGGTTCGCAATCCGCACCTGCCCCTCGCCCAGTTCGGGCAGCGCCTGCTCGATCAAGGCGAAATCGTCCTGGCGTGGCATTCCCTTGGGCCGGGCCGCGAGTGTCCATGCCTTCATAACCGTCATCCTTTTCATCATTTGCGCCGGACATGGGAAAGGGCCCGGATGATGTCCACCCGAGCCCTCCAAGAAAAGTCACCATTCAGTGACGTTTTCTGTCCTCAATAACCCCGGTTGGTGTCCGAGGTGCTGCCCGTCGTACCGGTGGTGCCAGCGGTGGTCGTGCCGCCGGTGGTGCCGCCGGTGGTGCCAGTCGTGCTCTGACCGGTCGTGCTGGTGGAGCCGGTCGTACCTTGGCTGTTCTGGCCATAACTGTTCGACTGACCGTAGCTGCTCGACTGGCCATAAGGATTCGACTGGCCGTACCGGTTCGAGCCGGTCTCGCTGGTGCGATCGCCAAACATGGCGCGCGCATTTTCCTCATCGCGCCAATGGGTCTTGGCTTCCTCGGCGGTCTTGGTCAGCGTGATCTTGTCGTCGACCGACTTCAGCCAGCGCGACGGGATCGAGTGATGCTGGCCGCCCGCGTCCTTGTCGTTCTTGGTCAGCAGAATGCGGTCGCCCCGCACCTTGTCCACCGTGCCGACATGCGCGCCGTCCGAACCGAGCACTTCCTGATGCTCGGTCACCTTGGACAGCAGGCCGCGCTGGCCCTGGCGCTCGGTGCGCCAGCTGCTGAACTCGTTTTCGAACTTGGTGCGGTTCTCGCTGCGATATTCGTCATAATCGCGGTCGAGCGCGGCGATCTGGCCCGAGCGCCAGTTGTTATAGTCATGGTCCTGCGCGGCATAATAGCGCTCGTCGAACTTGGCGTCGGCCTCGCGGCGGCGTTCGGCCTCCTCGTCGCCGAACCACGAACGCACCTCGTCGCCAGCACGGGCAAAGAATCCGCGATCCTCATAATCATAGCCCTGCGGCTGACGGCCATAGTCGCGGCCCGACTGCTGGCGACCATAGTCGCCCCGGTCCTGCCGGTCATCACGACCATAGCGGTCGCCGGTATAGCCATAGCCCCGCGCGGAGTCGCCATAGCCGCGTGCCGTGTCGCTATAGCCCGACGGACGATAGCCTTCGCGCCCGTAATCGCGCTGGCCGCCGCGATAGCCGTCCCGGCCATAGTCGCCCGAGCGGCCTTCGCCATAACGGCCTTCATTTTCGCGGCCCTGGCCATAGCGTCCGCCAAATTCCTGACGCGAACCGCGATAGCCCTCATTCTGGTCGTAGCCCTGACGGCCATAACCCTGGTGGCCATAATCGCGCGCGCCATAACCCCGGCGGCTATCGTTCCGGTTGTCGTTACGGTCATCGTCAAAGGCGCCCGCCGCTTCGTAATCGCGTGCGCTGGAATAGGTATAGTCCCGCCCCGAGCCATAGTCCCGGCCATAGTCGAAGTCGCGACCGCCACGATTGGCGTCGCGGGAATAGCGATCGTAAGCCATCCTAAACCCTCCTGAAAATCGGTCCTGCGGGGGCCGACGCCGCTCGTCTGGCGGGCCGTGCCTTCCGATGGTTTCAATGAGGCAGATCAAGACATTGTTCCGTCGACACGGCGCTTCGCACGACGGAATGCCCGAAGCGAAGGGTTGATCGTGGCCGAAAAAATTTGCCGCCCGCGGGCGATGCGGTGTTGCGTCGCTTTCGATCACCAGCTAATGGCGTCGCTCCCGACCATGGTCGGAATATGGGGCGGGGCTGTAGCTCAGATGGGAGAGCGCTGCAATCGCACTGCAGAGGTCAGGGGTTCGATTCCCCTCAGCTCCACCACCCCTTTCACCGGACTGTGCGACGGTGTTATTTCCTCCCATCGCTGACATTGTGCGATCCGGCAGGTTGACCTGGCGATGATGCCCGATCCTATTCCCGCCGCTACCCTGATCCTGATGCGCGAAGCGGCGCAGCGCGGGGCTCCGCCCGAAATCCTGATGGTCGAACGCGGCGCGACGCTGGCCTTTCTGGGTGGAGCGATGGTGTTTCCGGGCGGCCGGGTCGACCCCGGCGATCATGCGATGGTCCCTCCCCATGCCCCCGATCCAGACGACAGCGCCGCCCGCATCGCCGCCATTCGCGAAACGATCGAGGAGGTCGGGCTGGCGATCGGGCTGGTGCCCCACCCGGACGACATGACGGTCGCGTCCATCCGCGCGGATCTGGCCCAAGGGCAAGCCTTTACGGCGGCGCTGACCGAACGGCATGTCGAGATAGACGAGACCATACTGACCCCCTTCGCCCGCTGGTGCCCCGAGCATGTACCGGTTCGGCGGTTCGATGCGCGCTTCTATCTGGCGGAGGTCCCGCGCGACGCCTCCACGCCCGTTATCGACGGCGGGGAGACCGCGCGGGCCGAATGGCTGACCGCCCGTGCGACGCTCGCGGCGGCGGATCGGGGCGAGATCCATATCATCTTCCCGACCCGGCGGACGCTGGAACGATTGGCGCAGTATGGCGATTTCCTATCCGCGAAGGCCGATGCGCGTGCATGGCCGATCCGGCGGATCATTCCCTTTCAGGCGGAGCGTGACGGCGTGCCATCGATCTGCATACCCGACGATCTGGGCTATCCGATCACCTCGGAACCCCTTTCCGCCGCCAGACGCGGCTGATGCGCGCGTTGCGGCGATGGACGACCCTGTTGGTCGTGATCGCCGGGGCAGCGGTGCTGGCGCTCCTGCTCTGGGGCATGATGCGGCAGCGGCCGCAGGACGTGCCTTGGGCCCCGCTTGACCTCGGTCAGCCGGTGGGACTGTTTACCGGGCGCAAGCTGACCGCCTTGACCCAGGACGCTGCCAAGTGCCGCGGGCTGCTCGACCAGGCGGGGATTGCCTATACCGCGCTGCCTGCGCGAACGCCGGAGGCGCAGTGCGGCTATGACGATGCGGTCCGCTTCGCATCCGGCGGCGCGCGCGCGATCGGCTACCGCCCCGCTGCACTGGGCGTCTCCTGCCCAGTCGCCGCCTCGCTCGCGCTTTGGGAGTGGAACAGCGTCCAGCCCGCCGCACGCGCCCTGTTGGGGGCGGAGGTGGTCGCGATCGACCATCTGGGCAGTTACAATTGCCGCCGGATCAATGGGCGGAGTTCCAGCGACTGGAGCGAACATGCCCGCGCCAATGCCGTGGATATTGCGGGATTTCGCTTAAGCGACGGACGCCGGATCAGCGTGGTGCGCGACTGGCGCGATCAGGGCGCGGTGGGGCGCTTCCTCCGCCAGGTCCGCGACGATGCGTGCGATCTGTTCGCAACCACCCTGTCACCCGACTACAATGCGGCCCATGCCGACCATTTCCATCTGGATCAGGCCTATCGCGGGCCGATGGGCTGGCGCGCCTGCCGCTGACGGGCGCGCCGGGATGCGATCAATTGGCCAGCGACGTGCCGTTGCTATCCACCTTTTCCACCCAATGGGGGAAAAAGGCGGGCTGACGGCTCGACCAGCCGGAGGCGGTGGCCGCCGCCTCACTGATCGACTGGAGCAGCTTGCGCCGCAATTCGGGGTGCAGGTGCGGCAGCGCCGCCGCCGCGCAGAAGACCGAGGGAAGCCAAGGGCGAACCTCTGCCCCGATCAGCCGCTCATACAGGAAGCGGAAAGCCGAAAAGCTGGTCAGCCGCCCCTGCCCCAGGTCGAACGCCGCGATAGTCACGGACGAAGCCATGAAAGGCTCCAGCGCCTCCAGGCCGCTGTCCACCGGGATCAGGTGACGGATTTCGGGCAGGTTGCGATACAGCCGGGCCTGGGCGCGGATGCTTGCCGCTTCGACCACATCGCGCGACCAGCGCGCCATCGCATCCTCGCGGTCCAGCCCGATGTCGAGCGAGCGGCGGATGTAACGCTGCGTCGCTGCGGCGAAGCCCGCAAACTCCTTCATCTCGGCCAATGTCATCGTGCCTTCGGCCGGTCGGTTCCTCGATCCCATATCCTTTACCCCGCCCATCGTAACTACCCGATCATCCTGCGCCAATTAGGTTAACGCAACGCTGAACGGGCCTTAGGCAAACGACCACGAAATTCGCCGCGCCGCAACATTGATTGCGACGAACGGTTATCGCGGCAATCATTTTCCACAAAGGCCGGAAAAATAGAGGCAAAAGGGATGCAGGCCGTCTTCATGGTCACGCGGCCGGAAATCGAACGGCCCAGCCACCCCCGGGCCGGGCGGAGTAGGAGGCCAGAGGCCGTTCCTCCGCCCGGATCGCAGGATCAGCGATCCTATTCCTTGAAGCCGGACGATTCCGCCGGGCCATCGCGGCCAGGCTGGGTGATGGAGGGCGGATCGCTGGCGTCCATCGATTCGTCGAGGCTTTCGTCGAGCTGTGCGTCGACATCCTCAGGGTTCTTCGCCAGACCGCCGGCAATGTCCGGGTCCTGCCCGGCATCCTGCTCGGGCGGACGCGGACGGTTGCCCTGTTCGGCCTGTTCGCCGCCCGGCGCCACCGATACGCTGTCGAGCGCGCGGTCGTCGATGCTGTCGTTCATGTCACTTCCCCATCACGAGTGGACCGGACCAACGAGCCAGCCCGCGCAAGCGTTCCTGCCCGCTTCAGTCGAGACGGCGGACGACCACCCGTTGATCGCAAAGCTGCGCCTCGCCGAAGACGGTCATAAAGGCGATGTCGGTCGCATCCCGACCGACGCAGACGCGCGCAATCTCGTCGGCGCGGGCCATGCCGGTCGCGTCCACCAGATGCCAGCTCCCCTCCAGCCACAATTCCGCAACCGCATGGAAATCGGGCGGATCGACGCCGGGCGCATAGGCCGAGACGCAGCGTGCCGGAATCTCCGCCGCGCGTGCCAGCGCGACGAGCAGATGGGCATAGTCGCGGCACACGCCGCTGCGCATCCCGAAGGTATCGAGCGCGGTGGTCAGTCCGCTCGAACTGCCTGATTGATAAGTCAAACGGGTCGAGACCCATTCGATCAGCGCCGCCGCCATCGCCCCGCCCGACAGACCCGCGAAACGCCGCCGCACAAACCCCTCCAGCCGGTCGGACTCGCAATAGCGGCTGGGCAGCAGATAGGGGATGAGATCGCCGGTCAGCGCCCGCGCCGGGGTCGGCCGCATGGCGTCCAGTCGCAGGACCGGTCGCGCAATCTCCACCACCGCTTCATAGCGCGCCATCAGGGCATGGTCCGCACGCACCCAGCATCGCTGTCCGATGCCCTCCTCGCCCGTCACCGCAGTGACGCCGTGGTCGGACCAGATGGTCAGCGCCTGATGCTCCAGCCGCTGATCCGCCATCGCCGCCACCTCGATCTGGAGCAGAATGTCGGCGGCCTCGCGAAGGCCATAGTCCAGCGTGACTTCGATCGACAGGCGCATGGGCCATGTTCCTTCCACGAAAAAAGGCCCGGCGGACACACCGCCGGGCCCCATGTCCAAATCCGTTACCTGACGATCAGTCGCGGCTGGAGCCGAACAGACGCAGGATGAACAGGAACATGTTGATGAAGTCGAGATACAGGCTCAACGCCGACATGATGACCACGCGGTCCTGCATCGACGTGCCGCGCACCTGATAATACATTTCCTTAGTCCGCTGCGTGTCATAGGCCGTCAGACCGGCGAACAGCAGCACGCCGACGAAGCTGATGACCAGCGCCATCGTACCCGACTGAAGGAAGATGTTGATCACGCTGGCGACGATCAGGCCGACCAGACCGATGATCAGAAAGGTGCCGAACGCCGACAGGTCACGCTTGGTGGTATAGCCATAGAGGCTGAGCGCCGCGAAGCCCGCCGCCGTCGCGAAGAACGCGCCAGCGATCGAACCGCCGCTATAGACCAGGAAGATGGTCGACAGCGACAGACCCATGACGACCGCGAATGCCCAGAACAGCATCTGCATCGTCGAGGTCTTCATCCGGTTGACGCCCATGCTCAGCGCGAACACGAAGCCGAGCGGCGCGAACATGATGACATATTTGAGCGGACCGCCGTTCAGGAAGACCTGCGCGGCCATGCTGTCGCGCCCGCCCCATGCGAAGAGCAGCGCGACGATACCCGTCAGCAGCACACCCGACGTCATGTAGTTATAGACGGACAGCATGTACGAGCGCAGACCCGCATCATAGGCGGTCGAGCCCGTGGTGGCTGTGGTACCGAACGGCGCGGCGCTCGGCCGTGGATCAGACCAGTTTGCCATGGTGAAACATTGCTCCTTTGCCCGGCCAGATGCCGGTTACGCGAAATATCGTCCCGTTCGTGACTCATTTCAAGCGGGAGAGGTTCCCGTCGCGCCGACAGAGTGCGATAGACATGTTTTGTCATGCTTCGCCTGTTCGTCGCCCTTCGCCCGCCCCCTGCCATTCGCGACCTGCTGTCCGACGTCATGGACGGCGTGCCGCAGGCCCGGTGGCAGGATGACGATCAGCTTCACCTGACGCTGCGCTTCATCGGCGAAGTCGATCGCCCGGTGGCGGAGGATGTCGCCGCCGCGCTAGGCCAGGTCCATGCCCCCGCACCCGTCGTCCGGATTTCGGGGGTCGGGGTGTTCGATCATCGCGGTCGGGTCGACACCCTATGGGCCGATGTCAGCCCGCAGGATGCGCTGGCGCACCTGCATCGCAAGGTGGATCAGGCCTGCGTGCGGGCCGGCCTGCCGCCGGATTCGCGTGCCTATCGCCCGCATGTCACGCTGGCCCGGCTGCCGCGCTCCGCGGGCGCCGCCCCCGAGATCGAGGGGTGGCGCGCTGTTCACGCCGGCCTGTCCAGCGCCCCCTTCGCCATGGAGCATATCCTGCTCTATCAAAGTCACCTGGGGCATGGGGGCGCATCCTATGAACCGGTGATGCGTTGGCCGCTCGATACCGGTGGACGATAAGGCCGGACCGCCTATAGTTCTTTCGATCAGGGAGCTTCCGACATGAAATATATCGCATTGATGACCGGCGCCGTAGTCACGCTCGGGCTGGCCGCCTGCGACCAGAACAAGATGGAAACCGGCTCCCCGGTCCCCGGCGGTCCCAGCGCAACCGCCAGCCTACGCACCGGCACCGGTGTCGAGGCCGGACGCGCGACCGCGACCGAGGTGGCGGGCGGGTTGCGCATCACGCTGGACGCGATGAACGTTCCGGCCGGGATGCACGGCGTCCATGTCCACACCGTGGGTCGCTGCGACGCGCCCGACTTCACCACGGCGGGCGGCCACTGGAACCCCACGCAGCGCCAGCATGGCAGCATGAACCCGCAGGGTCCGCATGAGGGCGATATGCCCAACATGACCGTCGGCAATGACGGGCGCGGGACGCTGGGCGTCGTGCTGCCGGGTGCGACCATGGCGGGACTGCTCGATGCGGACGGCTCGGCGATCGTCATCCATGCCGCCGCCGACGACCTGAAGACCGATCCGAGCGGCAATAGCGGCGGCCGCATCGCCTGCGGCGTGTTCCAGGCCAACTGATCCTCGCTGGAGCGCCGATGACCAAAGCCCTGCCGACCCGCGCTTTTGGCGGTTTCCTGTTCGACATGGATGGGACGATCCTGAGTTCGATCGCCTCCGCCGAACGCGCCTGGACCGTCTGGGCGACACGGCAGGGGCTGGACGTCGCGGCGTTCCTGCCGACCATCCACGGGGTTCAGTCGGTCGAGACGATCCGGCGGCTGAACCTGCCCGGCATAGATCCGATCGCAGAAGCGCATGCACTGACCGAGGCGGAGATGCTGGATGTGGACGACGTCGTGCCGATCGGTGGCGCGGCCGCGTTTCTGGCCGCGCTGCCGCCGGATCGCTGGGCCATCGTCACCTCTGCACCCAAGCGGCTGGCGGAGGTACGGCTGAAGGCGGCGGGGCTGCCTTTACCCGGCGTGTTCGTGACGGCGGAGGATGCGGAGCGGAGCAAGCCCGCGCCCGATGGCTTCCTGCTCGGGGCCAAGCGGCTAGGCGTCGCGCCGAAGGATTGCCTGGCCTTCGAAGACGCCCCCGCCGGGATCGCGGCGGCCGAGGCGGCGGGGATGACGGTGGTGGTAATTACCGAGACGCATCGGGGGGCGATGGATACGCCCCATGCGACGGTGGCGGATTATCGCGACCTGGCGGTGGAGTGGGATGGCGCCAGCCTGAAGCTCGAACACCGGGTCTGATCCCACCTGTTCCCCGGCGAAGGCCGGGGTCCAGTTTCCATCCGGCCGCGATGGCGGGATATCGCCGCCTGGGAGGCAGATGCCCCCCGCCATTGAAAAGCCATCGCAACTGGGCCGCAGCCTTCGCCGGGGAACGGGCTAGAGATTGCTTGCCCTTCCCAACCCCCGTTCAGCCTGAGCGCGGTCGAAGGCTAAGCCCCCCTCCCCTCAAACCGTGAAGCTTTCCCCGCACCCGCACGCGCCCTTGGCATTGGGATTCTGGAACACGAAGCCCGCCGTGAAGTCATCCTCGACCCAGTCCATGGTCGACCCGATCAGATACAGGATCGAGCCGCCATCGACGAACAGCGTGCCGCCGGGCGTATCGATCTTCTCGTCGAACGCCTTGGCCTCGGTGACGTAATCCACCGAATAGGCCAGGCCCGAGCATCCCCGGCGCGGCGTCGACAGCTTGACCCCGATCGCCCCCTCCGGCGCACGCGCCATCAGGTCGGCGATCCGCGCCTCGGCGGAGGGCGTCAGGTTCAACGCGGCAGGACGCGGGCGGAGTGTGGTCGCCATGGTCAGAGCATCCCCAGTTCGAGCTTGGCGTCGTCCGACATCTTCTGCGGGTCCCAGGGCGGGTCCCAGATCAGGTTGACGTCGGCTGTCGCAATTCCCGGCACGGCCGAGACGCGCAGTTCGACCTCGCCCGGCATCGACTCGGCGACCGGGCAATGCGGGGTGGTCAGCGTCATGGTCACGATCGCATGGCCGCCCTCGGTCACCTCGACGCCGTAGATCAACCCCAGGTCATAGATGTTGACCGGGATTTCGGGGTCGTAAATGTCCTTCAGCGCGTCGATGATCCCGTCATACAGCGCGCCGCCCGGCTGGGTCGGATCGTCGGCGGTCGGCTTTTGCGAGAGGAAGCCCGACAGATAGTCGCGCTGCCGCTCGGCCGGTGCCTCGACCACGTCCTGCACGCGCGCCTTGGGCGGCTGCTCGACGCTCTCGACCTCTTCGATCTTGAAACTGCTCATCCGAAAATCCTCGTGACCCGCCGGACGCCATCCACCAGCGCCGCGACGTCATCCGGTCCGTTATACACGCCGAAACTCGCCCGCGCGGTGGCGGGCAGGCCGAGCGCCTCCATCAGGGGTTGGGCGCAGTGATGGCCTGCGCGGATCGCCACCCGGCTCTCGTCCAATATGGTGCCGATGTCGTGGGGATGAACCCCCTCGACCGCGAAACTGACGATTCCGGCGGAGTCTTCCGGGCCCAGCAGCCGCACCGAATTGATCGCCGACAGCCCCTCTCGCGCCCTGGTAACGAGCGCCGCCTCATGCGCATGGATCGCGTCCAGCCCGATGGCCGACACGTAATCGATCGCTGCATGAAGCCCGAGCGCCCCGACGATATGCGGCGTCCCCGCCTCGAACCGGCCAGGCGGCGGGGCGTAGGTGGTCTTCTCGAAGCTCACCCGGTCGATCATCGACCCGCCACCCTGATAGGGCGGCATCGCCTCGAGCAGCTCAGGCCGCGCCCACAGCACGCCGATGCCGGTCGGGCCATAGAGTTTATGACCCGAGAAGACGTAGAAGTCGCAATCGAGTGCCCCCACGTCGACCGCGATGCGCGGCACCGCCTGGCACCCATCGAGCAGGATCTTCGCGCCGACCCGATGCGCCAGATCGGCTGCACGACGCCCGTCGAGCATCGAGCCCAGGACGTTCGACACATGGCCCAGCGACACCAGCTTATGCGCCGGGGTCAGAATGCGGTCCATCGCGTCCAGGTCGATGCGGTGATCCGCCGTCAGCGGCAGCACGTCGATCGCGACGCCCAACAGCTCGGCGACCATCTGCCACGGCACGATGTTGGAATGATGCTCCAGCATTGACAGCAGGATGCGGTCGCCCGCCTTCAGATGGGTCGCAGCCCAGCATTGCGCGACGAGGTTGATCCCCTCGGTCGCGCCGCGCGTGAAGACGATCTCGTTCGACGACCCCGCGCCAATGAACCGCGCGGTCGCTTCGCGCGCCGCCTCATAGGCGAGCGTCATGTCGGCCGAACGCTGATAGACGCCGCGATGCACGGTGGCATAGCTGGTGTCATAGGCGCGGGTGATCGCGTCGATCACGGCCTGCGGCTTCTGCGCGGTCGCGGCGGTGTCGAGATAGGCCCAGCCGTCCGGGATGGCAGGGAAATCTGCCACTCGGTCGAGAGGCGTGGCGCTCGTCAAAGCGCTGCCTCCAGCCAGGCGTCCGCGTCCGCCGCAAAGGCCTCGCGCACCACCTCGTTACCGATCCGGTCGATCGCATCGGCGACGAAAGCTCGGGTGAGCAGCGCCTGTGCACGCGGCTTGGGAATGCCACGGCTCTGCATGTAGAACAGCGCCTTGGCATCGAGTTCGCCCACGGTCGCGCCATGCGCGCACTTCACGTCGTCGGCGAAGATTTCCAGCTCGGGCTTCAGGTTCACCGTCGCGGTCCGCTGGAGCAGCAGGCCGCGAAGCGACTGTTCGCCATCGGTCTTCTGCGCATCACGCGCCACTTCGACACGTGCAGCGAGGCTCGCCTGACTGCGATCGGCAGCAACCGCGCGCCACAACTGATGGCTCTGGCCGTTAAGCGCGGCATGGCGCAGGCCCACCGCGCACTCCTGCTTCAATTCGCCCTTGGTCAGCAGCGCACCACCGAACTCGGCATAAGCACCATCACCGGTCTGGGTGATCCCGCCGTCGATCCGCGCGCCCATGGTCCCGGCGGCCAGGAAGGTCGCGGTCAGGCTCGCACCCTCACCCAACTCGGCTTCCTCGCGCAGCGACACGAAGCCGTTATCCTGCAACAACCGCACCGCGCGCATCAGCCGCGCCGACGCCGCCAGCTTCACCCGCGTCAGCCGGTTGGTCCAGCCGTGCCCGACATAGGTCTCATAGACCTGCGCCGCCGCATCCTCGGCCAGAACGATCTCGGCGGGCAGGTGATTGGCCGCGCCGCTGGCGACATGGACGATCTGCACGGGCTCCGCGACTGCGTCGCGATCGAGACGCAGCGACCAGCCGCGCCCGAGCGCCTGCTTACCCAGCGGATGGTCGCTGGCGTCGATCTGGGTCAGTTGAACCGGGCCAAGGCTGCTGACGCTTTCATCCAGCACGCCGTCGACGAACAGCAACCGCGCGCCCGGCAGATCGAGGAAGCGATCCGCGCCCGCGACCGGCACCGCCCGCTCGCTCTCCGCCGCGCGGCGCAACGCGTCGATATCGGCCCAGCGCCAAGCCTCCTCACGCGTCGAGGGGAGTTCCAGCGTGGTGGTCACGCCGCCGCTCCCTCGACGCCCGCATAGCCCTCACGCTCCAGCTCGAGCGCGAGTTCGGGGCCACCCGAACGCACGATGCGGCCATCGGCCAGCACATGCACCCGGTCGGGTTGCACATAGTCGAGCAGCCGCTGATAATGGGTGATGAGCAGCACCGCCTTGTCGGGGGCGCGCATGATGCGGTTGATGCCGTCGCCCACGATGCGCAGCGCGTCGATGTCGAGGCCGGAGTCCGTCTCGTCCAGGATCGCGAACTTGGGGTTCAGGATGCCCATCTGGACCATCTCGTTGCGCTTCTTCTCGCCGCCGGAGAAGCCGACATTGACCGGACGCTTGAGCATGTCCTGGTTCAGCCCCAGCCCATCGGCCTGCCCACGGGCGAGCTTCAGGAATTCGCCACCCGACAGCGGCTTTTCGTCCCGCTGCCCGCGCTGGGCGTTCAGGCTCTCGCGCAAGAACTGGACGTTGGAAACGCCGGGGATCTCGACCGGATATTGGAAGCCCAGGAAAAGGCCGGCGGCGGCGCGCTCGTTCGGCTCCAGCTCGAGCAGGTCGACGCCGTCGAACGTCACCGAACCCTCGGTCACTTCGTAACCGGGACGCCCGCCCAAGACATAGCCCAGCGTCGACTTGCCCGCGCCGTTGGGGCCCATGATCGCATGGACTTCGCCCGCATTCACCTCAAGCGTCAGGCCCTTGAGGATCGGCTTGCCGTCAATCTCGGCGTGGAGGTTTTCAATTTTCAGCATTGCGGCTTTCTTCCTTGGCGCGCTCGCGGGCCACCGCCGCGACGACACCATCATTGATGCAATTCATAAGCCCGATCCGGGCAGAGGAGCGCTTGCCTATACAAACACGGGCCGATTCACAGGCAACGTCGTCGATGAAGCGGTCACCACTCGAAACCTTGGCACGGCACGCCGTCATCCGACCTGCATCGACATTGAGGTCTAGTTGCAACTTACGCAGCTTGTTGCCCACCACGCTAATCTCGTTGGCGGGCGGCGCAGGCATTTGCTGCCCCACCGATCCCGCCAATGACAAAAGCGGTGCGAACAAAATCACCCCACGCTCCCTTCGAGGGAAATCCCCAGCAGCTTCTGCGCTTCAACCGCAAACTCCATCGGGAGCTGCTGCAAGACCTCGCGCGCGAAGCCGTTGACGATCAGCGCGACGGCCGCTTCCTGATCCAACCCACGGCTCATCGCGTAGAAGAGCTGGTCCTCGCTGATCTTGCTGGTCGTCGCCTCATGCTCGATCTGCGCGCTGGGGTTCTTGACCTCGATATACGGCACGGTGTGTGCGCCGCACTGGTCGCCCAGCAACAGGCTGTCGCACTGGGTGAAGTTGCGGACATTCTCGGCGGTCGCCGCCACGCGGACGAGGCCGCGATAGGTGTTGTCCGAGCGCCCGGCCGAAATGCCCTTCGACACGATGGTCGAGCGGGTGTTCTTGCCCAGATGGATCATCTTGGTGCCGGTATCGGCCTGCTGGCGATTGTTGGTCACCGCGACCGAGTAGAACTCGCCGACCGAGCCGTCGCCCGCCAGCACGCAGGACGGGTATTTCCACGTCACCGCCGAGCCGGTCTCGACCTGCGTCCACGACACCTTGCTGTTCTTGCCCTGGCACAGCGCGCGCTTGGTGACGAAGTTGTAGATGCCGCCGACGCCATTCTCGTCACCCGGATACCAGTTCTGGACGGTCGAGTACTTGATCTCGGCATCGTCCAGCGCGACCAGCTCGACAACCGCCGCGTGCAGCTGGTTCTCGTCGCGCATCGGCGCGGTGCAGCCTTCGAGATAGGAGACATAGGCCCCCTTGTCCGCAACGATCAGCGTGCGCTCAAACTGGCCGGTATTCTCCGCGTTGATGCGGAAATAGGTCGACAGCTCCATCGGGCAGCGGACACCCTCGGGGATGTAGACGAAGGTGCCGTCCGAGAAGACCGCCGAGTTGAGCGTCGCGAAATAGTTATCGCGCTGCGGAACAACCTTGCCCAGCCACTTGCGGACCAGTTCGGGATACTCCTTGATCGCCTCGGAGATAGAGCGGAAAATGACGCCCGCCGCTTCCAGCTCCTTGCGGAAGGTGGTCGCGACCGAGACGCTGTCGAACACCGCGTCGACCGCGACCTTGCGCGCGCCTTCGACGCCCGCGAGCACTTCCTGCTCGGCGATCGGGATGCCCAGCTTCTCGTAGGTCCGCCGGATTTCGGGATCGAGTTCGTCCAGCGACGCGATCGTCTTCTTCTGCTTGGGCTCGGCGTAGTAATACGCGTCCTGATAGTCGATCGGCGGGATGTTCAGCTTGGCCCAGTCGGGCGTCTCCAGCGTCTGCCACAGGCGAAACGCCTTCAGCCGCCAGTCGAGCATCCATTCGGGCTCGCCCTTCTTGGCCGAGATATAGCGGACCGTGTCCTCGCTCAGCCCCTTGGGCGCGAAGTCCTGCTCGACCTCGGTGGCGAAGCCCCACTCATACTTCTTGTTGGCGGCGGCGAGCGCCTCTGCATTCTTCGTGGCCATCAGGCGAATACCCCCGGACGCGGGCGAGCGTCCATCACTTGCGATTCAACAGGATCGGCGGCGAGCGTCGCGAGCGTCACCCCGGAAAAGGCGGCGCGTACCGCCTGATTGACGACATGCCAATGCGGCCGGACGCGACATTGCATTTCCAAGCCGCAGTCATGCGCGGCCCCCTCGACGCATGCGGTCAGCGCGATCGGGCCGTCCACCGCCTCGACGATATCGGCCAGGCTGATCGCATCCGCGTCGCGCGCCAGTCGGATGCCGCCGCCGGTGCCGCGCGTGCTTTCGATCAGCCCGGCGGTGGCCAGACGGCTGACCAGCTTCTGCGCGGTGGGCAGCGGCACGCCCGTCTGCCCGGCCAGCAGAGTCGCATTGCTCCGCCCGCCGGCACCCTCGCGCGCGGCGGCGGTCATCATCACGACCGCATAATCGGCTAGGCTGGAAAGGCGCATGATCTCCAATCGGATGGATTTGGTCCGATTGGCAAATGGGCGCGGGGGGACGGTTCGTCAACCGCGAATGCGTGCGGGAATTTCGATGGGTGTGATCAACTCTTCCACCCCTGCAAGGGGAGGAATGATAGTCAGCGCCCGATCAGGCCCTGCGCGATCTCGTCCGCCACGTCCGAGGCGGGATGGCCCGTCTCGGCCGAGCGCTGCCACACCTGTTCCAGCCGCTCGGGGATCTTGGCGATGCGCGCCATGACCTCCGCCTCGTCGCCCTGGCCTAGATATTCCAAGCCGACATTGATGATGCCGCCCGCGTTGATGACATAATCGGGGGCATAGAGGATGCCCGCTTCCGCCACGCGTGCGCCGTCCTCACGGGTCGCCAGCTGGTTGTTGGCGCCGCCCGCGACGACCTTGGCCTTCAGCCGCTGGATCGAATCGGCGGTCAGCACCGCGCCCAGCGCATTGGGGCTGACCAGATCGACATCGGCGAACAGGATCTCGTCGGCCGAGGCGACGCTGGCACCCAGCTCCGCCGCCATCGCTTCGGCGCGGGCTTGGTCGACGTCGGCGATGGTCAGCATTGCGCCGTCTTTGGCGAGCAGCTTGGCAAGCCCGCCGCCGACCGAGCCGACGCCCTGGATCGCGACGCGCACGCCCTTCATATCGGTCGCGCCCAGCCCGCGCTTGGCGGCCGCCTTGACGCCCAGATAGACGCCGTGTGCGGTGTAGGGGCCGGGGTCGCCGCCCGCCGCGCCGCTCGCGACCGGCAGGCCGGAGACATAGCGGGTCTGAGTCGCGATGACCTTCATCCGCTCCTCGGACATGCCGACGTCTTCGGCCGTCACGTAGCGACCACCGAGCGATTCGACCGCGCGGCCGAATGCTTCGAGCTGCGCAGTGGTGATGACGTCGCCCGGCTTGGCCGCCAGGACCACGCCCTTGCCGCCGCCCAGCGCCAGGCCGGCCATCGCATTCTTATAGCTCATGCCGCGCGACAGGCGCAGCGCGTCGGTGATGGCGAGCGCGGGGGTGGCATAATGCCAGAAGCGCGCGCCGCCCGCCGCCGGGCCGAGATGGGTGGAATGCACCGCGATGACCGCCTGCAACCCCGAAGCGGGATCGGTGAACAGATGCACGCCTTCATGCGCGTCGAAATCGGGAAAGCCCCAGTTCGTCATGCTCGTCCTTCGGTCCGACAAAAGCGGAACCGGACCGAGTCTTCCGATCCGGCCACCCTATCGGTGAGGATTTAGGGGGGACACGGGCACGAAAGGGGCCGGTGCCGTGGCCAGAGAAATGGCCGGGAAGAATGGGGCGACCGACGGGACTTGAACCCGCAACTTCCGGCATCACAAGCCGGCGCTCTAACCAATTGAACTACGGTCGCCGCGAAGGCTTGCGCCCCTAAACGGGATGACCGCCATTCGTCAAGCGGTCAAAAGCGCCCTTCCGCCGAAAGTCGGTATCCACCGCCCGAGCCCGCGACGAAACCGAGTTGCTCCAGCCGCGCCGCCGCCGCCGGATCACCGGGCGTCAGGACCAGATCCGCGGTGTAGCGACCATCGGGGCGGATGCGCAGGTTCACCGCCTCCGTACCCCCCTGCCCCGTCATCGGCAGCAGCAATGCCCCCGCCTCGCACCGGGCATTGCCCATCATCATCGGGGGCAAGGGCAGGCCGCCCGCCTCGCCCGCCACCGTCGCCCGGACGCGACCACCCGCCTCCTCGCACACGCCGTCGCGGAAGCGGACGGTCACATCCTCCAGCATCAGCGTCGTGACGGGGAGTGGCGCAAACAAGGCGGCAGCGGGCAGGCTGGCGGTGACGCCATCGATTCCCATGGCATGACGGCTGATCGTCGCCGCGCCGATGATCGGACGGCCATCGACCCCGGCCCCCTCGAACGCCAGACGCGCCCGTCCCAGCAGCAGCGCAAGGGGTGAGAGCGAGACGCGCAGATCACCCAACGCCACCTCCCCGAACCGCGCCTCCAACAGGCTGCCACCCCAGATGGTGCCGCCGACGCGCCGCGCGCTCAGCCCTTCATCGGCAAGGCCCGTCGCACCCAGCGCCAGCCGCATGGGCAGAAAGACGATCAGCGCGACGACCAGCATTGCCGCGAACAACACCGAGGGTCGCGTAGTAAGCCGCAAGCGCATCATACCACCCGCTTCCGCAGGAGCAGCGCCACGCCGACTGTGCGGTCGCCATTATCGGTCAGCGTCGCCTGTTCGACCAGCACCCCGCCCCGCTCCAGTCGGGCAAGCCACGGCGTCAGCGCGGCGGGCCGGGCCGCGGCGATCTGCGCGCGGACCCGGCCAGGGCCATCCTCGGTCAGCGCGGACAGGGTAAAGCCTGCCTGCTCTGCCGACACCCGCACCGTGTCGGCCAGCGTTCCCGACAAAGCGGCCGGACGGCGGCGGCGCTGGCGCAGTTCGTCCGCGATGGCCTCCGCCTCGCCCAGTCGGATGACCGCATCGGCATGGCGTTCGCGCGCGCTCGACAAGCCGTCGCCCATGGGCCGCAAGATGCCGCCCCATATGATCGTGACGATCAGCAGCGCGGCCATGACCAGCAACAGCCGCTTCTCGCGGGTCGACCGCCCATCGAACCAGAGCCTCAACGCCCTCATCGTGCGCGCACCGTGAATTCTCCCGTGATCCGGCCATTCGCCGCGACGAAGGTGCTCGGCTGGACCGTGAAGCCCTGCGCCTCGACCGCGCGCTTCAGGTCGGTGGCCAGCGCCTCGCGGTCCACCGCCACGCCCAGCCTTATGTCGCCGCTCGGCTGGAAATCCATCGCGGTCAACTCGCTGCCAGGCACGCTGCGGACCGCCGAAAAGACCGCTGCCGCCGTTCGGCTGAACCCCTGGCCCGGACCGCGCACCGCCGCCAGCCGCTCGGTCAATTGCCGGTCGGCATCGACCAGCGTCTCGCCACGGGGCAGCGCGGTGCGGGCGACCTGTTCGATCTTCGCCTCGGTCGCGTCGGCGGCGAAGCTGTATTTGGTCCAGCGCACCAGATCGATCGCCAGCGTCACCGCGACGATCGCCAGCCCCAGCCAGCCGAGCCGTCGCACCAGCCGCCAGTCGATCACAAAGCTCCGCCGCCGCGCGAACATCCCCTGTCGCAGGTCGAGCGCCGGGGCCGCCACCGCCACGCCCAGCGCACTTTCGATCCCGTCGGCGTCGAGATCGGCAAGCGGTTCGTCGCCTGCCACGATCTCGGTAAAGCCCGGTTCGTCGGCAAAGCCCGACGCGCGCCCGCGCACCACGCCTTGCCCCGCCAGGTCGCCGCGAACATAGCCTTGTTCGGGGCGGGGCAACAGCAAGGGCGCCGGCACGACCGCGACCGGATCGATCCCCTTGCCCGCCAACAGGCTGAGCCATCCCGCCATTGCCCCGCGATTGACGATGCCGATCGCTCGGCTCCCCGCCTCGTCCTCGCCGACCGCGACATGGAGTTCGTCCATCGGCGCGGCGCTGACCTCCGCCGCCAGCAATCGCGCGGCGGCAGCCGCCTGCGCGGTCGAGCGGGCGGGAATCTCCGCCCAGTGCAGCGCCACCGCATCGGCGGGCGCGACCGCGATCACATCGCCATCGCCCTGGGGCAGCCCCTCGCCCGCCGCCGCGACACGGGCGTCCTCGATCCGCATCCAGCGATAGTCGCCGCCCTCGCCCGGCGGCAGGAACAGGAGGTTGGTCGCACTCATCACTCTTCCCCCCATCTCCGCGCCACCAGTCGCGGCGGCAGTCGCGACGCATCGACCAGGGCGCGTTCATTGACCTGGACGCTGCCCAGCGTCACGTCGATCCGCAGATCGAACCAGCGGGTCGTCGTCGCCACCCCGCCCGCGCCGCTCGCCCCCGGTATCTGCGCCCAGAAATCGCTCGCGTCCGCATAGCCTTGCGGCGGGCGACGCAAAAGGGCCTGAGCGATGCCGGCGGGCGAAATCGTGTCGATCTGCGCCATCGCGACGAGCGGCGCCTGCTCGGGCGCCAAGGTGTTGATGTTGACGCTGGTCGGCTTCGCCTCGGGCAAGGTGCATATCCAGGGGCGCAGCGTGGCATAGAGTTCGGGCGTGACGCCGTTGACCATCCGCAACTCGCTGACATCCGCCATCATGGCACCACCGGTCCGGTAAGGCGGATCGCGTGCCAGATACAGCGCATCCTCCGCCCCGCCCCCTTGCGGATTCTGGTCGCTGTCGATCCAGTCGGAGGTCGCCGTCGCCACCTGCACCGCGACCTGATCGGGGATGCCGAGCAGCCGCATTAGCCGGCCGAAATGCGCGACCTCGACCGCGTTGCCGATCAGCACGCCGGGCTGACCGGGAATGGGTTGCGCCAGCCCGTTCAGGTTGAAGCAGTTGCCGCCATCGGTCACGCGCGCCACCGCCGTTCCGCCGCCCACCCCGTCCCCCAGCGGCAGCGCGAAGGGCCGATCGCTCCACCCGCCGAGCAGCGAGACCTTGCCTTGGGCGCGCTCCAGCAGATCGCCGATGCGGATGATCGCCAGCGCCTCCGCCGCATAGGCATATCCGCGCGCCTGCTCGATCGCCACCGCATTGCCGCCGAGCCGAGTCGACAGCCGCAGCTTCTCCAGCGCGGTCGCGGCCAGCACCGCGATCACCGCGACGAGGATCAGGACGGTCAGCAGAGCCGCTCCGCGTTCGCCCGGACCGGGCCGGGGCTCAGCCATTGGGTGTCGCGGTCGGGCTGGGGGTCGGAGAGCTGCTCGGCGACATCCCATTCGGCACGCTGACATAGCCGGTGCCGATGAGGAACAATTGCCGGAAGATCATGCCGTCATCGCGAACGATCGTGACCTCCGCCGCCTGGGGCAGCGCGACGCCCGCTTGCCCCTGCCACTGGTCGAGCCATGCGCCGCCGAACCGATAGCGCAGATGCAACTCACGGACATGGTCCATCAGCGCGGCAGGCTCCATCGGCGCGGCCCCGTCGAGCAGCGGCCAGGCGACCCGCTCCAGAACGTCACCGTTCAGGCGATAGGCGACCTTCTGCAATGACGGCCGCGGTGCGGCGTCGAGGTTGCTCCAACCGGCACGCACCAACCGCATCGCATCGGGCCCGGCGACCATGGCCGGGGTCTGTACGCCGCCCTCGTCACGGGTCGGCCGGTCGACCGCCTGTGCCAGGTCGGCGGACAGGATCGCGGTCGTCCGGCTGACCGCCGACATCGCGTCGAGCTTCTGGCCCGTCACCGCTTGCGCCCGCACGCTCAACGACAGGATCGCCACGGCGGCGGCGGCCAGCATTGAGAAGATGAGCAGCGCCACCATCACTTCGACCAGGGTGAAGCCGTTGGAATGAGGCGCGCAGCGACATTTGCCCGCCCTTTCAAGGTCCGCCGAAGCTGGACCCCGGCCTTCGCCGGGGTGGTGCAAGGTGAACTTCACGATGCCGCCACCCCGATCGCCGCCGTCGCCATCGGCGGACGCACCATCGTCAGCCGCCCGACAATGCTCCCCCCGGCATTGGCGACCGCGACATCGATCCGCACCAAGCGCGCATCGCCCGTCCCGCTGACGATTCGGGTCCATTTCCAGCTTCGCCCGCCATTCACCTCCGCGCCGCTGGTCCGCCCTAGCGCGGGCGCCTGCGGGTCGGTGACGGCCGAGATCGCGACATTGCGCGCGACCATCTGGGCCACCAGCGTCTCGTCGAGAATCGAGGCACCCCGGATCGTCGCGCTCTCCAGCCGGACGAGCGCCATCGCCGCCAGGCTGAACACCGCCAGCGCGACCATGATCTCGATGAGGGTAAAGCCATCCTCCCCGGCACGGGGAGGGGGACCATCCGAAGGATGGTGGAGGGAGCGGGCCGCATAGCGTGCCCCTCGTGGAAGCCCCCCTCCGTCAGGCCTTTGGTCTGCCACTTCCCCGTGCCGGGGAGGATTGAAACGCCCCTCAACCATCGACCCGCACCGTGCCGTCGGCGCCGATCCGGACAATGCTGCTCGCCCGCTCGCGGGTCAGGCGGAGTTCGACCGGGCGATCGGCCAGCCCCGTCACGTCAAAGGTGATCCGCACCCGCCCGCTCGCATCGGGGATCAGGGCCTGGGTACCCTCCTCCCATTGGGCGACGCGCAACGGCTTGGCGGTCATCGGGCTCCACGCGCCGTCCGTTCGCCGGTCGAAGCCATAGCCGCCGCGCGTCACCCAGATGCTGACCGGCGAAGCCTCGACCACCGCCACGTCATGCGCGGCGCGGACGCGCGCGGCGAAGCGCAGCGCCTCGTCGGTCACGCGTCCGCGTCGATCGGGCAGCGACCAGACCGCGATGGCGGAGGCGAGGCCAATCACGGTGATGACGACCATCAGCTCGACCAGGGTGAAGCCCGACTCCTTCGCTCCGTTGGCACGGAGCGAAGTCGAAGTGCATGGCGTGAGGGCTCGGCCTGGCCTTCGACTTCGCTCAGGCTGAACGGAGGATCGGGATGAGGTCCCTCGCCTCACCACGCGCAGGCCCCGCCCGCCGCCGTTCCCGGCATCCAGGCGGGCGGCCCTGCTCACTTATCCCAGTTGCCGATATCCGCGTTGATCCCCTCGCCGCCTTCCTTGCCGTCGGCGCCGTACGTCCAGACATCCGCCTCGCCATGCTGGCCGGGCGAAGCGTAGAGATACGGACGGCCCCAGGGGTCGTCGGGCAGCTTCTTCAGATAACCGCCCTTTTGATAGCGCGACGGATCGGCGAGGCCGGCGGGCATCGACACCAGCGCCGGAAGGCCCTGCGACGTCGTCGGGAAGGTCAGGTTCTGGAGCTTGTACATCTCCAGCCCGCCCTCGATCTGCGCGATGTCGGCCTTGGCCTTCTGGACGCGCGCGGTATCGCCCGAGGGGAGGACGTTCAGCGCCACGATCGTCGCCAGCAGACCGATGATGACGATCACGACCATCAGTTCGACCAGGGTAAAGCCGTTGGCCGGGCGCTTGCGGCGAGTCCGCCGGGGGGTGGGGTTACGCATCAACTTGTCCTCATGGGCTATTGTCCCGCCAGCGTGTTGAGCTGGAGGATGGGCAACAGGATGGATAGCACGATCGTCGCAACCACGCCGCCCATCACGACGATGATCGCTGGTTCCAGAAGCGACAGCGCGGTGGCGGTGAAGCGGTCGAACTCGCGCTCCAGATAATCGGCGGCGCGCTCCAGCATCTCGTCCAGACGCCCCGCCGCCTCGCCGCTGGCCGCCAGATAGGTGAGCAGCGGCGGAAACACCCCCGCCCGCCGCATCGCCGCCGACAGGCTGCCGCCGCCGCGGATCGCATCGACGATCGCATCCGACGCCACCCGCAACCGGCGATTGTGAATGGTCCCGGCGGTCAGCGTCAGCCCCTCGAGCAGCGGCAGGCGGCTCGCCACCATCGTCCCCAGGGTACGCGCCATCCGCGCGGCATGCAGATCGCGCAGCAACCGGCCCAGCAGCGGCAGTTTCAGCAGCCATGTATCGAAGGACAGCCGGATCGACGGCACCTTCAGCGCGCGCCAGAGACCCAGCCCTGCGACGATCGCGATCCCCGCCATCAACCACCACCAGCCGACCAACAGGTCCGACACCCCAATCACCATGCGCGTCAGGAACGGCAGTTCCTGCCCGACCGTATCGAACTGTTCGACCACCTGCGGCACGACGAACATCATCAGCGCGGTGACGACGCCCAGCGCCACCACCGCCAGGATCGTCGGATAGGCGAGCGCGGTGATCAGCTTGCCGCGAATTTCCGCCTGCCGCTCCAACAGCGCCGCCAGCCGTTCGAGAATGGTCGGCAGGGTCCCCGAACTTTCCCCCGCCGCGACCATCGCGCGGTAGAGCGGCGGGAAACTCTTGGGCTCGCGCGCCATCGCGTCGGCAAGGCGGCGGCCTTCGGTGACGCCCTGATGCACCGTAGAAACGATCGCGCGCACCCGTTCCTGTTCGGTCTGGCGGGTGATGGTGCGCAGGGACTCTTCCAGCGGCGAGACGCGGTTGAGCGTCGCGAGCTGGCGGGTGAACAGCGTCAGTTGCTTGACCGACATGCGCGTCCGACCAAGTTTGAGGCCGAAGAGCGGGCGGCGTTCGGCGGTATCGCCGCTGCCCGGCTTGACCGAGACGACATAGAGCCGTTGTTTCTCCAGAGCGGCGCGGGCGGCGTCGCTGGTTTCGGCAGGGATGAACCCGCGCCTCTCCGCACCCTTGGTGTCGATGGCGACATAGTCGAACCCGGCCATGTCAGTGCCTCACCCCATGACACCGCACCACCCCGGCGAAGGCCGGGGTCCAGTTGCAATGAGGTATATGGGATCGAGATTTTATCTCACGCGAAGCCGCGAAGCCGCGAAGAGAAGATGGGTTCGCGCAGAGGCGCAGAGGACGCAGAGGTGTCTGGCGCGCGGCAGCGCTCTGTTCTTTCAACTGAGCGAAAGATGACGGCCGCTGGCGCGGCAAAGACAACCTCTCTGCGCCCTCCGCGCCTCTGCGCGAACACTCCCTTCTTCTTCGCGGCTTCGCGGCTTCGCGTGAACCCGAATTCGTGACGCATGGCGACTGCAGCCCGGCCTTCGCCGGGGTGGAGGATCGTGATGGGACGATAGACACCCCCCTCACCCCGCTTCGGAATCGCGGCGGGACACGCGGATGGCTTCTTCCGCCGTCGTCACGCCATCCAGCACCAGCGCGCGCGCCGCCGCCGCCAGCGGTTGCTGTCGGGCAAAGGCATGGGCCGCGATGGCCTGTTCGTCGCCGCCCTCGTTGATCAGCCGCCGGATCGTGTCGTCGACGCGCACCGCCTCGTACACGCCGGTCCGCCCCTTATACCCGGTGCCATTGCACTGCGGACAGCCGACCGCCTCATACACGATCGCCTTGTTCTCGATCCCGAGCAGCGGTGCCACCGTATGCTTGGCCTTCACCGGCCGCTTGCACGCCGGGCACAGCCGCCGCACCAGCCGCTGCGCGATGACGGCGCGCAGGGTCGAGGCGAGCAGGAACGGCTCGACCTTCATGTCGCGCATCCGAGTGATCGCGCCGACCGCGTCGTTGGTGTGCACGGTCGACAGCACCAAATGCCCGGTCAGCGAGGCCTGCACCGCGATCTCGGCGGTCTCGCGGTCGCGGATTTCGCCGACCATCACCACGTCCGGGTCCTGACGCAGGATCGCGCGCAATCCGGCCGCGAAGGTCAGGCCGACCTTGGCATTGACCTGGGTCTGCCCCACTCCCTCGACCGCATATTCGACCGGGTCCTCGACGGTCAGGATGTTGCGGCTGCCATCGTTGAGCAGGCGGAGCGCGGCATAAAGGCTGGTCGTCTTGCCCGAGCCCGTAGGTCCGGTGACCAGGATGATACCGTTGGGCTCGCTCAGCGCCTCGCGCAGCAGCGCGTACATGGCCGGGTTCATCCCCAGCGCGTCGAGGTCGATCCCGGCATTCTCCTTGTCGAGGATACGCAGCACCACCCGCTCGCCCGCCCGGCTGGGCAGGGTCGAGACGCGCACGTCGAGCAGCTTGCCGCCCAAAGTCAGCGCCATGCGCCCGTCCTGCGGCACACGGCGTTCGGCGATGTCGAGCCGCGCCATGACCTTGATACGGCTGACCACCACGGGCGCGACATGCGGCGGCATGCGCAGCGTCTCGCGCAGCACGCCATCGATCCGCATCCGCACGACCAGGCCGGTCTCGTAGGGCTCGATATGGATGTCCGACACGCCGTTGCGCGCGGCGTCGGCGATGATGCCGTTGATCAGACGGATGGCGGGCGCGTCGTCGGCGGTGTCGAGCAGGTCCTCGGCGGTCGGGATGCCGTCGGCCAGCATGTCCAGCTCGTCGCCCATGCCCACCGCCGCGATCGCGGTCGCCTGTCCGTCCATCGCATAGGCGTCGGACAGGAGCCGGTCGAAGGCGGGGGCCTCGACCCGTGCGACGGCGAAGGGGCGGCCGATATGGCGGCGCAGTTCGATCAGTGCGCGCGGGTCCGCCCCGTCGCGCAATGCTATGGTCAGCGGGTCCGCGGCCTGCACCACCGTGCCGAACTTGCGCGCATAGGCATAGGGGATGGTCAGCGGCGCGACCAGCTCCAGCGCCTCCACCGTTTCCTCCACCGGCGACATGGGCAAGGCATCGCCGCCACCGACGGGCTCGGCGGCCCCCAGCGGCAGGGGGACCATATCCCCGGAAGAGACGGATTGCGGCTCGTCAGTCACGGCGCTTGATCGGTTCGACCGACTTGGCGACGGGGACCGCGATGCGCGGGTCCTCGATATTGCCGGGCATCGGCGCATGCGGGATGGGCGGCGCGGCGTTCATGTAATCACGGACCAGCTCGTCGATCGACGGCTCGACGCCGGGCTGGGCATAGCCCTGAAGCTGGCGGAGATAGCCGTAACGCTGCTCCGTGACGCGGCGGCTGTCCTCGGGGGTGCGCAGGATGGTCGGGCGGATGAAGACCATCAGATTCGTCTTGGACCGGCTGCGCGCCTTGGAGCGGAACAGCGCGCCCAGGCCAGGTATGTCGCCGAGCAGCGGGATCTTCTCGATGGTGCGGCGCTCATTGTCGTCAAGCAGGCCGCCGATGACCGTGATCTGGCCGTCATCGGGGGTGAAGACATTCTCGAAAGCGCGTTTGTTGAGGATCAGCTCGCTGTTGTTGCTCGACACGGGTCCGGCGATCGAACTCACCTCCAGCCGGACATAGAGCTTCAGCGAGCCACCCGCATTGACCTGCGGCTTCACGTCGAGCTGGATGCCGACATTCTGGCGCTGCACGGTGCGGAAGGCATTGTCGAAATTGTTCGACAGCGCCTGGCCGGTGGTCACCGGGATTTCCTGCCCCACGAGGCTGTGCGCCTGCTGGTTGTCGAGCGTGATGATGTGCGGGACCTGGAGCAGATTGGAGGTCGTGTCGCTCTTCACCGCATTGATGATCGCGCCGAACACCGTGTCGCCGATCTGCCCGCCCCAGCCGGCAAAGCCGCCGGTGGTGCCCAGGATCGACTGAACCGCCGACTGGGTCAGTTGGCTATAGGCCTGGTTGGGGACGTTGGTCGTGGTCCGCGTGCCGTCGGGCGCGACCACCGTGGTCGTGGTGCCGCCGATCGTGTTCGCCCCGACCGCGCCTGCGATCTGGAGGATGTTGGGCGCGGTGTTGCCATAGGTCGATGCGGCGAACGCCCCGCCCGACAGGCTGCCGAGCAGGAATTGCGCCCCCAGCCGCCGCGCGGTCTGGTCGGACACTTCGGCGACGATCGCCTCGATCAGTACCTGTTCGCGGCGTACGTCGAGTTGGCGGATCACCTCGCCGATCTGGCGCTGGATGTCGGCGGGGCCGGCGATCACGATGGCGTTGGCGCCGGTGAAGCGGGTGACGACCGCCGCCGTCCGCCCGCCTTGCGTGCTGATCGCGGGCTGCTGTCCGCTCTGGCCGCCGGCTCCGGGGGCACCGGCCGCCTGGGGCTGCGCCACGGGCTGGATACGCTGAGCGATCGCGGTGCCCGCCGCCGAGCCCGCCTGGGAATTGGTCTGGGTGAAGCTGCCGCGCGACAGGGTGGTTTCCTGCACCGGATCGGGCGTCTGGCCGACCAGTTGCTGGAGCACCGGCAAAAGCTGCTCGGCATCGGCATTTTGCAGGAAGACGACGCGGATCTCGGTGCCGCTCTTCGCCTTGTTGTCCAGGTCGATCGCGATCTGGGCGAAGCGCGCCACGCTCGACGGATCGCCGCGCAGAGCGATCGAATTGGAACTGTCGATCGCGACCACCGAAACGCCGGTTCCGCCTTGCGCAGGCGCGCCGCCCTGCCCGCCACCGCCGCCGCCCGCCAGCGTCTGGAGCGCGGTCGCGATCTCGCGCGCGCCCGCATTCCTCAGCGCGATGACGCGGGTCGACGCGTTGTCTGCGTCGATCCGGCGAACCACCTCGCGGATGCGGCGGATATTGTCGGCGAAGTCGACCACGACCAGGCTGTTGCCCGCGCGGTTCGCCGTCACCGACCCTTGCGCGCTGACCAGCGGGCGCACCGTCTCCAGCGCGCTCGGCGCGTCGATCGCGCGCAGGCGGATAATCTCGGTGACATAGGAATTGCGGTTCGCCCCCGCCGATCCGATCCGGCTGGGCTGCGACGCGGCATTGTCCACCGGCTGCACCCGGAACGCCCCGCCCGACGTCGGCACCGCGACCAGCCCGTTGGAGCGCAGCGTCGACAGGAAAATCTCGAAATATTCGGACCGGGACAGCGGTCGGTCGGTCACCACCGTCACCTTGCCGTTGACCCGGCTGTCGATGATGAAGGTGCGGCCCGTCACCTTGGCGGCATCGGCGATGAAGGCGCGGATATCGGCGTCGCGGACGTTGAGCGTGGTCTGCGCCTGCGCCCCCGTCGCCAGGGCGAGCGCCAGAACCGAACCGAGGACGAGCTTCTTCATGGCCGTGGTGCCGCAATCTGAAGGGAGAGCGGCAGCGTCTGATCGCCCCGCTCGACCGTGATGGAGAGAGAACCGCCCTGTGCGAAATCGCTTGCCAGCCGGTCAAGGTCGCCCGGCCCGCTGACGGGGCGCCCGCCCAGTGCGGTAACGATATCGCCTTCGCGCAGGCCCGCCGCACGGAACGCCGCACCCGAACCCATCGGTCGGACGACCAGGCCCGAGACGCGCCCGCCGTCCAGCCGCGGGATGAAGCTGATATCGCTGCGCAACTGCGCGATCGCAACGCCACCCTGGGGCGGAACGGGGCCGGATAGCGGCGCGGACGGCGCGCCCGGGACCGGGGCGGAGACGGTGGCGGGTGGCGCGTCGGACTGGTCGAGATACAGATCCTCGGTCGCACCGCCGCGATCGATGGTGATATGGTCGAACGCCACCGCCTTCAACGTGACGCCCGGCTGGATTTCCTCGCCGACCGACACCGAACGCTGGACGCCGTCGGCCCCCGCGACGATGGCCGAGCCGCGTCCCATCGCCTCGTCGATCCGGGTGCCGTAAAGGGTCAGCTGAAGGTTGGTGACGGCAGCCGGGGCGGCCTGTGCGCCCTGCAAGCGGAAAAACGGGTCGAAGCCTTCGAGGATCGCCGCCGTCGAACCTGCGACGACAGGGGCGGCCGGCCGCCAGTCGCCCAGCGGCGAAATCGGCGTCACAATCACCCATAGCAGCCGCGCACCCTGAACGGCGAGACCCGCCATCAGGGCCAGTTCGGCCACCGAGTAGACATTCACGACCGGCAAGCGCCGCAACAATCGGCGCCCGCGCGCGTCGAGCCTCAACCGCATGAAATAAGACCCCATCCGCTTTTCAGCCACTAGGCATGGCATGTTACACGTTTGCGTCAAACCCCCGAAACATGTTCGTCATACTCGTTTCACATGGACATTGCGATGAACAGGCCCGCTACGAACTTGCCGACACTGGGCAATGGTCTTGATCCGACACCGATCGTCGCGCGGCTGAGCGCCATGCCGGGCGTGCAGCGCCTGCCCAGCCCCAAGCTGACGCTGTTCATCGCGCGCGACGTTCTGCCGCCCGATCTGTGCGCCGTGCTGATGGCGCGAATCGATGCGGTCCGCCGCCCTTCGACCATCGCCGACGCCAATGGCGACACCGCCTATCGCACCAGCGAGACCGGCGACCTGCCCGCGGACGATCCGGCCGTGACCGAAACCGAACGGCGGATCGCGATGCTGACCGGCCTGTCGGGCGAATATGGCGAGCCGATCCAGGGACAGCGCTATGCCGTGGGGCAGGAATTCAAGCAGCATACCGATTATTTCGAGCCCGAGGGGTTGGACTATCATCGCTATTGCGCCCTGTCGGGCAACCGGACCTGGACGGTGATGCTGTATCTAAACACGCCGGAAGCGGGCGGCGCGACGCGGTTCAAGGTGGTGGACAAGATGATCCAGCCCGAACCCGGCAAGCTGGTCGCCTGGAGCAACCGTCGCGCGGACGGCTCGACCAACCCCGCCACGCTGCATCAGGCGATGAAGGTGCGGGCGGGGGTGAAATATGTCATCACCAAATGGTATCGGGAATTGCCCTGGCGGGGGTGAAGACGAACCTCCGTTCGTCCTGAGCGAAGTCGAAGCCCACACCCCGCCCCCTCCCCAAACGGAAAAAAGCCGCCGTCCGGATCACCCCAGACGGCGGCCCATCACCGAAACCCGCCTAAGGGATTAGAAGGTCGTGCTGATCCCCAGCGAGAACACGCGGCCCAGATCATAGCGGTTCAGATACACGAACCGGCCATTCCCGAAATCCTGCCGCTCGTTATACCGCGTGCGGGTCAGGTTGCGGGCTTCGGCCTTCAATTCGAACTTGCCGCCCATCAACTCGAAGCCCTGCCGCGCCACGAGGTCGAGGCGGATGCCCGGCACCTCGACGATGTCCGGCTGGAAACCCGTACCCGACAGGTTGGACGGCCCGCGATTGGTCACGCGGTTGCTGGCATAGTTGAACAGCAGCGTGATCTGCGACAGCGCGGCGGTATCCTCCAGGCCCAGTTGCAGGTTGACCAGATGATCCGACTGGCCGGTCAGCGAAGCCCCGTCCCGGAACAGCAGCCGCGCGGGGCCGAAGCCCGAGGCACAGCCCGCGAGCCCCGGCGAACCCGCCGCCGATGCCGGGTTGGGCACGCAGGTCGCGTCCGCATTGATCTTCGACTTGGTGTAGGTGTAGTTCGCGATCGCGACGAGGCGGCGGGTGGCGAAGAAATCCCCACCCAGTCCGGCCAGCGGCACATATTTCTGCAACTCGACTTCCGCACCATAAAGGATTGCCGAAGGCAGATAGGTGAAGCCCGTCTGCAACCGGTCGTCCGCACCGGTGTAGAAGCCGACCTGTTCGATCGGATTCTTGATCCGCTTATAGAAACCCGCCAGCGTGAAGCGCTGGTCGCGGGCGTAGAACCATTCGTAGCGCGCCTCCAGGTTCCACAACTCGCTGTCGCGCAGGTTCGGGTTACCGAAGAACAGGCGGTCCGAATCCGGGTCGCGGAACTGCTGCGGCGCCAATTCGCGGAACTGCGGGCGCGAGATGGTCTTCGCGCCGCTCGCGCGCAATTGCATGTCGGCGGCGAAATTCCAGGTCAGCGTACCGGCGGGCAGGAAATAGTCGTTCTTCAGCCGCGTGGTGGCGCTCTGTACCGGCGTCACCGTCTCGACCGCCGTCTCGTAACGGAGACCCGCCACCGCACGCAGGCCGTCGGTCACTTCCGCTTCCGCCTGCGCATAACCGGCATGGACGTTCAGCTTCGCGTCGTACGCATAAGCGCCCGCCTGGGTCGAGAATTGCAACTGGAGCGTACACGCCCCCTGCCCGCGCAAGGGGCAGGCATTGTTGATGACGTCCGGGCTCAACAGATAGTCCGGGCGATAGAGATTGTACGGGAAGCCCGGCGCGGTGCCCGCACCGTCGCTGGTCTGATAGTTGAACTGGATACGGCTCGAATAGCGGTCCGTGCCCTGGTAGAAATAACCGGTGCTGAGCGTGATCGGGCGGTCGCTGTCGATCTTGTAGGAAAGATCGGCCTGTCCGGTCCACAGATTCTCGTTCAATTCCGAGAAGATGATCGAGGCGAAGGGGGTAAAGCGCTGCGTCACCTGATAGGCGCCGTTGCACTGGAATCCGCCTGCGCCATTCGCGCCGTCATAGCTGATCGGCAGGCCGTTGCTGGTCCGTGCGGAACAGAGATAGTCGAACTGCCGCTCATAGGGCGCATTGCGCTTGGAGTTCGCGAAGGCGCCGCGCGCGTCGAACTTCAACGCGTCGGTCAGCTTGAACTCGCCGACGAGCTGGCTTTCGATCAGCTGGCGCTCGAACCAGTTGGTGTTCTGCTGGAAGCGCAGGCCGCTGGCATTGTTGTAGACTTCCGCCGCCGAGCCGCGACCCTGCTTCAGCGTGTCGTGGATATAGACGTTGGTCCAGCGCACCGTGTTGTCGCCGAATTCATAGCCCAGCCCGACCAGCGCATTGGCGACGATGCGATTGTCGGTCAACAGCGTGCGGAAATCGTTGCGGATCGTGCCGTCGGGCGACACCGAGTCCTGCTGGATCGCCGAGCGGGTGCGGAAGGTGTTGGAGAGCGAGAGCGAGGAGATCACGCCCAGGCGGTCGCTGCCGATGTCGAAGACCGAGCCGGCCGAGATTTCGCCCGACAGATTGGCGGGCAGCTGGTTGTTGCGCTGGAGCAAGGTGGTCGAGGCGTTGGACAGGCCAGCCACCTGCGCGGCGGGAACGATACCCGAGCCCTTGCCCGCCTGTACGTCGCGCACGAACTGCGGCACGCCGCGCGTGCCGTCATCGAAGCCCAGCCAGTCGGCATCGCCGCCCGCATAGGTGTAGCCCAGCTCGCTGGTCGTCACATCGTCGGCCGCGACGGTGAAGCCGCCCGAGATGAAGTTCTTCGCCGGGATCGCCTTGGTCGTCAGGTTGATGACGCCGCCGCCGAACTCGCCGGGGTAGTTGACCGAATAGGTCTTCTGGACCAGCGCCGAGCCGACGATCGTGGTCGGGAAGATGTCGAGCGGGACCGAGCGGCGCAGCGGCTCGGGGCTGGGCAAGGGCGAGCCGTTGAGCAGCGACGAGGAGTAGCGATCGCCCAGACCGCGGACATAGACGAAGCCGCCGCCGACGACCGACAGGCCGGTGACGCGGGTCAGCGCGCCCGCAATGTCGCCCTCGCCCGTGCGCGCGATGTCGGCGGCGGACAGGACCGAGACGATCTGCGGCGTGGCGCGGATCGTGTTGGGGATGTTGCGGCCGACGACGACGATCTCGTTGCTGGCCGAGCTATCGACGCCGGGGGCCGAGATTTCGACCGGCTCTTCCGTCGACTGACCGTCCTGGCCCGTCGGGGTCTGGCTCTGCGGCGTGGCCTGCCCATCGGGGCTGGTCGCGGTGGTGCTGGTCTGCGGCGGCGCACCGGCCGTCTGCGCGAGCAGAGCGGGCGCGACGAGCTGCGAGGTCAGCAGAAGGAGGGAGGCATAAGCGAGGCGTCGCTGCATGGCCGGTTCATCCGATCAGATATATGGAGGAAAGCCGGGGCGGCGATGTTCGCCACCCCGGCCTGCCGAGAGCGCCCGGTCAAGCCAGGGGCGCATGGTCAGCGGGGCCTTAGCGGCCGTTGCAGCTGAAATAGACCGAGGTGAAGACCGGCGGCCCCTGATCCTGCAGCGCGCTGTCGGCCGCACGGATCGTGGTGCGGCCCGAGCCCGAGCCTTCGCCCGCGATCAGGTTGATGCAGGCCACGCCGGACTGGGTCGACTTCACGATGCCGTTGATGAAGGTCATGTCCGCACCGCCACGTAGACGGATGGCCGCCGGCGCATTGGCCGTCTGGACGAAGGTGAAGTTGGCATAGCGACCGAAGGTGCGCGGCAACAGGTCTTCGGCATTGTTCGAGTCGATCTCGGTCGAGAAGCTGTCGGCGGTCGCGCCGATCGTGCGCTGTGCCGCGATCAGGAACTGCATGAAGCCGCGATAGCCATTGTCGATGTCGAAGCCGTCATCGTCCGCGCCGGTGATCGCGATATATTTCAGGTTGGACGTGCCGCCGAAGATCTCGATGCCGTCATCGGCCGAGTTGTGGCTCTGGATATGATCCAGAACCGTGCCCGAACCGGTGCCGCCCAGCGTCAGGCCCTGAAGCTCGTTGCCGTCCGAGATGGCGATGCCGGAATAGCGGATCTGGACATAGGACATCTGGCCCGACGAGTCGGCCTGGTTCGCGCCGCCATAGAAGCGGCCCGTCACGCCCTCGATCGCCAGCTGGCAGGTGGTGGAGGTGCCGGCGGCGTTGTTCGGGCCGGTGCCGGTGGCGCAGACCGCGGTCGGCGCGCGGCCGAGCAGGATGATGCCACCCCACTGACCCTGGCTGGCGTCCGATACGCCATTGTTCACCAGATTCTGCTGCGAGGTGAAGATGATCGGCGCGTCGCGGGTGCCGACGGCCGAAATCTTCGAGCCACGGTTGACGAGCAGCAGGTCGTTGGTCGCTTCCGACGAGTCCGCCGCGATCACCACGCCCGGCGCGATGGTCAGCGTGACACCGGCGCCACCGGTCGAACCCAGATCGGTGCCGACTTCGGTCTGGCCACGCAGGCGATAGACGACGCCTGCGATCTTGGGCAGCGTCACATTCTGCGTGGTGGTGACAGTGTTGTCGATGCGGCAGTAGCGGAAGCTGGGCGAGGACGAACTGTTGGTGCCGTCGTCGATCGTGCCGGTCGGGCAGACCGACGTGGCGGCGGCATAGGTGCCGATCGACGGAACCGCCGTACAACGCGCGCCCGAACCGCCGAATTCGGCCGAGGTCGAGTTGCAGGTCCAACCCTGGAAGGCCGTATCCGACGGGCCGTTGAGCGCACCGACATAATTGGTCGAGGTGAAGAAGCTGTTCAGCGTCGATGGGTCCGACGCGGTGGTCAGCGAGGTGCTGCTGGTCGGATAGATGCCGTTCAGTGCCGCGCCGGTGCCGTTGACGTTGTTGTTGGACCCGGCATTCACGATCGCCAGCTGCTCGTCGGCGGTGATCGTCACGTCGTTGACCTTGGTCACGGCGGCGAACTGCGCGGCGGTGATGTTGGCGGTCGGCGTCGGGGTGGGCGACGGGGTCGGCGTCGGCTGTGGCTGAACGATCACGACGCTGCCCGCCCCCGGCGAGGCGACGCTGTCGGCACCCCCGCACGCGGCAAGGGCCGCACAGGCCGAGCTGGTCATGAGAATGAGGCCTAAGCGCTTGATGCTCGCCATCGCCGAAAAACTCCCGATCTTATCGTTGCCATATCGGGCGAATGGCCGCCCGATGATCGACTCAAGACAAGGTCCCCCTGTCGATCCCGGACCGGGCGTTAGGCGCGGCTCATGACGCCAAGATGCATTTTACAAGAATCTTTTGTGACACATCGAAGTCGTTTCGATGACAGTGCGATGCGTCCGTCCGCTCGAAAAATATATTCCGCCGGAACACCGGCAGAGGGCAGCTTTTTGCAGCCATGGTCGTTACAAAGGGGCGAGGTCGAGCTTCCGCACGTCCTTGGCGCCCCGCTCATCATCGTGTCACTACGGATCGGGCGGGGCGTCTCTCACCTTCGCCGCCGTCCTGTTTTCTCACGTCACGTCAGCGAGGATTTGCGTTTGGGCGCATCCTGCCCCTCGGTGCTGTCCTGTCCCCGGTCGAGCGTATCGCTGGGGCGGCGCGCATCGCCATCCTTTTGATGCTCGGTCGAAAGATTGGGACGACGGGTTTCGGTGGTAGGCTTGATCGCATCGGTCATGGTCGCTCTCCTGAACGAACCAATGCATGCTCCCCAAAGGCGTTCCGCCGATCCGGACGAGCGGGCGAGACCGGATCATGCCGGTCCCGCCTATCACTCGGCCCGTCGAATCAGGCCTGACTCATCGACCTGGCTAGGACCGGCGTCTGCTGATGCTGCACCACCCGCCAGACTTCATGTTCGAGGCGGCGGATGACGGAGGTGCAGTGCGCCTCATAATGTTCGTCGCCCCGATGGGCGGCCACGTGATAGCCGATGACGATCAGCCCCTCCTGCGGCCGGGAAACCTGTCGTTCGGTCAGCTCGGCGCTGTCCCAGACGGGCGTATCGGCCACCGCATCGATCGCGGCGCTGCCCGACAAGACGAAGGGCGGGCGCGGCAGGACCATCACGACTTCGGGATCGACCTTTTCACGATAATTGTCCGGCCCCTCGGTCCAAAGGCTTTCCTCGAAGCTCCAAAGGCGTGCGTCTTCCATCCTGTTTGCTCCCGTTTTGATGTTCGGCGCGGCGCGTTGCCGAGAGTCAGGCGAAGTCGCCCAGATCGGCGGCCTCGTCCTCGGCGCGCTTGGCAAGGGTCGCGTCGCCGGGTGGCGCAGCATGCGGACGATCCTTGGCCGGCCCCGTTTCTTCGCGCTTGTCGGCGGAGGGATCGGGGCTGGGGTCGGGCGTATCGGACATGCTGGCTCCACGGGCTTGGCGTCGACCCTGCACAGAACGTCCCAGAACGCCGTCGGAGCCGTGCTCCGCAGCGGAATATTATTCCAGGTCAAGTCGTAAGCGCGTCGGCGGGCTGGTCAGCCCCTGGCCGTCACCGGAACCGAGGCCCGCGCCGCCGGGGCAGAGGCCGGACGCGGCCCGCCCGGCCCGTCATGCCGCGTGGCGTAGAGGTGGCGCAGGATCATCGCCAGATCGTCCTCGCTCAGACCGGACGCGGCGTCGACGACCACCCCCTCGGGCAGGGTCTCGACCCATGCCGCCAGACGGTTGCAGGCGGCGCCAAGCGCGGGATCGAAGCTGTCGTCAAAAGCGGCCATCGGCTCAGCCTAGAGCTTTGGCGACACACTGCAAGACGATGGTCATAGCGAGATGCCCCGCTTCGCCATCTCGGCAAAGGCCATTTCGGCCAGCGGCGTGCGCGGCGCCTGCTGGAATATGTCAGCGAGGTCGAGCAGGTCGTCATTGCCCAAGGCGGTGATCGACGCCTCGATCCGGGCCACCGTCCTTGCGGTCGTGGCATGATGATCGGCGATCCGTTTCATTCGTGTCTTGAGCATGGTCTTATCTATTGCACATTTTTCGAGCGTGTCAGGATTTGATCGAGCGTCACTGGCATAAAATGATGCACATCGACGCCGACGTCGAATTGGCGGGGCATCGGCTTCAACCGGCCATGACTGTGGCCATGAAGATTGATGGCGCGCCGATGCTGCCCGTTCCAGCGTCGAAAGGGATAATGGCACAGGACCAGCGCGTGTCCATCCACTTCGATTTCGGCATAATCCCCGGTGCTGGCCCATCCTGGCGCCATCAGCGTGGCCGCCGGATCGTTATTGCCGCGCAACAAGTGCTTGGTGCCGTTCAGCCGCGTCAACAGCGCGGGCACATCGGCGGGGCGGCGCGCGACGTCGCCCAGATGCCAGACCACATCGTCCGGCCCCACCACGGCGTTCCACCGCGCTATCAACATGGCATCCATCTCGGCCACATCGCGGAACGGCCGCTTCTGGATATTGATGGTGCGGTGATCGCCAAAATGCGTATCGGCGGTAAAGAACAGGGTCATGTCCAATACAGGATGCGGGCGGACGGCAAGGCCGATGCGATCCCCTCTTCGAAAAAGCCGCGCAGTTCGCGCATCGTCGTCGCGTCGTACACCTGCTTCTCGGTGCCGAACTTGGTCCGTTTGGTGACGCGGCGGGTTGCGCCCATGTCGAGCGACGATCCCGGATACCAGCTGTCCAGCACCGCCTTCGACCCCGCCGTAAAGCGGTGGGTGATGAGCTCGATCGTCAGGTCCAGCCCTGGCACACCCGCCAGCGCGGCCCCCGCATCGGCCAGCAATTCGCCATAAGCCTGCCGCCACCCCTCCGCCGCGATGATCGGCGCGATGGTGAGACCGACGGGATAGCCCGCCATCGCCATCCGGCGAAGCGCGGCCAAGCGGTCCGCGACCGCCGATGTGCCGCCCTCGAAGCGCGCGTATATCCGGGGGTTGACCGACGCGCGCATCCGCGTCCGCCCCCGATGATCGATATTCAGCAAGGGGCCGACATCGGCGAATTTGGTGGTGAAACGAAGCTGGACCGGGGCGTCCCATCGGCCGAACCGCGCGATGGCCGCCGACAGCGATCCGGTGATCGGCTCCAGGGCCAGCGGATCGGTATAGCAGGACGCCTCGAACGTCGTGCCCTCATGCGCCCGATCCCGATTGCGCGAGGTGATCGTCCCCTGCCCCAGATAGGCCGGAAGCCCGTCCAGTATCTCGTCCAAATTGGCATAGACGCGGGTGATCGGCGGGCCCTTCAGCGACCCGGCGAGATAGCAATAGCTGCAATGCGCCGGACAGCCCTCCGCCACATCGACGCGCCAGTCGGCGCTGGGCGCGATGGGTTGCAGCCGGCGCTTGGACGGCGGCGCCACCACCACGGCCAGCGTTGTCTTGGCTGCGGCATAGGCGCGGCGCGGATCGTCGGGCAGGTCGAGCGCCAGCCGGTCACCCGGTAGCAGCACGATCTCCACCCCCTGCGCCTCAGCGCGTTCGACAATGGCGCGGCCCTGGGCAAAACCCATGGCCGACCGCGTGACCAGCAGCCGTCTGGGCCGCCACGCCGCCTTGTCGCTGCTCACCGATGGGACTGCACTGGCCATGGCCGCTGAACGATCCGCGCCGCCAGACGGTCCGACACAATATCGCCTTACGCGAGTGCGCCGCTTTTTTCGCCATATGAAGCACTTAGCGGAGCGCCATGCATCGCTGCGCGTTACGGCCCGACACCATCGAAAGCAAAGCGTGCCGCATTTCCTGATCGCGCAAAGCGAACGCCCCGAAGAACGGGAGGCCCGTCGCAAGCGCGCCGGCAAGAGTTCCGGCGAAACCTATGCCGCCACCCTCCGCCAGATGCAGCCGGGGGTCGAGATCAGCATCGTCTCGCCCGCCGACGACGATGCGGCCATACCGGTCAAGCGGCTGGCGGACTATGACGCGGTCTTCCTGACCGGCTCTCCCATGCATATCTATGACGACGGGCCCGAGGTTCGGCGGCAGCTCGATTTCATGCGCGACGTCTTCGCGGCGGGCGTACCGTCCTTCGGTTCCTGCGCCGGTCTCCAGATCGCGGTCGCCGCCGCCGGCGGTCGGGTGCGCAAGATGCCAGAGCGGATGGAGGCAGGGATCGCCCGCCGGATCAGCGCGACGGAGGATGGCCGGACGCATCCCTTGTTGGCGGGCCGCCCGGCCAGTTGGGACGCTCCGGCAATCCATGGGGACGAGGTGCTGGATCTGCCGCCCGGCGCGACCCTGCTCGCCAGCAACGCGGTCACGCGGGTCCAGGCGGCGGAGATACGCTTCGACCGCGGGATATTCTGGGGTGTGCAATATCATCCCGAACTCGCGTTGCGCGAAATCGCCATCGCGGTCTCCGCGCAAGCCGCCGACTTGGTCGCGGCGGGGCTGGCGGAACGCGAGGACGAGGTTCAGGAGTGCGCCGCCGTCATGGATGCCCTGCACGATCGCCCCGCCAGCCGCGCGTTGCGCTGGCGCCTGGGAGTGGACGGCGAATTTGCGGAGGAACGCCTGCGACGTCGTGAGATCGCCAATTTCCTGGCCCATCTCCCCCAGTTGCGCGCGGCCTGATCCCCCGCATTCTGGACCCGCCCCCACACCTGCGTGAGGGGAGCGCCAGCGAGACAGCGATTACCGGCTCATCGAATAGGGTCTGTCTTTCGCAGCCGTCGCCCATGTCCGATTGGGTCGCGCCGCCATCCGGAACTCCAGCGTGCCCCCCGCCATGATCTCCTCATGCCGGATGTAACCGTGCCTTAGCGGCTGCCCGTTGAGCCGTACCGATCCGATATAGGAATGATCATCGCTCAGCCCCTCGGCACTGATCGCGAAGCGCTTGCCATTGGGCAGGTTGAGCACCGCGCGGCTGACGAAGGGACGACCGATGACATATTGGTTGGTCCCGGGCGTGACCGGGTAGAAACCCAACGCCGTGAACGCCAGCCACGCCGACATCTGGCCCAGATCGTCATTGCCCGACAGCCCGTCCGGCGTCGGCTTATACTGGCTGTCGACGATCTGTTTCAGCCGCTCCTGCGTCCGCCATGGCTGTCCGGCATAGCTGTAGAGATAGGCGACATGGTGGCTGGGTTCGTTGCCATGGATATATTGGCCGATCAGACCTGCGATATCCTCGGCATGGCTATAATCGAGCTTGGAATTGTCATAGTCGAACATGCGGTCGAGCTTGGCGACCACCTTCTTGTCGCCGCCCATCGTCCGGAACAGTCCGGCCTGATCTTGGGGCACGAACCAGCTATATTGCCAGGCATTACCCTCGGTATAATCGGAGCCATAGTTGATCGCGGTGGGATCGAATGGCACGCGCCAGCTCCCATCGGCCTTGCGCGCCCGCAGGAAACCAGTCTTCGCATCGAAGCTGTTGCGCCAGTTGCCCGCCCGCCTGTTGAAATCGACGGCGATGTCGCGCCGACCCATTGCCGCGGCCATGCGGGCGATCGTCCAGTCGTCATAGGCATATTCGACCGTCTTGGACGCCGCCTCCGGCTCGCGGTCGATCGGCACATAGCCGCGCGTCATATATTCGCCCAGACCGCCATAGGGCGCATAGCGCGCGCTCGCGACCATCGCCGCCAGCGCGGCCTCGGCGTCAAACCCCCTGATGCCCTTCATATAGGCGTCGGCGATGACCGGCACCGCGTGATAGCCGATCATCGTCCAGGTTTCGCGTCCGTGGAATTGCCACACCGGCAATAGGCCTTCCGGGCTGACTGCCTGGCTCGCGAGCAGGGACCGGACGATCTCGGCATTGACCTTTTCCGGCTGGATCAGGGTCAGCAGCGGATGCTCGGCGCGGAACGTATCCCAGAGCGAAAAGGTCGAGCGGAAGGCAAAGCCCGTCGCCTGATGCACCTGATCGTCGGGCCCGCGATACCGCCCGTCGCTGTCGCTCCACACACTCGGTGCGAGCAGGCTGTGATAGAGCGCGGTGGCGACCATCCGGCGCATTGGGGCGGCCCCCTCCACCTCGACCGCGCCCAGGGCCTGGGTCCAGGCGGCGCGGGTCCGATCGCGCACCGCGTCGAAGCCGCCCGGCTCGCTGTCGAGATTGGCGATCGCACCCGCCTCGTCCACGCCCGAGATCGCTACCTTGACCTCCAGTGGCCGGTCGAGCGTGCCGAAGTCGAGCCGCGCCATCAGCGCCCGGCCCAGCCGCTCGGCCACCGCATCGCTGCCGCGGCCCGGGCCCTGGAAGCCCTTATAGGGAAGGTCCGTCTCCCGGTTGACCAGCGCGTGCGCGACGAGCGGAGCGGAGAAACGCATGGCGAAGAAGAATTTGCGCCCTGGTGCCCAACCGCGCGTCTCGCGAAACCCGGTCAGCGTGCCATCGGGGCGAAGCCGCAGGCCCGACCACAGGATCTTGCCCGGATAATTGTAGAGCGACGAGCGGAAGTCGATGACCAGATGCGCGGCCTTGCCGGTCGGGAAGGTATAGCGATGCACCCCCGCCCGCGTGGCGGCGGTCATTTCCGCGCGCACCTCCGGCCCGTCCAGCGTCACCGCATAATAGCCGGGCCGCGCTTCCTCCGTCGCATGGCGGAAGGGCGAGCGGTATCCCGGCTTGTCGGGCGTGCCGGGGTCCATCGGAACCGCATCCCCCGACACCGGCATCAGGAGAAGGTCGCCCAGATCGGAATGCCCCGCGCCGGAGAAATGCGTGTGGCTGAACCCCTGGATCGTCGGATCATCATGGCGGTACCCGGCGGCGTGGCCGTAGCATTCGCGAAGCGCACATTGGGTATCGGTATCGGGCGATAGCTGCACCATGCCGAACGGCGCGACCGCTCCCGGAAAGCTGTGCCCCTCTCCGCCGGTGCCGATAAAGGGATCGACGTCATCGACCATGGCCCGCTGCGCCGACGCGCTGGCGGAAAGCAATGCCAGGCCCAACATCATGCCCCGTATCGCCATCCCCACTCCCCTTTTCGCCCTATCGGTCCATCTTTCCCGATACACGCCGCCTTGCCAAGGGTGTCACGAGGTCACGCGTACGCGCTAAACCAATTAAATTGCTGACTTAATCGACGGAACCATAGGAATGGCCGGTCAGGCCATTCAGGAATCCTTGCGGTCGAGCCGACGCAAGATCAGCGCTGCCGTTTCCGCGACCGCGCAGAGTCTTTCCTCATTCCACCCTTCGCGGGCAGCGGCCGACAGACCGAGCATCGTCGTGGCGATGGTATCGGCGATACGCCCGGGCGCCTCGATACCGGACTCGGTCAGGAACGCGTGCACTTTCTCCCGGTTTTCCCCGGCGATCTGCGCAGCCGCGCTGCCCCAATCGGTCGTCACGGTCTTGGCATGTTCGAGGATGAGGCACCCCCGCCGCTGAGGATGCTCGGCATAAGCATGCGCTGCGGCGCATAGCATGTCGGCAATGGCGGTAAGGGGCGCGTTTCCCGGGACCAGGAAGCGGTCCAACGGCACGACGGTCGCCGAATAACGGTTGAGCGCGTCCTTGAAGAAGGCGGTCTTGCTGCCGAAGGCCGCGTAGAAACTCGGCGGGGTTATCCCGATCGCCTCGGTCAGCGCCGCCACGCTGACATTCTCGTAACCATGCTGATGGAACAGATGCTGCCCGACCTCGACCGCAGCGTCGAGCGCAAACCCGCGCGGCCGTCCCCGCAGCCGCTTATTTTCTTTAATGGTCATTACAGAATCCATTTGCCTCGCCCGACGGCATTTGTATAGCGACCATTCATAGAAATCGCCATGCCCGGATCGCCTCGGTGCGGGGCAGGCGTGGGAACCGCCGAAAAAGGACCGTCATGCCGCCATCCCCCTTGCCGAGCCGCGTCGAAACAGGATCGGCCCCGCATGCCGATCTGCCTGTCGCAGCACTTTCCGGCCTCGCCGCCAGCGGATTCCTGTGCATCGTGACCGAGACGCTTCCCGCCGGCCTGTTGCCGCAGATCGCGTCCGGTCTGCGAATTTCCGAGGCGATCGCAGGCCAACTCGTCGCCGTCTATGCCCTGGGGTCCCTGCTGGCCGCGATCCCGCTGACGAGCCTGACCCAGGGCCTTTCCAGGCGGGCCGTCCTGCTGGCGACGATCTTCTGCTTCGTGATCGGCAATAGCCTGACGGCATGGGCGGGATCGGTCGGGGTCATATTGGTCGCGCGGTTCGTCGCCGGCTGCGCAGCCGGGCTGGCCTGGGGAATCCTTGCGGGGTACGCGCGCAGCATCGTGCGGCCGGACCAGACCGGTCCGGCGATGGCAGTTGCGATGGTCGGCGTGCCGCTGGCGCTCTCGCTAGGTGTTCCCCTGGGGACCTTCCTTGGCGGCCTGGTCGGATGGCGCGGATCGTTCCTGATCCTCTCGGCGCTCAGCATCGCATTGATCGGCTGGATTATCGCCAAAGTGCCCGACGCGCCCGGTCGGTCGGGCGACGATCGTTCCTCGCTGCGCCGAGTGATCGCCACACCGGGCGTCGTGCCGATCCTGCTCGTCATCCTCGCATGGATGACGGCGCACAACATCCTCTATACCTATATCGCACCGTTCGCGACGGCTGCGGGGGTGCGGATCGATCTGGTCCTCCTGGCATTTGGCGTCAGTTCGCTCGCGGGCATCTGGATGGTCGGGCGACTGGTGGACCGTATGCTCCGGGCGCTAGTACTGCTCGCGATCGGATCGTTCGCAACGGTCGCGACCATCCTGGCCATCGCTGGCGAGCAGAGCATTGTCGTCTATGCCGCTGCCGTCATCTGGGGACTCGGGTTCGGGGGAGCCGGGGCCATGATGCAGACGGCGTCGGCGGACGCGGCCGGAGATGGCATCGACCTGGCACAGGCCATGGTAACCACAGCGTGGAATCTGGCGATCGCGGCGGGCGGCGCGTTGGGCGGAGCACTGCTCACCACCGGCGGGACGGCGCTGCTGCCGCCCGCAGTCGCCGCGCTGGCCCTGCTCGCCTTCCTCATCGCGCTGGCCGCACGCCGTTTCGCCTTTCCGCCCGGTCGCCGCGCGCCATCGGGGCGCTGAAGCGGCATCCCACCGGGCGGAAGGCCCCTCACCGATCCGGGATCAGCCAGGTTTCCGCGACCTGTTTCCCGCGTCCGCTGCCGCCCATGCCGGGCGGCCGCGTCCATGCCAGGTCGAGCGCGCCCCCAGCGGTGGCTTCGCGCGGAATAGAGAGCGTCACCTGCATCGGGTTGGCGGTGCGGGCGAACTGATCCTGCAACACGATATGCCCGTTGGCGACCAGCCGGATCGGCAGCGTATAGTCCTCCCCTGCATAGGTGACGGTCAGCCGGTAGCGGCGGCGCGGGTCTAGGCCGGTATAATGCAGCCGCAGCGGGCTGTCATACAACGTCTCGGCATAGTCGAGTTCGCCCGGCCACCAGCCGTCTTCGGGCGTGCGGTCGGCGATGCCGTCGATCGCGGTGGTGAACATCTGCGGATCGGCCGCGAAGCCCGGCCCGCGCACCAGATGCGGCTCGGCATCGGGACGGCCGAGATCGTCGTAGAGCGCACCCTCCGCACGTCGGCTGCGATCGGGGATGGGCCAGCCCTTGGCCATCTGCGCCTCGATCCAGGCGCGGCCGGTCAGGTCGACATCGGCGCGGTCGAGATTGGCACCGCGTTCGATGTTGGACGCACCGAAGCGCGTCACGCTGAGCTGCAACCGCGCCTGCTGCCACAACCGCTCTGCCAGCCCGTTCAGCCGGGCGAGCAGCGCCGCCACCTCCGGCCCCTCCTTGGTCGCCAGGATCGCCCGCGCCCGTTCGGCATCGGGAGCCGCCAGGGCAGCCGCCCGGCGCGCGCGCGCGGCAATGGTCCGGCGACGGACCAACGCGTCATAGACCGCGCGGTAACGCAGCGCGTCGATCCGCCAGTCAGCAAAGGCGGCGGGACGGATCGCGTCGGCCAGGCGTAGCGTCGCGTCGATCCGTTCGTTGCTCGCCGGATCGCCGACCCAATTGGCCTCCAGCGCGGGCGGAAGCATCGCGGCCATGGGATCGCCGATGAACATCCGGGCATAGTCGCGGGCGAAGGCCTTCGGATCGGTGTGCGGGTCCCAGCCCAGACGGAACCAGAGGAACTGGTTGAAATCGTCATTCACCCCTTCGGAATAGGTGATGAACCCAGACGTCAGGGGCATAAAGCGCGCAAAGATATGCGCATAGGCGGCCGGGCGCGGATTGATCGGCTCGCGCCCCTCGGTCAGCGCGAATTCGGGCCACCAGCGCGGCACGGGGAATTGCGCGTGCATCGTGTGCGCGATGTCGGGGTAGAGGATCAGCGGATAGCGCGCGGGAATCCGGGTACGTTCGAGCGGCAGCGGATCGCGGGTCTGCGGCCCGACGAAAACGCCGGTCAGCCAGTCGGGGCGCTTGTCCAGTTCGTGATAGAAGGCCTCGAACCCGGCAGCGTCAAAGCCTTGTGACGATATATAGACGGGAGCCTCGGGGTTGCGCGCACGGAGCAACGCCGCCTGCTGCGCTACCAGCGGGAACAGGAGCGACGGAGATGTATGCCCCGGATCGCCGCCGGGAACATAAAGCGCGTCGACATAGGGCAGATCGGCGAGCGTCCGCCGGAAGGCGGCGAGTTCAGCCGCGACTGCACCCGGCTTTTCGTAATGGCCAAGTTCGGGATAATAGAGCGCGACGTCCAACCCCAGCCGATGGGTGATGGTCGCGATGCCCGCCAGCGTCTCACGCGCGGGCGCGGGGAAGAGCGGCCCGGTCTCGTCATCGTCCGAGACAGGCGCGATCACCTGCACCCCGCTCGCGCCCCAAAGCGCAAAGTCCTCGATTCGCCGCTGAAACATCGGCAGCGTCCAGGCGTCATAGCTGTTGTTCTTGGGGCGATAGCCGATCTGGGTCAGCCGCGTGGCATAGGCTGGCGACTGGCGGACCGGTCCTTTCAGGGACAGGCGCGCAGTCCCGCCCGAGACATCGAGATGACGCAGCACCCAGCCCGCGCCATAGACCAGACCGCGCGTCCCCTCGGCCGTAATGACGGTGACGGAGCCGACCCGCCGAATCTCGAAGCCCTCGCGACCCAGCGATGCCGGGCGGCGCCACTGTCCCCGCCATCGGCGCGGCAACGCCCTGGCGACCGCGTCCGGCGGAGCGATCACCAGCCGAACGGTCCCGCAATGCTGCACCCGCTCCGCCATCCGGCGATGGAGCAGATCGGCCGCAACTTCGCCCCCGGCCCCGGCCGTGACACAGGAGGCCGCGAGCGCGGTTGCCGCCAGGATCATGCCGCGATCCGGGGCGAAAGGGGGGCGTTGCCGGTCACATTCTGCTCCATGGTTTCATTTTGGTCTTGTGCCGCGCCATCGGCGCAGAAAAAAGGCCCCGGCATCGCTGCCGGGGCCAGCGGAAGGCGGCTGCGCGACCGCCCTCCCGGGGATAGATCAGAAGCGCGCAGTTCCCGTCAGCGAGAAGACGCGCCCATTCTTGTACAGCGCAGTCGGAGCCGACGGCGTGCTGCTATACTGGTAATAGGTCTCGTCCAGCAGGTTCGACGCATTCGCCGTCACGCGGAAATGGTCGTTGATGTTGTACGACGCCGAGAAGTCGAGCTGACGATAGGAGTCGGTGAAGTTCGACGACTGGAGACGCCCGAAGCCATAGAAATATTTCGAGCGGTAATTATAGCTGAGCCGCGCCTGGAAGGGTCCCTTCTCGAAATATGGGACGATATTGTAGGTGTTGCGCGACAGATAGGGCAGGCCCTGGCCCACGACGGCGGTCTCACCGCTGGCGAAGGTATAGTTGGACTGGATGCCGAAGCCCCAGATGATGTTGGCCTGCCCGGTCAGCGAGAAGCCGGTGACCGTCGCCTTGCCGCCATTGACCGGGCGGTTGATGGCGTATTTGTTGGTCAGGCCCGTGACCGCGTTGGTGTATTCCACGCCCTGGCCATCGGGACCGTTGTCGACGACATTGCCGATATAATTGCTGATGTCGCGGTAGAACACTTCGCCCGACAGATAGCTGGCGGGAGCGAAATACCATTCCGCCGACAGGCCGAAATTGGTCGCGGCATAGGGCTTCAGGTCGGGATTGCCGCCTCCGCCGGTCTTCTGCGTGTCGTCGAGCGACAGCGAGCCGGCAAGGTCGCTGTAGCGCGGCCGTGCGATGACCTTGGCCGCCGCACCGCGCAGCACGACGCTGGGCCCGGCGTCATAGGCGATGTTGAACGCAGGCAGGAAGCGGTCGTCGGTGCGCGGCGCCGTCACCAGCTTGGTCTGCCCCGCCGAGGACAGATAATAGGTCGAGATGTCGCGGGTGCGGACGAAGCGACCGCCGATATTGCCGCGGAACTTGCCGGTCTCGTAATCCACCTGGACATAGGCCGTGCCGATCCGTTCCTGCACCTGGAAGAAGGAGCCGGTATCGAGCGGACGGGTGATGTTCAGCGTGCCTGGCGCGTTCAGCGCCTTGATCGCGGCTTCCTTGGTCAGCGTGGCATAGGGCACGGCGTTGCCGGTGGTCGACAGGCCGTCATAGACGCTGCCGCTCAGCACATAGGAGCCCAGATCGGCCAAGGTGAAGAAGTTGTTGGTGTAGGTCGCCCCGCCATAGGTGGTCTGGCGGTTGTCATGGATGTTGGCGCGCACCCCGAAGCGCACCGTCTTCAGCAGACCGCTGTCGAGGTCACGCGCGAAGTCGATCTGGCCGAATTTCTCTTGGTCGACCGTGTTCTCGGCGCGGGTGATGCCACCGATCTGCGCGCCATAGAAGCCTTGGCCGTTGGTCGCGGCCAGCACGGCGGAATCCTTGCGCAGACTGGATTCGGCGGGCGAGGTGCTGATCCACTGGGTGCCGTCGCTGGCCGGATTGTCCCAGTTCAGCGTGGTGTTGCGGCCGTTCGCACCTACGGTGAAGCCCTGACGGGTGCGGAAGTTCAGCAGATATTCGGGGTCCTTGCCGCCGGTCGCGCGGGTGTAGCCGGCATTGCCGGTGATCTTCCACCCATCGACATCCCAGTCGAACAGCGCGCTGTAGCTGTCGTTCTTGATCCGGGTGCGACGGAAATTGGTGTCGAGTTCGCCCATCCACGTCTTGCTGGTGCTGGGCTGCGCCGCGAAGGTCGCCGAGGTGATCAGACCGTTGCTGATCGTCGCGGCGGTCAGCTGCGACCCGCGCGTGTTGTAGCTATATTCGGAATTGCTGAAATTGTCGTAATTGCCGCGGATCACGATCGCATTGGCGGTCAGGGTGAAATTGTCCGTCGGCTTGAACTGCATCGTGCCGGTGAAGCCCAGGCGCTGGCGCGTCTGCTGGAAATATTCATGCGCCAGATAGGCGGGCAGGCGTGCGGCCTTCAGGTCGTTGACCGTGCCCCCGGTAATCTTGGCGTTCGGGTTGATCAGCACGGTCTGGCCCGACGCGTCGGTGGTGGTGAACTGGCTGCCGGTCAGATAGCCATAGACCGCGACACCGGCGCGGGCGAGATTTTCCTTGTCGTAATTGACCGAACCCAGGATCGCGAAGGTGTCGCTGTCATTGTGCCAGCTATAGAGCGCCGATCCACGGAAATTTCCCTTGGCCGAGCGGTCGTTATACTCATAACCGCCGGTCGCGGTGATGGTGCCGGGCTTCAGGTCCAGCGGCTTGCGCGTGACGATGTCGACGGTACCGCCGATCGCGCCTTCCTGCAGCCGCGCCTCGGGCGTCTTGTAGACGACGGCCTGGCTGATGATCTCGGGCGAGAGCAGCGAATAGTTGAAGGTGCGGCTCGACCGGTCGCCGGGGTTGCCGCCCCAGTCGGCCGAGGCGATCGAGTGGCCGTCGATCAGCACGCGGTTCAGCGCCGGCTCGACACCCGCGATCGACACCTGCTCGCCCTCGCCGAACTGGTGGTCGACCGTCACGCCCGGCAAATGCGACAGCGATTCCGCGACATTGGTGTCGGGGAACTTGCCGACATCCTCGGCGCTGATGACGTCGACGATCGCATTGGTCTTGCGCTTCGTGTCGATCGCATCCTGAAGGCTCTTGCGGATGCCGCGCACGACGATGTCGTTTTCCTGGCCGACGGCGCTTTCGTCCTGGGTCGGCGTGGTGGCGGATGCGGTCGTGGTCTGAGCCTGCGCTGTGCCGGTCAGGCCCGCCAGGATAGTGGTCGCGAGAATGCATTTGCGCAGGCGCATGATGATAAACCCCCCTTTTTTCGGTCCACGCCCCCTATTGGGGTGGACCGAGCTTCGGCCGTTCCTCGACGGACGAAAGTGCGCGGGGCGTCGATCCCTCCCGACGGTGGACGCCCCTGCACCTAGGCATGAAAGATACCAATTAATACCAAATAGGTCACCAAAAACTTTTATTGTTACCTTCGTTATATGATCGGGTATAACTTATTCCACAGAAAGCGGATTTTGTTACGCCTCGGCCAAGCTGTCCCATGCAGCCCATATTTTTTTGGCGATCAGGGGCGCAAAATTCCTGCCGTCTGATTTTTCGCCACGAATCAAATGAGCTGGCACGGATCGTCCGGGGACGCCCGGCGAGTGCCCCTCAAGATGCGTCGAACGCCGCCTGAACGGGAAGGGAAGCGGGCCCCTTCCCGGTGTCCGCCCTTGATGTCAAAAATGCCGGGAAATGCGGATCGATGGGAAAGACGCAACACTGATGAATCCTAAGCGCCTGTCCGATCCGGCTGAACGCGACCGTCACGCGCCAGGTGTTTGGTCCCAGTTTTTAATGATGGGGTTCTTTCGTTGGAATGGAAGGAAGCCGTATCGTCAAACGCTTCCATTACGAACGCCACGACCAGCCACGGGCGCACCCCGCCAACTTCACGACAACCTACAATTTCGCCGCCGGCTCAAGACGCTCAGCGAGCTCACGCCCTAAAAGACGTTGCCAAGATTTGGACGTCAGAGCCAGACCGGTTCATCGCCGACCCGATCCACCAGATGCCGCGGCTGGACACCAAGTCGGAAAGTCAGCGAACACGGATTTAACACTGATAGCACGAATTTCCGTCAAGGTGGTGGAGCGGCGCCTCCATTAATAGCGGCCGCCCCTTCCGCAATAAGCCTGCTTTCGTGATGCGGCTCCACCGAATGAGGACGAAAAATTACCCGGACACTTCGGCGTTTGCGATCAACCAGAATTTTTTGGCGAAGGGCGCTTTGGACGACCAGGTGAGCTTGGTGCCACATGGTATGGCGAGGATGTCGCCTCCCTTGAGTTCATGTGTCTCGCCGGTACTTTCGTCGACGACCTGGAATTGGCCTTCGAGCAGCAACTCGATCTCGTCGCCGAGCGGAGACGTATAGGGAATCACCGTCGATCCGTCGGGCTCGCAACCGGCTATGCCGACGCCCGCCCGCCACAGGCCGCAGAGGAGAGTTCCGGTGCTTCCCCTCGCGCGCAGTTTGAACAGTTCGCCGCATACCATGGGGCCATGCTCTGGCTCGTCCCATGCAAAAGGCTCCCAATTGTCGGGATTGTCGCTGATATGACCGACATAGACATCGTCTTCCTTGACGCTGGGCGACGGCGAATCCCACAAAATCCAGAATTTCTTGAGGAAGGGCGCATCGATGTCCCAGGTGAGCACCACATCCTTGGGGTGGCTGATGATCGTGCCCGCTTCAAGGCGATACTGTTTGCCGGTCGCCGCGATCGTGACGGTCGCACTTCCCTCGAGAATGACCATGGTCTCGTCGCCGAGCGGCGCGGAATAGTCGACATGGCACGATCCGTCTTCATGACATCCTGCGATGCCCTTGCCGGTTCGCCAGAGACCGAGTTGCAACGATCCGCTTGTATTCTCGAACGGGATCGGCGCGACTTCGCCCTTGATCTGGGGGCCGAATACGGGATCGTCCCAGGCGAAGGGCGTCCACTCGGCCGGATTGCTGTTGCGAGAGCCGATGCTGACGCTACGGGCTTTCGGTGCCGTGTCGCCTTGGGCAATGGGTTCGCTGGCCATGGGGAATCTCCTTGCTCGCGTTGCCTTCCCATATCCGTGCCACTGGCGAATTGTGTCGCTAGCAGGCGGGCGGACATGCTGAATTTGCCTCGCGAGACTATGAAGAGGGCCGATGCCAACCTAGGACCAGGGCGTCCATTTCCACTGGTGCCAGGCTGCCAGGGCTGGCTCCACCCATCGTAAGACGAAGCCCGGCTCACATGGGAGCGGCCCACACCGTCAGCAATTTCCCTGACCATTGGGCATGAAGCAGACGGTCGCCGGGATTAAAGCCGATTGCGGGCCCGACCGGTGCGCCGTCCACCGTCATCACATCAGGCGTTAACATGATCCGGTAAACCACCGCGCCGGTCGCGAAGACCGCTCGCTCGGATTCAGCCGCGTGGTTGCCGATCAGGGTTGGAAGTGATGCCGGATCGAAGGCGCACTTGCCGCGCCATACCCGTTTGCCATCACGTCGAATGGATACCGCCGTCTCTCTCCGACGAAACATCGAGCGCGATATACTACCCCATGGCAGGTCAGAATACCGCTCCTGCGATTACGCCCTGTTTCGAGAAGACGGATGACAGCGTCAGCCTTGTTTGGTCATACGGTCGACTCCGCAGGAGTTACGGTGTGTCCGATCAATCCATTAACCTCGTAGCCGTGCAGGCCGCTGAAGTCGCGCCTAGGATAAAGCCCTCAACCACTCGGATGCGGACGCGACCTATATGGAGGTCGGTGACCGGCAGGCGGGCGATGAGGTCAGCTATCCCCGAGACGACCTTAAGGACGAGCGTACTCTGGAAGGCTGGCGATTTTTCCACAAAGACGGAACACCATATTAAGCGAGCGCCGTTTCCCGCTTACCGATCCTCGCGGCAAGACCCCGGCCCTCTCGCCGCCTTCCTGTCAGGGCAGTGCATCAACTCCATTACAGCTTTCTGCCCGGCCTCAGGGGCGTAAAACCCTATCTTCGGCCCTTTCCCCCAGTGGGGAGATGATCGGTGCGACCGGGCACAACGTCGTCGCCTGTCTGGATGAGCGCCCGATCATCGCCAAAGGATGTGGCACTCGTGGCCCATGCGGATCCACCCGATGCCCTCGTGCGCGAGGGTCGGGATATCGAACGGTGCGTGCTGGCGCGCCGTGCGGCATCATCTGGCCGACCGGGCCCTGCAGAACGGCGCAAAGACCATCGCCTTCACCAACTGACGAGCCCCCGTTCAGAAGTGCAGCGCCTGCCCCTGCTGCGCCCGTATATAGTGCGCCTCGGGACCGCCGGGCTCGGCCAGTTGCGCCATCACCCGCCGTTCGAGCGTATCGCTGCCCGACAGGTCCGGCTTGATATGGCCGATGACGATCGGCACGCCCGCCAGCGATCCCGCGACGCCGGCCAGCCGCGACAATTCGCTGTGCAGCCAGCGCGGCGTCAGGTGGCCGAACAATTGGTCATCCGGCCGGGGATCGGGATAGGATGTCTCGACGATGATCGCCCGCAGCCGCCCCTCACGGATCAAGGGCGCCACCGCCGCCCAAAGAAGCGCCAGCGCGCCGCTTCTTTCGACGGCGTCGGGACCGGTATCCCCCATGCACAGGATCGCGTCGGCGCCGGAGCGGATCAGGAAGGCGGCGGACACGGCACCGCCATGGGACAACGGGAAAGCCGACACGTTCAGCCCCGTCCCGGCGATCGGCACGGGCGGCGCACCAGGTGCCAGATCGTGATAGGTATAGCGATTCAGTCGCGGCGCGGGGCCGCGATCGGCCATGTTGGGCCAGGCGCTCCAGTTGAAATAGTCCGCCGCCAGCGCCGCATTGACCGCCGGTAGCGCGAAGATCGGCTTGGCCGTGTCATCGGGCGAGGCCATCACCAGCCCCGCGACATGGTCGAGATGGGCATGGGTGATCAGATAGGCGCCGATCCGGTCGTGCAGCACGTCCGCCACCTTCGCGCCACGCCCGAACGCCCCGGCTCGAACACCCGCCCTGATACCGGGCACCAGTGTACCCGCGTCGCAGGCGACGCCGCGGCGGCTGCCCGCCGATGCGATATACCAGGCCGTCGTTGCGCCCTCTTCGAGCCCACCCTTGACCCCCAGTGGCACGATGTCGAAGGCCGGCCGAGAACGCGCCCCGGCCGCTGGGCCCGACAGGGCCAGCGCCACCACCGTCATTGCCCGTAAAACCCGCTTCACATCGTCCCCCTCGCCAAGTCCCCCACTGGTAGCGGGCGCCGAGCGGCAGTCCAAATTGTAACATTGGCGCACATCTGCGGTGTCGCATTCGTGATCACGATGGTGCCGCGGTCTGGATATCAAACACGAAGGGCGTAAGAGACGGGCGGGCCATTCCTATTGGGGCCGTACTCCGGGAAAGGCGCCTAGCTGCCGATCTGACGGGCAACTACGGCGCCGGCACCGATCGTTACACCTTGGCCAATATCAAGCCCCTGCGAGATGGACGCATTCAGCCCCACGAATATGTCTGGTCCGGACGTTACGCACCCACTGAACCGCGCCGGTTTTGTCAGAGGCCCCAACTCCTGAGAGGAAGAGGCTATGGCGAACAAGACGATCAACAAGTTTTCGCCTGAGGTGCGCGCGGTGCGGATGGCGGGCGAGAAGAGCATCGTCATGGTGGACGTGGACGGCCAGCGCCGCCCGTTCCTGGCCCTTGCCGCTGCACAAGACGAAGAACGGCAAGGCGCACATGGTGCCCGCGAAGGACACGGTCGTCGCCCTGTTCGACACGCTCAACAAGCAGGCGGTCGGCGGGTGTTGGTTCCAGCTCGACAGCAACATCCGCAACGACGTGGAGGCGATGGGCCACGACATCGGCGACGTCGGCCTGCACACCCTGCGGAACACCTGCATCACCCGACTCGCGCTCGACGGGATGGAGCTACAGCGCCTATCGATGTGGGCCAGTCCCTCGGACGTCAGCATCATCACGAAGCAGTACAGCCACCTCGACGCCTCGGCGCTCGCGGGCGGCATCATTGCCCGGTATCCGGGATCATTCCAGAGCCGGTGCTCATCGTGCCGAACTTGGTGCGGCACGATTGCGACAAATGGCTGATTTATGCGGGGTAAATGGCGGAGAGGGAGGGATTCGAACCCTCGGTACCGTTGCCGGTACGCCGCATTTCGAGTGCGGTGCATTCGACCACTCTGCCACCTCTCCGCGAGGACGATCCTAAGGCGCTTTGCCATCGGGGCCGGTCGATTGGAGGCGCGCTCCTAGATCAGCTTTTTATGCATTGCAAGCGCCTAAACTTGTGCGACGCGACAAAGGCATTAAATCAGACCCATGGATCGTATCGACACCCTCCCCCACCCCTCGGGCCAGGAAGCGCAAGCGCCGATCGTCGCGACCGCGCGGTTCGCGATCGGGGACGTGGTGCGCCACCGCATGTTCGACATTCGCGGCGTGATCTTCGACGTCGACCCCGTCTTCGCCAATAGCGACGAATGGTATGACGCCATCCCCGAGAAGATTCGCCCCGCCAAGGACCAGCCCTTTTACCATCTGCTCGCGGAGAATGCCGAATCGAGCTATGTCGCCTATGTCAGCCAGCAGAATCTGCTGCACGACGACAGCGACGAGCCGGTGGAACATCCGGCCATCGACGGGCTGTTCACCGGCTATGTCGATGGGCGCTACCTCCTGCGGCGCGAACATCGGCATTGATCCGTTCGGGGCCGGCGCATGCCCTTGAAATTCGAATCCTTGGTTGACAATCGGCCCACCTTTGCCTAGCTGGCCTTTCTTTCCCGGTGGGCATTCCCGCGCGGGAGCCATGCATTTGGGAAGTGATAAGAGCCATGTTCGCAGTCGTGCGCACGGGCGGCAAGCAGTATCGCGTCGCCGCCGGAGATAAGATCGTCGTCGAGAAGATCGAGGGCGAAGCCGGCGCGTCGGTGACGCTGGGTGACGTTCTGCTGGCGGGCGAAGGCTCGGAGCTGAAGGCGGTCGACGGCATCACGGTCGCCGCCGAAATCATCGCTCAGGCGAAGGCCGACAAGGTCATCGTCTTCAAGAAGCGTCGTCGCCACAATTATCGTCGTCGCAACGGCCACCGTCAGCAGCACACGATCCTGAAGATCGTGTCGGTCGGCGCCTGAATCTCAGTCGCGCCACCCAACGAAATCCAGGAGTAGTTCGCAATGGCACATAAGAAAGCAGGCGGTTCGTCGCGCAACGGTCGTGATTCGGCCGGCCGTCGCCTTGGCGTGAAGAAGTTCGGCGGCCAGGAAGCCATCGCCGGCAACATCCTCGTGCGTCAGCGCGGGACGAAGTTCTATCCGGGTCGCAACGTGGGCATGGGCAAGGACCATACCCTGTTCGCGCTCGTCGATGGTCGCGTCTCGTTCCACGAGGGCAAGCTTGGCCGTAAATTCTGTTCGGTCGAACTGGCCGCAGCGGCCGAATAATCGGGTAACCGTGCCGGGTTGCCCACCAGGGTGACCCGGGTTCCGCGACGGAACCAGCAAAAAAGGGAGACGGGTCACCCCGGCTCCCTTTTTTTTCATGCTCCCTCCACCGCTTCCGGGCCCATGTCGCCATCCCGTCATCCAGACGTGGCAGGGGCAGGCCCGACGCGACGAGGAGTTGTCGAGTGATGTTCGCGCGGACCGAAAGATTGTTGTTACGGCCGGCATGGCCGGAAGATGCCGCCCCCTTGGCGGAGGCCATCGGGCACGAGTCGATCGCCCGCATGGCGGCGCGGGTCCCCTACCCCTATACCTCGGAAGACGCGAGCAACTGGCTGGCGCAACCATGCAGCGCGACCGAGCCGCGTTTCCTCATCACCGCGCTCGATCGTGGCGGCGCGCCCGAATTGATCGGCGGCATCGCGATCATCGCTGGCGATACGGGTCATGAAATCGGCTATTGGCTGACCCCGTCGGCATGGGGACGGGGATACGCGACCGAGGCGGGGCAGGCCATCGTCGCCATTGCCCGGCATGCGTTGCCAATTCGGCGGTTGGGCGCGTGGCATTTCGCCGACAATCCCTCCTCGGGGCGCGTGCTGACCAAGCTCGGTTTTGTGCCCACGGGTCAGCAGATGTTCCGGGCCTCGGTCGGTCGCGGAGGAAGCGCGCCGAGCATCCATTATGCCATCGACCTGGAAGCAGACCGATGCCGGACGATGCCGCTGGCGGCATGATGAAAGAAAAGCCGGGCGGCAGCCACAAAGATTGACGCCGTTCCGGCATTCCGGTTCGCCCTACCAGTTTCGGCTGATGGCAGACCCGTCGAGGAGATAAAGTCGGTCATTGATCCATGCGAATCACCGTGCCGGTTTGGCAAGGGTGATGGCCGATCTATTTCCCAGTCCAACGACTAGACTGCTGGTTTATTACCATTCTGGACACAAAACTGTTTGTGCGTCCACATTTATAGCCAAAATGGCCATGAATATTGCCTAGACAAGCATAATTTTGAACGCCGGTTCGATCTTAACCCTTTTGCAAGTAATTTCAGCAGGACTGGTGTTCGCAGGCAGTCAATCGCCGGAGAACATCGATGGTCGGGCTCATGGAAGCGAGAACGGATATCGACGCGCGCCACGTCACGGGATCAAGGGGCCCGGGTGTGCGAATCGTACGCAGTCAGCGCGGCGTGGCTGCGGTGGAAATGGCGCTGGTGCTGCCGGTGCTGTTATCGGTCCTGTTGGGAATTGTGAGCGTCGGCGACTATTTCCTGACCGCTCATCTTGTCCAGCAATCGGCAAGCGATGCGGCCCGCGCGGCTTTGGCGGGACTTGACGCCCCCGAACGCAGGACGATCGCGATCGCCACCGCCCAGCGCATGCTCAATTCGACGGGCGTGTTACGCGCCGATCGCGGACGAATCGAAACAATCGAGAAGGACAATATCCTGACCGTTTCGATCCAGTACGATGCGTCGGCTGACCCTTTGCTCAACTTGCCATTCGTTCCCGCGCTTAGCCGCAAGATGACCGCGACCAGTGCGGCGATGCTCGGCGGCCTGTCATGATCAACGCGCTCAGGCATAATCGGCAAGGCAGCGTCAGCATTCTGACCGCCTTGGCAGGGGTGATGATCATCGGCGGCGCGGCCTTTGGTATCGATATCGGCATGATGACCCTGTCGCAGCGCCAGCTTCAGGGCGTCGCCGACCAGGCCGCGATGGCCGCCATGGCCTCTAGCCCCAACCGCCGCGCGCAAGCCGTTGGACAGATACTGGCCGCCAATGGCGTCAGCGATGCGTCGAGCACCATGATCTTGGGCACCTATCGCGCCGACCCAGCCGTTGCGCCCGAAGCGCGCTTTGCCGCAGGCGCGGATGGAGACGCGATCCGCGTTACATTACGACGTCCGGTTCCGTTGGTCTTCGGCCGAATCCTGACCGGCACCGCCTCGAAGCCGGTCGCGGCGAGCGCGATCGCCCGGCGAATGGATTATGCCGCCTTTTCGCTCGGCAGCCGGTTGGTCAATGTCGAAGGGGGGCTGCCCGGCGCCTTGCTCAACGGGCTGGCCGGCACCGATCTGTCTCTCTCCCTCTTCGATTATCAAGCGCTCGTCGGAGCAAAGATCGATTTGCTGAAGGCGATCCCGCTGCTGGGCACCCGCATCGGCCTGACGGGGGCGAGCTTCGACACCATATTGGCGGCGGATGTCACCTTGCCCGTTCTGCTGACGGCGATGGCGGATACGACGGGCGATGCGGGAGCGGCGGCTGTGCTCCGACGCATCGCGCTGCGCGTGCCTGGGTCCAAGGTGCCGCTTACCCGTTTGATCGACTTGGGACCGCTGGGCACCCTCACCAAGGCCCACTCACGCGACTCTGTCTGGGTGGATGTCTATGAGATGCTGCGCGAATCACTGTCGGTCTCCAATGGACGCCGACAAGTGGCACTCGATCTCGGCGGATCCATCCCCGGACTGGCCTCGACGAAGGTGATGCTGTCGATCGGCGAGCGCCCCGTCACCACGCCCTGGCTCGCCGTCGCGCGGGACGGAACGATGACCGTTCGAACAGCGCAGCAGCGGATGTTGCTGGAAACCCAGATCGGCACACCCCTGCTCGCCTCCGTGCAACTGCCGATCTTCGTCGAAACCGCAGCGGCACAGGCGCGGCTGAACAGCGTCACCTGTTCGGGGACGACGCCATCGGTGACGATCGATACGCTTCCCTCGCCCGGCACGCTCGCCATCGCGCAGATCGATCGTGCCCGTTTCGACGACATGCAGCAGTCGCCGATCGCAGGGCCCGCCACGCTGCTCCAGGTACCGCTGGCGCGCGTGACGGGCCAGGCACAGGTCAATCTTGCCAGCGACTCCGCTTGGCAACGGGTCAGCTTTGCCGGCACGGATATCGCCAACGGCACGGTCAAGAGCGTTACCGCCAATTCGGCCGTCCGCGGAATCGCCAGTTCGCTGATCAATCGGGTCGATCTGCGGCTTGAGCCCTTGGGCTTCGGCGTGGGATTGAATGGGCTGACCGGGATCGTCGGTGCCGCGCTGACGCCTGTCGCGCCGGCGCTCGACACGCTGATCGGCAATCTGACCGATTTGATGGGATTGCATGTCGGACAGGCGGATATCACGGTGGATGGCGCACGGTGCGGCGCGGCGGCGCTGGTAGCCTGATCGCACCCGCAGACAAGGCCGGGCTGGCCTCTTGCGTCCTTGCGAGGTAAGAGCGCGACCATGCATTTCCTTGACCAGGCCAAGATCTTCGTCCGCTCCGGCGCGGGCGGCCCCGGCGCCGTTTCCTTCCGTCGTGAAAAATACATCGAATATGGCGGTCCCGACGGCGGCAATGGCGGCAAGGGCGGCGACATCATCTTCGAGGCGGTCGCGGGGCTGAACACCCTGATCGACTTCCGCTACACCCAGCATTTCCGGGCACCGCGCGGCCATGGCGGATCGGGGTCGAACCGCACCGGCGGCGGCGGCGACGATCTGATCATTAAGGTGCCGGTCGGTACGCAGGTCCTGTCCGAGGACAAGGAAGAGGTGCTGATCGACTTCACCAAGGTCGGCCAGCGCGAGGTGTTCCTGCGTGGCGGCGATGGTGGACGCGGCAATGCCAGCTACAAGACCTCGACCAACCGCACGCCGCGCCAGCACGGCACGGGCTGGCCGCATGAAGAGGCATGGGTCTGGCTGCGGCTGAAGCTGCTCGCCGATGCCGGCCTGGTGGGTCTGCCCAATGCCGGCAAGTCGACCTTCATCAATGCGGTGACCAATGCGCAGGCCAAGGTCGGCGCCTATGCCTTCACCACCACCCGGCCGCAGTTGGGCGTGGTGCGGCATCACCAGCGCGAGTTCGTGGTCGCCGACATCCCCGGCCTGATCGAGGGCGCGGCGGACGGTGCCGGGATCGGCGACCGGTTCCTGGGCCATATCGAGCGGTGCCGGGTGCTGCTGCATCTGGTCGACGCCAACGATACCGATGTCGCGGAAAGCTATCGCATCGTCCGCGACGAGCTGGAGGCTTATGGCGCGGGGCTGGTCGACAAGCCGCACATCATCGCGCTCAACAAGATCGACACGCTCGACGACGAGCTGATCGAGGCGCTGTCGGCGGAGCTGGCCGAGGCGAGCGGCGCGGACGTGATCCCGTTATCGGGCGCGGCCGGCACTGGTGTCGACTGGGTGCTCGACAAGCTGCTCGAGGCGATCGGGCCGGGGCCGGACGCGGTGCCCGCGAATGACGAGGGCGAGGACGAGATCACATGGTCGCCGCTCTGATCGCAGCATGATCTTCCCCCCCGCCACCTTTTCGCGGCTGATCGTCAAGGTCGGTTCCGCCCTTCTCGTCTCGCCCGAAGGCGAAGTGCGCCGCGACTGGCTGACCGGCCTGGTCGCCGACATCGCCGCGCGGGTCCGCGAGGGGCAGCAGATCGCGATCGTCTCTTCCGGGGCGATTGCACTCGGTGCCCGCCGCCTCGGCCTGCCCAAGGGCGGGCGCGCCAGCCTGGAGGATGCGCAGGCCGCCGCCGCGACGGGGCAGATCGCGCTGAGCCAATGTTGGGCCGAGCTGCTCCATGCCCAGGGGCTGACCGCCGCGCAGATGCTGGTGACGCTGGACGATCTGGAGGATCGGCGTCGCTATCTGAACGCCGCCGCGACGCTCGGGCGCTTGCTGGGACTCGGCGTGGTGCCAGTCATCAACGAGAATGACAGCGTCGCGACCGAGGAAATCCGCTTTGGCGACAATGATCGGCTGGCGGCACGGGTGGGTCAGGCGGCGGGCGCGAACGGCGTGCTTCTGCTGTCCGACGTGGACGGATTGTACGATAGCAACCCGCACACCAATCCGCAGGCGCGCCATATCGAACGGGTCGATCGGATCGACGCGGTCAGCGGCATGGCCGATGGCGGCTCCGCCTCGGGCATGGGTTCGGGTGGCATGGTGTCGAAGATCGCCGCCGCGCGGATCGCGGTCAGCGCAGGCGCGCATCTTGCCATCGCTTCGGGGCGGATCGACCATCCGCTGTCGACACCGGCGCGCCACACTTTGTTCGTCGCGGAAAGAAGCGCCCCCGCCCGCAAGGCGTGGCTGGCGGGCGGCCTGACCGCGCGGGGCGCGATCAGCGTCGATGCGGGCGCGGCCAAGGCGCTGGCCGAGGGCGGCAGCCTGCTCGCCGCCGGAGCCACCGCCGTTCAGGGCCATTTCGCGCGCGGCGACCTCGTTACCGTCGAGGGGCCGAACGGCACCATCGCGCGGGGCCTCAGCGAATATGACTCGACCGAGGCCCGCGCGCTGGTCGGCACGCGGTCGGACGAGCAGGCCGCGATACTGGGCCATGCGCCGCGCGCCGCGCTGATCCATCGCAACCATCTGGCCCTGCTGTGATCGTCGCGGTGACGGGAGCGACCGGCTTTGTCGGTCGCGCGGTGGTGGACCGTGCCGCCGGTTCCGGGCTGAGCCTGCGTGCGCTGACCCGGCGGGCCCAGCCGTCGCGTGCCGGGATCACCTGGATCGCGGGTGCGCTCGACAAGCCGGAGAGTCTTGCCACGCTGGTCGAGGGCGCGGACGCGGTGCTGCATATCGCGGGCGTGGTGAATGCGCCCGATCGCGAGGGCTTCGTCGCGGGCAATATCGACGGCACCCGCGCGATGGTCGCGGCGGCGAAGGCCGCGGAGATCAAGCGCTTCGTCCATGTCTCCTCGCTGTCCGCCCGCGAGCCCGAACTGTCCATCTATGGCTGGTCCAAGCGGCAGGCCGAGGATGTGGTGACGGAAAGCGGACTCGATTGGACGATCGTGCGGCCGAGCGGCATTTATGGCCCGCACGATACCGAGTGGCTGGACGTGTTCCGCACCGCCCGACTCGGGCTGGCCTTCATGCCGCCGCCGGGCAAGCTGTCGCTGATCGCCGTCGAGGATTTCGCCCGCCTGTTGACCATATTGGTCGCCACCGATGGCCCGCGCGCCGTGCTGGAGGTGGACGACGGGCAGGTGCTGACCCATGCCGAACTGGCCTCCGCCATGGGTGCGGCGGTGGGGCGGCGCGTAATGACGCTCCACCTGCCCAAGGGCCTCTTGAATCTGGGCGCGAAGATCGATCGAAAACTGCGCGGGCCGGCGGCCAAGCTGACCGCCGACCGCGTCGGCTATCTCTGTCATACCGACTGGACCGCCGATCCCGCCAAGCGCCCTTCCCCCGAGCTTTGGCAACCCGCAATCGCGCTCTCCAAGGGGCTGGCCGACACGGCGCGGTGGTATCGCGCCAACGGCTTGCTATAGCAGCCCGATACACGCGGTCGAAAAGCCGCCGCATTTGGGTGCCACTGGCCCCTTTGAAAGGATCATCATGAGCGACCGCCAAGCCATTTTCGACACCGTCGCGGCCCAGATCGCCCCCTTCAACAAGAAGGGCGTGGCACTGACCGAGGCGACGACCTTCCAGGGCGACCTGGAGTGGGACAGCCTGACCGTGATGGATTTCGTCGCCGCGATCGAGGACGAGTTCGACATCATCATCACGATGAACATGCAGGCCGAGATCGAGAATGTCGGCCAGCTCGTCGACGCGGTCGAAAAGCTGAAGCAAGCCTGACCCCTACAGCGCCCGAGACGGACCCTCCCATGACCGAAGCCGCCGCCCAGTCCCATGCCCTTCCCGCCGACGCGCCCGACATCGCGCCGGAACGCGACCTGCTCTCCAAGTTCGACGGCCTGATCGCCGAGCGACAGAAGCTGCTCGACTCGGGCGTCACCGATCCCTTCGCGATCGTGATGGAACAGGTGAAGTCTCCCACCGAGGCGGTGATCCGGGGCAAGGATACGATCCTGCTCGGCACCTATAATTACATGGGCATGACCTTCGACGCGGATGTGATTGCGGCGGGCAAGACCGCGCTCGATCAGTTCGGTTCTGGCACGAACGGCAGCCGGATGCTCAACGGCACCTTCCATGACCATATGGAAGTCGAACAGGCCCTGCGCGATTTCTACGGCACGACCGGCGCGATCGTCTTTTCGACCGGTTACATGGCGAATCTGGGCATCATTTCGACGCTGGCGGGCAAGGGTGAATATGTCATCCTCGACGCAGACAGCCATGCCTCGATCTATGACGGCTGCCAGCAGGGCAATGCCGAGATCGTCCGCTTCCGCCACAATTCGGTCGAGGATCTCGACAAGCGGCTCGGCCGGCTTCCGAAGGAACCCGCCAAGCTGGTCGTGCTGGAGGGCGTCTATTCGATGCTGGGCGACATCGCCCCGCTGAAGGAGATGGTCGCCGTCGCCAAGAAGCATGGCGCGATGGTGCTGGTCGATGAGGCGCATTCGATGGGCTTTTTCGGCCGAAACGGGCGCGGCGTGTACGAGGCGCAAGGGCTGGAAGGCCAGGTCGATTTCGTCGTCGGCACCTTCTCCAAGTCGGTCGGCACGGTCGGCGGCTTCGTCGTGTCCAACCATCCGAAGTTCGAGGCGGTGCGCCTGGCCTGCCGCCCCTATATCTTCACCGCCTCGCTGCCGCCTTCGGTGGTGGCGACCGCGACGACCTCGATCCGCAAGCTGATGACCGCGCATGAGAAGCGCGAGCGGCTCTGGTCGAACGCGCGCGCATTGCACGGCGGCTTGAAGGAAATGGGATTCAAGCTGGGCACGGAAAACTGCGACAGCGCGATCGTCGCGGTGATCCTGGACGATCAGGAACAGGCCGTCATCATGTGGCAGGCGCTGCTCGACGGCGGGCTCTACGTCAATATGGCGCGGCCGCCCGCGACGCCGGCGGGCACCTTCCTGCTGCGCTGCTCCATCTGCGCCGAGCATACGCCCGAACAGATCGAGACGGTGCTGGGCATGTTCCGCACGGCGGGCCAGGCGGTCGGCGTCATCGCCTGATCGCCCCATCGCGCGCGGCTTTGCATTATCCGGCGGCTGGGATAGCGTGAACGCCGTGATCGAGCAGGACAATCTCGGAGGGGTCGGCCGCTGGTGGACCTTTGCGCTGATCGCGATGGCGTTGGCCGGTGCGGTGACGCTGGCCATGCTGATCGTGACGATGGGCAACGCCAATCGCGAGCGCGACCAGGCGCTGGAGCGTCAGCGGCACAGCTATGAGGTGATGATCCTGGCCCGCACGCTGGCGGGGACGATCGCACGGTCCGAAGCATCTTTGGGCCGCTATGTCATCTCGGGCGACAGCAAGCTGGGCCAGCTTTACGTCGACGAATGGAATCTGGCGCGCGCGCAACTTGAACGGCTGGACGTGCTGATCGAGGAGACGCACCAGCAGAAGCGCGTCGAGCAGCTCCGCAAGGCTTATGAGGCGCGGGGCGACGAATTGTCGTCGATCGCGCTTTCGACCACCTATCACCGCAACCGGCAGGCCTATGGCCTTTATTACCAGGCGCGACAGGCCGACGCGCTGTTGCAGATCAACCGCCTGCTCACCGCACTGATCGAGGGGGAGCGCGTTCTGCTGGATCAGCGGAGCACGGCCGCGCAGGAAACGGTGCTCCACGCCAACCGGATCGCCGGGGGGCTGGTAATTTTCGGGATTGCGCTGGCGCTGGGGGCGATGCTGCTCGGCTGGCTGATGTTCCGCACGGTGGGCGAGCGGGCGGAGGCCCGCGCCGAGGCCTGGACCGAACGTGCCCGCGCCGAAGAACTCGCCGCCGCCGTCGATGCCGCGACCGAGGAACTGAAGGTGCAGGAAGCCAAGCTGCGCCAGGTGCAGAAGATGGACGCGCTGGGCCAGTTGACCGGCGGGATCGCGCATGATTTCAACAATATGCTGGCGGTCGTGCTGGGTGGATTGGAACTGGCACGCCGGGCCGAGGGGCGCGAGTCGGTGATCCGCCACCTCGAAAGCGCGACCGAGGGCGCGCATCGCGCCGCCGCGCTGACCCGCCGTCTGCTGATGTTCAGCCGCGAAGAGGCATTGACCCCCGAAACGCTCGCCCCGCGCCAGTTGGTGAGCGGCATGCGCGACCTGCTCGACCGCACGCTGGGCGATGGGGTGAAGGTGACGGTTGAGGACACCACCACCGGCTGGACGATGTTCGGCGACCGGGTGCAGGTGGAAAACGCCATCCTCAATCTGGCGGTCAATGCACGCGATGCGATGGACGGGCGGGGCGAACTGACCATCCGCACCGCAGAGGTCCGGGTGGACGCCGATGCCCTGCCGCGGGCGGGGACGGGCGACTATGTCGTCCTTTCGGTGACCGACACCGGCGCAGGCATGCCCCCCGAAGTGGCCGAGCGCGTCTTCGAGCCCTTTTTCACCACCAAGCCTGCGGGCAAGGGAACGGGCCTGGGGCTCAGCCAGATTTTCGGGCTGGTCGGCCAGATGGGGGGCGACGTCGCCATCCGCACGGCGCCGGGGGCCGGAACCACGGTCAGCCTCTATCTTCCGCGCCATGTCGAGACAGACACCCCCAAAGCGGAGGACGCGCCCGCCGCCCTTCCCGAGGTGCCGGCGCTGGAAGGCTTGCGGATGTTGGTGGTGGAGGACGATCCGCGCGTGCTCGCCGCGACGATGGGGGCGCTACGCGAACTCGGCCATGATCCGGTCGCCTGTGGCGACCCGCGCGAGGCGGAAGAGTTGCTCGTCCGGCATCCGGGCATTCGCCTGATCGTGTCGGATGTGCTGATGCCGCATATGACCGGCCCGGAAATGATCGCCGCCCTCCGCCCCGCCCATCCCGATATCGGTGTGCTGTTCGTCACCGGCTTCGCGGGCGAGACGCAGGCCACCGGGTTCGAGGGCCATGAGGTGTTGCGCAAGCCCTTCACGCTGGCCGGACTGGAGCGCGCTTTGGCGGCGGCGTTGAAGCGGGTGGCGGTGGGGCCTGTCTCGGCAGCGGCTTGAGGCCAAGGGAATCTCTCGCAAAACCCAAAGCCCAAAGGAGGGGGTGACGCGCCCCGCCCCGCCCCGTATAGCCATGGCCGTTTTATCGCGCGAGTGATGTTCCCCGCATGAAGTCCCCCGCATGAAGTCGATCGATCGCTACATGGCCCGGCTGATCGCGTTGCCCTTGTTCGCGACGCTGCTCATCTCGGCGATGCTGCTGGTGCTCGATCGCATCCGCCGCCTGTTCGAATTCGTCGCGACCGAGGGCGGGCCGATCAGCGTGGTGTGGCGGATGCTCGCCAACCTCCTGCCCGAATATCTGGGGCTGGGCATTCCGATCGGGTTGATGCTGGGCATATTGCTCGCCTTTCGCCGCCTCGCCACCTCGTCCGAACTGGACGTGATGCGCGGCGTCGGCATGAGCTATACCCGGCTGCTGCGCGTCCCCTATATGTACGCCATCATATTGGCGGCCCTCAACCTCGCCATCGTCGGCTATATCCAGCCGATCGCGCGCTATTATTATGAAGGGCTGCGCTACGAGTTGCGCACCGGGGCGCTGGGGGCGTCGATCAAGGTCGGCGAATTCACCCATCTGGGCGACCGCATGACGCTGCGCATCGAAGAAAGCCGCGACAATGGCCGCGACCTGTCGGGCATCTTCGTCCACGCCAACACGTCCAAGGGCGACTGGATCGGCGTGACCGCGGAGCGCGGGCGCTTCCTGGCGACCGACGATCCCAATGTCATCATCTTCCGCCTGACCAACGGCACGCTGATCCACAACCGGCCGGAATTCCGTGCGCCGCGCGTCCTGACCTTCTCCAGCCATGACCTGCCGATCGATCTGCCCAAGTTCGACAATTTCCGACAGCGCGGCGGCCGCGACCTGGAATTCACGCTGCCCGAACTCGCGCGGCACGGCCAGGAGGCGCAGAGCGCGGAGGCACGCGCGGGAAGCCGTGCCGAATTCCACTTCCGCGTGGTGGAAGTGGTGACGATGTTCCTGTTGCCGCTGCTCGCGGTCTCGTTGGGCATCCCGCCCAAGCGATCGACTTCGGCGCTGGGCGTGTTCCTGTCGATCGTCATGCTCGTCACCTATTTCAAGGTTAACCAATATGCCGCCGACATCGGCGCACTGGGGCGGGTGAATCCCGCGCTCGCCTTGTGGGGGCCGTTCACGGTCTTCGCGGGACTCGTTCTCTGGATGTATTATGTCACCGCCTATGTGCCGGGCGGCCAGCCGATCGGCGCGCTGGAGCGTGGCGTGGCGAAGCTGGCCAAGGCCATCGGCCGCTGGCTGCCGGGCCGTCGCCGCAAGAAGGGGCAGACGGCATGAGCCTGTCCAGCATCTTCCCGTCGCGGACGATCGCCATCTACATGGCGAAGATGTTCCTGATCCGCACCTTCGCCATCCTGTTCGCGGTGGCGCTGGTGCTCCAGACGCTTGACGTGCTGAGCGAGTCCGGCGCGGTGCTCGCCGCGCCCGGCAACGGGCAGGCGCAGGTATGGCGTTATGTCTCGCTGCGCGCGCCGCAAATCATATCCTTCCTGCTGCCCTTCTCGGTGCTGCTGGGTACGATCCTGACCTTCTTCACGATGAACCAGAATTCGGAGGTCATCGCGCTGAAGGCAGCGGGCATGTCGGCGCATCAGGTGCTGGCGCCGCTGCTGGTCGCCAGCGCGGGCGTCGCGGTGCTGAGCTTCGCGTTCAACGACCGGATCGTGCCGCGCGCCACCGCGACGCTGAGCGCCTGGCAGAAGGTCGAATATGGACCGCTGCCCATCGATAGCGGCGACCGGGCCAATGTCTGGGTACGCGACGGCGACGACCTGATTTCGGTCGACCTGATCCAGGGGCGCGGCGACAGGACGCAATTGGGCGGCGTGACGCTTTACGATCGCAGCGGCGGCAATTTGCGGGCGATCGTCCGCGCGCCGCGGGGACAGCGGGACGGAGCCGGCTGGCGGATCGGCCCGGCCACCCGGTTCGAGGTGGCGTCGGGCAAGCTGACCAATATTCCCTCGCTGGTCATCGGCCAGGGCGTGACGCCCGAGCAACTGACCCTGGCCAGCGTCAACGCCGACAGCCTATCCTTCGGCGCCTTGTCTGGCGCGATCGATGATCTGCGCGAGGCGGGCCGTCCGACCAAGTCGCTGGAGGGTTCGCTCTGGCACAAGCTGTCCGCGCCAATGTCGGCGGTGCTGATGCCGCTGCTGGGCGCGGTCGCCGCCTTCGGCATCGCGCGGTCGGGCAAGCTGTTCGTTCGCGCCGTGATCGGCATGGCGCTGGGCTTCGCCTATTTCGTGGCGGACAATTTCTCGATGGCGATGGGCGATCTGGGGGCTTATCCGCCCTTCCTCGCGGCCTGGGCGCCGATCCTGCTGTTCTTCCTGATCGGTGAGGCGGTGCTGTTTCGGACCGAGGAATGAGGGACTGGTAAGGCTTGGCCTGATCCCGCCCCTGATTTGCCGTTGAGCCCCAACCTCCGTTCGCACTGAGCGAAGTCGAAATGGCGGCCTGGCGGGCGGCTTCCCTTGGCCTCGACTTCGCTCAGGCTGGACGGGCGGCAGGGCTGATCCTCACGCCGGACGAAGTCGAGGCGCATGCCCCGCCTTCGTCCGATGCGGGGAAATCACTTCCCCCGACGAATGGTGCTCATTCCGATCTTGGCGACCAGCGCCGGCAGCCCGCTGTAGCTCGCCTTGTGATAGGGCGAGTCCGTCTCCAGCGCCGCACTGATCCGGCGATGTGCCTCGCCCAGCGCATGATAGGGCAGCGACGGCAGCAGATGGTGCAGCGCGTGATAGCGCAGGCCCACCGGCGCCCACAGCCCCGGCAGCAGGGCAGGCGGCGGCACATTGACCGAGTCGAGATATTGCGCGGTCACCGTCATCTGCTCCCCCTCATTCTCCCACAAATGGGCGACGAGCGTGCGGACCTGGTTCAGCACCGCGACCGCCGAACCGATGGCGAATCCGATCGCGAAGCCGCGCAGCGAAATGATGCCGACCGCCACCATCACGACCAGAGCCACCGCCCAGATCGAGGCCGCCGCATCGGTCCGGTTGAAGCGGACCAGCGCTTCGCCCTCGGGCATGCGACGGCGGAATTGCGGGTTGATCGCCAGCGCCGAGTAACGCTCGACCACCATCTTGCGCAGCCCCGGAACCACCCAGGACAAAGGCGACAGGATCGCAAAGCGGATCAGCAGCCCCAGCGGCGCCAGTGCCGACACCAGGATGAAGACCGGCAGCGTCCACGGCTTCATCAGCGCGAGCGGCAGATATTCGGGATCGTCGACCGTGCCATAGCGGGTCTTCGCATGGTGAAGGTTATGCACCCCCTCATACATGAAGGCGGGAGTCAGCAGCGGCACACCGACCAGCGCGTTCCAGCCCTCGCGGAAACGCGGCAGCGCCGAATGCTTCATATGGCTGACTTCGTGGATGAACAGCAGCGCGCGATAGAGCGCCAGCACCGCGACCACCGACGCGACGACGATCACTCCGGTCGAGGATGCCGTCACCGCTACGGCCAGCGCGGCATAGCCGAGCAGCGCACTGCCCGCCATGTCGGCCCAATAGAGGCGCGGATTTGGCGCGATCAGGTCGCGGGTCAATTCGGCGGCGGCGCGCAGCATCGCCTTGTCGTCCGCGATCGGCAGGCGCGCACCGGGCATGGTGCCGGCGGCCGACGCGCCGCGCTCGAAAGAAAGGGTCGATTCCATGGGCATATCCTTTGCCCCCATATAGTGGCGACACGGTGGCATTCCCACGGCGGGCGATGACGATATCCTCACTCGCTATGATCGACCAAGCCGGTTAGGTACGAGGGCGAAATCATACGCCGGACCGATCCCATATGACCCTTTCCATCCGCCCCATAGCGTCCAAGCGCGACCGCAAGACCTTTGTGGACTTCCCGTTCGGCCTCTACGCGGACGATCCGCATTGGGTGCCGCCGCTCAAGGGCGAAGCGCTGGGGTTGATCACGCCGGAAAAGAATGGCTGGTACAGCCATGCCAAGGCGCAGCTTTTCCTGGCGGAAGAGAATGGCAAGGTCGTCGGGCGCATTTCGGCGCATCTCGATATGCTGGCGCTGGAGATGGACGTGTCCAAGGGGTTCGGACCAGGCACGGGTTTCTGGGGACTGATGGATGCGACGCGCGAGGAGGTGTTCCGCGCGCTGCTGTCGGCGGCCGAGGGGTGGCTGCGCGGAGAGGGCATGACCCGCGCGATCGGTCCGGTGTCGCAATCGGTGTGGGAGGAGCCCGGCCTGCTGGTCCAGGGGTTCGACCAGGACCCGACGATCATGATGGGCCATGCCCGGCCGGAATATCAGGGATGGATCGAGGCGGCGGGTTATACCACCATCAAGCAGCTCTTCACCTATGAGCTGGACATCACGCAGGAATTCCCGCCGATCGTCCAGCGGATCATCAAGTCGGGCGAGAAGAACGAGCGTATCCGCGTGCGCGAGGTGAACAAGGCCAAGTTCGAGGAGGAGGCCGCGATCATCCTCAGCATCCTGAACGACGCATGGTCGGACAATTGGGGCTTCATCCCGCTCACGCCGCCGGAAATCAAGGACGTTGGCGTTAAGCTGAAGCCGATCGTGTTCAACGACCTGATCCGCATCGCCGAACTGGACGGCAAGCCCGTGGCGTTCATGATCACGCTTCCCGACCTCAACGAGGCGATCAAGCCGCTCAAGGGCAGCCTGCTTCCCTTCGGCTGGGCCAAGCTGCTGCTGTGGCTGCGCGCGCCCAAGGTGCGGACGATGCGCGTGCCGTTGATGGGGGTGGTCAAGGAACTCCAGTCGTCGCGCATGGCCAGCCAGTTGGCCTTCATGATGATCGAATATATCCGCCGCGCCTCGGTGACCAAATACGGCGCGTCGCGCGGGGAGATCGGCTGGATCCTCGACGACAATCAGGGGATGCGCTCGATCGCCGAGACCATCAAGAGCGACGTCAACAAGACCTATAACATCTACGCCCGCGATCTGGGCTGACATGCGCGGGGCGGGGCCATGCGACAGCGGTGGCCCCTACCCCCTTTTCGATCACTTCTTGCGGCCGATATAGTTGAGCGGATCGACGCCGTTCCACAGCCACTGTTTGCGCGTCTTGCAGACCTTGCCACGCATGATGTGATCTTCCTCGACATTCAGGAAGCAATAGCGGGGCGGCTTGACCGGAGCGGAGGCGCTGGGCAGCGCGGAGGCTTCGATCGGGGTGGCCGCTGGCTTGGCGACCTCATCGCGCGGCGACGGAGCGGACAGGGAAGCAGCGGCGGCGAGCAGTGCGAACAACATCGTGATTCTCCAACGAGCGGTGTGTCTGAGGGGGGATCAGCGGCGCGCGATGCGGCCGGTGGGAACTTGGCCTTCGGTGGCGATCCACTCGTCCGCCGTGCGGCAGACCTTGAGGCGGATGCGCGATCCGGTCGGCGTATCGTAAATGCAAAAACGGGTATCGGCCGGGAAAGTGGACGCTGCGGAGCCCCCCGACGTCATGGCGGCCGTGCTCGGCGCGGCGATCGTCGGTGCGATCGGCTCCCGGCCCGACGCGGCGGTGGACAGGGTCGATGCGATCAGCAGTGTCAGCAACATGGTAGTAACTCCCTGAATGCCGGATCACCCCGGCATGTGAGTTACTGCATTAGTTGTGCCATACACTGAAAAAGCCGGATTTCAGCCACTTAGCTGATTCCCACATAGGACGATCCGCCAAGCTGTAGTGTTTTTCGCCAAGTGATCCGGGAAATTTTGCTACGCTGCGCCGCCGAGGCCATACACGTCGCCGCGCTGGGCGCTCAAGCTTTTCGCGTAAGCAGATAAATCGCGGGGTAGTAGGATGGGCAAGTTGCAGCGCCCTATCTTACTGGACATTATAAATAGATATTCCCCATAATCCCGTCATTTCGGAGCAATCCGTATATCATGCTCCCTATACTTGCCATAAGGACGAAAATCGGCAGCTTGATGATTAAATGCAAATTGCGACATATCCGTGCATATAGGATGACATATTCGTTGCGTTATTGAGAAAATCTCGCAGGCGACACGGCTCCTGTCGTGAAATTGTCACGGGTCGCTGCGAACAGGGATGGGATCGCCGCACTACGGGATGCCCATTCGATGGCAACGCAGATGAGTACCGCCAGCGTCACCAAGGCCTATGATCGCTGGTCACCAGTTTACGACCTGGTCTTCGGCCCCGTCTTCAGAAAAGGCCGCTCCGCCGCGATCGTCGCCGCCGAGCGGATCGGTGGGCGGATCATCGAGGTCGGCGTCGGCACCGGCATTTCCCTGCCCCAATATTCCCGCGACAACCGCATCGTCGGCGTCGACCTGTCCGAGCCGATGCTCGACAAGGCACGCGAACGGGTGAAGCGCGGCAACCTGGCCCATGTCGAACAGATTGCTTACGGCGATGCCGAGGCGCTGCAATTCGCCGACAACAGCTTCGACGTGGTGGTCGCGCAATATGTCATCACCGCGGTCCCCAATCCGGAACGCGCGCTCGACGAATTCGCTCGCATCTGCCGCCCCGGTGGCGAGATCGTCATCACGACGCGGGTGGGCGCGGGCGATGGGCTTCGCGGGCGCATCGAAAAGACGCTGATGCCGATCACCAGCCGCCTGGGCTTCCGCACCGATTTCCCGTTCCACCGCTATACCGACTGGGCGGCAACGCGCGGCGATGTGGAGCTGGTCGAAAGCCGCCCCCTGCCCCCGCTCGGCCATTTCTCGCTGGTCCGCTTCGCCAAGCGTCAGCCTTCCCTCCAAGGACATGTCCAATGACGGGTTTTCGCGCGCAGCTCGCCGAACAGCGGTGGGACGATCATCGTTATTATCATCACAGCCTGGTCAATCAGAGCCTGCACTTCGTCAGCGCCTGCACCTTCCTGACCGCCTATGTCCTCTTGTTCATCGACCCGGCGGTCGCCAGCCTGCTGGCCTGGGGCGTGGCGATGACCAGCCGCCAGGCCGGACATTTCTTCTTCGAGCCCAAGGGCTATGACCATGTGAACAAGGCGACGCATGAGCATAAGGAAGAGATCAAGGTCGGCTACAACCTGGCGCGCAAATATGTGCTGATGGGCATCTGGGGCGCGATCCCGGTCGTATTGATGGTCCAGCCGACGCTGTTCGGCACGCTGGAATATCCGGACGGCTTCATGGGCTATCTGCGTCATGTCGGCATCGGCTGGCTGGGCCTGGGCGTCAGCGCGATCATCGTGCGGGTCATGCAACTCTGGGTCGCCCGCGATCTGGAAACGGGCCTCGTCTGGGCGACCAAGATCGTCACCGACCCGTTCAACGACTTCAAGATGTACAAGAGCGCACCGCGCCGCCTGATGAAGGGCGAGCGGATGGATCATCACGATGTCGATGATTTCGAGGATTTGAGGGCGGCGTAAGCCTACCTCGGAACTAGGTTTTCAAAGGGGGTCGCCCGGCCCCCACCCCTCACCCAACCCTCTCCCTGGCGGGGAGAGGGCTTTTGCCTTTCCTTACCCTCTCCCCGCCGGGGAGAGGGTTAGGGTGAGGGACTGGGGCCGGGAGAACGTTATCCGTCACCTACCCATCCGCACCGCCAGCGACTCCTTTAAAATCCGCCGCCGGATCGCCTTGTTCGCCAGTTTGAGGTCGGTTGGCGCGTCCGGAGAGGTCCACCACCAGCCATCGTCACGCATCTGTTGTCCTGCTGCAACGAAGCGGTCGCAAATCTCGGCAAACAGGGTGTCGTCGATGTCGAGGCTGAAGATCAGCCGCCCGGTCCCGACCCAGCTCAACGCCAGTCCTTCCGCCCGGAGATAATATTGCAGCATCCAGTTATAGGGCGAGGCGACCGCATAGAGGATGGTCCAGATCGTCTGGACATGTGCGACCGACAAAGGAAGCCCCGCCGCCGCCATCGCTGCGTTGAACGTTGCGGCCCGCGCATTCCACCGCGCGTCCAGCCCGTCATAGAGCGCGGCGATCTCGGGCGTCTCCAGCCGCCGAAGAAAGGCGTTCATCGCGCCCATGACCATGGGGTGCGAATTGAACGTACCGCGCGCGAAGCAGATGTCGACGGGACGATCCTCGCGCCAGCGCTTCATCAGATGGGCCGGGCCGCAGAGCACGCCGACCGGCAACCCGCCGCCCAGCGTCTTGCCATAGGTGATGAGGTCGGGCCTCACCCCGAAATATTCCGACATCCCGCCTTTCGCCAGGCGGAAGCCCATGAACACCTCGTCGAAGATCAGGACGATACCGTTCGCCCGGCACACATCGGCCAGCTGGTGCAGCCAATCGCGATAGGCGGCCATGTCCGCCCCCGCCTTGCGACCGCCATCGACCAGCTGCCCGTCGGACGGGGCCGAGCCATTGGGGTGCATCGCCTGGAGCGGATTGACCAGCACACAGGCAATGTCCTTGCGCGTGGCGAGGACCTTCAGCGTCCGCTCCGACATGTCGGCCAGCGTCAGCGTGCGGTCGGCGGGCATGGGATTGCCGATGCCCGGCTGAACATCGCCCCACCAGCCATGATAGGCCCCGGCGAACCGCACCAGGCGCGGGCGGCGGGTGTGATAGCGCGCCAGCCGCACCGCCTGCATCACCGCCTCGGTGCCCGACATATGGAAGGACACCTCGTCCATCCCCGACAATTCGGTCAGGCGGCGGACATTGTCGGCGACCACCGGGTGAAAGGACCCCAGCACCCCGCCCAGATCGGCGACCATCGCCGCCCCTTCGGCCATGGTCTGTTTGTAGAAGTCGTTACCGAACAGATTGACGCCGTAAGAGCCGGTCAAGTCGATCAACCGGTTGCCGTCCAGATCGACCAGGATCGGCCCTTCCGACCGCTGGTAGAAGGCGCCGGTCGCGAGCGTCGTGCGGACCTTCTCGCGAAACTGGAACGGCACGCGGTAAGCGCCGGTAAATTGCAGGTCGGACAGACCGGACCGAGTCTCGCGGGTCAGCGCGAGCGTCTGCACGAATCGAGTCGCGAAGATGTCGCCCAACCGCTCGAACCCCGCGCGACGTTGCCCGGCCACCGCATCGGGGGCGCCATCGACACGAAAGAAGCGCTCCTCGCCATAGCTATAGAACGGAATCTGCCCGGCAATCCGCTTGGCCATGCGGACATGGCCGCCCAGTCCGGGATGCTTGGCGCGCGACAGGGTCAGGCGGCGATGCCCTTTGGTCAGGGCGACTGCACCGGCGGAGACGGCCAGCAGGCCAGTGAGAATCGGGTTCATGCGGCCTTTGACCGCGTACCCATGACGGAGGCATGACAATGCGCGGACCCATCATGCGGTTCTTCCTGAACGAGGACATCAATTTCCTCGTCACCAATCGCCTGCCTCGCCGCTTCGCCACGCAACTGGTCGGCCGGATCGCGCGGATCGAGCATCCGCTGGTGGCGAAGCCCAGCCTGGCGCTGTGGAAATTCTTTGCGGGCGTCGACCTGTCGGATGCGCGGACGAGGCGGTTCAAATCGTTGCGCGACGGCTTCGTCCGCCCTCTACGCGACGGCGCGCGCGCGTTCGATATCGATCCCGACACACTCGCCTCGCCCTGCGATGCGCTGGTCGGCGCGCATGGCCGGATCGAGGACGATCGACTCTATCAGATCAAGGGCTTTCCCTATCGCCTGGGCGACCTGGTCCCCGATCCCGAACTGGTCGAGCGGTTCCGCGACGGCTCGTTCGTCACGCTGCGGCTGACGGCGGGCATGTATCACCGCTTCCATGCCCCGACCGATATGGCGGTGGAGGGGGTGACCTATCTGTCCGGCGACTGCTGGAACGTGAACCCGATCGCGCTCAAGCGGGTCGAACGGCTCTTCTGCCGCAACGAACGCGCGGTGATCGAGGCGCGAACGCTGGTCTCGGGGCGGCCGCTACTGATCGTCCCGGTCGCCGCGATCCTGGTGGCGAGCATCCGCCTCCATTGCCTGGATACCGAACGCAGCCTGCGCGAACATGGCCCGGGCCGCCGCCCCTGCGCCGCGCGGATCGGCAAGGGCGAGGAGATGGGCTGGTTCGAACATGGCTCGACCATCATCCTGTTCCTGCCCCCGGACATGCGGCTGGCGGACACTCTGGTCGAGGGACAAGCGATCCGCGCAGGCACCGTGATCGGGCGAACGGCCTGACGCGGACTGGTCGCGGGGCGCGATCCGGTGCGGCCGCATCAACCCGGATCGTTCTCGTCGCGCAACGCTCGTCCGGCGATCGTGATCTCCCCCACGAAACAGGCCAGCCCCGCAACCGCACAGAGCAGCCCACCACCGAAAAAGAAGAACAGCAGCGATGCATGACCGGAGTCGCGCAAGGTCCCAAGGAACAGCGTGATGGCCGAGCAACAGGTCATCGCCCCCGCCGCCGCCGTCAGGCTCACGGCGATGTCGAGGATCTTAGAGCGCAGCCGCAGGCGGCGCATCTCGAGGCTGTTCGCACGCCCCTCCTTCTTCAGGGCCTGGATCCGGTCGCTGATCCGCCCCAACCGCGTCGCGAACACGTTAGGGTCAGGACCCATTGATGTGAGCGTCGCGATCTGATTCAGGCTCCGCAAGGAGACCGAGATGAGTGACCTGTTTTGGCTGACGGACGAGCAGATGGAGCGGCTGCGGCCCTTCTTTCCCAAGAGCCATGGCAAGCCGAGGGTGGACGACCGGCGGGTGCTGAGCGGCATCGTATTCGTCAATCGCAACGGGCTTCGCTGGCGAGATGCGCCTAGCGAGTATGGCCCCCACAAGACGCTGTACAATCGGTGGAAGCGTTGGGGCGAGGCCGGCGTGTTCACGCGAATGATGGAAGGTCTGGCTGCAGCTGGCGCCGAGCCGCAGACGGTCATGATCGACGCAACCTATCTGAAGGCGCACCGCACGGCATCAAGCCTGCGGGTAAAAAAGGGGATCTTGGCCGCCTGATCGGCCGCACCAAAGGCGGTATGAATACCAAGCTACATGCCGTCGCCGATGCAAACGGGCGCCCCTTAAGCTTTTTCATGACCGCGGGCCAGGTCAGCGACTACACCGGCGCGGCAGCGCTGCTGGATGACATGCCGAAGGCGCAGTGGCTGCTCGGCGACCGCGGCTACGACGCCGACTGGTTCAGGGACGCCCTCCAGGCCAAAGGCATCCAGCCCTGCATCCCGGGCCGGCGATCACGCAACGAGCCGGTCAAATACGACAAGCGCCGCTACCGGCGCCGCAGCCGCATCGAGATCATGTTCGGCCGCCTCAAAGACTGGCGTCGGGTCGCTACCCGCTACGATCGCTGCCCCACTGCCTTCTTTGCCGCCGTCACCCTCGCTGCCACCGTCATCTTCTGGCTGTGATCAACGAGTCCTGACCCTAAGCAACGACCCCACGGCAGTCAGCAGGAATATCGGGGTCAGTGCCAATTGAATGACATGGGCGGCGGCACTCAAGGGTTCAGTCATATCGGCTCAGTTCTCCATCCCGCATCGATCGATCAGATCGCCGCGATGTTCCGTCACTGCCGTCGAGATCGTCCTGACATGTTTGTCATGGAACGGCCGACCCGCTCCAAGACTTTGCGATAACGCCATAACATAGGAGCCCGTCATGCGAATTTCCGTTATCGCCATCGCCGCTGCAACTCTGGTCGCCAGCCCGGTCTATGCCAAGGGCTGTATCCGTGGCGCGGTCGCGGGCGGCGTTGCAGGCCATATGGTCGGCAAGGGACATGGCGTCGCCGGGGCTGCGGCGGGATGCGCGCTCACCCATCACCACTATGCCAAAAAGGCGAAAAAGCAGAAGTGAGCCTTTGCGGGTAGGGATCGGTGCGAAGTCGGCGTTCCCTACCCGCACCACCTCCAGCGTAGACCAGGATAGCGGCTGGCGTTGACGACAATTCGCTGAGCGGTGCGGCCGAAGCCAGCCCTGAAGAACCGCGCGATCCTGTCGGCTGATCCCATGGGACGCTGGCGTGGTGACCCCGACTAGAGAAATAACAAGCCGCCCCCATACTAGGGTCAGGACCCATTGATGTCAGCGTCGCGATCTGATTCAGGCTCCGCAAGGAGACCGGAATGAGCGACCTGTTTTGGCTGACGGATGAGCAGATCGAGCGGCTGCGGCCGTTCTTTCCAAAGAGCCATGGGAAGCCACGGGTGGACGATCGGCGGGTGCTGAGCGGCATCGTGTTCGTCAACAAGAACGGGCTGCGCTGGCGTGATGCGCCGAGCGCCTACGGCCCGCACAAGACGCTATACAATCGGTGGAAGTGTTGGGGCGAGGCCGGTGTGTTCACACGCATGATGGAGGGGTTGGCGACTGCAAGCGCGCAGCCAGGAACGGTCATGATCGACGCGACCTACTTGAAGGCGCACCGCACGGCATCGAGCCTGCGGGTTAAAAAGGGGATCTTGGCCGCCTGATCGGCCGCACCAAAGGCGGCATGAACACCAAGCTCCATGCCGTCGCCGATGCGAACGGACGCCCGCTGAGCTTCTTCATGACCGCAGGCCAGGTCAGCGACTACACCGGCGCGGCAGCGCTGCTCGATGACCTGCCCAAGGCACAATGGCTGCTTGGCGACCGCGGCTATGACGCGGACTGGTTCAGGGACGCTCTCCAGGCCAAAGGCATCCAGCCCTGCATCCCGGGCCGCAATTCGCGCAACGAGCCTGTCCGGTACGACAAGCGCCGCTATCGGCGCCGCAGCCGCATCGAGATCATGTTCGGCCGTCTGAAGGACTGGCGTCGCGTCGCTACGCGCTACGACCGCTGCCCCACCGCCTTCTTCTCGGCCATCGCCCTCGCAGCCACCGTCATCTTCTGGCTGTAATCAACGAGTCCTGACCCTAAGCCGTCATTAGTGTCATGCCGCCTGCTTAGCTTGGCACACCCCTAAATTCGAAGACGCTGGCGGACGTTCCATAACGCGAACGTCGCGCTTGGCTGGCTATTAGCTGCGGCTAAAGCTGTGAGATTTTACTGTGAGACAAACGGCGGAAGATAGCCGCTAAGTCATTGTTTTTAAACGCGTGGTGACCCCGACTGGATTCGAACCAGTGGCCCCCAGATTAGGAATCTGATGCTCTATCCTGCTGAGCTACGGGGCCCCACGCGGCGGCGGTGATACTCGGGACGGGCGGCATGGTCCAGAGTGGTTTGACGGCGGCTCAGTTCACCTGCTTGGGCGGCACCACCGGAAAGGGCAAGGGCGCGACGGGTACGCCGTCCTCGACCAGCGCCTTGGCCTCGGCCAGGCTGGCCTGGCCATGGATCTGCGCGACCGGGGCCTCGCCCTCGTGCATCGCGCGGGCCTGATCGGCGAAGGCGGTCCCGACCCAGGTGGATTTCTCCAGCATCCTCGCCTGCTGCCCCGCCAGTTGCTCCAGCGCGGCACGGATCGCCTGCGGGGACGGGGTGTCGGGACGACTATTGCCCTTGGCCGCAATTTGGGGGGCCATGACCGCCTTCTCGATGGCGCGATCGCCACAGAGCGGACATTCCACCTGCCCGCCCTCGCGCTGGTCGGCATAAGCGGCGGACGAAGCGAACCAGGCCTCGAACACATGGCCCTGCGCGCATCGCAGGTCGAAGACGATCATGACTGAACCACCGGTGGGATAGGGCGGCGATGGCGGATGGCAGGCAGGCGCTGGCGGACCGCATCGACCTGTGCCGAATCGATGGCGGCAAAGCCGAGACCCGCCGCATCGCCCATATCGAGCAACACCTCGCCCCAAGGTCCGACCACCAGCGAATGGCCATAGGTTGCGCGGCCGTCCTGATGCTCGCCCGTCTGCGCGGCGGCGACGAGATGCACCCCCGCCTCGATCGCGCGCGCGCGCAGCAGCACATGCCAATGCGCCGCACCGGTGGGCCGGGTGAAGGCGGCGGGCACCGACAGCAAGGTGGCCCCCGCCTCCGTCAGCGCGGCGAACAGCGCGGGAAAGCGCAAATCGTAACAAATGGCGAGGCCCAGCCGCCCGACCGGCGTATCGACCACCACCGCTCGCTCGCCCGGCGCATAGGAGGCCGATTCCCGCCAGCTTTCGCCGCTGGGCAGATCGACGTCAAACAGATGCATCTTGTCATAGCAGGCACGAATGTCGCCCCGATCGTCGATGACATAGCCGCGATTGGCCAGCCGCCCATCCTCCCGCCGCACCGCGAGCGAGCCGAGATGAACCCACAGACCATGCGCCGCCGCCGCCGAACGCACCCGCGCCAGGACGGCATCGCGGTCCTCGGGCATCAAATGCTCTGCCGCACGCGCTTTGTCGCGGTCGATCAGCCCCGACATTTCGGGCGTGAACAGCATCGCCGCGCCCCCCGCCGCCGCCTCGGCGACGGCGCGTTCCAGCGTATCCGCATTGGCGGCAGGTTCGATTCCCGCCGTCATCTGGAGAACCGCGATGGCGGTCATGCGGACAGAAGCGGGTCCAGCCCTCCGCGCTTGTCGAGCGCGGCCAGATCGTCCGAACCGCCGATATGCTGTCCGTCGATGAAAATCTGCGGCACGGTGGTCCGCCCATGGGCGCGCTCGATCATCTCGGCGCGCTTGGGACCACCCATGCTGATGTCAAATTCCTCCGGCTCGACGCCCTTGGAAGCGAGCAGCGCCTTGGCCCGGGTGCAATAGGGACAGAACGCCTTGGTGTAGATTTCGACCTTTGCCATCCCCCTCAGGTGTGGCGCGTGGGCGCGCTTGTCAATCGTCGGGGTCGGTTGCGTCATGATCGACGACCCGCGCCCAGCACAGGATCGCCACCGACGCCGCCCCCGCCGCCAGCAGCACGCGGACACAGGCGCCCGCCGTCGCACCCGGCGTATACACATCGTCGATCAGCACGATGCGGCGCCCCGCCACCGCCGCCGGGTCGGGCACGCGAAAGGCCGATGTCACCGCCGCCCGCCGTGCACGGGGCGACAGGCCGCGCAGCAACGGCGTCGCGCGAACCCGCTCCAACCCGTCGCGCAGCAGCGGAACGCCGGTCCGCCGCGACACGCCCGCACCGATCAGCACCGCCTGATTAAACCCCCGTCGCCACAGCCGCCAGCGATGCAACGGCACCGGGATCAGCAGATCGGCCCGTTCGGGCATCAACCGCGCCATGGGCCCGGCCATGGTTTCCGCCACGCCGATCCGGCCGCCATGTTTCAGGCGGATCGGCAATTCGCGCGCGATCGGACCATAAGCGACCGCGGCATGGATACCGGCATGGCGCGGCGGGTCGGCGAGACAGGTTCCGCACCAGCCTCCCCCACCATGGCCCTGCGCGACCGGCAGGCCACAACGCACGCAGCCCGCCCCGTCCAGAAACCGCAACCGTCCCCAGCAAGAGGCGCAGAAGCGATGATCCGCCTCGACCGGCTCGGCACAGCCCGGACAGCGCGGCGGCAGGGCCCAGCGGATCGCCCCGGCCAGCCACCCGCCCGGCGCGAATCCCTGCCATTTCGCCTGCCCGCCCATCGGGTTCGACTTGTTCCCGATCGCACAAGCGCGCACAAGCGCCCGGGTGAGCAGCCCGACCATCTTCGACCGAAATGCCCGCCGTCTCCGCCGCGACCGCGCACAGCCGGATTTCGCCGCGCACGACTTTCTGCGCGCGGCCATGCTGGATGGCCTTGCCGAGCGACTGGATGCGGTCACGCGGCCGTTTCGCGACATTCTGGACCTGGGCTGCTTCGACGGCGGCTTCCAGGCGCCGCCGGGCGCGCGGGTCGCGCGACTGGACCCCGGCTTTGCGTTCGCACATGCGGCGGGCGGGGTGCAGGGGGATGAGGATCGTCTGCCCTTCGCGGATCGCAGCTTTGATCTGGTGGTCAGCGCGGGCGTGCTCGATCAGATCGATGACGTGCCCGGCGCACTGACGCTGATCCGACGGGTGCTGCGCCCCGATGGACTGTTCCTCGGCGCGTTCGTGGGCGGCGGTTCGCTCCCCCGGCTGCGCGCGGCGTTGCGCGTGGCGGAGGCCGAGCGGCCGGTCGCGCGGCTCCATCCGCAGGTCGATGTCCGTTCGGCGGGGGATTTGCTGATGCGGGCGGGCTTTACCCTGCCCGTCGCGGATATCGAGACGCTGGAGGTGCGCTACCGCGACTTCGGGCGGCTGCTGGGCGATCTGCGCGGCATGGGCAGCAGCAATATGCTGGCCGAGCGGCGGCCGATCGGCCGTGCGGCACTGGCGGCGGCGGCGGCGGCCTTTGCGGATATGGCCGACCCCGATGGGCGGGTGTCGGAACAGTTCAACCTGATCTTCCTGACCGGCTGGGCCCCCGACCCGTCGCAACCGCTCCCCGCCAAGAGGGGCAGCGCGACCGCGTCGCTGGCCGATGCGCTGCGCCCCAAACCGGATGTGGCGAGCTAGATAGAAAGCCTGTCCGGCGCGGAGGCGATCAGCCGATCATCGCGCCGCCGCGATCCCCCGCCAGGATGCGGCCCATCGCCTCGAACAACTGGTCCATCGCCACCGGCTTGACGATGACGTCATCGGCCCCCGCCGTCATACAGCGTTCGCGCAGGTCGACGCCGCTATCGGCAGTGACAACGATGATCGGCACTTCGCCCTTGGCATCGCCACGGGCCCGGATCTGCTGAATGGCGGTGATACCATCCATGCCCGGCATCCGCAGATCGATCAGGATCATATGATAGGAATCGCGCTCGATCATCGCGAGGCCGATCTCGGCATTTTCCGCTTCAGCCATATTGGCGCCCGCCACGTCGAGCATATCGCGGACCACCCGGCGGTTCATGCGATCATCCTCGATGAAAAGGACGTTCATCGGCGTCCTTTCCCCGTATCGCATCCCATTCCGGTCATGACGCAGATCATAATCCCGCCCTAGCGATCATGCCGCTTGCGTTACAAGTGGCGTGGCGGCGGTTTGCGGTGAGGTGCCAAACATCTTGTGCATCACCTCAACCCCCGAGACCGGTTTTGCGATAACCTCAATTAACCCGGAGGCAAAATATTCGTTCCTCTCCAAAGGCTCCGATTCCGGCCACAACAGGAAAGTCGGGATTTGCGAGGAAACGCCCGTCTCGATCGGAGACAGGATCGGGCGGCCATCGGCATCACGGATCGCGCTATCGTCGATCAGCAGGCGCGCGATACCCCCTTCGCCCAGACGCGCGACCGCCTCGTCCGCGTCGCCGACGAAGGTGGCGGCGGCATGCGGGTCACACAGCTTGGTCCACATCGCCCGCCGGATCGGGTTGCGATCAAGGATCAGGACGATGGGACGCTCGGACGCCGGCTCGACGGCCAGTTCCTCCAGCGACAGCGTCAGGGTGAAGGTCGATCCCTGCCCCACCATGCTCTCCACCGTCACGTCGCCGCCCATCGCCCGTGCCAGTCGCCGACAAATCGCCAGCCCCAGCCCGGTGCCGCCGAAATGCCGCGTAGTGCTGGCGTCCGCCTGGCGGAATGCCTCGAATATCTCCTCCTGCTTGTCGGGCGATATGCCGATGCCGCTGTCGGTGACACGGATCGCAACGCCGTCCGTCGTCCGCTCCGACGACAGCGTCACCCGGCCCGAGGCGGTGAATTTCAGCGCGTTGGACAAAAGGTTGAAGACGATCTGCCGGATACGCGCCGAGTCGCCCAGCACCGTCGCGGGACAGTCGGACAGGTCGACCGAAAAGCCGATCGCCTTGGCCTCCGCCTGCCCCTCGAACAGACGCGACGCGTCACGGACCGTGGCCGCCAGATCGAAGGGCGCGCGTTCCAGCGTCATGCGGCCATTCTCGATCTTGGCCACGTCCAGCAGATCATCGACCAGCGCGCGCATGGTCATGCCCGCGCCGTGCATCACCTCCACCCGCTCGCGCTGATCGCCGGGCAGCGCGGCGTCGGCCAGCATGATCTGGGTCATACCCAGAATGCCGTTGAGCGGCGTGCGGATCTCGTGGCTGGTGGTCGCCAGGAACTCGGTCTTGACCGCCAGCGCCTTTTCCAGCCGGTCGTTGGTCACCGCCAGATCGCCATGCGCCGCGCGGATGCGGTTGCGGCTGCGACCCAGCGTGACCAGCCAGATGCCCAGCAGCGCCAATACCACGATGATCGCCGCAACCGAGCCGATCAGGATGATCCGCTCGGTGCGCAACTGCTCGCGTTCGAAGGCGATATTGCGTTGCAGGTCGGCAGCCTTCATCCGGGCGATCCGCAACTCCTGATTGGCGAAGTCGAACCGGGCGCCCATCAGGGCGAGGCTGGTGGAGGTCGCAAGGCGGGTGGCCTCGTCGTCGATCCGCTTTAACGCCTCCAGATGGCGCAGCGCATCCGCCGTCCGACCTATGGCTGCGTAGATTTGGTAGGCGCTCTGATGCGCATCCCTGAACGAAATGCCGGTCTGAAGGGTATCGACGCCTTCGAAACTGCGATCGATCAGCCGCGCGGCCTCGTCGAATCTGTTGCGCTGGAATGCGACCTGCGCTGCGATGCTATCCAGCGCACGCGCGTCTTCGGGATCGGCACGCCGCGCACGCGCGATCGATGCTTCTGCCGCCTCGACGCGCCCCAGGCGCAATTCGCTGCGCGCGATATTGCGCCATACCTGCGCCAGCATCGGGGGACTATTGAGCTGCTGCGCCAGCGCCCCTGCCTCCCGCAACTGAGCCAGTGCATCTTCTGGGCGTCCCAACTCGCCAAGGGTCAGCGAACGGTTGTTGAGCACGACCATTCGCAGGGCGTCGTCCCCCTGATAGGCGGCACGCGCCTGTTCCAGATAACGCAGCGCGGACGCGAAATCCTTGCCGTTGATATACAGGTTCGCCATCTGGACGAGCGCCCGCGCCTGACCGCGTGGATCGTTCAGATGTTGAAAGACCCGGTACGCCGTCTGAAAGGACTGAAGGGCGGCGGAGATATTGCCGTTGTCGGTATCCAGGCTGCCCTTGGACAAAAGGACATTGCCATACAGATCGGATCGGGGGGCCAGTCGATGCGCGGTAGTCAACGCTTCGGCAATGGCCGCACGGGCCCTTTGACCGTCTCCAAGCCGGAGCGCGCCCTCGCCACGTAGCCAGTCTGCGGTCGCGAAGGCCAGCGCTCGCTGGTCGGCATCCACGATCTGCGCAGCGGATTGGCGCGCGCCTTCGGCCTTTCGAACGGCGGCCGCCGGATCGCGGAGCATCTCGGCCTTGGCCGCCTCGATCGCACGATCGAACAGGGGTTGCGGCCCCTTCGCTCCGCGCGCGCCCGACTCGAGTCCCGCCGCGAGCAAGGCCGCGACGATCAATCCGATCCTAACCGCGCGCATTCGCTACCAAGCGGGCAAAGGGCGTCGGCCGGGACAATGCCACGGCGGCCTCATGCCCCTGTTCCGCCAGGAAATGGGTCAGCGCATCCAACCCGATCGGACGGCTGATCAGATAGCCTTGGACCATATCGCACCCCATGACGCTGAGCAGGGCGAGCGCGGCCGGGGTCTCGACCCCTTCCGCCACTACTTCCATTTCCAGCGCATGGGCCAGATCGATGGTCGACCGGACGATCAGGGGATCGCGGTTGGAACTGGTCAATTGGGTGATGAACAGCTTGTCGATCTTGAGTTCGCAAGCGGGTAGTTGCTTGAGATAGGACAGCGAGGACAGTCCCGCGCCATAATCGTCGATCGCGATGGTGATCCCTATATCGACGAACACCTGCAGATTCGCCATCGCGCTGTCCGGATCGCGGATTACCGAGGTTTCGGTGATCTCGAACCCGATACTGGCGCCGCTATCGGTCACCAGCGCGCAGGCCTCGCGCACGAAATTCTGGTCGCTCAACAACATGCCCGAGATGTTGACATAGACCCTCAGGTCATGACCCGCGCATTTGAGGCACCGCTGGTCGGCGATCACCCGGCGGAGTGTCCATAGAGTCAGCGCCGCGATGGTGCGCGACTCCTCCGCCACCGGAATGAATTCCATCGGCGAGATCATGCCATAGGTCGGATGCCGCCAGCGCAACAGCGCCTCGATGCTGCAAATCCGTTGCTGACGGACATGGACCTTGGGCTGATATTCGACATAGAGGCCATCGTGCTCGACCGCCTGGCTGAGGTCGCGGGCCAGCGCGATGCGGTCGAGGCGATCGGCGCGCGCCGCCATCTCGCGCACCACGGGCCGGGATTCGATATGCGCGTCGGCCAAGGCCTGTTCGGCATTTTCCAACAGGCGGATATCGTCATCATGCGGCACCGTCGTCACCGCCGCGCCCAGAACCGGCTCGATACGGCATCGCTCGCCGGCCACTTCAAAAGGTTCGGACAACAAGGCGCTCATCGCCGCGAGATGCTCTTCCAGCACCTCGCGGACCGGGGCCAGCATCATGATTTCAATCTGTGCCGGTGCCGTTGGGCGTATGACGCCATCGGGAAAAGCCGCCGCCAAACGCGCGACCACCATCTCGACCAGGGCGGCGAAATGCACGCGCCCGAAGCGCCGCCGCAGGATCGTGAAATTGCCGACCGCAAGTAGGATCAGGAACTGCCATTGCGAATCCACTACACCCCCCGCCGCCATGGCGCCGGTAGGAAGGCCGTTCGGCTCAGCGGCGCTGGCGGCGATTCGAGGAGGAGTGTCGTTCACCACCTCAAATGTAATCGCGATCACTGAAGAAGGTGTTAACCTCCTTTTACGGGCGTTCTCAATCCGTTGCCGGATCAGTTACCCATTGCCTCTTGGTTAATTCTATATTAACCATATCTCCGCGCTTTTCGAAATGGGCGCCAACGAGGGAGACTATCCGTGCTGAAGTTCATCATCGCACTGATCTACGGCGAGACCATGCGCCCTTGGTAATCAGATATGCCATGGGGCGATCCTTGGCGACGAAGCCGGATCGCCCCATGACTTTTGGTTAAAATGCCGACTCCCTGACGGCTAGAGTTTCAGGTCATCCGCCAGCCGCAGCATGAAGGCGGCGCCGCGCTCCATCTGAGCCACCTCGATATATTCGTCCGGCTGATGCGCCTGGGCGATCGAACCCGGCCCGCAGATGACCGTCGAGAAACCCGCCCCCTGAAATTGCCCGGCCTCCGCCGCATAGGGCACCGCGCGCGCCGGACCATTGTCCCCCGCCCAGCCCCGCGCCAACCGTTCCGCCACGCCGTCCCTTTCCGGCGCGAAAGCGGGCGTACGCGACCGTCGCTCCACCGACACGCCAGCCCCGGGAAAGCGTAGGCGAAGCGCCGCATCGGCCTCCGCGCAGGCGGCGAAGAAGGGTGCCAGCACCGCCTCCGGCTCCTGCCCCGGCAACGTCCGCAGATCGAAGACGAACCGACATTCGCGCGCCAGGATGTTGACGGCGGTGCCGCCCGCCATCTGCCCGATGGTCAGCGTGGCGTGATGGGGGCAGAAGGGGCTGTGCGGGTCCCCTTCCCCCGTCAGCCGGTCGGCCAGATCGGCAAGCTGCTGCATCAACCGGATGGCGACCATATTGGCCGACGCGCCCAAATGGGTCAGGCTGGAATGTGCCTCATGCCCCGTCACCGTGACGTTCCAGGTCGCGATCCCCTTATGACCACTTACCACGACCATCTCGGTCGGCTCGCCCACAACCACGGCAGCGGGCGAGGGAAGCTCGCGAGCGATCTCGGCGATCATCGACGGTGCGCCCAGACAGCCGACCTCTTCATCATAGGAGATCGCCAGATGCAGTGGACACCGCGCGCCCGCACGCGCGACATGCGGTGCCAGCGCCAGCGACAAGGCGAGAAAACCTTTCATGTCGCAGGTGCCCCGCCCGAACAGCCGGTCGCCGCGCCGGGTCAACCGCCAGGGGTCGCTGGTCCAGGGCTGACCATCGACGGGCACCACATCGCTATGGCCCGACAGGACCACGCCACCCGGCTCCATCGGCCCGACGGTGGCATAGAGATTGGCCTTGCTGCCGTCCGCGTTGAAGACCCTCCGCCCGGTAACGCCGAACCCCGCCAGATGCCGCTCGACATAGGCGATCAGGTCGAGGTTGGATTCGCGCGACGTGGTGTCGATGGCGATCAGGTCGGCCAATATGGTGGTGGCCTGGGCGGAGAGTTGGTCCGGGGTCATGCCGGCATCCTGCCCGATGTGACAATCCGGTGAAACCCCGCCGGATCATTCCGGCGGGGTTTCATCATGGTGGTCAGAAGTCGCGCGAGTAGCGCAAAGATGCCGCGGACCCACCGAACGATCCGGTCTGGGTCAACAGGCTGAGCGTGCGGGTCAGTGCGATCTGCAACTGGGTGGCGGTGAAGCCGCGCGCGTCGGTCACGATCTCTACATAGATATTGTCGGTCAGATACTTGCCCGCCGCCAGGCTGGTGCCCCGCCCGGTCGCCTCGTCCGCGCCCAGCACGCGCAACCGGTCGAACCCGGTGGCCGAGCGCAGCTTGCCCAGCGGGTTCAGCCCGCCGCCGCCAGACCCGCGCAGCGAGTTGAGCGCGGCGGCCAGCTGGATCGCCTCGGTCGCCGACAGATTCTCCGGATTGGTCCCGAACAGCAACCGGCTGAGCACCTCGTCCTGCGGCAGGGTCGGCGTCGAGGTGAAGCTGATCTGCGGACGCTGGCCGGTGCCGGTCACGTTGATGACCGCGGTGATCCCGTCGGTGGTGGTGGTGGCCTGGATATTGATGTCAGGATCGGTCAGCGCGCCGCCCCGGAAGCGGATCGTGCCGCGATTCACCTCGAACCGCTTGCCCGCGAAGCTGTAGGTGCCGCGTACCAGATCAAGGCCGCCATTGATCGTCGGCGCCGCGCTGGTGCCGCCGATACGCAGGTCCATTTCCCATTCGGACTCCAGCCCCATGCCGGAGACGAACAGCTGGTTGTCCGCGCGCACCCGCAGGTCGAGGCGGAACAGCCCCGGCGGCGGCGTGGGTGCCGGACGATCGGTCGGACGCGGGGTGCGAATCTCGCTGCGACGGCGCACGCCGGTCAGCTCGGGTACTTCGGCTTGGCCCTGGCGGATGATCTGATAACGCGCATTGGGCACGGTCAGGTCGCCCTGGATCAGGCCGCCGTCACGATTATGGGTCAGGCGGATCGTGCCGCTGGTCGTGGCGGCCAGCGCGTCGCTGTCGGCCAGACGGGCATTGTTGAGCTGCGCCCGTATGTCGATCGGATAACCGCTATCCGCCGCCAGACCGATCGTGCCCTGCGCCTGGATGCTGCCCTCTCCCGCCTTGGCCTGGAGCCGGGTGATTTCCAACCGATCGTTGGAGAAGCGGCCCGCGAGCTGCATATTGCTCAGCCGAGTACCATAGGCCTCATTGTCATAGGTCAGATTATCGGCGCGGATCAGGCCGTTCAACTGCGGCGCGGAAACCCGGCCGGAGAAGTCGGCGGCCACCGCGATCGGTCCGCTCAACTGCTGGTTGGGCAGCGCGGCAAAGGAGAACAGCACCGAGGACGGGCCGTTATAGCGGATGCCGCCCGACAAGGGGGCCTGCATCAACCGGTTGACCCAGCCGCCATTGCCCGGCGGCAATGGCCGGAGCATGGCGACCATACGACCGACCACCGTCTGTCCACGCCGGATCAGCGCCCGCGCCTCGCCGCCATCGGACACAAGCCGCCCGGCGAAGACGATGTCCACCGCCTCCGACACCGCCGCCAGACCGGTGCGCCGGAAATTGGCGATGGTCAGCCGGGCCTCGGCTGCTGGGAAGCTGGCGTCGCGCGCTTGGGTGAAGTCCAGCGCGCCGCTGGCCTGCCCCGAAATGCCCAGATTGGGGACGAAGGCGTCGAGGATCGACATGTCCAGACGGTCGAGGCGGGTCTGTACCTTCATGCCGTTGCCATAGGATCCGGCGACGCGCACCGACCCCTGTCCCAGATCGATCCGGGTCGGCATCAGCCGCCACTCGCCGGCGACATTCTGCACCCGCGCCGGGTTGGTCGTACGGAAGTTGATGCCGTTGGCCTGCCCCTTCGCTGCGATCAGATAATCATTGGGGGACAGGCGTGCATTGAGCGCGACGTTGAACGGGATGCTGGACGATCCGGTCAGCACAGCCTGCGCCGTGCCGCGCCCGCCAGTATAGTTGACCTTGGCGCGGGCCGACTGAATGACGACCTCGCCATAGCGGGTGTCGGCCAGTTGCGCGTCGGCGACGATCTGCGGCGCGTTCGGCAGCATGACGATGCTGGCGTTGACGATGGCGCGGCCGATGGTGAAGTCGACCATGCCGGGCACGCGCGCATTGTACGCCCGCGCCGCCACATCGGCGCGCTGGTTGCCGCCTTGATCGGCCAGTTGGACCCGCCCGGTGATCCCCTGCCCGGCGAATTGCAGCGCACCCGCGAACGGCCCGGCGGCGGTCTGCACGACGCGCCCGGTGGTGTTGATCCCGGCAAAGACCAGGCTGCGGATGTCGATCGCCAGCTGCCGCCCCGTGCTGACCAGCACATTGGCGGTGAACGGCCCGTAATTGGTGTCGCCGCTGGCGTTCACCGCATAGGCGCCGTTCCGTCCGACGACCCGTGCCTGAAGGTTGGCCAGCCCGACGCCGACGCCGGGCTTGGCCGCGCGCAGCACGATGACCGGGTTGGTCTGCGATCCCGTCACCCTTGCGGTGATCGGGCCATATTGGTTGGAATAGGCATCCGCCTCCACCGCCAGCGTGCCATTGGCCGGGTTGTAGCGTCCGCTACCGCGCGTCACGCGGAATTGTGGCGCGGCCAGCCGCAGGCCGCTGAACGTCACGATGCCTTCGGGACTATATTCGACATCGGCACGAATGATCGCATTCCCACCCAGGAAATTGCGTGCACCCTCGTTGAAGATCTGCTGCGTCCGCGCGATCACCCGGCCCTTCATCCCGAAGCCGGTCGGTGTCGCGACCAGATTGGCATCGGTGGTCAGGTTGATGATGCCGATGCTCTCGACCCGGTAGTTGTTCACCCGGCCCTTGAGGGCACCGGTGTAGCGCCCGGTCGACAGGTTCGCGACGACGACCGCCGTGGCATCGATATTGTCCGACCGGATACGCAGGTTATCCGACAGGATATTGGGCATGGCGATCGCGAAATCGCCCTGGATCGCGACATTGTTGGTGAGCCCGCCCACCGCCGCGTTCAGCCCCGCGATCCGCCTCGCCCGCGCCTTGACGGGCACGAGGATGCGGTCGGCATTCACCTTGGCCAGACCCTCGGCATAGAGATTCTGGACCGAGGTTTCGCCAAATCCCAGCGCCGCCGCGCGGATTTTATAGTCCACCGTCGGCGTCGCGAACGCGCCGTTCAGCACCACGCGCGCCAGCACGTCGCGGCCCGTCAGATTGGGCGCGATCGCCCCTGGCGTCAGCAGCTTGGCATCGACCGCGAAATTGCCGAACTGGCTGTTCGCCAGATCGAGGATACCGCCCGCATCGACCATCAAGGCCGAGGAACGCAGCTTCATCCGCGTATCCGCGCGCCGCTCGTTCAGCGTGGTGTCGATCGCGACCTGCAGTGCCGGGGCGGTCAGCCGTTCGACCGGCCCCTCCAGATACAGGCCGGGGCGGGTCAGTCCGCGCACCTCGATATGGCCGTTGCGCGCGGTGGCGTTCAGATTGGCAAGTTCGCCGGCGCCCAAAGTCGCAATGGCGCGCCCCTGCCAAGCCTTCCAACCGCCACGCCCATCGACCGACAGGGTCAGCGGAGCCTTCAGCCCGGCCATGGACGCGACGACACCGCCGGTCGGGGCGGTCAGCTTCACGTCCACCGCCAGCCGGTCGGCATCGGGCACCGCGTCGAGTACCAGGCGCAGCCGGTCGCCGCCCGCGACACCGGGCCCGCGCAGCGCGTCGGCGCTGGCGGTCACCTGCGCTCGCCGGTCCGCGATATGCACCTTGCCGTCGATCGCCAGCACATGGCGCTGTCCCGTCACCGGCGCGCCGATCACGAAGCGCTGCACGGCCAGCCGGTTCACGTCGATGTCGAGATCGGGGAGCAGCGGCGCGTTCGGATCGCTCGGCGTCTGCTTCAACTCGGGCTTGCGCGCCAGCGTGACGAGGTTGGCGGTCAGCGAGCGGACATCGATATGATTGTTGGTATAGGCGAACGGCCGCCAGTCCACGTCCAGCCGCGGGCTCGACAGGAACACGCCCTTGGGATCGCTGACCCGCAGGTTGACGAGGCTCATCCGGCCATAGAGCGAACCCTCGATCCGCCCGACCTTGATGTTCAGTCCCGACGCCGTGGTGTAACCGCCCAGCTGGTCCGCGACGAAGCGGCGACCCGGATCGGTGTTGATGCCCAGCAGGATCGCCCCGACCAGCAGGATCAGCCCCAGGATCGTTAAGCCGATCCATTTGAGCACCCGCTGCCACAAGGGGCGACGCACGACGACGGTCTCGATGGCGGGCTCGGGCGACATGATCTGTTCGTCCGCCATCAGAAAGCCTGCCCGATCGAGATATACAGGGCCACCTTGCCGTCACCCGGACGCGGGTTCAGCGGGGTCGCGACATCGACGCGCAACGGCCCGAAATTGGTGTAGAAGCGCCCGCCGATACCGGCGCCGAAGCGTAGATCCTTGCCCGTCGGAAGCGTGCTTTCATAGCTGTTGCCCGCATCGACGAACGGCACGATGCCGAAATTGCCGAAGCGATAGCGCGCCTCCAGCGCAAACTCGTTCAGGCTGCGCCCGCCGACCGGATTGCCCTGCGGATCGAACGGGCCCAGCCGCTGGAAGCCATAGCCGCGTACCGAACCGCCGCCGCCGCCATAATAGCGCCGCGACGGGGCCAGATCGTTGCGGTCGATCCCGAAGATCGCCCCCGCCCGCGCCCGACCCGCAATGACGAGGCTCTCGTTGAAGGGATAATAGAAGGTCCCCTCCACCATCGTCCGCGCATAGGGGCGCACCGCGCCGCGCACCGAGGTTTCGGGGCTGAGATTCAGTTTCAGGCGATAGCCGCGTGTCGGGTTGAGCAGGTCGTTGGACTGGTCGAACACCACCTGCCCCGGAATGGCGGCGATGCCATAGGTGCCGCGCACCCGTTCGCCGCGCGCGAAATCATAGACGCTTTCGTTCGTGCCGGTCAGTTCGCCGCCAAAGGCATAGGTGAACTTCTTCTGCCAGATCGGCGTCGAGTCATAGCTCCAGCGGAAGGCGACCGTGCCGATGAACGCATCGAACGCGTCGTAATTCTGGTGGCTGGCCGAAGCGATGACCTGAAACGTCCGGTCACGCCGCCCGGCATTGGAGCGACGGAAGGTGCCGCTGAGCCCCTGTTCCTGGGTACCCGCGATGATCGACGCGATCAGCGCGCCTTCGGGTTTGAAGGCGTTGCGGTTGGTGAAGCTGCCCTGCAAGCGCACGCCTTGCCCAGTCGAATAGCCGCCTTCACCCGACAGGGTCCGCGCCGGGCCCTTGGTCTGGGTGACCTGAAGATCGATCGCCTCGGTGCCGTCGGGATTGATCCGCCCGGTCCGCTTGGGCTCGACCGCGACGCCGTTGAACAGGCCGGTCGCGACCAGCGCATTGCGCAGATCGTCGGTCAGTCGCGAGTCGTACAGCTCTCCCTCATCGAAGCGCGGGAAGACGTTCAGATGGTTCAGGTCGAACACCTGATCGCCGGTCGTGGTCAGCTTGCCAAAGGCCGAGCGTGGCCCCGTATCGACGGGCAGGGTATAGGCCCCGACCGGTTCCGGCCCCTGATCCTCGAGCAATATGTCGCGGTCGCCGACCTTGACGAAGGGATAGCCGCGCTGCGGCAGGACGAGGCTGACATTGGCCTCCGCCCCCTGGATGCGGGCGGCCTCGATGGGGTCACCTACCTTGAGCGGCAGGTTGGAACGCACCAGATCGGGTGGCGTCGTCGCCTGCGCATTCACCGTGATCGACGACAGGCGATAGAGCCGCCCCGGCGTCGCGGTCAGCACGACCTTCAACCGGCCCGCCTCGCCCTCGCCCTGCTGCTCGCGCTGCAGGGTGGAGACGGCGGTCGCATCATAATAGCCGAGCGACTTCATCAGTCGGATCGCCAACTGCTCGTCCTCGCGCGCACGCGCGGACACCTGGGTCGCATTGGCTGCCTTGCCCTTGCCTTCGCGCAGCGACGACAAGCCCTTGAACTCGTCGTCCAGGTTCAGATCGGCCAGCCCGCGGACTTCCATATCATAGCGTATGTCTGGTGCCCGCTCGCCCTTGGGGTCGGTGGCGGTCTGGAGCGGCGTGGAGTCGAAGCTGCTGAGCGGAGTCAGGGGTTGGGCCAGTTGCGGGTCTTCGGGGTCGACCGGGCCGATCGCCTCGCCGGTGGCCAAAGGCTGGGCGGTCTGTGCGCTTGGCAGCGGGGTCGTGGGCAGCGGGGCCGCAGTCTGGGGCGCGGGGATGGTCTGCGTCTGCGGCTGGGTCGTCGCCATGGTCGACATGGGCTCCAGCGGCGCGTTGATGTCGCCGCTCAGCGGGGGCAGCGCGGCGTTGAATTGGGCATCGGGAACGATCGGGGCATTGGCCTGCGGATCGGCCGTTCCCTCGCGCTGATCCTTCGGCACGCTGGGCCCCTGGGCCGGCGCGGTGCCGGGCTTCGACAATTGCCCAAGGGCCGGGGAAGTAAGCGATGAGGGAGCAATCAGCGCGACCGCGAGCCAGTAATGTCTGCCAATCCGTCCCGCCACGCCGTCAGAAACCCCTTTCCGCTCAAAGGTCTTCCGTCGTTCGGATCGATCCCCCAGCTTCTCCCAAACGCCACAAGGTCAGCCAGGGTTCCCTTGATATCATCATCTTGGCGTCGGGGCGCAGCCGACCAGCCCGCCGACGGGCACGATGATCTCGTCCTGCCCCGTGCGGGCGATGCTGAGGCTGGCGTCGGAGACGATGGCGCCGTCCTGCAATGTTTCGCGTTGCGCGATCGTCATGGTCACCATCGCGGTGACGCCGTTACCGGCATAGCGCGTGCTGCTCGCCAGCCCGAGCGCGCCGGCCCCCGCCGCCTCGGTCGCCGCCAGATCGATCACCTTGCCGTCCAGCGACAGCCGCAGCCGCGTCGGCGCGACCATCGCGACGAAGCGCTGATCCTGCACCGTCCACAGATAGGCCGCGCATCCCCGTTCCGGCAATTGCTGGCGCGGCAGGGTTCCCAGCGTCGGAACGGCGACCTGCGCTTGCATCAGCGCCAGGGCGAAGAGAGGCGAAACCATCATGGTGCCGATGCTATCATCAACAGCCAGCACGGGTAAGCCGCCACCGCCAGCAACAGCCCCAGCGGCACCATGTCGTTCCCCGCGATCCGCGCGCCCAGCATCCGGCGGACCAGCACATGGCCCAGCCCGATCAGGCATGCCGCCAACAGCACGGCCGGCAGCATCCGCCAGCCCAGCCACAGCCCGATCGCCCCCAGCAGCTTGGGATCGCCGCCGCCCATCCCCTCTCGCCCGCGCCACCGGCGATAGCCAGCGGCAATGGCCCAGAGCGCGCCGAACCCGGCCAGCCCCCCGACGATCCGGTCCCCCAGCAGCGGCGCGAAGCCGAGCGCCCCGGTCACCAGGCCCGCCCCCGCCAGCCACGCGGTCAAGCGATCGGGCAACCACAAGGCCAGCGCGTCGAGCGAGGCCAGGGCCAGCAACGACCAGCCGAACATCGCGCCCGTCCAGCCGTCCGGCCCCGCCAGCCAACCTGCCACCGCGCCGACCAGGACGGCCAGAAGCTCGACACGGATATGGACCGGGTCGATACGCTGTCCGCAGCGCGCGCAGCGCCCGCGTAGGATGACGGCGCTGACGATCGGTATCAGTTCCCAGGTGCGCAACGTCTTGCCGCATCCGTCGCAGGCGGAACGCCCCGACAGCACCGATCGATCGTCCAGCCAGCGCAGCACCAGGGCGGCGATGAAGGACCCGATGATCGCCCCCGCCACTCCATAGATACAGGCCCAAAGTCCCGATGCCGCCCCGAACGTCATGGCGTCGCCCCTACTCCGCCGCCCCTTTGCGCGCCACGGGCAAAAGGCGTAAGGCCGCGGCAAAACATTTCGATCGGAGAGTATGCGCCATGACGGATCCCATCGTCATCCTGTCCTATGCCCGCACCCCCATGGGGTCGTTCCAGGGAAGCCTGTCGAGCCTGTCCGCGACCCAACTGGGCGCGGCGGCAGTCAAGGGTGCAGTCGAGCGGGCGGGCGTCGATCCCGCCGCCATCGAGCGTATCCATATGGGTTGCGTCCTGCCCGCCGGTCTGGGCCAGGCCCCGGCGCGGCAGGCGGCGATCTTTGCCGGGCTGGGCGAGCATGTCGAGGCGACCACCGTCAACAAGATGTGCGGATCGGGCATGCAGGCCGCGATCATGGCCGCCGAAGCGCTGGCGGCGGGTTCCGCCGAGATGATCGTCGCGGGCGGCATGGAGAGCATGACGAACGCCCCCTATCTCAGCCACAAGCATCGGAGCGGGGCGCGGATCGGGCATGACACGCTCTATGACCATATGTTCCTCGACGGGCTGGAGGACGCCTATGAGCGCGGGCGGCTGATGGGGCATTTCGCCGAGGAGGCGGCGCAGGACTATCAGTTCACGCGGGCGGCGCAGGACGATTTCGCCATCGCATCGCTGGATCGCGCCAAGGCGGCGCAGGGAGCGGGCGCGTTCGACCGGGAAATCGTGCCGGTCACCGTCAAGACCCGCAAGGGCGAGGAGCGGATCACGCTCGACGAACAACCCGCCAAGGGTGATCCGGCGAAGATCCCGACCTTGAAGCCCGCTTTCGCCAAGGACGGCACGATCACCGCCGCCAATGCATCGTCCATCTCGGACGGTGCGGCGGCACTGGTGATGACGCGGGCAAGCGTCGCGGATCGGTTGGGCCTTACCCCGATCGCACGGGTCGTGTCGCATGCCGCCCATGCCCATGCGCCGGCGCGCTTCACGACCGCGCCCGTCTTCGCGATGCGCAAGGCGCTGGACCGGGCGGGCTGGTCGACGGGTGACGCCGATCTCTACGAGGTCAACGAAGCCTTTGCGGCGGTCGCGATGATCGCGATGCACGACATGGGATTGTCGCACGACCGGCTGAACGTCCATGGCGGCGCCTGTGCGCTGGGCCACCCGATCGGGGCGAGCGGCGCGCGGGTGCTGGCGACTCTGCTCTCCGCCCTGGAAACGAAGGGCGCGCGGCGGGGCATGGCCTCGCTATGCATCGGCGGCGGCGAGGCCACCGCGATGGCGGTGGAGTTGATGTAACGGGCGCTCCGTCCCCCTCGCGCAGGCGGAGGGGGCGGGCCCGGCCGCAAGCGACCGCCTGGCTTTTACGGCAGCGTTTCGCCGGGCTCGACGCCCCACAGGCTCCCGACCGGCACGAAGCCTGCCTGCCCTTTCACGTCCAGCCGGCACCAGCCGCCATTGCATTCGCTCAACCGCCCGACGACGCCGGGGGCCGCACGCCATAGCGTCTTGGCCGTGTCATTGGGTGCGGAGCGCATCGGCAAGGGTTCGGACCCGCGCACGATCGCGGTGCGCGTGTTCCGCAGGAGGACGGCGAGCATCCACCCCTCAGTGCCATCGGGGTCCTGCACCTTGCGCCATTCCTTGAACGCGGCGACGATCTTCACCGGAAGATCGGGACGGCGATAGGTCCAGCTGGCGGGATAGGCACGCGCGGGGCCGGTCCGCATCCGCGCCAGCGACGCGCCGATCGAACCATAATAGGGCATGGCCCGCTTCTCGGGCGCGGCGGATGCGACCGACGCGATCGGCCCCATCGTCACCGTCACCGCCGCCAAGGCCAGTCCGATCATGGACCTGCGCATCCTGTTTCCCTCTTCTCGCCCGCTGTTTCCGGGCTCTACGACGAGGCGGGGGGATGCTTCAACCATGTTCCGCCGCCGCATCGCCGGTTGACGCGGTGCCGGGCTTGCCGCAATCCCGTGGCCATGGTCGATCCGCGCCGCTGCCTGAACCCCAGGGTGGTCGTCACCCGCGAACTGCCCGATCCGATCATGGACCGGATGGCCGCGCTGTTCGACACGCATCTGAACCGCACCGACGAGAAATGGAGCCGCGATCAGCTGGTCCAGGCGGTGGCGGAATGCGACGTGCTGGTTCCCACCGTCACCGATGCGATCGATGCCGATCTGATCGCCCAGGCTGGCCCCCGGCTGAAGCTGATCGCCAATTTCGGCGCGGGCGTGAACCATATCGACCTTCGCGCGGCGCGCGCGCGCGGCATCATCGTCACCAACACACCGGGCGTCCTGACCGAGGACACTGCCGACATGACCATGGCGCTGATCCTGTCGGTTCCACGCCGCCTGGCCGAGGGGGAGAAGCTGGTCCGGTCGGGCGCCTGGAAGGGGTGGAGCCCCGGAGGGATGCTGGGCCACCGGATCGGCGGCAAGGCGCTGGGCATCGTCGGCATGGGGCGGATCGGACAGGGCGTGGCGCGGCGCGCACGCGCGTTCGGCCTGTCGATCCATTATCATAATCGCCGCCGCCTGCCCGCCAGCATCGAAGCGGAGTTGGGCGCGACCTGGCACGCCGATCTCGACACGATGCTGGGCGCGGTCGACATCGTGTCGATCCACACGCCGCTCAACGCCGACAGCCACGACCTGATCGATCGTCGCCGCATCGGCCTGATGCGCAGTCACGTTTACCTCATCAATGCCAGCCGGGGCGGCATCGTCGACGAGGATGCGATGGTCGACGCGCTGGAAGCGGGACGGCTGGCGGGGGCGGGATTGGATGTCTGGCGCCACGAGCCGGAAATCGACCCTCGCCTGCTCGCGCTCCCCAATGTGGTGATGACCCCGCATATGGGCTCGGCGACGTTGGAGGGGCGCATGGCCTCGGGCGAGCGGGTCATCGCCAATATCCGAAGCTGGGCCGATGGCCACCGCCCGCCGGATCAAGTGCTGGAGGGGTGGCTTTAGGCCCGCCCCCTCGCGCCTGCGTCAGTCGACGGTCTGGACGCCGAATGTAAACCACGCGCCGACCGCGTGATCGTATAGCCGGACCAGATCGTCGTCTATTCGGCAGGTGAAATGGCCGGCGCTGCTGCGATCATAGCCGCGCGCCTCGCCATCCGCGATCTCGAAATGGATCGATCCCCCGGCAGCATTGTCCTGAATTTCGGGTAGTGTGCCGCCGAATTTCACGCCACGGTCGCCGTCGAAGCCCTGCAGATGCTCGCCCCGCGCTTCCGCCGCGATCCGACGATGGCGGTCCTCCGCCTGGTCATAGAGTCCGGCGACTTTCCTGCCCTTCACGAGCGCATGGGATGAGGCGGCGATGATCGCCCGCATGTCTGACTGCATGGCCTGCGCCTGACACAAGCGATTGGGCCGATCAACCGCGCGTCGACAGACTGCTTAACGGACCGACAGCGGACAGGCGAAAATGGAACCCCGTACCTTGCTCCATATCAAAATGTTGCGACGCGGAACCGAGGGTTCGTCGCTGCATTCCCCTCCTGTCATTCCAACAGGAGCTACCATCATGAAAAAGCTGGCAATTGCCCTCACCTTCACCGCGCTCGCCCTGTCGACTTCGGCCTGTTCGACGCTGAAGGGTGCGGCGATCGGTGGTGCGGGTGGCGCCGGGGTCGCAGCGGCGACCGGTGGCAGCGTGGAAAAGGGCGCGGCGGTCGGCGGCACGGCGGGCGCGGTGGTCGGCACCGTTGCCGACTGAGCTATCGGGCGGGAGAATCCGGGCTCGGCTTCACTCCCGCCCTCTCCAGCGCGGCAATGCGCGCGGCGTCCTTGGGGCGCCCGAAGAGGCGGAACAGCGACAACAATTCGGATCGATCCGGTGCGAACAGCGGGGCATCGCCGATCATCGTCCGCTCGCGGGATCGCGGCTCGACCGGACGCCAAATGCCGCCAAGCGAGACTTGAAACCCCGCCATCACCTCGACCGGAACGCGCGGTACATCCCATCGCGCGAAGACCGCCGAACGGAACAGCGGATCGGGCGGCAGCGTCAGCGGCGCGACGCCCAGCCAGTCCAGCACCGCCGGTGCCAGCGACAGGTCGACCAACAGATCGACATCCTTCACCGGCCCGGCCTCGATGCCGTGCAGCGCCAAGGCCGCGCTGCCGATAATCCACCAACCCCCGGGAAATGACGCCATCGCCGCCGCGACGCTTCGCAACGTCGTGGCGAGCTCCGGCGTCATCCTCCGGGCTCAGTCGCCGGTCAGGATGCGATCGACCAGCTGCTTCACGGTCGGTACGAAGCCGTTGGAATAGAAGGGATCGCACTTGAAATTATAGGCCGCATGTCCCGCGAACATCAGGTTCTGCTCGACATCACCGCCATGCGCGATGTCCTGCAGCGTCTTCTGGATGCAGAAGCTGCGCGGGTCGGCCAGACGCCCGGTCGAGTTGGTCTCGCTATCGGCCCAGCTCGAGAACAGGCACTGCGACAGGCACCCCATGCAGTCGGCCTGATCCTTGCGGATTTCCTTGGCTTCCTCAGGGCTGACGAAGACCAGCGTATTGTCCGGCGTCTTGAGCGCCATGGTGAAGCCGCTGCCGAACCATTCGCGCGCGCGCAGCAGATCGCCCTTGGTCACCCAGAAATTCTTGCCCTTCACGCCCACATCGAGCTGGAAGACATGGTCGCCCGCTTCCTGCGTCGAAAAGGCGATCTGCCGGTCCGACCGCGCTTCGAGATTGCGCAGGAAGGGATTGCGCACCGCGCTGGAATAGAAACCGGTCGGCGAGAAACGGTGGAGCAGGACATCGCCCTGCTCGATCGTCATCAGCCGCTGCTTCCATTCTTCGGGGATCGGGCTTTCCTGCGTCAGCAGGGGACGCGTGCCGAACTGGAAGGCGATCTTGCCCAGCTCGGGGTTGTCGATCCAGTCGTTCCAGTCGCGCAAGTACCAGACGCCGCCCGCCATCACGATCGGCACCTCGTCCGAGATACCACCCTCGCGCATCGTATCGCGCAGCGCCTTTACGCGCGGATACGGGTCCTGCGGCTGCAACGGGTCTTCGGCATTGGACAGGCCGTTATGGCCACCGGCGAGCCAGGGATCCTCATAGACCACCGCCGCCAGCCATTCCGACGCCTTGGAATAGGCACGCTTCCACAGCGCGCGGAAGGCGCGGCCGGAGGAGACGATCGGCAGATAGCTGACCTGATGATGCGCCGCGATCTCGGACAGCTTGTAGGGCATGCCCGCACCGCAGGTGACGCCCGCGATCAGCCCCTTGGTACGCGCCAGCACGCCTTCCAGCACCCGCTGCGCGCCGCCCATTTCCCACAGCACGTTGATGTTGATCGCGCCCTTGCCACCGGCGATGTCCCAGGCACGCTTCACCTGCTGGACCGCGCCCTCGATGGCATATTCGATCAGTTCCTCATGCCGCTCGCGCCGGGTCAGGGCGCGGTAGATCTGGGGAATGATCTTGCCTTCGGCGTCATAGCTGTCGGCATTGACCGCCGAGACGGTCCCGACGCCGCCCGCCGCCGCCCAAGCCCCCGCCGAGGCGTGATTGGTCGCAGCGACACCCTTGCCCCCTTCGATCAGCGGCCAAACCTCGCGGCCGTTATACAGGATGGGGCTCAAGCCTTTGAACACGTCGTTACCTTGTCTGTCCGAAAGGGTCCCATATAGCGTGTTAGGAACGCTAGGCGAGGGGGAATTAACGGCACCGGCCCGTGCCGGATCAGCCCAGCGCGCCGGGCCGACCCAGGACCTGTTCGTACAGAGCCTTGTACCGGGCGACCATCTGGCTCTGGTCGAATTCGGCCCGCGCGCGCTGCTGGTTGGCGGCGCCGGCCTGAGCGCGCAGATCGGGATTGGCGATCAGCGCCTGGATGACGTCGCGCAGGCGGACCTCATTGGCTGCATCCGCGATGAACTGGCGATTGGGCTCGGACACCATCGACCGCACATCGCCGACGGGCAGCGACGCGATGGGCAAACCCGCCGCCATTCCCTCCAGGACCGAAATCGGCGCCTGTTCGGACAGCGAGGACAAGGCGACAATGTCGAAATGCCGGATGAAGCTGTAGGGCCGTTCCAGAAAGCCCGGCATGACCAGCCGGTCGGCAATGCCCATGGCCGCGGCGGCCTGCTGGATCGTCGCGCGCTCCGGCCCCTCCCCGACGATGACCAGCCGGAAACGCCCCGGAACGCCGCCCATCGCACGGACCAGCATCGGCAGGTTCTTGACCACGCGCAGTCCCGCCAGCGCACCGACGACGATCTCCTTGGGCTGGCGGACGAAGCCGGGAATCGCCTTGGGATCGGGATCGCGGGTGTAGAGCTGGGTCGCGATGCCGTTGGGAATGCGGTGAACCCGCTCGGCGGGCTGTTTCCAGGTCCGCAGCGCGATCCCCTCCAGCACATGGCTGGGCACCGCCAGCGCATTGGCCGCCGACAGGGCGATGCGGCGATAGATATTGCGCTCCAGCTTCAGGCCACGCGCTTCGTCGGCGTTGAAACCATCCTCGTGATGGACCAGCGGCGGCGCACCCTTGGGATAGACGCGCCGTGCCATCACCCCGTCGATCGCCCCCCAATTATAGGTCAGCACTAGGTCGAAGCGGCGCATATAGGCCGCGATCGCCTCGTAACGCTTGACCGAGGGCTTGCCGGTCAGCGGTGGCGCATCCTGCGCGATTTCATAGCGTACGCCCTTGGCGATCGAATCCCGCGCGCCGAGTTCGTCGGGCATGGCGGAGACGATGGTGTGCCTCGCCGCATCGCCGAACGCGTTCATCAGCGCGACCGCGCGCGCCTCCTTGCCGCCCAGCGAAAAGGAGGAGTGGAGGTGAAGGATGTTCAGCGGTCGAGCCATGCACCCCGGATTAGCGGGCAAGGCAGGGCTTGAAAACCGCCTATCCCTCCACCCGGTCGAGCAGGCGCCCGATCCCCGCCAGCGCCTCCGGCTCGGTCAACAGCGGCGTATGGCCGACATGCGGCACCGTGACCAGTTCGGACGGCGACAGCGTCTCGACCATCCGGTTCGCGACGGCCGCGCTCAGAATGTCGGACCGCTCGCCCCGCACCACCAGCGTCGGTACGCCGTTCAGCGCGGACAGCGCCGCCCACATGTCCGGCCCGGCCTCGGTTCCCGGCACGCGGAACGGCTCGGCGATCCTCAGGTCGTAATCGAGCACGATCCGCCCGGCGCTGGTCAGCCTATGGGTTCGCTTGGCCATGGCCAGCCAATCCTCAATCCCCCAGTCGGGATAGACGTCCTCGTTATTCTCGTGGAGGCAACGCGCCGCATGAAGCCAGGTCGGAAAGCTCTGCCCCTTGCCGACATAGCCGCGAATGCGCGCCAGGCCGGCCGCCTCGATCTCCGGCCCGATATCGTTGAGCACCGCGCCCGCCAGCCGCCCGCGCGCGGTCGCCGCCAGCACCATGGTTACGATCCCGCCCAGCGACGTCCCGACCGCGACGAACCGGGTGATGCCGTATTCGTCCAGCATCGCCTGCACATCCTGCACATAGGTCAGGGGCACATAGGTCATCGGGTCCTTGGCATGGGCGCTTTCGCCGCGCCCGCGAAAGCTGACCGCGATCACCCGCGCGCGCCCATTGAGCGCTCGGGCCAGCCCGTCGAAATCGCGGGCGTTGCGGGTCAGGCCCGGCATGCAGATGATCGGGGGAAGCGTATCGGACCCCGGATAGTCGCGCGCATGCAACCGCAAGCCGTCTTTCGACCACCAATAACGATTCTCATAGGCCGACATGCTTGAACGTCCTCCGGTGCACCCTCCATATCGCGGCATGCCCGTATCCCCGCAAGCCTATCGCCCGTCCCGCGCCCTCGCCGAAGTCGCCGATTTCCTCGCGGATCCCGTCGCACCGGCCGATTTTCCGCAGACTGTCATCCGCTTTCGCAACGATCGCGCGGCGGCCGAAATCGGGCTGGAGACGCTGACCGACGGCGAATGGGCCGACCATCTCGGCCGATTCCGGCCGCTGCCCGACACGCTGCCCGACACGCTGCCGGGGCCGCTCGCGCTGCGCTACCACGGCCACCAGTTCCGGCAGTATAATTCCGACTTGGGCGATGGGCGCGGCTTCACCTTCGCGCAGATGCACGGCGTGGATGGCCGGTTGCTCGAACTCGGCACCAAGGGATCGGGGCAGACGCCCTATAGCCGTTTCGGCGACGGCCGCCTGACGCTGAAAGGCGGCGTGCGCGAGATCCTGGCGACCGAGATGCTGGAGGCGCTGAACGTCCCCACCTCGCGCACTTTGTCGCTGATCGAAACGGGCGAGTCGCTGCACCGGGGCGACGAACCCTCCCCCACCCGCTCCGCGGTGATGGTGCGGATGAGCCATGGCCATATCCGTATCGGCAGTTTCCAGCGCCTCGCCTTCGAGCGCGACGAGGAGAATATGCGGCGCCTGGTCGCCTATGTGCTGCGGCATTTCTACGCTGAGACGTCGGACGATCCGGTGCGGCTGCTGACCCTGGTGGCGGAGCGGACCGCGACGCTGGCGGCGCGCTACATGGCCGCCGGGTTCGTGCACGGCGTGCTCAATTCGGACAATATCAACGTGACGGGGGAAAGCTTCGACTATGGTCCGTGGCGGTTCGCGCCTAGCTGGGACCCGGAGTTCACCGCCGCCTATTTCGACCAGACGGGTCTCTATGCCCTCGCCCGCCAGCCCGAGGCGATCCAGTGGGATGTGATGCAACTCGCCTCCAGCCTGCGTCTGATCGCGGAGAGCGAGCCGCTGATCGCGGCGCTGGAGGGGTTCGCCACCCGTTATCAGACGGAGATCGTGACCGCGATCCTGTGGCGACTGGGGGTGACGCCGCGCGAAGGCACCGAGGACCGCGCACTGGTCCAGACGTTCGAGCGGGCTCTGCGTGCCTCGCAAGCGCCGATCGACCGCGTCTATTTCGACCTGTTCGGCGGACAGGTGCCGGATCATTATGACGAGACGTGGAACGAACTCCGCGACCTGATCGAGCCCTATGCGCCCCGCCGCGCCCGCGATCATGACTATTGGCGGGGCGAGCCCGAATCGATGCTGATCGACGAGGTCGAGGCGATCTGGGCCCCGATCGCCGAGCGCGACGACTGGTCGATGCTGTACGACAAGGTCGCGCGGGTGCGTGCGATGGGTGCGGCGCTTGCCGCCCTCGATGCGGCGGCCTAGCCTTTCCGAATGACCCCCCATCTGTCGACATTCGAGCCCGCCACCGGCGCGCTGATCGCCGAGCTTCCCGTCGGCGACGCCACCTGCGAGATAGCCACCGCCCGCGCCGCCTGGAGTGGCTGGGCGGCGACTCCGCTGACGGAGCGGATCGAGACGTTGCGCCGCTTCGCCGAGGTCGTCCGGACCCGCGCCGAGGCCTTCACCGATCTGATCGCGCGCGAGACGGGCAAGCCGCTATGGGAAGCCAGGACCGAGGTCGATACGGTGATCGCCAAGGTCGCCATCTCGATCACCGCGCAAGCCGAACGCGCCGGCGAACGCGTCAGCGATCAGCCGGGTGGCGGGCGCATGGCGCTGCGTCACCGTCCACATGGGGTATTGGCGGTGCTGGGCCCCTATAATTTCCCTGCGCATCTCCCCAACGGCCATATCGTGCCCGCGCTGCTGGCGGGCAATGCGGTGGTGTTCAAACCATCCGAAAAGACGCCCGCGACCGGAGCGTTCTTGGTCGAATGCTATCATGCGGCGGGGGTGCCCGAAGGCGTCGTCCGGCTGCTGATCGGTGGGCCGGATGAAGGGCGGGCCCTGGCCGGGCATGACGGGATCGACGGGCTGCTCTTCACGGGTTCGGCGCGCACCGGCATCGCGCTCAACCGGCAATTCGCCGAGCAGCCCGAGAAGATCCTCGCGCTCGAAATGGGTGGCAACAACCCGCTGCTGGTCTGGGACGATCCCGACCTCGACGCCGCCGCCGCTCTGATCGTCCAGTCGGCCTATACCACCGCCGGACAGCGGTGCACGGCGGGGCGGCGATTGATCGTGGAGGACCGGCTCTACGATCCGCTGATCGCCGCGCTGACCCGGCTGACCGACCGGCTGATCGTCGGCGCGCCGCACGACGAGCCCGCGCCCTTCATGGGGCCGGTGATCGACAACGACGCAGCAGGCCATCTACTCGTACGGGTCGACGACCTCGTGACGCAGGGTGCCCATGTCATCCGTTCGCTCGAACGCCCGATCCCCGACCGCCCCTTCCTCACGCCCGCGATCCTCGACGTGACGGATGTGACCGACCGGCCCGATGACGAGCTGTTCGGCCCGGTGCTGCAAGTCTCCCGCACTCGCGACTTTGCCGACGCGATCGGGCAGGCCAACGCCACCCGCTACGGCCTGTCGGCCTCGCTGATCTCTCCGTCGCGCGAGCGGTACGAACAATTCTGGAGCGGCATCCGCGCCGGGATCGTCAATTGGAACCGCCCGACCAACGGCGCGGCATCGAGCGCCCCGTTCGGGGGCATCGGCTGGTCGGGCAACCACCGCCCCAGCGCCTATTACGCCGCCGATTACTGCGCCTATCCGGTTGCCAGCGCCGAAGCGGACCAGGCCGCCGCAACGATCCCGGTCGGCCTGCGCTGATGGAGAAATGGCCCGGAACCGGGGTTCCGGGCCATCCCGTCAGTTAGAAGCGGGCGGATATGCCGACCCGCAACGTCCGTCCCCGTACCGTGTAATAGGTCGGGAAGGTGTTGAAATAAGTACCCGTCGCATAGTTGGTATCGAACCCGATCAGCGGCGGGTCCTTGTCGAAGAGATTCTGGACATTGAACCGCACATCGATCCCCTTCACCAACGTGATGTTGGTGTTGAAATCGAAATAGCTGTAGCCGGGAATACGCTGCGCCAGCGGATAGGTCTGGCCCGCCGATGCCGCCAGCACGGTGTTGGTCGACAGCTTGGAGTTGCTGGTCGGCCCGATATAGCGCCAGGTAAAGCCTAGGCCGCCCTTGATCCAGGGCAGCTGCCAGTTGACACCGGCGACATGACGCCAGCGCGGCATCGGATTGACACAGGCGAATCCGAAATAGCCCAGGCATGACCAGGGCGTGTTGCCCGGAGCGAATTGCCGTTCGAATTTGGTGGTCAGCGTTCCGTTAAAGTTCAGGCCGAAGGTGCCGATATTGTTGGTCATGCCCAGACGCTTGGGGTCCAGCGCATAATTGGTGCTGAAATCGATACCCCGCGTCGCTGTATAGCCCGAATTGTTATAGCGCGCATCGGCGATCAGCAGCTGTCCCGTCTGAGGATCGCGCTTGTAGAACTGGCAGAAGAATTCGACCTTGTTGCGATAGCATTGGTCGAACGCCATATCGATACGCGTCCATTCGAACGCGCCCTGGATGTTGATGTCGTACCAGTCGACCGATGCGGTCAAGCCGGGGATGAAGCGCGGCTGGAACACCACGCCCAGCGTCTTGCTGCGCGACCGTTCGGGCTGGAGGTCGGAATTGCCGCCATTGATAAGCGTCGTCGGGCAGAAACCGTTCGTGTCGCAGCCGGTATAGCTGGTCAGCGCATCATATTGCGCGCGCGTCATGGCGATCGAGCATTGCTCGAAGGTGTAGCGCGTCGCACCCTTGCCGTCGGTGGATGCACGCGGCGGCGCGCACAGATCAAGCTTCATGGAATTGGGATAACGATTCTCCCCCTCCAGACGCTCGAGCACGCCGACACGCACCGCGCGGTTATAGCTGCCCCGGAAACGCAGGCCGTCCACCGGTGCCCAGCTCGCCTCCGCCTTCCAGCTATGGATCAGGTTCTGATAGACGTCGTAATCGGAAATCCGATAGCCGCCATTGATGCTGAGTTCCTTGGCGAAGGGCTTGTCCTCGACCAGCGGGATGTCGATTTCGCCGCCCAGTTCCTTGACGCTGGTCCGCCCGTCGAAGGTCGTGAAGGTCGACCATGAGCCGAAGCCCTGCGACTGGTTGCGATATTTGCGATATTCGCCGGTGATCGCAAAGCCGATGCCGTTGGTGGCGAACGGGCTCTTGATTCCGTAATCTTCCAGCGTGCCCGATACGATCGCATTAATGACCTGCAGATCGTTCTGCTGGCGACGACTGCCGATGCCCGTCACCCAATTATAGACCGCATCGCTGATCGAGCTATTCGACGAAAAGGCATCTATCGGCTGACAGTCGGGATCGGTGCCGTTGATTTTCGACAGACAGGTCGGCACGCCGTTCACATTGCGCACCTGAAGACCGCGTGCCAGCCGATCGGCCTGATCGGGCACATATTGGTGATCGGACGACCCCAGCATGATGTTGCGGGTCTGCTGATAGCTGAGCTCGAACCGGATCTTGTCGACGATCATGCCCGACAGATTGAGCGCGCCGCGCCAGTCGTCCGTCGAGTTGCGGAAGTTATAGATCATGCCGGGCCGGAACAGCGACAACGAGATGGGTTGGCTGAGCGCGGTGGTTCCTGCCGCCGTGCCGCAAATCTCTTGCGCCTGTGCCGCGCTGAGGAACGGATTGTCGCAATTGACCGGCGCGGACGGCGTCCACAGCCCGCCATCGACCGAGTTGGCGCCTGTCTCGACGATCCGGCTATACAGGAAGCTGCCGTTCAGGCGCATGCCCAGCGGCAATTCCGCCGTCAGGAAGCCGCCGGTATTGAACGTCTCGCTGCGCCGCTGAATCGAGTCGACGCGCTGGATACGCACCTCATCCGCCGTGTCATAGGGGCGGAAGCTGCGCGAACCGTCGCGCGCATTGCTCCGATCCTGACCGTTGATATTGAAATAATTATACGGGTTGTAGGTGGTACCGTCGCACGCCCAAGTCGTGTTGCCCGCATCCCGATTATTGGGGTCGAACATCAAAAGCGGGCAGTTGACGGTATCGATATTGCGGAACTGGATCGGGTCCGCCTTTTTATAGGTTGCGAAGCCGCTGATGTTCAGGCGGCCGTCCAACAGGTTCTTGCCCGCCGCCAGCGACGCGAAATAATTGCCGCCGCCCAGATAGGTGCCGCGCGGATAAGTATATCCTGCATTCTGTGCGACCTTGGCGAGCAGCGGATTGTCGTTATTGTGGTTGAAGCCGCTGACCTCGCCATCGAAGGCGATGCCGTCGAACTTGCGCTTGACGATGAAGTTGACCACGCCCGCGATCGCGTCGGAGCCATAGACCGCCGAGGCGCCGCCGGTCATGATGTCGATCCGCTCGATCAGCGCGCCGGGGATGATGTTGACGTCATTGTCCATCCGCTGTCCGTTGAGCAGCGTCAGGGTGCGCCCCGCACCGAGATTGCGCAGCCCGACCGAGGCGGCACCCGATGTCCAGCTTTGCCCCTGCAACCCCAACATCGGCGTGACCTGCGGCAATTGCGACACGGCATCCTCGACCCGCGCAAGCCCCCGCTCCTTCAGATAGGTTGAGTCGATGGTGGTGATCGGCGCGTTGCTCGTCATGTTGGGGCGGACGATCCGCGTGCCCGTGACGATGACATCCGACGGATCGCTCTTTGCCTGCTTGGCGTCGATCTTGTCAGTCGAGGCAGCCACACCGGTCAGCGGCGTATCGTTCTGCGCGGTCGAGTCAGCCGCACTGCCGCCGGACACCTGGGCCGATGCGACACCCGACCACATCAGCGCAATCAACGACGCCCCTAACAAGCGCTTGGCGTAACGAAATTCCCCCATTTGACTCGTCCCCGCTTTGATTTTTGCGAATCCATTCAACCACATTCTAAACGAACGGGCAAATATATTATACTATATGCGCTGCAACATGAACTGCCCCAAGTTGATCTACCGCCTCCCCAAGCATCGCTCAGTTGTGGAGCGGACGGCGGGGGCTCATCTGTCAGATCATGGCTAGCCTTCTCGACCCTGCCGCGCGTGGCCGCGTGATCCTTGTCGGTGCCGGGCCCGGTGATCCGGGCCTGCTGACCGTTCGCGCGGTCGAAGCGCTGAAACAGGCCGATGTCGTCGTGCATGACGGCCTGATCGACCCGCGCGTGCTCGATCTCGCCCCGCCGAAGGCGCAGCGCATTTCGGTCGCCAAGCGGCGCGCGCGGCACACCTTATCGCAGGACGCGATCAATGCGCTGATCGTCGCGCATGTGAAGACCGGCGCGATCGTCGTGCGATTGAAGGGCGGCGACCCCTTCATCTTCGGGCGCGGTGGCGAAGAGGTGGAGGCGGTGCGCGCCGCCGGCCTGCGCGTCGAGGTGATCCCCGGCGTCTCGGCGGCGCTCGGCTGCGCGGCGGAGGCGATGTTGCCGCTGACGCACCGCGATCACGCTTCCGCGGTGTCGTTCGTCGCGGGCCAGTGCAAGGGGCTGACCGATCAGGACTGGTCGGGGCTGGCGGGCCAGGGGCGCACGCTCGTCATCTATATGGGCGTCGCGACCGCCAACGCCATCGCCGACAAGCTGATGGCCGACGGCGTCGCCCCCGACATGCCGGTCGCCGTGCTCGAGCGCGGCACGCTGGAGGGCCACCGCGCCATTCGTACCCTGCTCGCCGATCTCGGCCCGATGGTCGAGCGCGAGAAGGTTCAGAGCCCGGCGATCATCGTCGTGGGCGAAGTCGTCGAATTGTCGGATGCCGAGGACAAGCTGGCGCGTTGGGCCCGTGTGGCGGAAGGGATGAACGCATGAAGCTTTTGACGGGCAATGATCTGGCGACCGGCGATGTCGTCTGGTGGACCGGCCAGGACTGGTCGCGCCATGTCGAGGATGCGGTCGATGTCGGCGCGAGCGGTGAAGCGATCCTACGTGCCGAGGAAGGCGCGCGCCGGGTCAACGTGCCCTATCTGATCGATGCCGAGGCGACCGAACAAGGCCCCCGCCCCGCCCATATCAAGGACCGTATCCGCGCGCTCGGCCCGACGGTGCGCCCCGACCTGACGCTGAAGCCCGCTGATGCGGATGCCGGCGCCTGGGTCATCTGAGAGAGTAATCGATGTACGTTTACGACGAATATGACCAGAGCATCGTCGATGCCCGTGTCGAGGAATTCCGCGATCAGGTGGAACGGCGCCTGTCGGGCGCGCTGACCGAGGATCAGTTCAAGCCGCTGCGGCTGATGAACGGCCTCTACCTCCAGCTTCACGCCTATATGCTGCGCATCGCGGTGCCCTATGGCACCCTGGACAGCCGCCAGATGCGGATGCTGGGCCATATCGCGCGCAAGTACGATCGCGGCTATGGCCACTTCACCACGCGGCAGAACATTCAGTATAACTGGATCAAGCTGGCCGATGCGCCCGACATCCTGGCCGAGCTGGCGACCGTCCAGATGCATGCCATCCAGACTTCGGGCAATTGCATCCGCAACATCTCGTCCGACCAGTTCGCCGGTGCCGCTGCCGACGAGGTCGCCGATCCGCGTCCCTGGGCCGAGCTGATCCGGCAATGGTCGACCTTCCACCCGGAATTCACCTACCTCCCCCGCAAGTTCAAGATCGCGGTGATCGCGGCGGACGAGGATCGCGCGGCGATGCGGCTGCACGATATCGGCATCCAGTTGCTGGAGCGGGACGGTGTGCTGGGCGCGAAGATCTTCGTCGGCGGCGGCATGGGTCGCACCCCGATGATCGCGCATGAGGTGAAGGACTTCATCACCGCCGACCATCTGATGAGCTATCTGGAGGCGTGCCTGCGGGTCTATAACCGCTATGGCCGTCGCGATAATATCTACAAGGCGCGGATCAAGATCCTGCTGCACGAGATTGGCGTGGACTCGTACCGCGAGCAGGTGGAGGCGGAATTCGCCGCGATCCGCGATCTCGGCATCGACCCGCCGGTCGCCGAACTGGCGCGGATCACCGCCATGTTCGCCGGGCCCGATTTCGCCAGCGACGCCCCCGACACGGTGGATCGCTCCGATCCCGACTTCGCGGTCTGGCTGGATCAGAACGTCGCGGCCCACAAGCAGCCCGGCCATGCCATCGTCACGATCAGCCTGAAGCCGATCGGCGGCATCCCCGGCGACGCCTCGGCCGACCAGATCGACCTGATGGCCGACCTCGCCGAGCGTTACGGCCATGACGAACTGCGCGTCACCCATGCGCAAAACATCGTGTTGCCGCATGTCCGCAAGGCCGATCTCTACGCCATCTGGACCGCGCTCCGCGACGCCGGGCTGGCCGAGGCCAATCTCGACCTGATCTCGGACATCATCGCCTGCCCGGGTCTGGATTATTGCAGCCTGGCGAACGCCCGCTCCATCCCGCTGGCGCAGAAGATCGGCGAGCGATTTGCCGGGCGGCAGCGCGAGCTGGGCGAGTTGAAGCTGAAGATTTCGGGCTGCATCAACGCCTGCGGCCATCATCATGCCGGGCATATCGGCATCCTCGGCGTCGATAAGAAAGGCACCGAGAATTACCAGCTTTTGCTCGGTGGATCGGGTGCGGAGGATGTGTCGCTCGGCAAGATCACCGGCCCCGGTTTCGACGAGGACGGCGTGGTCGACGCGATCGAACGCGTGACCGACCGTTACGTGGCGTTGCGCGAGGGCGGCGAGCGCTTCCTCGACACCTATCGCCGCGTCGGAATGCAGCCGTTCAAGGAGGCGATCTATGGTTGATCCGATCACGGCGAACGGCGATGCGGGCGAGACGCTGCTGCGGTTCCGCGATGACGTGGTGCATGACGAACCGGCGGTAACGCTGGACGCCTTTCTGGGTCAGACCAACGCCACCGCCGTCCGGCTGGAGGCGGGCGACGATGCGCGCGCGCTGCTGTCGCATCTAGGGCAGATCGCGCTTGTCGAGATCAGCTTTCCGACGTTTCGCGACGGGCGCGGTTATTCGGCGGCGCGAATTTTGCGCGAGGCGGGGTTCGAGGGCGAGTTGCGTGCGGCGGGCGACGTGCTGGTCGACCAGATTCCGCATATGCGCCGCTGCGGCTTCGACAGTTTCGCGCCCGAAAAGCCGATCGACGCGGCCACGCTGACCAAGCTGCTGAATCTCTATCCCCAGCCCTATCAAAAGGCCGCCGATGCGCGCGTGCCGGTGTGGAAGCTGCGCCATGGCTGAGGCGCGGCAGCTGGACCGGATCGACGTTCGCCCGGCCTATACGGCCGAGGATGCGGCGGCGTATGAAGCGCGGTTCGCAGGCGTGTCTGCACCGGACATGCTGCGCACCCTGCTGACCGGCGAATTACGGGGACAGATCGCGGCGGTGTCGTCCTTCGGCGCCGAGTCCGCCGTGCTGCTGCACATGGTCGCGCAGGCCGATCCGGCGACGCCGGTGGTGTTCACCGACACATTGAAGATGTTCCCCGAAACGCTGGCCTATCGCGACATGCTGGTCGACCGGCTGGGCCTGCTCGATGTGCGGGTGATCCAGCCAGACCCCGCGCTGCTCGCGGCCAAGGACCCGGAGGGCATCCGCCATGGTTACGACCCCGATGGCTGCTGCGACCTGCGCAAGGTCGAGCCGCTGACGCGTGGCCTGGCGCCGTTCGAAGCATGGATTTCCGGCCGCAAGGGCTTCCAGGCGGGCACCCGCCGCGCCCTCCCCCGCTTTGAAGTCGAGGATGGCCGGTTGAAGCTCAACCCGCTGGCGGACTGGGACAAGGCGGCGTTGGACGGCTATTTCGCGACTCACGACCTGCCGCGCCATCCGCTGGAGGCGCAAGGCTATCCCTCGATCGGCTGCGCACCGTGCACCAGCCAGGTGAAACCCGGCGAAGACCCCCGCTCCGGGCGCTGGCGCGGCTTTGCCAAGGTGGAGTGCGGCATCCACCGTCCGGTCGAAGCCGCTCAGCCGGTTTGAGCCCTTCAGGCAATAGGGCGGGATGACATCAGCTTGATTCCCCCTACCCCTTCAAGGGAGGGGCTCGGGTCGACTCCATGTCATCCTGCTCTAACGACACCACCCCGGCGAAGGCCGGGGTCCAGTTGCGATGCGTTCGGTAGCGCGGAGACGTAAGCGAGCGGCGAGATAGGCCCCCACGCCCCGGCTCAAAGTTGGTGGCGACTAGAGCCCCGGCCTTCGCCGGGGTCGTTAGGTAGTGTGGGAGACGCAACCCCAACATCCGCTCGCACTGAACGGCGCGCGGGGATAAACTTGTCCTCGCTCAATAGCCCGCGAAGTCGGTAAACCGCGTGATCGTCGGATCGAACTTCATCACGACCTTCCCCGTTGCGCCGTGACGCTGCTTCGCGACGATCAGCTCGGCCAGGCCATAGACCCGCTCGACCTCGGTCGCCCATTTCGCGTGATCCTCGAAGACCTTGCCGTCATCGCCTTCCATCGGGCGCTTGGGCTCGCGCTGCATCATATAATAGTCTTCGCGGAACACGAACCAGACCATGTCGGCGTCCTGCTCGATCGAGCCCGATTCGCGAAGGTCGGACAGCATCGGGCGCTTGTCCTCGCGCTGCTCGACCGCACGGGATAGCTGGGACAGCGCCAGCACCGGCACGTTCATGTCCTTGGCCAGCGTCTTCAGCCCGCGCGAAATCTCCGAGATTTCCTGCACGCGGTTGCCCTCCGACGACTTGCCCGAACCGGTCAGCAGTTGGAGATAGTCGACCACGACCAGGCCCAGCTCGTTGTTCAGCCGCCGCTGGAGCCGCCGGACACGGGTGTGGAGCGCCGAGATGGTCAGGCCGCCGGTATCGTCGATGAACAGCGGCAACTGCTCCAGCTCGGCCGCCGCCGCCGCCAGTTGGGCGAACTCGTTGCGGCTGATCTTGCCCATGCGCAGTGCTTCGGAACTGATCCCCGACTGCTCGGCCAGGATACGCGTCGCCAGCTGGTCGGCCGACATTTCGAGGCTGAAGAACGCGACCTTGGCACCGACCGACTCGGAGGGCGGGATGCCGTCCTGCATGTCGCGCATCCAGCGCCGCGCGGCGTTGAACGCGATGTTGGTGGCGAGCGAGGTCTTGCCCATACCCGGACGGCCCGCCAAGATCATCAAGTCGGACCGGTGCATACCGCCGATCTTGGCATTGACCGAGTCGAGACCCGTGGTGATGCCCGAGACATGGCCGCCGGAGTTAAGCGCGCGCTCGGCATTCTTGACCGCCATGGTGGTGGCCTGGGAGAAGCTTTTCACGGCATTCTCGGAGCCGCCGTCCGCCGCGACCTTGAACAGCTCGTTCTCGGCCAGTTCGATCTGCGCGCGCGGATTGACCTCTTCCGAGGTGTCCATGGCCCGGTCGACCAGCGTCCGCCCCACCGTCACCAGCGCGCGCAGCATCGCCAGATCGTAAATCTGCGTCGCGAACTGCCGCGCGCCGATCAGGCCCGCGCCCGATCCGGTCAATTGGGCCAGATAGGATGGGCCGCCCAGCGCCTTCATCCCCTCATCCGCCTCGAACATCGGACGCAGGGTCACCGGCGTCGCCAACATGTCGGTGGCGCGCAGATTCTTGATGGCGGAGAACACGCGGCCATGCACCGGTTCGAAGAAATGCTCCGGGTCCAGCCGGTCGACCAGATCGTCGGCCAGCCGGTTGTCGATCATCATCGCGCCCAGCAGCGCGGCCTCCGCTTCGATATTGCGGGGAAGCTGCTGCGGCTCGGTGGCGGCAGCGGGGTTCGGGAATGCGAGGGTGGCCATTTCTTCGGCGTTAGCGCGGACTGGCCGCGGATGAAAACGGATTGCGTCGATCAGCGGGGGATTTGCGGCGCGCGCGCTTCGCGACTATTCCGTTCGCCATGGCCGATCCTCGGATCATCTCTATCGAACTGGACGAACGCAGCCTGGGCTGGCGCTCGGCCGATGTCGACCAGGAGCGGCGGATCGCGATCTTCGACCTGATCGAGGAAAATTATTTCGCACCCCAACGGCCGCAGGCCGATGGCTATGCCGGCCCCTACCGCATCAAGCTGGAGTCGGAGGAAGGCCGGCTGGGCATCCATATGTACCGGGAAGACGGGACGCATATCGAAACCCTGGTGCTGGCGCTGGGACGGTTCCGGCGGCCGATCAAGGATTATTTCGCGATCTGCGACAGCTATTACCAGGCGATCCGCGCCGCCACGCCGCAACAGATCGAGACGATCGATATGGCCAGGCGTGGTATCCACAATGATGCGGCCGAGATGCTGAAGGAGCGGCTGACCGGCAAGATCGAGGTCGATTTCGACACCGCACGTCGCCTCTTCACACTGCTCTGCGTCCTGCATATCCGCAACTAATGGCGATTCTCTGGAAAATCGGCGCGGGGCTGCTGGCCCTTGGCGCGATCACGGCGGGCGGGCGGCATTGGGCGACGCATTGGCAGCCTTCGACCGAGCATTATCCCCTCCAAGGCATCGACCTGCCCGAAAACCCGCCTGCGGTGGAGTGGCGGACATTGCGCGCCAATGGTGCCGACTTCGCCTATATCGTCGCCACATCTGGCGCAGATCGGCGCGATCCGGCGTTCGAGGGGAATTGGGCCGCGCTGCCCGAGGCCGGGTTGCGGCGCGGGGCGATCCATGTCTATTCGCTGTGCCAGCCTGCCGCGGCGCAGGCGGACGCGTTCAACATCTTCGTACCGCGCGCCGGCGATGCGCTGCCGGTGGCGATCGATCTGTCCTATCATGACGATTGCACTGCCCGCCCCGAACGCCGCCAACTGGTCGCCGATCTGACCCGCTTCGTGACGATGGTCGAGACGCATACCGGCAAGCCCGTGATGCTGCGCGTGTCCAAGGCGTTCGAATCCGATTACAGCGTCACCGCCGCCCTGCCCCGCCCGGTCTGGGCGGTGGGCAATGTCCTCAAACCCAATTACGCCGCGCGCCCCTGGCGCATGTGGCGCGCAAGCGACTTCCGCCGGGTCGAAGGGGTGGAAGGCCCCGTCAACTGGGATGTCGTCACCTCATGAATCCGATCGATCCGAAAGCGGCGCAACTGATCGCCGCCGCCCGCGCCGCCGCGCGCCATGCCCATGCGCCCTATAGCCGCTTCGCGGTCGGGGCCGCGCTGTTGATGGAGGATGGCTCGGTCATCACCGGCGCCAATTTCGAGAATGCCAGCTATGGCCTGTCGCTCTGCGCCGAGACGGTCGCGATCGCGACCGCCTCGGCTGCGGGGCGGCTGCGCGAGATCGTCGCGATCGGGGTGATCGGCGGCGCGATGGATGCGAACGGCGCTCCGACCGGCACCACACCGGTCAGCCCCTGTGGTCGCTGCCGCCAGGTCATCAACGAAGCCGCACAGATGGGCGGTCGCGACCTGCCCGTCCATTGCGGCGCTGCCGAAGGCGATGCGGTGCGGACCTATCGTCTGTCCGAGTTGCTGCCGGATGCCTTCGGTCCCGCCGATCTGGGGATCGGCTGACTTTCGCACGAAGCAGCGGATAGGAGACGGGAACGTCCGCGCAGAGGCGCGAGCGCAGAGAAAGCGGAACACGGCCACAACGCCATCGCGTGCGCTGACCGGCCATCGACCGAGACCGGATACGACCTCTCTGCGCTCTCCGCGCCTCCGGGCGAAGATCACTTTCCTTCAAGCGCCGTACCGTCAAGCGTCCTGGGGCTTGTCGCCTCGCGCACGCATCGCCGCCCCGGCCGCCTGGATGAACTGCCACACCTCCGCGGAGAATCCCGGATCGGCCTGCCCGTCCCACTCCGCCCGGTTCTCGTGCAGCCGGGTTGCCCCCGCCCACATTTCGGGCGTCGCGACCGCGCGGAACGGAGCCAGCAGCGCGAACCACTCGCGCACGAAACCTCGTGCCGCCTCCGAATCCGGGTCGAGCGGCAAGGCCGTCGCGATCCGCTGGCCCAGATCGGCCCATTGTGCCTGATAGGCATTCTGGTCGAAATCGACGGGCAAGGCGGTCATCCGCTCGGCCCAATGCGCCTGTTCCTCGGCGGTGAAGTGGCGGTTGGCGACCGCCTTCCACTGTGTCGTCGTCATGCTGTTTCCCTTTCGAATCAGCGAGCAGAGCGTCGCGACGTCGATGCGCTCGCCGGCATCGATGCGGGACTGGATCGATTGGAGCAGCGCGGCGGTATCGGCCAGCGTCGCCCGCTGCGCTTCGACCACCGAAAGCTGTGCAGCCACCATCGGGCCAAGCCGCGCGTCGGGCCGGTCGAGCATCCGCCCGATCGCCGCCAGGGTGAAACCCGCCCTTTTGAGCGCGACGATAGCATGCAGCCGTTCCAGTTCGCCCGCGCCGAAAATCCGCCGCCCGCCTTCGCTGCGCAGTGGCCGGATCAGCCCCCGCGCCTCATAGAAGCGGAGCGCGCGGCTGCTGAGTCCGGTCGCCCGTGCGATCTCGGCAATGTCGAGCATGCTGATCATGGCGTGACCCTACCGCTTGACGCAACGTCAACCGCAAGCCCCTTTTTGGAGGTTGCCGCTTGCCCTGTCCCCGCGATCCGGCGATGAGCGGCCACGCAAAAGGGGAATGAAGATGTCGATCCTGTCCGACCGCTGGATTCGCGAGGCCGCGCAGACCCAAGGGATGATCGAGCCGTTCGTCGAGAATCAGCGCCGCGATGGCTGCATCAGCTATGGCCTGTCATCCTATGGCTATGACGCGCGGGTGGCGGACGAGTTCAAGATCTTCACGAACGTCGACAGCGCGGTGGTCGACCCCAAGGATTTCGCGTCCAACAGCTTCGTCGATCGCAAGACCGATGTCTGCATCATCCCGCCCAACAGCTTCGCGCTGGCTCGCACCGTGGAATATTTCCGGGTGCCGCGGGACGTGCTGGTCATCTGCCTAGGCAAGTCGACCTATGCGCGGTGCGGAATCATCGTGAACGTCACGCCCCTCGAACCCGGCTGGGAAGGGCATGTGACGCTGGAATTCTCCAACACGACTCCCCTGCCCGCGAAGATCTACGCCAATGAAGGCGCGTGCCAGTTCCTGTTCCTGAAGGGGAACGAACCCTGCGAGACCAGCTATGCCGATCGCGCGGGCAAATATATGGGCCAACGCGGGGTGACCCTGCCGCGATTGTAAGCATTCGCACAATCTTACATTGACACTCGCGCAACCTTACACTGACATTCAGCCGGAAGTTGCGCTCTCTTATGCCCGAGATGACAGAACTCTCACTAAGAAATCAGCAGCGGCACGCCTCTGGATTCGCGATCAGCGTGACATGCCGTTCTCGGGAGCCGTCTCGATCATTCACAATGCAGCCTGTTCCTGATCCGCCCCGCACTGTCCTCGTCGCCGAGCGCCTCGTAAATACCGAGTGCGACCTCGAAACACTGGGCCTCATCGACACGTGAACCATGCGCCTCGTCGTTAAATTTCGATCGCATCGATCGGATCGCCTCGGCTAGATTCTCGAGCGCGCCCGCATGCTGCTCACCGGGGGTGTTCATGCCGGTCCATTGGACGACTTCGCGGAACAGCGTCTGAGCCTCTCGCAGCCTGCTCGCCGCACCCATGCCATCTCCCTCATACTCGGCCAGTGCAATGAGGGCGCCACCCAGCCCCTCCTTACACTCCTTCGCCTTGTTGCCGTCCGTCGAGGACAGGCCGGGTAGCGCGGCAGCATAGAACTGCCTCGCCTTCTCAAGACGCAGCTTGCGCGCGTTCCTCACCGCCGTCGCCGCGCCATCGTCGCCGCGCCGCTCCTGCTCGGACTGAGCCTGAACGGCCTCCGCGAGGTAGAACGTCATCTGCGACCATTCGCGCTGATGTTGACGGACGTCCAGTCCGTCGATCACCCGGCTCGCAAGCGCCTCAATCTCGGCGAACACCGCCGCGAGTTCCGCCGCGTCTTCCGCCAGCGTGTCGGACCGTTCCCGGAGCGCCTCGATGTACGTCGTCACGTCGGCGATCCGGTCGACGCCCGTGCGCTCCACGAGAAGCCCAAATTCCTCCACAGCCTTCGTCAGCGCCTCCGGGTCGGAACCTTTGCGCTTGTAGTGCCTGAAGAGGCTGTCCGCATGAATGGCCAGGAGATCGCTATCCTCCGGATATGCCTTATCCTCCTCGATCGCGGCAGCGGCATCCCGGAAGCGCAGTGCGGATCGCATTTCCGTCGCCAGGTCGGTCGGCGTCTTATTGAGACGACCGTGCCGGACGGCAAATCTCACACGCTCGCCGTAAGCTTCGCGCAGTCTGCGCACGTCGGCACCGGCACTCGGATCGATGCTGATGTCCGCTTGTCGCTGGAGCACGCCCAAGGGATCGCTGAGCCAGTCGGGAGCACCGATCCCCGCCTCCCCCACCACCTGGTTAAAGAAGTCGTCTGCCTTCTGCCCCAAGATGAAGAATTTGTTCTCGCCGGTGGCGAGCAGAGCCTTGGCACGGTCGGACAGCAGATCGAGATCGTCCTCCGTCTCCCTCAATGCCGCATAGCTGTTCCTTAGTTCGTAGGTGTGCATCGATCCGTGCAGGTGCACGACCTGCGGCCGTGATGGCGTGGGCGAGATGCGGTTGAGCGATTCCAATCCGTCCGCGACCACCGGCACGATGCCGGTGCGGATTACGCCCTGGAGCGCAAGCTGGTCGAAATTGGTGGTCAGGATCGTATGGACGAAGCGCTTCTCCACGAGTGCGCCGAGGCAGGCATGGGCCCAGTTGAGGGCGTATTCCTTGTCCTCGATGAGCCGGCTGATGAGCTCGCGCTGCTCGTTCGGATGCTTCATGTGCTCGGTGAAGATGTAGCTGTAGAGCCTGCCCCACGGCACGACGCCATCAACCGGACCGTATCTTTCGGGCACGCGGTCAGCGGCGATGAGGGCGACCAGAGCCTCTTCGGCCCCCGGGCCGTCGCGCACGACGCCATAATCATCCGCGATGCGCAGGATCGCCTCCCTAGCGACGCCCGCAGCCAGCGGGATGCCGGCGCTGGCGGAACAGCCGGCGCCGATCAGGAACACCGCCCGGCCGAGATGTCGTGCCGGGCCCGCACCCCCAAGCGCCTCGTCACCATCCCCGTCCGCACGAGGATGTCCGCGAGCACGCTGAAGATCCTGCACAAGCTCGCTGATCTCTCGCGGTCTCGGGCCAATCTGCGGTCTGGTGGGCAAGGCCATACTCCAACTTGTCAGCCAAAGGAGGCTACCGCGAAGATGCGCGCAGGTCCACGACCTAATGCAGAAACTCAAACGACCGCGATTCTGGCAAAGGATACAGCTAATTTCCGCCTACTACTCCGCTCCGCACTTGCCATGTTTCTCCTTATACTCTTCGAATCGAACAAAATTTGCCACTCTGCTATGAATAGGATCGATCATGGCAGATAGAGAACCAGGCAAGGTCATGACATGCACTGTCTACGATCTGCGATCAAACGTGTGGAGCGGCGGCCCGTCGGAACGACAAGCCGAGAATGCGACGGGATATTTCGATGCGGGCTTGGGTTAGCATTGCCCAGCGGCTATGATGGACCCTCAATCAAGGAGACTCCCATGGACGATGCCGCTTGGACGATCGCCGATCGCACCACCCACCCGTCGGACGACGCGCTCGAGGTCGAGTTCACCAGTCCGGCCATCGCGCGGCTGATCGAGGAGGTTCGTGTCGAGGAGTTGGGCGTACCCCGCAGCTACAACCGCACGTTCAACCGCCACAACCGGTAACCGGACCGTCCGAGCCGGTGCATATCGATACGGTCCTCGTAAAGGTCGCGAGTCGCTGCAATCTGGATTGCGGCTACTGCTACGTCTACCACATGGGCGACGACGGGTGGCGATATCAGCCGAAGCGGCTGAGTCCGGAAGTGCAGGCAACCGTGTGCGCCGACCTAGGGAATCTGCGGCGTTCGCAGGGCCGTCCGTTCTCCGTCGTCCTGCACGGTGGCGAGCCGCTGCTGCTGGGCGCCGGAAGGCTCGCGGCGCTGTTCGCGGGACTCAGGGCGGAATTGACGGACGACTGCGGCATCAGCGTGCAGACCAACGGCGTCCTGCTCAATACCGACATCCTTGACGCCTGCGCGGATCATGGCGTGACCATCTCGGTGAGCATCGACGGCCCGGCTGACGTCCACGACCGCTTCCGCGTCGACCTCGTGGGCAAGCCGACACATGCCAAGGTGCTCGCCGGCATCGAACGGCTCAAAGCACATCGCCGGGGCGATCACCTGTTTTCGGGCGTACTGGCCGTCGTGGATCCCGCATCCGATCCGTCCACGGTCTACGACTGGTTCAGAGCTCTCGGAACGCCCAGCGTCGACTTCCTCTACCGCGATGGCAACCACGACGAACTGCCATTCGGCAAAACGGCCTTCGGGTCCGTCGAATACGGACGCTGGATCTGCGGCATACTTGACCGATACGTCGCGGACCCGAACCCTTTCCACATCCGCATGCTCGACGACATGATGAAGCTCCTGCTAGGGGGTAGCGGAGTCAAGGAGGGGGTGGGCCTTACCGATTACGGCATTCTCGTGATCGACACAGACGGATCGATCAAGAAGAACGATACGCTCAAGAGCAGTTCGCCGGGCGATGGCTTCTCCTCTGTTCTGTTCGCCGGCGGTGGCGCCATCGCGAGTTTCGCTGCGAGCGACGAGTTTCTCACATACCATCGCGCCCAGAGGCCGACTTCGGCGATCTGCCGGGAATGTCCGATCCTGAACGTGTGCGGAGGCGGCATGCTGACCCACCGCTACAGCGCGGGTCGCGGCTACGACAATCCGACCGTCTTCTGCGAGGATCAGCGGCTGCTCGTGACGCGCATGCGCGCCCACCTTTCCGGTTATCTCGATCGAGTCGCCGCGTGATCTCCAGGTTCGTCTGCAACGCGCGTCAGGAGCCGTTTCCACACGCCACCGCGACTTCGCCGCTTCCATCCGAACTGTGCGAGACACTGCTGGACTGGTTCGAGGGCGACGCTCCTTGGAGGCTGAGGATCGCCAGCTTCTACGAGCAGTGGGAGATGCACCTGGATGCCGCCACGCTGCCGCCGCCCGTCCGATCCATCGTTTCCGCCGAGGTCGCCAACGACCTCAGCGAGGGCCTGCTCGTGCCCATAGGCGCCAACCGGCCGGTCCTGACGGAGGTGACGGCGCACAAGCTGCTCCCCGGCCAGACCATCCGCATTCACAACGATCACCTCGAAGACGGGGAAACCCACAGGATTCTGGTTCAGCTCAATCGCGGGTGGTCCGACGAACAGGGTGGACTGCTGATGCTGTTCGGTAGCGCGATGGCCGCCGACGTGCGACGCATCGTGCGGCCTCTGCACGGATCGTCCTTCGCGTTCGAAATCAGTCCGCGATCGTTCCACGCCGTCTCCACGATCGCATCGGGCGAACGCTACACGGTGGTGTATTCCTTCAGCGACGCGGGACGGGCGTGACCGGCGCCGGGACGGCGCCTTGGAATCTGCCGCGTACGAAACAAGGCTCCCCACAGCCAGTGTCGCAGACATGGCTCCGGGACAGGATCGTCGATGCACCCCGCGACGTGGCGTCGCACGTGGCCCGACAACGGCTCACCGCCATCGCGGCAACCTCGATCGATCCGGCCTTGTGCCTGCGCGCGCAGCAGATGGTCGAACGATGCGGCAACCTCGCCGACGTCGTTCGAAACGTGGCGCAGGAGATCCACCTCCTTGAGGCGGAGCCCGGCTACGACGTGAGTCACAGCGAGCCGTGCTGGCTTCATCGCGTCCTCGTCTCGGTTCCCGACAGGCTCGACGAGGTGGGTGCACTCCGCTTCACCGAAGGCCTGATCCATGAGGCGATGCACCTCGAACTGACTCTCCTCGAGAACGAGCAGGCGCTTGTCAGGAACCCGACCGACACGATGCCGTCGCCCTGGCGCGAGGAGCCGCGCCCCATCGGCGGCGTCCTGCACGGGCTGTACGTCTTCTCCTGCCTTTATGCCGCATTTGCCATGGTGGCCGACAGCACCGATGCTGAGGGTGCGGTTCACATCGAGGGTAGGCTTCACGATATTTCCGAAGAGATCCGTTCGATCGATCTATCGCGGCTGTCGGCCGGCCTCACGCCCCTCGGATGCGGATTGGCGAACAGATGGTCATCGGTCGTCGCGAACGACGCCGGGGGATGACCGCCGACCGGACGATCGCCTCCGGTGAGGTCGGCTTATGACGGCCACCCCATCAATCGGCCCTACGATCTCCACGGCACCTTGAGTTCCGTGCGACCGACATCGAACGAGAGTGACGACCCGCCTCCGACCTGCGCGGCGCCCGAAATCATCATGCGATCGGCGGCGAACAGCGGATGCTTGACGACATCCATCAAACGGCGACCGACGCAGGAGTCGACGACGGTTTCGGGCAGCTGGCTCTCGAGCATAACAAATCCCGTCCCATCGTGCGTGAAGAAGGTAAAGCGCTCGCCGCGAAGCTTCACGTCGAGCGATGCACCGTACACCTTCACCTCCACGAACGGCGCATCCAGTCCGTCAGATACGACCGCATCGGCGATCAGCGGATCAGGGCGCCAAGGGCAGACGGTTCTGGCCTTGCCCCGGGGGACGGTGAAGGCGCCAGGATTCCCCTGGGCAGTCTTACGCCTGGTGATCGAAGGCCATCGATGTCCCGGTCGCAACCGCTGCATGGCGTCGGCGACGTTCGATCCGGCGAGGTCGAGCACGTCCGGCACGACTGCCGACATCGAGTTCATTGTGGCCGCCAGGTACGACCTGAACGACGCCAGCCTCAAATTCTCGACAAGACGGTCGAGCATTCGCGCCTCGTCACGTGCGCGCTTTCCGGCGATCTCGCGGATCGTCGACGCCTGATCGGCGGCCGTCATCGAAAGGTACCCTCCCTCTGCGCGACAACGACCATGCCGAGCAGATGCTGGGTGAGTTTGTCCGCCCCCTGGCGGTAGGCGATCTCGCCCCAATCGTCCCAACGATCGATCCTGCACGCGAGCCACGCGAAGAGGTCATCGCGAGTCGTCGCGTCGGTGAAGGACATCGACCACGTGACGCGCCTGGTCGGCATCTTGGCACCACTGCCCTTCGCCATACTGGTCAGCGTGACGAGATGCGCTCGACCGATCCCCTCCCGGGCGAAGACGTGACGACGGAAACCAACGCCTTCTTCGAAGGAGTGCAGAGCGCTCTCCCGATCAACAGCTTCCGAACCCAAACCCGCCGCCCTCACGGCTTCCATGACGGCCGCCATTGGCAATCCCTCCCAGGCCGGATCACGGGTCGCGCGCAGCATCATCAGGACCGATCTGCCCTCAGGACTAAGTCGCGCGCTGAGCGGGTTCGGGGTCGCGGGGGCCGTGACCTGGAGGTTGAGCATGCCGATCGACCCCAGCCAGCAGCGGTAGAAGCGCCAGAACATCGCGTCGCCAGCGAACAGATCGTGCCGACTCTCGCCATCACCCGTGCGCGGACCGTCGATCACCGACATCACGCGGAGCATGAACTCGTGCTGCTCGGGCGCGAAATGGACTGCGCAGAAGCCAAGCTGCCCTTCCCAGAACGCGTCGCGGACCGTGCGCCAGGTCCGGCCGTCCTCGTCCTCGAACCTGCCGTCACGCGCGCGCAGCCACCAGCCCCAGGGCAGTTCTCCCGGCATTTGCCTATCCCGCGCCATCACATGCCACCCCGCTGCGGATCGAGGCCGATGGCGGGCAGCGTCGGCCCCTTCCGCGGCGGCGCGGGCCGGCCCTCCGCGATGGCTTTCAACTGCGCCGCAAGATTGAGCACCTCGCGGACGACGTAGCCATCGTCGCGGTACTCGGCGGCGGTCTCCGCCCCCATGAAGCGCCGACGATCACGGGCGTCGTTGGGAACCACGTCGTAGATATGATTGCAGTCGAAGCCGAACCACCAGTGACCGGCGCCCGCATCGTGGTCGGTCGCGTTCCGCAGCGGCTCGTGACCGACCACGACATGGCAGATGCGCCTCGCCTCGCTGATCAGGCTGCGCTGCGGCGAGGGCCCGGAGTCGCAGATCCTCGAATAGGTCAGTCCGCCGTGCACCTCGATGCCGAGGTCGGCGGGGATCGCCTCATGGTTCCACCCGAACAGCGGATGGGACTCGGGTATCCCGACGAACCCGCTGAGGTATCCCGCGGGATTGGCGCGCATGACGATGCATTCGTACCCCGTGGCGGGATCGATCCAGGCGAGCTTGTCGGCCTCGCCGAGCCAAGGGCCGTCGCCGCGCGGCTGGCTGTCTTCGACGAAATAGATCTCGGCGGCCGGCACCGTTCCCGTCGCGGTCGTGTAGTTCCTGCCGACAATGCGGGTCACACCGCTCGCCAGGGTCACCTCGCCGCCGTCACCAGGAAGCCTGGCGAGGGCGAGTTCCGAGCCGATCGCCGGCGCGATCTGGCTCTTTATCGCCGGGGTGAGAGGCTGCGCCGTCACGATGACGGCGGTCGAGCGAGCCTTCCCAGACTTCGGCAGGTTCTTCCTGGCCATGGCGTTCTTCTCCTTCGATTTGGGGGGATCAGAGGAATCGGGTCCGCGGTGTCACGCGGACGATCTCGGGGCAGATCTTCTGGGGGCGGGCGTCGGCCGCGTAGACGTTGGTCGCGAGCCAGGATTGCTCGGCGACGAGTTGATCGTCGGCGACCTCACGCCACCAGACCTTGCGGTCGACCGTGGCATCCCAACAATAGCCGCGCGCCCTAAGACGATCCTTCAAGTCGAAGTGGGCGCCGCGGGCGCGCACGATCCACGTCGGCTTCGAGCCCGTGTGGATCATTTCCGACAGAGCGGTCCGACCATCGGCGTCGACGTGGCGCAGCATCTGAATCAGGGCATCCACGTCCGCCGACGCGCGATGGCCGCAGTGGTAGAAGCCGGCCTGCAGCAGAAGATAGCCGAGAACGCGGCCATCGAAATGCCGGGCACGCCAGTCCACCTGCCGCATGGAGCAGCACCAGTTCAGGCCGGCGGCACCGGGCAGGCGCCTTTCGACCCAACGGCGGTCGAAAGCGCTGTTGTGCGCGACCACGAAACTGGCCGAGCGGAGGAGGTCGGTGGCATGCTTCTCGTCGATCGAACGTCCGGCCAGGTCTGCGTCCGTCAGGCCGGTCAGAGCGGTGATGTCGGCGGCGAGCGGCTCTCCCGGATCCTGCCGCCACTCGAACGCCTCGTCGATGGTGGTGATCACGCCATCAGCGTCGTAGCGAAAGCGGCGGATGGCGAGTTCGATCACCTTCCCAGTGTCCACGTCGAGGCCGGTGGTCTCGACGTCGATCGCGACGCCGACGTGAAGACCGCGACCGACTCCATCGCCGGTCGGGCCTTCATGGAGACGAAGCGGATGCAGGACGCGCACGTTCGCGTCGTCGGCCGCTTCAGCGCGGCCGACTTCGGCTTGCAAGGTCATGTGTATCTCCCGAATTCGGGTCAGGCCGGGCGGATGCCTCGGCGGCGGCGGGACGATGCTCCCTTGGGAGGCGATCACTCGGCTGCAGCCATCACATCCGGTCTGTTACGCCTGAATCCCCATCTCAATGTCGACCGCGAAGTGCCGCGCGGTGGGGCTGGAGCAATCCTGCTCCATGTTCCGGATAAGATCGAGGACCGGCTCCGGCACCAGAGCGAGCACAGGCGGCGATGCCACATGCACGCCCTGGCGGATGTCGGCGAGGTCCGCGACATCCGGACCGAAGCGCCCGGCAAGGCGCGTCCGTACCTCGTCGACGTCGCGCGCGATGCTGGCGTGAAAGACCTGCATCATCCGGTTGTCGCGCGTGTCGACGATCGTGGCCGTATACATGCGCGCGCGCGGCGTGGTCCTGCGGCGGCCACGCGAGGAACGCGACGAAGGCTGGTGGCCGAAGAGGAACCGGCCCTTGCGCTCGTCGCCATCGCCCGCCAGCAACTCGTCCATGGCGGAGCGATCGGCGTCCAGCCCGATGCCAAGCCCATGCAGCAGGATGCCACGCATGCAGTCCTGTCGGTCGAGGCAGGCGTCGACCGCTGCGGCGCCGCCGAACAGCTGCCGGGGTGCGAACATCCAGCTCATCGGATCGTGCTCCACCGCATCCCGTTGGAAGCGCGTCGCAGTCTCGGTCGCCACCAACGCCACGCGACCGATTGCGCGGCGCGTCGTGACGACGACCTCATCAGCGGCCCCATCCTCATCCAACGGGTCAGGGAACAGCGCGCCTATACGCCGAGTCGGTTCGACGTCGCGCCCATTCTGGCGATTGCCAGGGTGCTGACCGGCATCGATGCCTCCTGCTGCGCTCATGTCCATAATGTCACTCCATCGTCGCCGACAGCGTCACTGTCGGCGATGGCGACGGCCGCCGACGAACCACAATATGGCGCGCACCTGAAATAATACAATACTTCGCGAATTATTGTAGTGTAAATGCCGTATTAACGATATTGGATGACCCTTCCCTATGGGGTGGAGCCAACCTAGAATGATTGGAGTGGAAAAGATGCATGCCCTGCAGGTGATGAGCGCCTTGTCGCAGACGAGCCGGTTCGCTGCGTTCCGCGCGCTCGTCGATGCTCTGCCGGATGGCATGGCGTCCAGCGACATCGCCGCCGCCATCGGCACGACACCGAACACCATGAGCGCGCATCTCGCAATCCTGGAGCGTGCGGGGCTGGTTTCGTCCGAGAAGATCGGTCGGAGCGTGATCTACAAGGCGGAGACGGTGCCCGCCGAAGACCTCAGCGCGTTCCTGCACAACGCCTGCGAGCGCGGACGTCAGGCGCGCAGCCGCCACTCGAAGTAGCAGGGGTCGACGAGCGATGCCCATCCGGGCGCGGACGTACAGACCCAGCATTTGGGCGCGGATCTTCCTGGCGGAGAACTGGAAGGTCGTCCTCCATCCGTCGCGCGGCGACCGGCTGGCGCTCGCCACCGACGACATCGCCTGCGTCGACGTCAACGCCGTCGACGTGACGAAGGCCCTAATCTGGCACACGGTCGAGATCCGGTCGCCCGACCGGATCGAGAAACTCACCGGGCTTTCCGCCGCCGCCGCCCAGACGCTTCGCCATGACCTGGTGCACTTCATCAACCAGCACTTGGCTGCGCTGATCAGCCGAAGCGAAGGGCAGCTGCGCGGCGTCGATGCCGCCGTACGGCTTATCACCGACGCTAAACGCCAGTATCTGGCCCATGCGGACGTCAGCCAAGCGATCTCGGGCGTCCCCGGCACGGCGGCTCAAGCGTTATCGCACCCGCTCTTTGACGAGGCGAGGATTCCGGATGCCGTCCGCGCATTACTTCCCGCCTCGCTCAAAATGATCACCGATCCCGAGACGCGGCGACGTTACAACGAGGAGTTCGTGGCGTACGAACTCAAGCGCTTCGGCCCCTTCTTCGAGGACCTCGGCGGCGTTTCGATGGCGATGGAGCAGCGCGAGGCTTGCATCAGGCTAGAGGACAGCAACCTGCTTGTTGCCTCCGCCGGGTCGGGAAAATCGGCGACCATGGTCGGCAAGGTGGCCTACGTCCTCCAGAAGGGGCTCTACGCACCCGAGGACATCCTTGTCCTCGCCTACAACACCAGCGCGGCCGCTGAGTTGAAAGAGCGCATTGCGCGTCAGTTGCAAGTGCAGCCCAATGATCTTGCCTGTCGGGTCACCACGTTCCACGCGCTCGGCTTTTCTATCATCAAGGAGGTCGATGGCGAGCCGCCCCGCCTCGCCAATTGGGTGGAGAACGCCAGCGGCGAAGCCCGCTTCATCGAGACGATCGTCTCCGACCTCAAGGAACGGGACGAGCGTTTTCTGTCGCTATGGACCGATCTGCTGTCGCTCTACCCGAAGGCGGACCTCCCGCTCGAGGCGTTCTCGACCGAAGAGGAATACAAGCGCTACATCGCGGATAATGGCGGAAAGCGCCCCGACAGCATCGGGACGCTCGTCCCTAACCTCTATGTCAGGTCGCTCCAAGAGCGTCGCATCGTCAATTGGCTGTGGCGGCACACCGTCGACTTCGAATACGAGCGAAGGATTCGTATCCCGAAGGGCGAGGGCGAGCCGCCACAGTTCGTGCACCCGGACTTCTTCTACCCCGAATCCGGCACCATCCACGAGCACTTCGCTATCAACAAGGACGGGACGTCGCCGTTCGATGGCTATATCGTCGAAGCCGCGCTCAAGCGGACTGGCTATGCGAAAATCCAGGCCGATTTCTTCGAGACGAGATCTGCCGACGACGCTGCCGGCAAGCTCCTCGAGAAGCTCGAGATCGAGTTGCGGAAACGCGAGATCAAGATGGTCGCGCGGTCGCCACAGGAGGTACTGAAGGCAGTCGCACCGATGGTCATCAGCCGCTACCACCGCGTCATCGGCGTCTGCGTGAAGCACATCCGAGCCAGCCGGCTCACCCGCGACATACTGCTCAAGAAGGCCGAAACCCTCCATGATAAGGTCCGGGCGCGACACTTCGTCGAGGTCATCTGGAAGATCGCCGAGGAATACACCGACAGGCTCGATAAGGCGCAGCGGATCGACTATGACTCAATGATCGGCGACGCCGTCCGCTACGTTGAGACGGGCAGGTATCGAAGTCCCTTCTCGCTGATCCTCGTCGACGAGTTCCAAGACACGTCGGAGCCGCGGGCCAACCTCGTCAAGGCTCTCAAGCACCAGAAGCCTTTTAACAAACTGTTCGCCGTTGGGGACGACTGGCAGTCGATCTACCGATTCGCCGGGTCGGACGTGACGATATTCACCGACTTCGAGAGGGGTTTCGGTGCGTCGTGGATGGGGCGGCTTGAACGCACATACCGGTGCAATCAGGCGCTCGCCGATACCGCCGCGGCGTTCGTCCAGCGCAACCCGGGCCAATTCCGCAAAACGGTCGTTTCGACGCGGCCCGCGGTGTCGCGGTCAATCAGGGTCGTGCCCGTCGATGTAACCCGCAATAAGCCCGGCTTCACCGAACCATGTCGCAAAATCCTCAACCGGCTCGACGTCTTTCTGGGCACTCAGGCCGCACAGTGGCGCACCGCCGAACGCCGTCGGCTGAAGGTTCTCGTCCTCTGGCGCTACAACTCACTCGATCCGTTCAACGGCCGTCCTCCCCGGTTCGAGAACATCGATGTCACCGGCCTGTCGTTCCACAGGTCAAAGGGTCTGGAAGCCGACTACACTATCCTTCTCGACGTGAGCGACGGCAACTATGGCGTGCCCAGCCGGATTGAGGATGACGAGCTCCTCAACCTAGTGATCCCCCGACCTGAAACATATCCGTTCGCCGAGGAGCGCCGTCTATTCTACGTCGCCCTCACGCGTGCCAGTCGGGGGACGTTTCTCATCGCCAACGATCGGCAGCCATCCCCCTTCATTCATGAACTGTTCGAGATCGCCGGCGATGACATCCGCTTCGAGACGGCGGATGGCGTGCCGATCGACATATGCCGCAAATGTCTCGTCGGCACGATGGGCGACCGACCGCAGGCTGACGGGTCGATGGCCCGGAACTGCAGCAGGGCTCCTGCATGTCAACATACTGAAGCAACTCGTGCCCCATCCGGCAAATGATCCTGCGAGAACATCAACACCTGAGGAGCAGGTCGACATTTGCATACGCGACAATGCAGTGAGCGCGTTGCAAAGCCTAGGATCATCATTCTATAAAATACGCAGTCCAATTTGGGGGTGATATCATGGCATTTTTTGGACTGTTTGGGGCTAAGACAGAATCGCCCGTCCAGGCTGGTCCACATGTGACGGAACATATTTCATCAAATAGTGACGAAAATGTAGGAGCGCTGTTGGAGATCGCGGTAGAGATGTCCGGCGACATCGCGCGCACTCTCCCGACCGAGCAGGATGCTTGGTGGTTCTTGGCGGAGCAGTATGATCGAACCGTCAATCTGGGTGGGTTACATTTGCAGCTACTCGAGGCGTCATCGCTCAAGATGCACGTGATCGAGTATGAGGGGCGCCGGTCCGAAGATTCCTATGTCGGCAAACGCAATCCCGGCGCGGCATTTCTAGAACAGGCCCGACGCAACCTCACAGCCAAACTGCCAGACAGCCTCGTTGACGTGGTAATCACGCAGGCCTTCATCCTGTTCGCCGAGCAGAACATGCCGGCGATTGATGCGCTGCGGATCAAGTATGGGACCCATTTCCACAATAACTGCGTTCGCAGCGGAGCCTACAATAACGCCGAGCGGTGGCAGGACGTGATTGATGAAATCGAAAGTCGCCGCGCAGGCGTCGGCGAATCCACCATGCACACGTTTGCCAATCCCTTTTACCGCAGCCCGAGTGATGACATCGAAGCGACATACGCCGAAGGTGTCTTGGCCATACAGAATGGCGATTTTGGCACGGCCGATCACGCATTGCGCCGTGCTGCCGCGGGCGGCCACGTCTCGGCACTATACAACCTCGCGATTCTACATGGAAACGGCCTCGCCAGCCCATGGGATCCCGAGTTCGGTATTGAATGCTTTTATAAGGCGGCCGACGCCGGACACCCGAATGCCAGCAAAGGCCGGTGGATGATGGAGGGTGCGGATCGTGGGGGCTTTGGGACCGACAACCTGACGCGCTTCGCATCCCAGATGTCGCCCGAGGACGGGTTGGACGCGATGATCATGCTCTGCGCCTGCCGCTTCATCGAGGTCCTCTGTCGTCAGCACGACGCAACGGACGCCGTGATCGCCTACGAACTCGATGCTGCCTCTATAAGCGACGATCCTGCGGTGCTGCGGTACGTGGAGCGCACCGGAATGGCCCATCGTTTCTACGACGGCGGCTTGAACAGACTGGAGCCGGGTTCCGCAGCCGACCAGATCACCGACGCGCTCAACAACTTCTCGGTCGCAATGAAGCGGGCTGGTTTCGACAAGCGCATGGTGATCGTCGCACGGTGCACGATCATCGGCCACCTGATCCGCGTGTCGAGGCACGGATCGCGGTGCAAGCCACTGCTCGGGGTGCAGCAGTTTCTGGCGGCAAGATAGACGTCGCCGGAGGCGCAGCTATGAAATACGAGGGGGGATATCGATAAGAAGTCTGATAATAATCAGGACGCTCGCACTGACGCTGTCGGCGTGCAGCCGCGCAGTCGCCGGGCTATCGGCGAAGTGACTGGCCGGGCCCCGCTGATGCTCCGGGAGACCGAACGCGTCAGGGAGGGAATGCCGCTGATGGGCCGGGAATAACTGGTACTCAAAGGTGGCTTTGGTAGAATATGGCGGCTCGATGCGGGGTGGCGCGTTCACAGGCTGGTTGGGCGGCGCGTCAGGATCGTCGGTGCGCACACCGACGATCCTGACGAAGCGCACGCGGAGTCGGCCTCGTCATCGCCTCAAGCACCTGCGATCCGAATTGGGCATGACGATCGACGACGGGGAGAATGGATACTTCGCGTGCGATACGACGATAGTGGGGGGCGGGACCGGGAACCGCTGTTGAGGCCCACCCTACGATTAGCGCGCCAGCAGCTTGGCTTTCTGCTGATCGAATTCATCCTGGGTGATGAGCCCGTCCGTCTTCAGCTTGCCCAGCTTCGCCAGTTCGTCGGCGACCGATAGCTGGGGCGGGTTGGTGAGCGTCACCGCCACGGGTGCCGCTGCAGCGGCCACCATCTCCTCGGTGAAGGCGGGCCGATACGTCCGGGACACCATCAACTTCATAGGCTTGCCGTCGTGTAGAATCTCCACCGGATAGGTCGCAGTCTTCGCCGCCTTGGCCAGCGAGTCCTGGAAGTCGTCACCGCTCTTAAACCGTTTGCCTGCGATCGCGGTGATCTGGTCGCCGACCTGCAGACCCGCCTGGCCTGCCGCAGACCCCTCCTGCAGCGCGGTAACGCGCATGTTCGTCACCTTGCCGGTCGGTACCGGTTCCAGCCCGACGCCGAGGAAGGCATGATTGGGGAACGTCGTTCCCTTCGGGAGCTTGCCGCCCGCTGCCCCCATGAAGTTCATCGCGCCATTGTGAAACTCGGGTCCCGAGAAATCGGTCCGCTTCATCTGCCCGAACGCCATCTGCAGCTCCATCCAGCCCGACGCCTGAACGCGGGACACGCCCCCGACCGTCGAAACTGTGTACTTGAAGAAGCGTCGCGGGGGAGTGGAGTAGCTGTTGCCCATCAACAGCGTGCCCATGAGCGACTGCCCGAAGTTCAACGGCGCCTCGCACACGACTTCAGTCGCGGTGGACGAGGTGACGCTCCAGTGCGAGTCGATGCACTTGGCTGACAGTTTGCCCACGACTTCGGTCGGTGGTTGGGCGAACATCATTTCCGTCGCACCCGAGGGCGTGACCGCGAAGTACTCATCGGCGAACGCCGGCGTGGACAATAGGATGCCTGTCACCGCTGCGACCAAGTGCGACTTATTCATCTTAAACTCCCCCAAATGCCATCCGTCCCCACGGCGGCAGTTGCTAGTTCGCACGCGATCAGTGGCGAGCGCAACCGACTTCCAGCTGCATTGCGCAGCGAAGCTGGTCCAATTTGATGGCGATTTCTTGAAAGCGCGCGACCCCGGCATCGTCGCCAGCCAGCGCCAGTACGCCGATCCGCTCAGCAATCCAACGGGGCGCATCCGGGCCATGCAGCCGCTCGATGGCGAGCGCCTCAGCATGGCGTTCCTGGTCGGGGTTCATTCAGCCATCCACTCCCGTATTGCCGCAACGTCTTGGCAGCGGCACCGCTCCGCGTCATGCAGGTGCATGGCTCAAGACGTGCAGTGGTCGGTGAACGTAGACAAGATGACGGACGCCCTCGTCCGATCACACCTCAAGGGATCTCGGCCGAAAATGACGCTCGACACCTTTTTGAAAGGCGCGATCCGGCGCGAATTGGATCGACTGGCCCTCGGTGAGCGTGGCCGCGCAGTGAGGCAGCCGCCAGCTGCGGACGGCATGTGGGAGATCGTCATTCCGCGCCCGCGGACATGATGACGCTGATCCTGCTCGCCACGGTGCAGGTGGTGCCGTCGGGGCAGGAATTCCGTTGCACCCCGACCCGCGTGTGGGATGGGGACGGTCCGGTATGGTGCGCCGAGGGTCCCCGTCTTCGCATCGCGGGCATCGCCGCGCGGGAACATGACGGCACCTGCCGTTCGAACCAACCCTGTCCCTCCGCCACCGCAGAGGCTTCGCGCGACGCGCTGGTTCGTCTCATCGGTCGACCGACGGGCCAGTCGCGTCAAGGCCACGTCATCGTGAGGGGCGAACCTATGAGGTGCGTGTCGAACGGCCCGGCTGGCGGCTCTCGCACCGGCGCTTGGTGCATCACCGCGGCGGGGGTTGATGTTTCATGTGCGATGGTCGCCAGCGGAACGGTGCTCCATTGGGACAGATACTGGCGGAATCACCGCTGCGGAAGGAAGCACTGATGCCAATCGGCACGCGGCACGAAATCGAAGGCCTGCTCCTCGAACGGCAGGGAGAACTGGTGCTAGATGTCAGAGGCGGGGGTACGTGGAGGCTGGACGCGGGTTGGCGGGCGCGCCGGTTGCTGGGCCGCCGCGTGCGGGTCAGCGGAACGAGGGACGGATTCGACCTGCTGGCCGTGGGGACCATCAAGGCGCTGTAGGGCGACGAGACGGGCGACGGCGCCGACATCACTGTCGATCCAAGATCATGATCGAGCATTCCGGCGCCCCGTGATCCGCCGACCGTTCACCCCATCACTTCTTGAACATCCGCAAACTGGCCTAGCGAGGCTGCTTGCGGCTCGGCCGTTTTGACGGCATCGGCATCACGCTCGACGTTGGGTAATCGGACGTCCTGGCGCGTGGCCACCCTGCGCTCCTCCTTCGTCTTTCCGCCGTGAATTCATTCCTCACCCTCAGGATCGCGACGCAAGGGAAGCGGAAGCGACAGGATCTGTCGTCCTTCATCTCCATGTTTCGATTGCGACGATTCGGATCGCAGGAACAGGAGAATACCATCATGACCAAGGGTCGAAGCGGCGGCAGCTACCGCAGCGCGATCAGCGGGCGGTACGTCACCGCCAGCCACGGCAAGGCGAGCCCGCATACCACCGTCCGCGAAGCCGCAGGTACGGGCGGCACATCGGGGGGCCACTACCGCAGCGCCATCTCAGGGCGTTACGTCACCACCGCCCACGGAAGGGCCAGCCCGCACACCACCGTGAAGGAGAACTGAGCATGGCGAAGCGATACGTCCGGGCCACCGGCAAGAACTCGCAGGGCGACATCACCAAGCTCTGCAACTCGGGCGATTACTGGTCGCCCCGCAGCAAGGCCGACGCGATCAGCGACATCGAAGGCGGTCTGCACGAATACTGGGTGAACTGGACGCACTATCCGGAAACCAAGATCCGGGTCGTGAACGGCCCGACTGGGAAGTACCTGCGGACCGACCGGGACACCACGTCGAGGAACAACCTCGACGATCTGCCGAACTGTTGATGTCCGCCGCCGGGGTCGGGGCCCGCCCCGACCCCCATGGCGCTATGGCATGGAAGCGAAGTCGTCACGGCGATGGTCTTCGACCATCCGCGCGAGTTCCGGCGGCGACAGCACTTCGACCGCGTCGCCCCACATGTACAGATGCCAGCACATCTCAAGCAGACCGGCCGCGCGGAACCTGACCACCAGAGAACCGTCCTTCTCGCGTTCGACGGTTTGGGCGGGATGGAACAGGAAGCCGGTCGCCCGCGGTACGGCGCGTGGAGCGAAGCGCCATGCGACGTCGTGGATGCCATCATCCTGCTGAAACGAGCCGAAGCAGCGCTGCGCGTGGTCTTCGAGATCGAAGCCTGCCTTGCGCACGAAGGACTCGGGCAGAACGGTGGCCTCCTCGATGGCCTCCACGCGAAAGTGCTGGATGCCGCCGCCCACCTTTTCCAAGTCGACGGCGACCAGGTAACGACGGGCGCCAAGCAACAAGCCGTGCGGCGCGACGACACGTTCACGGGCGACCTCGTCCTTCCAGCCGCAATAGCGAATCCGCAGTCGCGACGTTCCCTTCAGGGCCGTGGAGATGGCATGATCGATCCCCTCCCGGCCCACAGGCCTGGGTCCGGGGCGGGCCGCGTGACCGAGAGCGAGCAGGAGCGCGTCCTCGTCGGCCTCGATGCGGCGGCTAAGTTCGCTTGGAATAAGCGCCAGGATTTTGCCATGCAGCGACCGCAGCGCCTGCACCTGGTCCGTTCCAGCACCGTTCGTCAGCATCTCCTCCGCCAGGGTCAGGGCGGCGAGTTCCTCGGCGGTGGGAGCCAAGAGGGGCGCGATGGCCTTGTACGGAAGACGCCAGCGCATCTTTCCTGAATCCTCGTCACGGTAGCTATCCAGTTCAGGAAAGCGCTCGCGAAGAGCGGCGACGACACGTTGCGCGGTCCGGTAATCGCGTTCCAGGACGTCAGCGATCTCATCCAGACTGATGCCTCGTGCACTTGCCGCCCGCGACGCGATGGTCAGAAGATCGATCGCGTTGCGGTAGGACATCCTCAACCTTCCCCATGCGACAGGATTTGTCCTGTGACGACATCATGATGGACGTGCACGATGCAGTCCAGCGGATGGCGATCCGCAGATCGGGGGAAAGATGCGGAACTACGGCGGACGAACGATCTTCTCGGCGAGCGACCTCGTCAACTTCATGGGTTGCGGCCACGCCACCATACTCGACGTGCGGAACCTCGCCTCGCCCACCACCTTCGCCGCCGAAGACGAGAACGCCGTCCTGTTGCAGGAGAAAGGGATCCAGCACGAACGCGCGTATCTTCGCCGTCTGCAGGACGAGGGACGCTCCGTGGTCGAGATTGCCTCCACCGGGACACTTGAGGAGCGCGCCGAGGCGACCAAGCGCGCGATGCAGGAAGGTCATGACGTCGTGTACCAAGGCGCCTTCCTGGCGGGTCGCTGGCACGGCTATTCCGACTTCCTCCTCCGACGCGACGACGCGCATTCCTCTCTCGGCGCATACGTTTACGATGTCGCCGATACGAAGCTGGCCCGATCGGCCAAGGCCAAGCATGTTCTGCAGCTGTGCGTCTACGCCGAGATGCTTGCCGAGGTGCAGGGCGTCATCCCTCCGCAGATGCATGTGGTGCTCGGGTCGGGCGAGATCACCTCGCTCCGTACGTCGTCGGTGCTGCATTACTTCAGCTTCGCGCGCCGCCGCTTCGAAGCATACGTCGACGCGCCGCCGGTGACATCGGCTGGCGATCCGTGCGGACACTGCACCTTCTGCCGGTGGTCGGACAGATGCGACCAGGAATGGGATGCCGCCGATCACCTCTCGATCGTAGCGGGAATGGGCCGTGGTCAGATCGCGGCCCTGCGGGGTGCCGGCATCGACGACATCGGAACGCTCGGCCTGCTGCCGGCGGACACCCGCATCGACGGGATGCAGCCGGATACCGTAGCCCGGCTCTCGAACCAGGCACGACTCCAGGCGCATCAGCGCCGGACAGGTGAACGCACGGTGGAGACCCTCCCTCTCCAACCCGGCCGTGGCTTCGCGCGCCTGCCGCAGCCCGATCACGGCGACATGTTCTTCGACATGGAAGGCGATCCGCTCTTCGACGGCGGGCTCGAGTATCTCTTTGGCCTCGTCGCCTTCGACGGTGACGGCGAGGACCGGTTCCACGAATTCTGGGCGGATGATCGCGAGAGCGAAAAGTTCGCGTTCGAACAGACCGTCGACTTCATGGTGGATCGACTCGCTCGATATCCTGCGGCGCACATCTATCATTATGCGGCGTACGAGCAGACCGCACTCAAGAAGCTCGCGATGTATCACGGCACACGTGAGACGGAGGTCGACGACCTCCTGCGCGGCGAGAAGTTCGTCGACCTGTACCGCGTTGTCGCGGAATCCATCCGAACGTCGGAGCCCCGCTACTCGATCAAGAACATGGAGGCCTTCTACCTGCCCGGCGGCCGCCAGGGCGAGGTCAAGAACGCCGGCGACAGCATCATCATCTATGAACGCTGGCGGCGCCTGGGCGACGAGCAGTTGCTGCGGGAGATAGCTGACTACAATGAGATCGACTGCCGCTCGACCCGCATGTGCCGCGACTGGCTGCTCTCGCTTCGGCCAGAAGGCATGTCTTGGTTCGAAGGTCGCGAGGTCGGCGCGCCGGACCCCGCCAAGGCGGCGGCTCGAACCGAGGCAGAGGAACGGACACGCCGCTTGGCCGAGGCGCTGATCGAAGCCGAGGACGCGCCGTGGCGGCGGCTGCTGGTCGATCTGCTCGAATTCCACCGACGCGAGGCGAAGCCGTCCTGGTGGGCTATGTTCGCACGTCGGGACATGGACCGCGAGGCACTGCTGAACGATGCCGAGAGCCTCGCCGAGCTGATGCCTCACCCGACGATCGCGCCCCGCAAGGAGAGGCGCTCGACGGTCCAAACCTTCACGTTCCCGGCGCAGGACTTCAAGCTGAAGGTCGGGGACTCGCCTCTCCGTTCGGGAACGCTCGAGCCCGCGGGTGACATCGTCATGCTGGACGAGGAGGCACGCCTTATCGAATTGAAGCTGGGTCCCAGCCGCTCGCCGCTGGAGCCTGGGGCTGCGCTCATCCCGACCGGCCCGATCGGCGACACCGTCCTGCGCGGCGCCATCCACCGCTATGCCGAACATGTCGCCGCAGGCGGAAGCCGGTATCGTGCGATCACCTCCGTTCTGCGCCGCGACCGTCCCAGCCTCTCCGGCCGCGCGCCTGGCCAAGCGATCGTGGCAGATGGCGCCGATGCGACCGGCGGCGCCATCGAAGCCCTCGTTGCGCTCGACGACAGCTACCTCCTGATCCAGGGCCCACCGGGTGCGGGCAAGACCTACACCTCGTCTCAGGCGATCGTCGCCCTGCTTGCGGCCGGCAAGCGGATCGGCATCGCGTCCAATTCGCACAAGGCCATCAACAACCTGCTCGCCGACGTCGAGGCGGCGGCCACGGCACAGGGTCTGGACTGCCGTGGGATGAAGAAGTCGAGCCGCTTGGACCAGGCACTCGCCACGAGCGGTTGGATCGAGGACGTGATCGGTGGGACCGGCAGCGGGGTTCAGCCATACCATCAGCTTGTAGCGGGTACGGCCTGGCTGTTCGCACGCGAGGAGATGGACGAGGCCTTCGATTACCTTTTCATAGACGAAGCCGGACAGGTCAGTCTCGCGAACATCGTGGCCATGGGCGTGGCCACCCGCAATATCGTCCTCGTCGGCGACCAGATGCAGCTGTCACAGCCGATCACCGGCACGCATCCCGGGAGCAGCGGAATGTCTGGTCTCGATTATCTTCTCGAAGGCCATGCGACCGTTCCCGCCGAGCAGGGCGTGTTCCTGCCCGTCACCAGGCGCATGCACCCGGACCTATGCCGTTTCATCTCAGATGCGGTGTACGAGGGACGGCTGGAAGCGGAAGCGACCACCGTCAACCAACGCCTTGAGATCGACTGCGCGCGGGACCCCGACGCGCTTGCACCTACCGGCCTGCGCTTCGTCGACGTCGAGCACACCGGATGCACGCAGCGTTCCCAAGAGGAGGCCGATCGACTCGCTGTGACATATCGTTCCGTCCTGGGGGGGCGATGGACGGACAGGCACGGAAACCAGCACACCATCGGCACCGACGACATCCTAGTCGTGTCGCCGTACAACATGCAGGTCGAACTGTTGAAGCGCGCCTTGCCCGAAGGCGCGCGGGTCGGGACGGTCGATAAGTTTCAGGGGCAGGAGGCGCCGGTCGTGCTGATTTCGATGGCCACCTCGTCCGGCGACAACCTGCCAAGGAACATCGAATTCCTGTACAGCCGCAATCGGCTGAACGTGGCGATCAGTCGCGCAAAGTGCCTCGCGATCATCTACGCCAACCCCCGGCTACTCGAGATTCCCTGTTCCACGATCGAGCAGATGGAACTCGTCGATGGTCTTTGCTGGGCGAAACATTTCGCTGACGAGCAGCGGGATCAGGCGGCTGCGGCCATCGACGAACGCCGTGCCGCCTGATGTCAGGAACTCCTTCTGAAGGCCCTCGTCGGCATCGATCCGTGCATGCTCGCGCCGATCTGCCGCCGGATGCCCGGCTGGTGGTGCGCGACGTCTGGCCGAGCGATGGCGATGGCACCGTGATCGTGCACGAGCAGTATCAGCAGCCTGCAAGATGGTGGCACCCCGCCACCCGTCTCATCGGAGTCATGATGATCCTGCTGGCGATCGGCTGGCCGGCGACCCTCCTGACGTACGGCTGGACGAAGACGGGGCTTGCGTTCGCCGCAGCGGACATCGCGCTTCTCGTCACCGGTTTCGAGGTGATGAAGTCGGGCGACAAGCGATGGCTGTGATCATTGCGGCAACGAAAACTTAGTTTCTCGTCATCTACCGTCATGAAGTTCACTGGAGATATAAAGACGATGTTCGATAGCGAAGATGAATCGGTTTACGACGGTGAAGATTTCGAGCCGGTAGACGTCGGCCATAAGCCGAAAGACGTTCGGGCCATCTGGTCCGAACAGTTGGAGCGGGGGTGGAATGGCGTCAAGTTGGCGGACTGGGTCGGCCTCTATCTGCCTGCCAAATTCGACGCCGACATCCGCTTCCTCGACTTGCTCGTACAGAAGGTGCCGATGTTCGCACGCGTCGCTCGACGGCGACGGCGCGAAGCGGTCGGAGATCTCATGCGCGATCAGTACCTCCTTCCATGGACGAGGAAGAAATGTCCGCAGTTCTTCACGGAGGAACGTGTAGGCCAGACGATCGAACTGACGGACGTCGAGCACGGCTTTCCGGTGGCCCAGGTGAAATCGCTTGTGCTCATGGCGCTGGAGGCCGGCGATGTCGAACAGGCCCGAAAGCGTCTGGTCTACTGCTGGCTCATTCCGACGGTGAACTGCACGAACATCACCCATCGTGCGCTTCCGAGCCGGTGCGAGGACTTCGACAGGCCGCTCGATAGATATTCGTCTCGTCACGCAAAGCTGCAGGATCTCGCTGCCCGCCAGTTCCAGGGCACGCCGATGACCCTGAGACGTTTCGACGGCGCCTTGATCGATCCAGATACATACAGCCGGGCGCAGTTGCTGGACGATCTTCGGACGATCGAGCAGCTTCGACCGATCGTAGACGGTCTCGATGGCCTCGACTTCCCGACCATTCAGGAAGAGGAAGAATATACGCGTAGAATGACCAGTCGCCGAACCACTGTTCCGGGTGCCTGAGGCATAATTTGGTGCACATGTCCGGGCTGCCGATGGGTCGGCGGATATAGCTGATCGATCGTTGCAGTCCGGACGGTGGCATTTGGAAGCCGCTTTCCAAACATCAGGCAAAATATCCTCTCGCATATCATTGAACGACCAGGGTGTGCTGTCGAACGGGCGGGACCTGCACGCGTACCCCGCGCTCGTTGATAACAACGCGTGACGCGACCACGCTGTCAAACTAGCGGCCGACCCCTGCAAAATTCGCGTTTGGGTGATCGGGCCGACGGAATGGCGATTTGAGACCGCCACGACACGCGGGTCACGGCCGGGCGCCAGCATGGCCAACATGATGTCAATATCCATATTAGCGTAGCCGAGCGTCGCGTAGCCGCTGGTTGGCGGGCGCTAAAAGACGTCCTGCCAAAAAATCCAGTTGGCGAAGTTCAGGTTCATTCCTAAAATCCCGGAAGCATGAGGGGGAATGAGCATCTCGAACTGCTCCGCTTGGTCGGAGAAGCGCTTTACGGCGAGCGATGGCAGGCGCCTATTGCTGGCGACCTTGGTGTGTCCGACCGTGCGGTGCGCTACTGGATCTCAGCCGCTAACCCCTGCCCCGAGGATCTGGGTCTTCGCCTACTCGCCATCGTGGTCCGCAAGCGTGATTCGCTTGCCGGACTGGAGAAGGTCGTTCTGCGGCGGTTGAAGATGATCGGTGAACTGTCATGATCGATCATTGGGCATTTGCGCGGGATGCCAAGCACCTGTTGAACGCCACGGGCATATCGGGCGGCAAACCGGTGCTGCTCGTCGGTGACGAGAACTATCGAGGCATCACGCTCAAGGCACTTTCGGAACTCACCGGCGTGCTGCCGATCAACCTCAACGTCGTGCTCGCGCAGGCGCTGATCGATGCGATCGATACGAGGGCGGGCGTCAGCACGATTATCGCCGCGATGGCGCCAGAGTCTCCCATACTCCTGCTTGACCGCATCCAGATCCTGATGCTGCCACAGCTCAAGATCAACGCCATCGACGTGCTCTGCCGCGTCGCCCGGCGACGTGCCGTCTGCGCCTCCTGGCCGGGACGCGTCGATCGCGGCCGCCTCCGTTACGCCGATCCCGACCACCCCGAATGTCTCAACGAGGATGCGTCACGCGCACTCATCCTCGACCTATCGACTAACGAAAGCATATACGGATGAAGTACAGCGATCTCGTCAAGTTCGAGCCTATCGAGTCGGTCATTCAGCTGCTCGACGCGAACAAGGCGGACGAGGGCCGTCGTCTGGTCGCGAGCTACGTCATTTCGGAAGCGATGGCCGACCGCATTGCCGATGTGATCTTCCCCCAGCTCGGCTTCGACCCCGCGGTAGACCACAAGGGAATCCTTGTCGTCGGAAACTACGGCACCGGCAAGTCCCACCTGATGTCGGTAATCTCGACGATCGCCGAAGACGCCGAGATGATGCCGGAGGTCCGTAACGAAAAGGTGCGCGCCGCCGCAAGTCCAATCAGCGGCAAGTTCCAGGTGTTGCGCATCGAGATTTCCAGTCGGATGTCGCTGCGCGACATCCTGGTACAGGAGCTGGAAGGCTTCCTCGCTGCCAAGGGCGTCACGTTCAAGTTCCCACCCGAAGACAAAGTCACTCAGAACAAGACCGCGCTTATCGAGATGATGGACGTCTTCGAGCGGGGATTCCCTGGCCAGGGGCTGCTCGTCGTAGTCGACGAGATGCTCGACTATCTGCGCTCCCGCAAGGACACCGAGCTCGTCCACGACCTGTCTTTCCTGCGCGAGATCGGGGAGATCGCCAAGAACACCCGCTTCCGGTTCGTCGGGGGCGTGCAGGAGGCGATCTTCGACAGCGGGCGCTTCGCCTCCACCGCAGACAGCCTGCGGCGAGTGAAGGATCGCTTCCAGCAGGTACTGATCGACCGTCAGGACATCGGGTTCGTGGTCGCCGAGCGGCTGCTCCGCAAGGACGAACACCAGCGCGAGGCCATCCGCAAGCATCTGGAGCCCTTCGCCAAGTTCTACGGCAGCATGGGCGACAAACTCGATCAGTTCGTCCGACTCTTTCCTGTACACCCCGACTATCTCACCACCTTCGAACAGATCGAGTTTGCCGAAAACAGAAACGCTCTGTCGACGCTCTCCGGTACGATGCGGCGGATGCTTGATATGGAGGTGCCGACCGACCGTCCCGGCGTCATCACCTATGACAGCTTCTGGACCGATGTGCGCGCAAATCCCGCATTTCGTGCGCAGCCGGGTGTGCGCGATGTCGTACGAATCGCCGAAACGCTGCAGGAAAAGGTCGAGACGGCGTTCCCGAAGGGCAAGGCGATGAGCCGTCCCACAGCGCACCGCATCATCGACGGCTTGGCGATCAAGCGCCTGACCACTCCGAACATAAACGTGCCGATGGGCCCGACCTCCGCCGAGCTTCGCGATCAACTCCTGCTGATGAACCCCATGGCAGCCGATTTCCCTTCGGACGAGCCGGCTCAGGACCTGCTCACCTTCATCGACGCCACGATCGGCGACATCATGAAGGCGGTGAACGGGCAATTCATAACGCGTGCAACCGGAAGCGACCAAGTATACCTCGATGTCGCCAAGGACGTCGATTATGACGCCGAGATCGACAAGCGTGGCGAGAGCCTCGATGACGAGGATCTCGACAACGCCTACTATCAGGCGATCGCTCACCTGATGGAACGGACCGACGAGGCGACGCATCTACCGGGTCACAGGATCTGGCAGTATCCGCTCGAGTGGCACGAGCATCGCGTCCACCGCGACGGTTACCTGTTCTTCGGTTCGCCGAACGACCGCCCAACCGCCTATCCGGCGCGCGACTTCTATCTATACTTCGTCCAGCCGTATGATCCGCCGAAGTTCAAGGATGAGGAAAAGTCCGACGAGGTGTTCCTGCGTTTGGCCAGCAAGGACGAGGCGCTGACCGCGATCCTGCGGCGGTTCTCGTCCGCCTCGGCGCTGGCCGGGCTCAACAGCGGCAACGCCAAGACCGTCTACACCAACAAGGCCGAGGATGCGCTGAAGAGCATGCGCAAGTGGCTGCGCGACCAGCAGACCACCGCCTTCAACGTCACCTACCGGGGCAAGACTCGGACGCTCGGTGAGTGGGCGACGGGCTTCTCGGTGCGCGAGCGCGCTGGCATCAAGGGCGATGAGACCGTCAACTTTCGCGAATACATCAACGCGTCGGCTGGTTTCCTGCTCGCGCCGCACTTCGCTGAGCAGTATTCGGAATACCCAACGTTCGGCACGATCGTGACAGACGCCAACCGGAAGATGCTCTGCACGACAGCCGTGAAGGCGCTGTCCGGCCCCGTGCGGCCGAAGGACGCGGTCATGATCCTCGACGCGCTGAAGCTGCTGGACGGCCACAAGCTCGATCCGCGCCACTCCCCTTACGCCCAGGAGATCATCACTCGCCTTGCCGCCAAGGGCACCGGTCAGGTGCTCAACCGCGGGGATATCTTCGAGGCGACGTCCATGGCAGAGTCGTTCGTGCCGGGTCGCTTTGGGCTTGAGCCAGATCTCGTCGCAGTCATCCTCGCAGCTCTGATCCATTCGGGCGACGTGGTCGTGTCCGTCGCCGGCAGGAAGATCGACTCGTCGAACCTCGGTGACGGTTCGGCGTCGCTCGTCGAGGAGCTGGCGGCCTTCAAGCACGTCGAAGCGCCGAAGGACGTCAACGTGACGGTCCTGCGCGACCTCTACGAACTCTTCGGACTCCCCGCCGGCCAGGCGCAGGCCGCCGCCAAGGGCGACGACGCCGCGGTCCGCAATTTCCAGGACGCGCTCGAGAAGGTCATCGCCAGCACGCTCATGCTGGGAACGGGGCTAGAGAGCTCGCTCTCTTTCTGGGGTGCCTCGGTCATGTCGCCGGAGCAGGTCCAGGACGGCAGGACCCGGATCGACGCCGCGCGGAAGTTCGCCGAATCCAACACCGCCTACAACAGCCCTGCAAAGCTGAAGAACCTGCGGACCACGCCCGCCGACATCGCGGCGCGGACCGACGACTTCGCCGGCTTCCGCCGCATCGCCTCGCTCGTCGGCCAGATAGAGGCCGTCGCGAAGGACGCAACCTATCTGCAGCAGACCGAGATCGTCCTGCGGGACGACGATCCCTGGCTCGAGAAGGCCCGCAAAGCCCGGCACGAGATCGCCGGCCAATTGGGCGACGTGCTGGACGCTGCGGCCATGTCCGCAGTCCGCACGCGCCTCGCCACGCTCAAGAAGGATTACGTGACCCACTACATGTCGCTGCACGCGAAGGCTCGCCTCGGCGTAACGGAGAGCAAGACCAAGGGGGCGTTGATGAACGATCAGCGGCTCAAGACCCTCGAGCAGCTAACTCGCGTGCCCATCCTTCCGGGCAACGAGCTGGAGAGCTTCCGCAACACCCTCGCCGACCTGAAGACCTGCTCGGGCCTTGTCGAGAGCGAGCTGGCCGCGCGGGCGACGTGCCCGCACTGCTCCTATACGCCGAAGGCCGACCAGCTCCCGCTGACCGCCCCGGCGTCTTCGGTCCTAGCGGCGCTCGACCACCGGCTCGACAACTTGCTGGCGGCGTGGACGACCAGGCTGCGCGAGGAGCTCGACGATCCCATCACGCTCGCCGAAGGTCTTCAGCTGGTGGATGCCAAGTTGCGCGAACGCATCAAGGCGTTCGCAGCAGGCGGCGACCTGCCGGAACCGCTCGATGGGGAGATAGTGGCCGGTATCCGGGACGCTCTCTCTGACCTTGCCAAGGTGGAGATCACGTCAGCCGACCTTCGCGCCGCACTGACGAGCGGGGGATCGCCGGTGACCATCGACGACATCCGGAAGCGCTTCGAGAAGCTGCTCGCCGACGAACTCAAGGGCAAGGACGAGACGAAGGTACGCTTCGTCATCGTCGAGGGGGTGAACTGATATGGCGAGCCAAGTGCGCATGGACCTGAAGGGAGCCGGGCAGCCGGTGACGTGCCTCGGGCAGACTTTCGCCAATGACGACGAGCGTCGGGAGCACTTTCGTGTGCTCCTGCGAGAGCGACTCGCCGATGCTGCGTTCCGCGCCACGCCCGGCTTCCCGGCCGGTAGCGACGACGACATCGTGAAGATGTCGGATCCGCCATACTACACGGCTTGCCCGAACCCCTTCATCGGAGATTGGATCGGGAGCGCTGCCGCAGCGGAGCCGCACACGGCTTATGTTCGGGCTCCACTCGCCATCGACGTAGCGGTGGGGAAGACGGATCCGCTCTACAAGGCACATGGTTACCATACCAAGGTGCCCCATCAGGCGATCGTGCCGTCGATCCTCCATTACACCAAGCCCGGCGATCTCGTTCTCGACGGGTTCGGTGGGTCGGGCATGACCGGCGTCGCCGCGACGTTCTGTGACGTGGCGCCGCCGGCCTATAAGCGTTCCGTGGAGACACAATTCAAGAACGGCGGGCGTGACGCCCCCGCATGGGGCGCTCGTCGGGCGATCATCAACGATCTCTCGCCCGCCGCCAGTTTCATCGCCGCGAACTACATCACGCCGTTGGACGTGGACGAGTTCGAAAAGGCTGCCGAGAAGCTGCTGCGCGACGTGCGCGAGGAGATCGGCTGGATGTACGAATCCAACGGTCAACGCATTAACTACATGGTCTGGAGCGAAGTTTTCACCTGTCCGGAGTGCACGGGAACCATCAACTTTCATCGGGATGCCAAAAGTGACGACGAGGGGCGGGTGTCTGCTACGTTCCCCTGTCCACATTGCGGAGCCCAGTTGAACAAAGACCGTCTTGAACGCGTGTTCGAGAGCACCACTGATCCCGCAACGGGCGAGATCTGGCGCCGTGTGAAGTTCGAGCCAGTGCTAGTGAGCGTGGCAACGCCAAATGGCCGCGTTGAACGTGAACTCACGGCTGTGGATCGGCGTGGAAAAGGGACCCCGGTAGCGGGGTGATCGGCGTCGAAAAGGGACCCCTCATCCCGTTGGTCTAGGCTGTTCGCTTGGCGGTGTGTCAGGCGGCGAGATCGGGATGCTGGTATTGGAGACGGTGTTGAGGATCCGGCGCGAGCACGCGTCGGGGAAGGCCATCAAGGCGATAGCGCGGGACCTGCACCTGTCGCGCAAGGTGGTGCGCAAGGCGATCCGGGCGCCGGAAGCGGACATGGGGTATCGGCGGGAGGTACAGCCGCTGCCGAAGCTGGGGCCATTTCAGGCGCGACTGGATGCGTTGCTGGAGGAAGATGAGGCACGGCCGCGGCGCGAGAAGCTGCGCCTCACGCGCATCCACGACCTGCTGCTGCGCGAGGGGTTCGACGGCTCGTACGACGCGGTGCGGCGTTATGCGGCCCGCTGGCGCCGGGCGCGACGTCGCGATGTGATGAATGCGCCGGCGTTCATCCCGCTGCTGTTCCGGCCGGGCGAGGCTTACCAGTTCGACTGGAGCCACGAGGACGTGGAGATTTCGGGCAAGCCGATGCGGGTAAAGGTCGCGCATGTCCGGCTATGCGCGTCGCGGGCAATGTATGTGCGAGCCTATCCCCGCGAGACACAGGAGATGCTGTTCGACGCGCATGCGCGGGCGTTTGCCTTCTTCGGAGGTGTGCCGACGCGCGGCATCTACGACAACATGAAGACGGCGGTCACGAGCGTGTTCACGGGCAAGGAGCGTGTCTTCAACCGGCGCTTCCTGGTCATGGCCAACCATTACATGGTCGAGCCGACCGCCTGCTCGCCGGCGTCGGGCTGGGAGAAAGGTCAGGTCGAGAACCAGGTGCAAACCGCACGCGGCCGCTTCTTCCAGCCACGCCTGCGATTTACCAGCCTCGAGGAGCTGAACGGTTGGCTGGAGGCCGAGTGTCGGCGCTGGGCAGAGTTGCACCAGCATCCCGAGCAGAAGGAACTGACGGTTGCTCAGGCCTGGGCTGCCGAGCGCAGCGTGCTCCAGCCTGTTGTCGCACCCTTCGACGGCTTTCATGAGAGCGAGCATGCGGTAAGCGGCACATGCCTCATCAGCTTCGACCGCAATCGCTACTCCGTTTCTGCCAGGGTGGTGCGACGTGCCGTTCAGGTCCGCGCCTATGCCGACCGCATCGTCGTGCGCTGCGACGGTGAAGTCGTCGCCGACCATCCCCGGTTCTTCGGCCGCGACCGGACCATCTACGACCCGTGGCACTATCTGCCGGTGCTGGTGACCAAGCCGGGTGCCCTGCGCAACGGCGCACCGTTCCAGGGCTGGGAGTTGCCGCCTGCGCTGGCACGACTGCGGCGCAAGCTTGGCACCGGCGACGATGCCGACCGGCGGTTCGTGCGGGTGCTGGCAGCGGTGCTCGACGACGGGCTGGAGGCGGTAGAAGTGGCCGTGCGCGAAGCATTGCTGGCCGGCGTCGCCAGCGACGACGTCATCGTCAACATCCTGGCCCGCCGGCGCGAACCGCCGCGACCGCTGACTATTGTCACGCCAGAAGATCTGGCGCTGCGCCATCCGCCCCGTGCCGACTGCAACCGCTATGACAGCCTGCGAGGTCTCCATGCAGCGGCATGAGATGATGACGGCCATGGCCGAGTTGGGGCTGAAGGGCATGGCTGGCGCCTTCGACGAGGCGGTCACTACCGGTCTCCAGCGCAAGCGCACGACCATGGAGGTCCTGACCGACCTGCTGCGTGCCGAGGCGACGCACCGCCATGCAGCCTCGGTCCGTTACCGGATGTCGGCCGCCAGGTTACCCGCGGTGAAGGACCTCGACGCCTTCGTCTTCGGCGACACTCCCATCAACGAGGGACTGGTGCGCTCGCTGTACAGCGGCTCGTTTCTTCCGGGCCAACGCAACGTCGTGCTGGTCGGTGGAACGGGTACCGGCAAGACGCATCTCGCCACCGCCATCACTGCCAATGTGGTACGAGCCGGCGCCCGCGGACGCTACTTCAACACAGTGGACCTGGTGAACCGGCTCGAGGAGGAAACGCGCCTCGGCAAGGCCGGCACGCTGGCGGCCCAGCTTTCGCGCCTCGATCTCGTGGTGCTCGACGAGCTTGGCTACCTGCCGTTTGCACGCTCGGGCGGTCAACTGCTCTTCCACCTCGTCAGCAAGCTCTACGAGAAGACCTCGGTCATCGTCACCACCAACCTGGCCTTTGGTGAGTGGCCGACCGTCTTTGGCGACCCCAAGATGACCACCGCGCTGCTCGACCGCATTACCCACCATTGCGACATCGTCGAAACCGGCAACGACAGCTGGCGCTTCAAACATCGAAGCTGAAGCCTGGGGCACCGGCAGAGAACGCTTCGTGCTGGTTGCGCCTCCGGTCGGGCTACGCCCGCCCTACGCCGCAACCAGCACGAACAGTGCGCCCGTCATACCCGTTACGCTGCTCGACGAAGGGGGTCCCTTTTGGACGCCGATAGGGGGTCCTTTTTGGACGCCGATTGACAACGGCTGCTGATCATGCGTTGCTCACCAAGATTGAAGCGCTTCCGCTTCCGGAAGGTGTGCCGACGCAGCGGTTCCCGATCGAACAAATGTCTCATGGCTCGCGGATTGCACCTAAGGGCTTCACCCACGTTCACCATTTCTACTTGCCTCGAGCGCGGCAAGCACTCGCCGCGCTTTGGCGCTTGTCAGCGGCGGAGCCGAACGAGCGGGTCCGGAAAATGCTACTGTTCGCCGTTGAGCAGACGATCTGGTCATTCTCGGTCTTGAATCGATACAGGCCGACGGCGTTTTCGCAGTTCGGTCAATATCTCAACGGCGTCTACTATGTGGCTTCACAAACCGCGGAATGCAGTCCGTGGTATAGCTTGGAGGGTAAGTTCTCTCGGCTTGTTAGTGCATTTAGGTCCTTTTCTCCTAAGTCTCGCAACACGTTCGTGACTGTTGGCACTGCAGCAGAGCTGCCGGTCCCAGCATCAACGGTAGACTACATTTTCACTGATCCACCCTTCGGCGAAAATATCTACTATGCAGATTTGAACTTTTTGGTGGAGGCTTGGCACGGCGTTATCACGGCGGCTGCGGCAGAGGCAATCGTAGACTCAGGTAAGAAGAAGGATCTACCTTGGTATGAAAATGCGATGCAGGCCTGCTTCGCAGAGTATTTCCGGATACTGAAGCCTGGTCGATGGATGACGGTCGTTTTTTCCAATAGTCGCGCATCTGTATGGAATGCTATACAAGTGGCACTTCAACAGGCCGGTTTCGTGGTCGCTGAGGTCACGGCGCTTGATAAGACCATGGGAAGTTACCGTCAGGTCACGTCCGCGAACGCCGTGAAGCAGGACCTCGTCGTGTCGTGCTACAAGCCAAACGGCGGGTTGGAGGACCGGTTCGAAGCCCGTGGGCTGACTGACGACACGGCATGGGACTTCATCCGCACCCATTTGAAGAACCTGGCCGTGGTGAAGCGCAACAAGGTCGGCGGCATCGAGATGGTCGCCGAGCGCGATGCACGACGCCTCTTCGACCGGATGGTAGCCTGGTTCGTGCGCCACAACACGCCCGTGCCGTTGTCCAGCGCCGAGTTCCAGGCGGGGCTCGCCGAGCGCTTCCCGGAGCGCGACGGCATGTTCTTCCTGCCCAACCAGATCGACGAGTATGACAAGGCACGGATGCAGGCTGGCGATCCGCCGCAGCGCGACCTGTTCGTCGACGACGAGCGCACCGCGATCGACTGGCTCACCGACTTCCTCAAGGCGAAGCCATCGACCTATCAGGAGGTGCACCCCGACTTCACCCAGAAGACGGGCGCTGGTTGGCGCAAGCACGAGACAAAGCCCGAGCTGCTCCGGCTCCTCGACGAAAACTTCTTGAAGTTCGACGGCAACGGCCCCGTGCCGTCGCAGATCCACGCCTACCTCTCGTCGAACTGGAAGGAGCTGCGCAACCTCGACAAGGACGATCCCCAGCTCGTCGAGAAGGCGCGCAACCGCTGGTTCGTTCCCGATCCCAACAAGCAGCAGGACGTCGAGGCACGCCGCGAGAAGGCACTGCTGCGCGAGTTCGACATCTACAAGGCCCACAAGGGCAAGAAGCTGAAGGAGATCCGGCTGGAGGTCATGCGGGTCGGGTTCAAGGCGGCGTGGGCAGCCAAGGACTACCGCACCATCATCGACGTGTCGGCCAAGGTGCCGGACGAGGTGTGGCAGGAGGACGAGCGCCTCATGATGCTGCACAGCATGGCCGAGACGCGACTCGAGGCCGAGCGGTGAGCGCCGTCGCCGCGTCGGGCGCGGCGGTCGCCCAGCGCGGCGACTGGCTGTGGCACGGTCTCCTTGGCGCTGTACAGGTGATCGAGCGGCTGGACCGCTGGGGCGTACAGTCGCTCCGGGTGTGGTCACCGGCGTCCGGCACGGTGGCCCAGATCGAGGAGGCGACGGCCGAGCCGATCGGCGCGCATGCGCCCACGCTGGACACCATCGTGCACCGGGCGGCCGCGGCGCGCGTGCAGGAGGCGCTCGCGACCGAGGTCCTGCTCGCGCCCGTGCACTCCAGCGTCACCCCGCTGCCGCACCAGCTCTTCGCGCTCGAGCGTGCCATTGAGAAGGGGCGCGTCCGTCATCTGTTCGCGGACGAGGTCGGGCTCGGCAAGACGATCGAGGCGGGACTCGTCATCCGCGAGCTCAAGCTACGCGGCCTCGCGAAGCGCATCCTCGTGGTCGCGCCGAAGGGGCTCACCCCGCAGTGGCAGGCGGAGATGCAGCTCCACTTCGGCGAGACATTCCGCATCGCCGACCCGGGCGACTTCGACGCGGTGTCCCGCTGGTCGGACGACGACAACGTCTGGCGCGCCGCCGACCAGGTGATCTGCCCCCTCGACAGCGTGAAGCCGCTCTCCCGGCGGCGCGGATGGTCGTGGGAGCGGATCACCGCCTACAACCAGCGGCGCTTCGAGGACCTGATCACGGCCGGTTGGGACCTGGTGGTGATCGACGAGGCGCACCGGCTCGGCGGCAGCACCGACCAGGTGGCCCGCTACAAGCTGGGCGCCGCGCTCGCCGACGCAACGCCCAACCTGCTCCTGCTGTCCGCGACACCGCACTCGGGCAAGTCGGACCAGTTCCTGCGCCTGATGCAGCTCCTCGACCGTGAGGCGTTCCCCGGCGAGGACTGCATCGACCGCGATCGGGTGGCGCCGTACGTCGTCAGGACCGAGAAGCGGCTGGCCATCGACAACGAGGGCAATCCGCTCTTCAAGCCCAGGCAGACACGGCTCGTCACCGTCGACTGGGCGCCGAGGCACGACGCCCAGCGGCAGCTCTACGAGGCCGTCACCGACTATGTGCGGCACGGCTACAACCAGGCGCTGAAGAGCAAGCAGCGACACATCGGCTTCCTCATGGTTCTCATGCAGCGGCTGGTGACGTCGTCCACCGCCGCGATCGCCGCGACCCTCGGCCGCCGTCTCCAGGCGCTGGAGGATACGCCCGCGCAGCTGTCGCTCGCGCCTGACATCGACGTCGCCGAGATGGCGGACATGGACGGGCAGTCGCAGCTCGAGGAGCTGGTGGACTGGCCCGGCTGGCGGTCGGAGAAGGCGGAAGTCGCGACGCTGCTGCGTCTGGCGGAGCAGGCGCTCGGAGGGACCGACGCCAAGGTCGAGGCGCTGCTGGAGCACGTCTACCGCATTCAGCAGGAGGAGGACGACCCCGACCTGAAGGTGCTCATCTTCACCGAGTTCGTCCCGACGCAAGCGATGCTCGCTGCCCAGCTGCGCGAGCGCGGGTTCGAGGTGGCCACGCTGAACGGGCAGATGGCGGTGCAGGAGCGCGTCGCCGCACAGAAGGCGTTCGCCGGGACGGCACGGGTCCTGATCTCCACGGACGCCGGCGGCGAAGGCCTGAACCTCCAGTTCGCGCACGTCATGTTCAACTACGACATGCCGTGGAACCCCATGCGCATCGAGCAGCGCATCGGACGGGTCGACCGCATCGGGCAGAAGCACACGGTCCGCGCCACCAACTTCGTCCTAGGTGAGACGGTCGAGCACCGCGTCCGCGAGGTGCTGGAAGCTAAGCTGGAGGCGATCGCCGAGGAGTTCGGGGTCAACAAGGCGGCCGACGTAATGGATTCGGTCGAGGCGGAGGCGATGTTCGACGACCTCTACATCGATGGCATTCTCTCGCCCGATGCGGTCGAGCAGCGCGCCGACGCCGCGCTGGAGGAACTGCGGACGCGGATCGTCGCCGACCGCGAGCGGCGCGAGCTGCTTGGATCCGACACCCCACTTGATCCGGGCGCCGCCCAGCGGTGGCGCCGGCATCCCATCCACTTCTGGGTGGAGAAGGCGGTGACGGCCGGCGTGGTCGACGCCGGAGGCGACGCTCGGCGGGATGGCGAGACTTGGCGCATCGCCTGGCCCGGCGGCTCAACCGTCGATCGGGCATGCTTCGACGTCTCCGGTCTCGACGTCGCACCCGACGCGACCTTGCTGACCCTCGACAACGAGGCCGTTCGCGGCGTCATCGACAACCTTCCCGCGGAACCGCCGGGCCGCCCGATCCCGCGTGTGGCGGTGCCGCAGCTACCGGCCGGCGTGGATGGCGTTTGGTCGCTATGGCGCATCCGGATGACCACCATTCGGGTTGACGATCAGCGGTACATGCCGCTCTTCGTGCAGAACGGGCGGGCGTTCGCGCCCACGGCGCGCAGGCTGTGGGACATGATCGTCACAGGGGAAGTCGCGACAGCCGGCGACTACGCCACGACTCCGACCGCGGACCTGGAACGGTTCGCGGAGACGCAGGCCGAGCCGATCTACCTGGAGCTCCGCGACGGACACCTCCAGCAGCTGGAGCAGGAACGCCAGCGCGTAGCGGCGGCCTTCGACGCGCGTCGACGCGCAATAGGTCGGATCGGGCTCGAGAACGTCAAGCGTGCCCGGCTGGGCCGCCTCGAGGATGAGCACAAGCAACGCATCCGCGAGTTGCAGGAAGCGGCGGCAATGATGCCGAACCTCGAGCCGATCACCATTGTCGAGGTACGGACGGCATGACGGCATGGTCCGACCACGTCACGGCACCGTTTCAGCGCGAATTCGCTCGCCTATGGGTAGTCAGCGATCCCGACGAGATCCTGCTCGCCCCCACGGTCTATCGGATACTTGTGCAGAGGGGATTCGAGCTGGTCACCTATCGTGACCCCCTTGCCTTCCGGTATCGATACGAGACCGAGATACGCGCTTCGGCTGAATGCCATGCATACATCGTCCATGTACGTGGCGACGCAGGCGCCACCGTGCCCTGGGACGTTCTGAAAGACGCACGCATACATGCGCTGTCTATCCCGGAGCTGTTCGGCGCGCTGGACGCCCCTGCGGTGCGCGCAGTAGGATCCGAACGCTATGATGATCTGTGGCAGATCACATCATCCAAGCCGACCATGACGATGATGGGCACGGTCGCGACGAAGGACTTTCTGGCTGCCAACCTCTACCGCGTCGTCCCGGACCTGCTCCGCCGCCCCGCCAATTTCTGGGAGCAGGCATTCGAACTCTTCTTTCGCGGTTCGCCTCTTCCGCATCTCATAGCCTGTCATGTGGCCGACCGGGCCTGTCTGCCCGACGACATGTCGGTCGAAGTGGCGACATCGATCCTTTCCGACCGGGCGACATTCATCGACCGCGTGCAACGGGATTGGGACATCTTCGCAAGGGCGTCGGCACGGGACGAGGAGCCGCCTGGCGACATCATCCCCTTCTCACTTCCTGGCATCCGCGTGAATCTCGACAGCATGGTGTTGGACGGCACTATCGCCCCCGCGAAGGTCGAACAGGTCCCGCCATCTATGCCTCGCTGGATGCTCGTCGGGATGGTTCGGGATGATGATGCGGCTCGCGCCCTGGCCACGCAACGCATTGATCTGCTGCGGCAGGACATTCCGAAGGAAGGAGCCGCTTACAGCGACTGGCTGCGGTTCGCCGAACGTCACGCAGAGATCGTCGATGCCGCGCGGAGCGTGGCTGCCGACGCCACCGTGCCGGATTTGATGGGCGAGATCGCGCCTGCCATCGACGCCGCGCTGTTTGGCTGGTTGGCGAGTGGCTTCGATGGACTGAGCTTTAACAGCTACGCGACCGCTCCCTCCATCGTGCACCAGATCGCGCCACACATGGCGCATCGTCGCCGAATCGGTGAGCACAGGCAGGCGTTGATTGTCGTCGACGGCATCGCACTCGACCAATGGCTCATCCTGGAACGGCGCCTTCGCGCCAACCAGCCGGCCGTTATCGTCGACACCCGGTCATGCTTCGCTTGGCTGCCAACGGTGACCGGCGTCTCGCGCCAGGCAATCTTCACTGGCGATCAACCTCGCGCCTTCGCCAAGACGATCGGGAGCACTTCGCCAGAATCTGCCGCATGGCGCCGCTTCTGGCTGAACGAAGGGCTTGCCGAAAACCAAGTGTCCTACACCAAGGGGCTTGGTCAGCCTGGATCATGCGACGCGCTCATAGCCGGCCCGATTGCGAATGGCGTCGAGGTCATTGGGCTCGTGGTGGACACGATCGACGAGCTCCTTCACGGCGAGGTGTTCGGCAAGCAGGCACTGGTCGGCCGCATCGAGCACTGGCTTGGATTGGGAGAATGGGATCGGCTAGTGGCGTCGCTGATCGATGCCGACTACCATATCTACGTCACGGCGGACCACGGCAACGTGGACGTCGTCGGCATGGGTCGGCCGTCGGAGGGAAGTGCCGCAGAGGAGCGCGGCGAGCGTGTCCGCATCTACAACAGCGAGGCTCTCAGGCAGAAATCCTCCGCGACGATCGATGGCACCCGGGTAATGCAACCCGGAGGTCTGCCCGACGCCTACAAGCCGCTGTTCGCCCCGCATGGGCGGGCATTCATTCCGGACGGTCGCAGAGCCGTCGTGCACGGGGGCACATCCTTGGAGGAGGTAATCGTCCCGTTTGTAAGGATTACAAGGAAGGAAAACACGTGAGCACCGCATCACCGCAAATCGGCATTGATCGCTTCGTCGATGTGGTATGGATGCAGTTGGCCGCGTCGGTTGTGCGCGGAGAAATGCATGTAGACGGCCTATACGCCCGTCTCGCCGTAGACATTCCGGGCTTACAGGTTCGGCGGAAGACGGCCGGCATCTTGAATCGCATGTGGTTCCCGCAAGACGCCGCACCCCGGTCGCTGGCGGAAAACGCAGCGGGATTGGCAATAGAAGATAACGCGGAGCAGCTTGCTGCATTCGAAGCGGTCGCAATCGCGGCATATCCCTATTTCCGCCAAGTCGCAGAAAATCTCGGGCGCTTGCTGCGTCTGCAGGGCAGCTGCAGTGCAGGTGAGGTCCATCGCCGCATGTTCGAGCAGCATGGGAAACGCACCACGATCGACCAGGCGACCAGCTACTGCTTCAAGACCATGGCATCTTGGGGCATGATCGTGCGGTCGCCGGATAGACGTCTGACCGCTACGGAACCCCGACTCCTACGCGCACCAGCGAGGCGGCTCCTCGACAAAGCGGCAAACCTGTCGAGGCATAGCGTGACCCCCCTTCTGACGACGGACCCGCTGCTTTTCCCGTTTCAGCCGTTTTGAACTTAACTCAGTTTGGAAACCACCGAATTGCACGCGCAAATGATCGTCGCGAACACAATGCAATTGGGTTAGTTCATAAGATGTTCTAACCTTGCTTCATGTCGAAGAAGATCACCACCAATCAGATCCTCGGCGAGATCGGCGAGAACGCCGTCAAGGGCCGGTTCCTCACCATGGGCTTCCAGTTCGATGGCCGTTCACGGTTGGAAGCGGGTGTCGACGGCATCGCCGAGGTCATGGACAGAGGGCAACCTCTCGCGAAGATGATCGCGGTTCAGGTCAAGGCGAAGGAGGACGGAAGCTACGCCTCGGAAACCGCCGAAGGCTTCGCATACCTCCTGCGTCGACAGGACCTGGACTACTGGAAGGGCTCGAACCTGCCCGTGATCATCGTACTGTACCGTCGGTTGGATAACAGCTTCTACTGGAAGGAAGTGTCCCGCGACGTCGACCAGGCTGACCGCCGTCTGCAGTTCGACAAGACGCTCGACGTTCTCGATGCCACCACCATCAACCGATTGGCCGGTCTGACGGTGCCGAAGACAGGGTTCGGCTATTATGTGCCTCCGCTCGGCGGCGGCGAGGAAGCCATCGTCAACATCCTGCCGATTACGTTACCCACCGAGATCTATACAGCGACGACGCCGTATGATGGGAGAAAAGCAGCGGCCGTCCTGCTGGATGGCGACGAGCCCGCACGGTTCGATTGGATCATTCGCGGCGGCATGTTCTGGTCCTTTCATGATCCACGCACGTCCTGTTGTCGCGAACTGGTGGACCTGGATCAGGTCGTCGCCATCGACACGGAGGATCTGGCCTTCCACGACGACGTCGATGAGCAGAACAAATTCATCCACCTTCTGCGCGAAGCACTTCGGCACCAGACGCGAGACGACCTCTATTGGAGCAAGACCGGGAAGTACCTCTACTTCCGTGCCCTGCACGCCGACACGTCGCGCAATTTCGCCTACGAATCCTCCAGGAAGAAGACGGACGCGGACGTCGTCGCCGTCACCATGGGCGACAAGGAAAGCGGTCGCGTCTCGTTCGTGCGCCATCATGCCTTCGTCCCGCGCTTCGAGCGACTCGCGGGACAGTGGTACCTGATCATCACACCCACCTATCATTTCACCACCAACGGCTTCAGCCCGCACCCGCACCCTTCCGCCCTGCTTGCGGGCAAGAAGCGGCTGGACAAGAGTGCGGCGCTGCGGGGCCAGGTGATCATGTGGCATCGATTCCTCACCCGGGCGGACCGTGATGCCGAGCGCGATCCCATGGGCCTGTTCGCCGATGTCAGGTCGACGGAGCCTCGGCTCAGGTTCGGCATGCCACCGGCCGTCCAGCTCGAGACCCGCGTGCCGGAGGATGGTTGGGGCGGCGGAAAAAAGAAGGCCGAAGCGTCCGAGGAGCAGGAAGGACTGTTCGCATGAACACGTTCGAAACCCGCATCTTCGACGAGCCTGAACTGGAGTTCGGGGATCACCACCACCATCCCGATCCTCGGCTCGGCCTGTTCGAGGCCGGCCCGCTTCAACCGTTCGTCGGCGACGTCATCAAGATCGGCGTCGTCGGCAGCGCCAAGACCGTGGAGGATACGCGCAGGTTCATCGACACGGTGTCCTCCGGGGTCGAGGGGAAATCGGAAAAGCACCCGAACATGCATCCGGCGTTTCCCGGGCTGGGCAATCAGAGCCCCTATCGATGTCGGTTCGAGATCGAGGACGGGGCCACTGCATCCCTCTCTCAAGCCAAACTGGACAAGATCGCCAAGGAGCCAGACCACATGAAGGCGGTCGAGATGGCCGTCGAGGAGATCGTCGCCGAACTTCAGGCCCTGCAGGATGGTGGTCACCGTCCGGACGTTGCAATCATTGCGCTCCCCGTTCGACTGCTCGAACGGGTGTGGAACGCCAAGGTGGACTCGAGCGGTACGACCGAGAAGGAAGACAGCAGCGGATCCGATGCCCCGAACTTCCGCGGCATGCTGAAGGCCCGCGCGATGCACCTGAATTTTCCCATACAGATCGTGTGGGAGGACGTGATAGACGACAAGGTGGCCATTCCGCAGAAGATCAAGGAAAGCAGCGCCCGGAAGATCCAAGACCTCGCCGGTCGCAGCTGGAATCTGATGACCACGCTCTACTATAAAGGCAGTGGTCGCATCCCGTGGCGCCGAATGCCCCGCGAGGGTGAATTCACCGCCTGCTACGTGGGGATCAGCTTCTACCGCGAAGCCGGCGGCCAGCAGCTGTTCACGAGTGCGGCACAGATGTTCGACGAGCGCGGTCGCGGTTTCGTGCTGAAGGGGAAGCGCGCCCACACCGAGAGCCGTGGCCGCCACCCGTACATGACACGTGAAGACGCCCGGGAGATCATCGGCAACGTACTTGCTGCATACAAGACGCACCACAAGACGCTGCCGGCGCGCGTGATCGTGTTGAAGACGTCGCGTTTCAAGGACGAGGAGGCCGATGGTATCCCCGAGGCGCTGAACGAGGCTGGCACGGAACTGCGCGACTTGGTCTGGGTGCAGGAATCATACTCGGTCAAGCTGCTGCGCGACGGCAACTATCCCGTGCTGCGGGGCACGTTCGTGGACCTGGGCGGCAACGGCCTGCTCTACACCAACGGCAGCATGCCGTATTACGGCACCTATCCGGGGCAATACGATCCGCGCCCCCTTCTGCTTGCCCCGCACCGAAGCTGCGACAGCACGGTGGCGCAGATCGCCGACGAGGTGTTCTCGCTGACCAAGATCAACTGGAATTCGACGCAGATGAATCAGCGCCTGCCCATCCCCATCCGGGCGGCGCGCGCGGTGGGTGAGGTGCTGAAGTACATGAAGGATGGCCAGGTCGAGAGCACCGACTACCGCAAGTACATATGAGGTAGGCGTTCCGGTGACCATCGCTAGGAGTCAGGCGACCGCGAGGTGGTGAACATCGTCATCGCGGGCGGCGATTCGAACTCGATCTGAAATGATCCGTCACCTATCCGATCATACATTCCCCTACCTGCCATTGTGACTGTCGAATTCTTCGGAGCCGTGCCGATGATCGTGACCGTCGCGTCGGACCCGATCCAAACGTCAGGCTCAGGCGTCGCGCGGGGACGAATCGTACAATAATAGCGCAGTCGGGAAGCCCGTGCCCCGCGATCGTCGTCGGGTAACGCCTCTTCACGACCTTCCTCGATCTCGAGATCGAGCCCGTGAAAAACCTCGAGAACGCCATCATCCAGAAGGACGACGACATGGGCGCCGTCTAGGCGCCGGGTGATCGAGACATCGAACCCTGACATGCTGCAACCCTCATCGATCCTGGCGGCATCCTATTATGGCCATGATCGCATCTGTGCGTCTCGAATGACACCGTGATCACTTCGAGAGCAATCAAATCCTGTTGCCTACGCACGCGCGCAGGCGCGAGCGTCTGATTCCGCGCGCTCCGCAGGCGTGCGCGAACCCTGCCTGTCCCGCAGGCCTGCAGATCCCACCCTAGAGAGGAAAATCTCATGAGCGAACCCGACTTCTCGGGCATCGATCCACTGCGCGTGCCCGAAGCGCGGCGGCGCATAGCAGTGCTCGAACGCTATCTAGCACTGCCCGACCCGACGACCGCCGACGCCGTCAGTTTCGGAGAGGAGATCGGTCTCAGCCGCTGGCAGCTGCAGCGCCTCGCGGCGGTCTGGCGTGACCACCGCGACCCCAACCTGATCATCGTCGGTCGTCGCAAATCCAAACCGAAACGCGACTATGGCATCGCGAAGCGCGCGATCGAGATCGCCAACGGCGTCATCGCGCAGGCGGCTGCGGACGCATCGGTCTCTTCGATCGCGTCGATCATCGAAGCCCGCTGTGCCGACGAGAACGTCGCCCCACCGTCGCGGCCGACCATCTACACTTACGTGCGCAAGGCTCGGACGGCGGCACCAGCATCGGGCCCGCCACGCATCGTGATCGGACGGATGTGGTTCCAGATTCCAATTTCTGGCCAGCCGGCCGAAACCATGCCCACCCTGCTCGCCGCCATCATGCTCCCCGAAGGCGTAATCATCGCGCATCGGCTCTCAATTAATGCGATGAAGCCCCCATCGATCTCGGACATGGTCGATGAAGTGGCGGCGATGCGTACCCTTGGCGCGGAAAAGCGCACTGTCGTGATGAATGAAACCGACAGGCGTGCGGCCGCCGCCGTGCTGGCGCGGATCGGCATCGCCTCCGTCAATGGCCATGGCCAAGCGGCACAGTCCGAACTGGCACGGTCGCTCGGCGGCAGACTCGGTCCGCTCGGCATCATCCTCCATCGCGCCAAGGCGAGACCAGCCAAGCGGAAAGCCGCAACCCGTTTTGACGAGCCGCTGGCCCCGGCCGACGTCGTCGCCGTAATCGAGGGTGCCATCGCGTCCAACAACGCCGCCGCCCCAGCGAGCGCACCGGCGTTCGACATCGCGACGGACTGATCCGGGCCACCCGCCAAGCGGCAGGGCGTCACGCCTTCAGCAGTTCCGCATAGTCGTCCATCGGGCCGATGTTCAGGAAGATCGGTTCGAGCTTATGCGTGACGCGACGCTTCGGCCGGAAGGCGATGCGGACCTCGCGCTGATACGCATAGCCGAAGTGCTTCGCCATCTCGGGCACCTTGAATTTAGTGTAGTCGAGATAGGGGTCGTAATAGGTGACCGGCCCCGCCATCGGCTCCCAGTCGGGATAGCGCGCAAGGAAGGTGGAGATCACCCGCTGAGTGAACTTCACCGGATCGCGGATCACCAGCGCGGCGTCGGCGCCGAAATCGGTCGGCATCCGATAGTAGATGTGGTCGCACAGACTGGTGAAGTAGTAATCTGGAAATTCAAGCGGCAGCACGATGTCATCGTCGTTGAATTGCATCCGGTGCTCACGGACGTCGCTGAACGTCTTGCCGTCCAAACGCGCGCGCCATGTCGGAATGCAGAAGGTGCGGCTGATCTCGTCGTCGCGAATGGCCGCGTTGTGACCGGCATCGCTGTAATATCCTGCCGGGCAGACGCGCAGGGATCCCTCCCGCAACATGGGCTCCAGGAATTCGGCTGATCCGTATTTCACCAGGAAAGGACGCGGTGGCTCGACATAACCGGCAAAGATGCGTTCGGCGATGGGCCCGCCATTGGCGAAATAGTCCACGACCGGCTTCCTGGCCGTCTCTAGATCGGGAAGCCCGCCACGCAGCGAATATTCCTCCGTCAGATGGGTAAACTTCCGCATGAAGCCGTGTTCGCCCAGAACGGGAATCAATCCGATCTTACCCTCGCGGTTCAGTTCGGTGTTGTTGATGAAGACGTCGTGGAAGCGCACCGCGAGCCGATCGTCAGGGCATCCCAGCAGATAGGGATTAGTTGCGTATTCATGGCGCCACCATTCGCTTCGGGACAGCATCCCCTCTCGCGAAGCCGCCCGCTGCTCCAACTCCATCCGACGCGATTCAAAATGGCGAAACCGCGCGCGCATCACGTCCAACGGGACCGTCATAATCTATGCCGCGAGAATTTTGAGCGCTGCCGCCAGGTCGTCCGGCACCCTGCCCCCCGCCCTTCCACTCAGCTCCTGGAGAAGCGGTTCGTTGTACTGCTCCACCGCGAGGCGCAACGTCTCCCCGGCCTCCTCAAGGGTCCAGGGCGTCATGTCGCCGTTGTCGGGCGTCGCAAGCCCATCCTCGGTCCGCAGCGGGGTGATCTCGACACGGCCGATGCGCGGACCGACCACCGTTCGGAAATACTTGCCGAAACGTCGTGACGCACTGCTCGACTGCACGTTCGTGTGCACGCGGGCATGGAGTTCATTGACGACCCGCGCCGATCCCTCAACGTCGGTGCCGAGCACGATATCGATTTCCTTCGTTCGCACCGCCCAGGGCAGGCTCGAACCGAGCGTCTCGAGTCGAGCGAGCGCGTCGATGGCTACGCGCCGATAGCCATCCGCACCTGCCGCGTCCTCCGCGATCGCTGCACCCAGGATCACACGCGTGCCCTTGTCCAGCAGTGCGAACAGCGCGAACGGACGCCCATCCTCGCGCGGCAGGTTCACTGCCGTGCAGTCGAGCATCACAGTGTCCCCCCCCTCACCGGTCGACGCCACTCTTCTAAGCTCATCCTCGACAATCGCACGTCGCTTGGAGATTCCCGGCAGTTTACCTTCGACCTTGACCTCGGCCAGCATCAGTTCGACCAACCGGGTGACGGTTTCACCGCGATTGTCGGCGACGACCTTAACGACCGCCGATTGCAGGGCGTTGATGACCGGTCCGTCGAACTTCGACTTCGTGCCGCCCGCGCCCGCGAACGTACCGAGCGTCGCGAGCGACGGCGTCGAGCGCCACTCGGCCGCCATGCGGTAGAATCTGCTGCGACTTAGTTTCGTCGACGCCAACGCCGATTCGATTGGGATCGTGCCACCGTTCCAACCCTCGATCGCATTCAGCCGGGCCGCTGCTCGCCTGCGTTGCGCCGCCGTCATTGCCGCCCAGCGGTCACGATCTTCTTCCGGCAACGCGGCCGGCATCGTGCCTTCATCAGGAACAACTGATCCAACTACTTCAAATTCTGTCATTTCCGTCTCGTGCCATGTCCTTGCGGAAGATGGTTACCACGGAAATACGGACTGCACGACAAAATTATGGATGAAATTGCATCATTTATGCCTTGAAATGCACCATGACACCCACGATTATGGATGGCACCGCACTAGACAAGGACGATCCGATGCCTGCCCCCAACGATCCCAAGTCCAACACCCACAGCCTTCTCGAACACGACTCGCTGTACATCCTTCTCGACCGCGACTTCCGCCGCATGGAGCGCATGCTGACCTGGCGTCGCCGCAACGGCCGCGGCATTCGTCAGCAGCGCGTCCACCGTCACGGCGCAGCCAAGTGAAGGCGGCTCTCAACAAAGCGACTGACAAGCGCATCCATCGCCGCGACGCCCATCTGCGTCGTCGCGCCGCCATCCGCAGCCCGCTGCCCAACGGACGGGCCACGCAGTTCGAACGCGACATCGACGCCCCGGGCTGCATCGAAAACTGGCCGGCAGCCACACGGGTCAGCCCCGCCGCGCACAGGATCATCGACGGCGAGGTCTTCGAGGCAGACGGCGACCTCTACTATGTCGAACTCGTGCTTCCCGCGACCGGCGGCGCACAGCGCGACGTGCTGATCATCCGGGGCAACGAAAGGATGCGGTGCGACGATCGCTCGGCACGCCGCGCGATCCAGGTTCGCGACATCGAGCAGATGATCGTCGAGGATCGCATCGACTTCCCGTTCGGCCCGAGCGCGAAGCAGTTCAATCTGCATCGCGGTTGGGGACGCGGCGGCCGAACCCTCGCCTCGCTCGGCATCACCTTCGGAGGTAATGCGTGAGGATCAATAAGAAAGAAGCCCGCCCCGCCGGCACCCACAGGCTCAAGCCGAGTCAGGTCCGCATCCCACTATCGCAGCAGGTGCTCGCCGGACTCGACCTGAACGGTCCGAAGTCCACCGCCAACGCCATCGACCGCGACTGCCCCGCCTGCGGCGCGGCCATCCTGCAGGGCACGGTCGTCCGTCGTCGCGTCGAGATCGACCTGACAGACATGCTTGGCAACCGCAGTCCCGTGCGCATCCACAGATAGGAGCTTACGATATGAAGCAGCACCGCCGCATTACCCGTTCGATGGCCAAGCGCAAGGCAACCCCCGGCGCCTTCGCAAGTCGTAGCCAATCCCAGTTCCCGCGCCGTGAAACCACCTTGTTTCTCGACTGGTCGTGCTTCGGCCATCCTGCGGTGATCGTCGCGGACAACGGCCGGGACGTGATTGGTCCGGTCAGCATCACCGCACCACGCAAAGCCTGAACTACCCCAGCATCAGTCACAGTCCCAGTCCCAGCTCCCGCACCCAGCTCCCAAGGAACTGCCGCATGAAGACCGTCTACAATTCCAGCACCGTTGAGAGCTACAACGCGCGCCAAGATGCGATCGCCCACGGCAACTGGAACATCCGACGCAACGAAACCATCACCGAGAATGCTAGCGAGGAGCGCCTCCTGCGCGATATGCGCCCCGCGCTCGGCTCGCTGAACGACGTGGACGACCAAATTCCTCCGGCGATTACCCGGGCCGAGATCAAGTATCTCATCCACAACGCGCTCCTCAAACACCAGATGACTGCTCACGTCTCTCTCCGGCCGGCGCGTGACGTCTCGATGGACGATGCCCTCTGTCTCATTGAGCAGCGCGGTCCCCGCGGAGACGAAGCGTGAACGCGATCGGCAAGATCCCCCAGCCGTCATCAATCCTAGACGACGACCTTCCGCCCCACATCCGCACCCCGCACCCGCTGGAGTGCCGGCGCATGCGTCCGCGCCGCGAGCCGCGCTACCTGCCGAGAAGGCGCACCCGCTCGGCACCGGTGACGCGCCGGTCGGTGGCCGAGCGATGGCACGACCCGCAACTCGAGGCGGCGCCTGACACTGGTCAGATGCGCATCAACTTCAAGTACGGCCACTGGTTCTCGACCACCGCGGGCTTCAGCGTGAAGTCCCAGCGCGCAGTCTACCACGAAGGTCCCACCGAGTGCGCGGCCTGGATCGAGGCCGAGGCGCTCACCTCACGAATCGACCTCGAGTTCCAACCGCTGCGCGTCGTGTGGCGGCGCGACCACGGCAAGACGCGGCACATCACCCTCGACGGCGGCTTCGAGCTGGAGGACCATTCGATCGTCTTCACGGAATACAAGGGCGACCGCGCATACTTCGAAGACGAGAACATCGCGGACCTCCTCGACGAAGCGGAGGCGGTTCTACTCCGGCATGGCGTCAGCCTCCGCCGCGAGGACGCGTCGGAACTAGTAGGCACGATGCTGCACCGCACGCTCAAGGACGTCTTCGACGACCGCAACACCCCGTTCGACCGCATCGTCGACGTCGCCGCCGCGCGGGAGGCGGTCCTGCGCGAAGGCGGCACGGCGCCTCTCGGCAAGGTCTGGGAGGCGATCGGGGGCGATGTCAGGGACGCGTCCGCGAAGCTCAACGCGATGAGCGTCCGCCGCCTTGTGCGGATCGACCCGACGCTCCCACAGATGCCCGACATCCTCGTCGACCTGCCGCCCGAGCGGACGGCGCACAACCTGCGCGCATTCCTCGCGCATCACGCGACCCGCGACAACGCGCCGTCCGGCATCGAAGAGGCAATGGAGGAATGAGCTTCGGTCTACCAAAGGGCATGAGGCTCCTGCACGACGGGCAGCTACTTAAGCTGCTGCGCGTCGACGGGTGGGCGCTGGACATCGTCGACGAAGCCGGTGAGCCGGTGACGGTTCCGCTGGGCTCCGGGGGCATGCGAGTCCGGCCCGACATCGACTGGCTGCTAGCCGAAAGCCGCGAAGGCCGGCTCACCGATGCCGACGATCCCCACGCGATCATCGGCGGCGCGAGGGGCCGGTTCCTCGGCCTCGACCGCTATGCGTGCGCCGCCCGCGACGGGAAGTCGCTCTGGAAGCACGAATGGGCGATGGCGGCCATCAACGCTGGCATCGCACGCAGCGAGGCGGGGGCGAATGCGTTCCTCAAGACTGAGCCCGCCCCGGCTTCCGGCGACCGACCGAAGTGGCGCGCATTGCTGCGCTGGGTCGCCACCCTGCTCGAGGATCCGCATCTGCGCGTGGGCAACCTAGTCTCGACGGCCGGCCGCGAGAAGGGCCAGTCGCAGCTCACCGAGCGTATGGATCTGATCGTGCAGAACATGGCCGCGCTCTACTGGAGCGAGGAGGGCGATCCGTTCAAAACCGACACCGCCGCTCGCATCGTGGGCATCTGGGACGAATTGAAGGCGGCGGGCGCAACCAATATCGGGATCGCACCTCCGACCCTCGAATGCGTGCGGGAACGCATCAACTCCCTGCAGAACCGGATCAGCTACGCCGCTCGCAACGGCGAGCATGCGGCCGAGCGCTACTACGGCGCGAATGGCGAGCCGGTCGGTGCCGAGCACGTCATGGAGCGGGTGACGCTCGATGGCGTGGTCTTCAAGCACGTTTGCACCTTCGCCCACGACTGGAAACTCCCGGCGGCGAGGATGAAGGGAGTCTTCGCCATGGATTGGAAGAGTTCGTTCGTGTTCGACGGACCGGTCTTCGCCGGGCCCTTTCGCCCGGAAGCGACCGAGCGTGCGCTTCTCGGTCTGATGACCGGGCCGCGCCTCACCGCCGAGCAGATCGCGAAGGATCCGCGACGCCTCGATTGCCACGGCGTCCCGAGCCAGCTTCACCCAGACAATGAGAAAGCGCTGCTACCGCCCTCAATGGTGCCCGGGCTGGTCAACATCATCTCCTACCTCGAGATGCCCAAAGCGTATCACAGCGACGCCAAGGCGAAGCACGAACGCTTCCACAGGTTCCTGCATGGAGCGGTGAGCCGCCTCTCAGGCCGCATCATCGGCCCCGGACCATCCCGGGATCCCCGTTACAATCCGCTCGAAAGTCCAGATGTCACCATGGCACAGTTCGCGCACATCATCCAGGCGGCAAGGCTCGCGTGGAACGAGCGTCCGAAGAAGTGGCTGGGCAACCGTTCGCCCATGGACGTCCTCCTCGAAGGACTGGCGCAGCGCAAGGCTCGTGGGATGCCGACCGAGGAGATCGAAAGGCACCTGTCGCGAACGGTAGAAGTCGTCCTAACGACCAACGGCGTCGAGTTCGACAATTTGCGCTACCGCTTCAACGAGCGCGGCGTCGAAGAGCTGCTCGACGCGAACGTCCGCCGCATGCCGTTCGAGGACCGCCTGCGCGATACCGGGCGCTGCACGCTGACGGCCCGCGTGTGGGATTCAGATGTCGACCACATTGAGCTCTACGACCCCGAGAACCGCAAGTATCATCGGCTTTACTCGACCGACCCCGACTACAGCGCGGGGCTCACCCGGTTCGAGCACCGGGAGTTCCACCGCATGCTCCGCGCCGGCAAGGGCGGGGGCACCAAGCCCGTGGACAAGCTTCGGAAGCGGAACGAGCTGCTCAAGGAGATCGAAGACACCCTGCCCCAGCGCGCCTTCCGTGCCCGGGCGGCCGGCGCCGCCCTCCTCCAGCACGAACAGATGCGCCGCGCGGCTGGAAAGCTCGGACGGTCGCCAGCCTATGATGCGCTTCTGGCGCAAGTCCTGCCCGCGGAGCCGAGCGGTGCCGAACGCAAGGACGAACCCAAAGCGCCACCCCAAGCGCGCGACACGCACCGCGGCAGCCGCGATGACGACCATGAGGCACAGGAAGACGATCAGCGGACGCAGGACGGTGAGTATCCCGTCGCCGACCGGGGCGCGGGGATCGAGGACGGGGACGCCGAGGGGAGGCCCACAAGCATCTGGGACGACGACCGCAACGACGAAGAGGAGGAGTGACATGGCCACGAAGAAGGATCCGCTTGGAGTGCAGCCGAAACCGATCACCGGTTCACGCACAACCCTGCCACGTACCCACGAGATCAAGGCGCGTGCCCTGGCGGCTACGCGTCTGCTCGAGGACGGCTGGGTCGAGCATGACCCCCAGCGTGCCATCATCGACGATCTGATCGACTACCGTGATCAGACCATCGGCAGGCTGGGCAACCCCCTTTCGGGCCGGCGGCTTAGCCAGTTCTCGCAGGCCGGCAAGAGCAAGACCATGGCACAGCTGAAGGCTGAGCTCGCGGCATTGAGGGTGGCACTGGGTCTACCGCCGAACCCCTACCAGGTGGTCATCGTGGAACTTGACCGCCGCCTAAACCTCAAGGGCTTCTACCAGGAGGTCCTCCGCAAGCTGGACGACGATTTCTGGGACGCCGACGTCAGCGCGAAGGTTCTGGAGAACCGTATCGCCGACTTCGTTCGCAAACTGGACGTCGAACTCCTCATCGCCGACGAGGTTCAGCATTTGCGTCGGAAGGCCAACGACGCGAACGAGGTGACCGATCGGCTCAAGGTCTTCCTGGATCGCGGCATCGTGCCCCTCGTCCTCGTCGGCGACGAGGATTCCGTTCCCTTCTTTCGCGCCAACGGCAAACTGGCGGCCCGCCTGGGCAATCCACTCGAACTCGCCCCTCTTAACCCGAAAGGCAGCGTCGCCGACGCCAAGCTGTTCAAGAAGTTCTGCGGCGCGCTCGACGAGGGGCTGATGAAGAACAGGATCTTCCCCTCGTCCTCCATGCTCACCTCCAACAAGACGCTGGACGCATTGCTCGAGGTTTCCAGCGGCCATGTGGGGCGGGTCGCTCGCCTGCTCAGCGTCGCTGCACCGGCCGCCGTGCGGAGGGGCGCGGCGTGCGTCGAGCCGTACGATCTCAGCAGGGCGACGCGCGAGTTCGCCATCGGTGCGGGCTGGCTGGTGACGGATCCCTTCTCGATTGCTGCGCCGTGACGGTTGAGAATATGCCCCAGAAAATCCGCCGCCTACGCTTCGATCTGGACGTCCAGCCCGATGAGAGCGTGCCGGGCGCGATCGCTCGCGGCGTCGCGACCCACCACCTCGTGAGGACCGGACATGTCCTCAAGGAAGCCGCCGCCGGCAGGCGGCTCGGTCTGACGCAACTGGGTGATCCGTCTCAACTGACGCGGCTCGCCCAGGTGATCCGCTGCGATGCGGATCGCCTAACCGCGCAGGCTGGACGGCGCCTCCTCGAACCGGGCGACCGCCGACTCCAGCACTTTATCGACTTTGATGGCCTCGTACTGCCGCGGGCACACCTCGAACTGCAGCGTAGGCGGATCTCGCCCCTCTCGCTCCTCGCTTCGCCGCATCACCGACAGGCCTGGCTCATGAACGTCCTGCCGTTCTGCCCGGTGTCGCTCGAGCGGCTTGTGGACACCTGCCCGAACTGCGATGCCTCGCTTGGCTGGAACGCCACCTACGGAATCGATCGGTGCGAGGCGTGCCTGAAGATCATCCCGCCGAGCGCCGAGCAGCGACTCGCGGAGGATCTCATCGTGGACTATAGGCTGTTCGCCGATCTGATCTCCCTGCGGCCCGCCACGCGAACCGAGGCCGTGGCGGTGATGCCGCCACCTCTGCATCGGCTTGCGGCCGGCGAAATCGCTCGGCTCGCCATGCGCTGCGGCCTCGACTGCGACGACGGTTCCGAGAAGCGCTCATGGCAGACCCGGGCGGGCAGGATGGCGGCCGAGCGTCTGGCGGAGACCGCCGCCTACGGCATCGCCATCCTACGTTCCTGGCCTCACGGCATATCGTCATGGGCGCTCGATCGCGTCGCACACGCGTCCGATGAGGTCGCATGCCGCCGCGATCTGAGGCAGCGTATCAGGAGGATCGCCTGGGGCGACTCGGGTTTCGGCGATCAGACGGGCCTGCTCGCCGAGGTGTTTCCCGAACTCAGGCCGCCCTCGAAGCCCGGTCCGTTGAGCATGGAGGTTACCTATACCGGCCGCGAGGTCGATCGCATGCTGCCCGGCTTCCGAGAATATGCCGGAAAAATCCGCGACCTCGGCCTCGTCCCCAACCGACCCGGGAAGAAAGCCGGCGATCTAACGACGTATCTCTACTCGGCGCCGGAGATCCACGCCGCGGCCTCCCAGTGGAGGGACTCGATCTCGATCTCCTCGATCATGGACCAGCTCCAGCTGCCGCTCTATGCGATCGAGCAATTCTTCGAGGCGTGCCTGCTCAATCGATGTGACGATCCGCTTCTGGCCGTCATGCTGCGCCGGCCCATGGCGATCGCCTCGAGCTTTGACGCCTTCCTCAAGCGCTTGATTCGCTCCAAGTCGCAGCAGGCGCGTCCCACGGATTCGCTGCCCATCGGCCATGAAAGTCGGCGGATCGGTGGAACTGGAAAGCCTTGGTCGGACATCTACGAGGCGCTCTTTGCCAAGCACATCGCGTTCTGGCTGGTTGACGGCATCAGCATCGAGCATCTGCATGTCGCGCGCGGAAGCCTAGACGCTTTCATCGGTGCGAAGCCTCCGCAAGTGCAGATGGCCGCACCCGACATGTCAACGACCGACGCCGCTGAATTGCTCAACATCATCCCACGGGACGTGCGTCGGCTCCGGGTCGCGGGCATCCTGTCTCAAAAGATGGGCACGAGAGCGCTGAAGTCACCAAGGGTGGACGTGGAGGCGCTGGCAGTCGAATACGTGTCAGCCGCCGAGATCGCCCGGCGAAGCCGAACGTCGGCTGAGCACGTGAACAACCAACTCCGGGCGCTCGGGTTCACGAGCTTTCATGGTCTATGGAGCCGCAGCGAGGTGCTGGGTGTTCTACCACTACGATGACGCCGCGCCGGGAGCGACCACCGCTTCGGGTAGCGTCTACACTATCGAGCGGGCGGGCTTCGATGTCATTCCAAGGTTGTGCCCACGGTAAGGCGCGGACGCCCGTTTCGCGGGCCGCGCGGTGCAAGATCCGGCCTTGGCACGGCACAGGCTCCACCTTGCGCCGCCTGGACCGGAGTCGTGCGCATCAGTCGCCGGGCACGTCACAAGTGCCACCCATGCCGGATCATTCATCGGCAAGTCCGATGCGGCGTTCCGCCCGGACTTGCTCCTGCGATCACCGGGCGGCGATGGTCTGTGGCAAATGGCGCAGGCCGGTGCGCGCTACCGTATGCGACGACAGGATCGCGCCCGATGGCATGTCCATCGCAATCGCCTTCTTCTCCAGCACGGAGGCATAAAGCGCGCGCGCTTCGTCGGTGCGGCCGGTCTTGGCATAGACGGCGGCAAGGTTGAGCATCAGTTCCGGACTATCGGGACTGGCGCGCCGCTCCTGAACCAGCGTGCGCTCGGCGGCCGCGAAGTTGCCCGCCGCGATCTCATGAAACCCCGTGCGCTGCGGCCAGGAATCCTGGGCCATGGCCGGGGCCGCCATGCCCGCCGCCGCCACAAGCAAAACCGAAACGACTCCGCGCATCTCCGATCTCCTATGTTGCACTTTTATGACGTTACGTTGTCATTTTTGTGAAACGCCCGCAAGAGGCGAAAGATGCGGTTCCTGTGTACGGGGCCGGAACGGAAATCGGATGTCTGCGGGATTGGGATCCGACGGCACAGTGCGACCCGATTGCCGGTTTCAGAGGAGCTGGACGGAGGCCGCTTAGAGCGTCGCCATGCTCGCATGGGAAGGAACGCGATCTGCCGGATCCTTGCCATCCCAAACGGTTGGAATGCCCGCTCGGTTAGGCTGATTTGAAGGCTCGGCCATCTGCCTCACTGGCAAGACTGTTCCATGGGCGTTGAACTTTGGCCGGCTTGGCCTCTGCGGATTGTGGGGGCGGATCGCCCTGGAGCGAGACTTTGCCGTGCCCTTCGGCTGTACTCGAGCCGAACAGCGTTAGGACATCACCCGCCGGGTCACGTCACCGTCGCGCCGCCACTGGGGCCCGCTTGCGTGATGGCATGCTTTTCATCCGGAGCGATATTGCTCGCCGCTCACGGTGCTTCGGCTATGTGCCCTCTCGCGCGATGCCCCGAACCGAAGTCGCTACGGTAACGGGACTCAAGCTTCGACAGGAAGCGATTGGGAGCGGTTTCCGATCACGTCGAACCACCGCGATTCACCCTCGCGACCGCTGCGCCGCGAACACTTTCGATCCGGCGCCGCGTTGCCCGTCGGTCCGGCGTCTCAGCTTCGCCCCGTCCTCCAGCCTTGCGCGAAATCGACATCGCTTCCGTGCCGCCGATCCAGCCTGATCCGAGACCGCTGTGGCACGATCGTCCTTCGCCTACGCACCGCCGGTCAGCCGGAACGCTGGCGCCGGCCTGGGGCCCTGCCGCAACGCCAACCGTCGAAATGCCAAACCCCAAACGAAAAAGGGCGGCCTCCGGAGAGACCGCCCTTTTCCTGTCGTCCGACAGTGATCGCGAGGGATCAGAAGTCGTTGCGATACTGCTCGTTGCCGATGAAGCCGAGCTTGCTCACCGCCGAGCGCTTGATGACGGCCAGGGTCTGATCGACCTTGTCGTACTTCGCGTCGGGGGCAGGCTGGAAGTGCAGTTCCGGCTCGGGGTTCATAGCGGCCGACTGGTCCAGATACTGGCGCAGAGTGACTTCGTCGACCGGCGCACCGTTCCAGGTGACCGTGCCGGCGGCGTCAATACCGACCTTGTTCTTCTCGCTGTTCACCTGCGGCTGGTTTCTCGGAGAGTTGACCGGCAGGTCGACCTTCACCGCGTGAGTCTGGATCGGAATGGTGATGATGAACATGATGAGGAGCACGAGCATGACGTCGATCAACGGCGTCGTGTTCATGTCCATCATGGGCTCGCCATCATCGGATCCGGCGCTCATTGCCATGGCGTGCTAACTCCTATTCTGTCCGCCCGGCCGATCAGGCGCGGGCGTTGCCGCCGGGGGGCGGCTCGGAGATGAAGCCGACACGGGCGAAACCGGCCTGCTGCATCGTGTAGATGGTGCCGCCGATGCACCGGTACGGCGTGTTCACGTCGCCGCGGATGTGCGCCTCGGGCAGCGAGTCCGGGGTGATGTTCGGCCCCAGACGCTCGACTTCGGCCTTCAGCTTTTCGACCGCACGGGTCCGCAGCTCGTCCGAGGTCACCGGCGTCAGGTTCCAGTACACCTTGCACTGGCCATTCTCGCTGGTCACCGAAAGCGACACGTTTTCCGGCTTCGTCGTGGTCGGATCGAAGCGGACGTTCGGCAGCTTCAGCGGAACGGTCTGAATCACGACCGGAACCGCGATCAGGAAGATGATGAGGAGCACCAGCATGACGTCCACGAGGGGCGTCGTGTTGATCTCCGACATCGGTTTCTCGGCGGAGTCCCCGCCAACGCTCATCGCCATGAGAGAGCTATCCTATCCATGCATTCTATCGCCGCCCTGAATGGGTCGGCGGGGGGTGGCGGGGCCGCGTCCAGAAGGATCGGTCCCCGCCCCCTTAGGCTCAGGCGCGCGTCTGAACGCCACCGGCCTGACCGGCCGTGGTCGTCGCCGGGGTCGCCTTGACGGCGGTCGGCTTGGCAGCGGCGCCCGAAGCGATGGCCGGACGAACCGCACCGTTCGAAGCCAGGAAGCCCAGCACGTCGTTCGAGAAGGACGACAGGTCTTCCGCGATGCCCTTGTTGCGACGCTGCAGCCAGTTGAAGGCGAGCACGGCCGGAACCGCGACGACCAGGCCGAGCGCGGTCATGATGAGCGCTTCACCGACCGGACCGGCGACCGCGTCGATCGACGCCTGACCCGACGAACCGATCTTGATGAGCGCGCGGTAGATGCCGATAACCGTACCGAACAGACCGATGAACGGCGCGGTCGCACCGACGGTCGCGAGGAAGGCGAGACCGCCGCCCAGCTTCGAGTTGATCGCGGCTTCCGAGCGGGCCAGCGAACCATGCAGCCAGTCATGCGCTTCGACCGGATCGGTCAGCTTCGAATGCTGGTCCTGCGCGGCCAGACCGTCGTCGACGATCTGCTTGTAGGCCGAGTTCTTCTCGAGCTTGGCCGAACCTTCGCGCAGCGAGTTCGACGACCAGAAGCCCTGACGAACGCGCTTCGCCTGGTTGATGATCTTCTGCTGCTCGAACAGCTTCGAGAACAGGATGTAGAAGGACACGATCGACATCAAGCAGAGGATGGTGAACACCGACTGCGAGATGAGGCCGCCTTCCTTCAGGGCCTGGCCGAGACCGTAGGGGTTTTCGGCACCGGCCGCGGCGCCGCCCGCGGCGAGGATGGTGGTGAGCATGGTTGGTTAGGTCCTCTGACTAAAGCGTTGGGTTTTGATCGGCTTTTAGCCGTTATTCCTGTGGCAGCTGCCAACGGATGTTAAGCGTATAGGACGACGCGACCGGATTACCGCCGGCATCCTGCGCCGGGGTAAAGCGAACGCGCGCCTTGGAGATGCGGCACGTCGCATCGTCCAGGGCCCGGTTGCCGCTGCTCGACAGGATCGAACAGTCGGTAACGCGCCCATCGGTGCCGATCGACAGCTTGGCCGACACGCGACCTTCCGCGCCTTCGCGCTGGGCCGAGGGCGGATAGGCGTCGGGACCGAAATACTGGCCCGGATTACCGCGCAGACCGGCCGCCTTCGAAACCGCGGGCGGAGCCGGCGGCGCAGGCGGGGCCGGCGGCGCAGGCGGAGCCGGAGGCGCAGTCGGCTGGCTGAGCGGGATGACCGACGTCGTCGTGACGGCGGGTGCCGGAACCGGCAGCTGCACGATCGGCGGCGGCGTCACCACCGTGGTCGGCGGCGGCGGCACATTAGGCTGCTCCGGCGGCGGGGGCGGCGGATCTTCCGGCGGTGGGGGGGGCGGCGGCTCTTCCACGTTGAACGTGTCGAGCTTTTCGGTGGCCTTCTTCACGTACTGGTAAGCCAGCCCCGTGACGAAGGCATAGCCCAGAGCAGCATGGATGAGCACGACGATAACGATCGCGACCACCTTGCCCCCGGACATCTTCTGGTCAGTATAGGCCATTCAGCAACGAAACTCCTCAGTCTGCCAGTTTCGCCTCGCCGTAGCGTGGGGACGTGGGAAACTCCTGCCATGCTCTTACGGCACGCGGCAGAGCCTTGAACCCTATCGCTACGACTGGCGCGGCGCAATCAGTTTGTCGGACGTAATAAACGTACAACCGGCACATGACGAAATTATTTCTGTACCGTTAATACATGAAGGAGTAGCCGAAAGCGATGAATCCCCTCTCCCACGCCATTCGCGCTTGCGTTTTGACGCTGGCGATTCCCGCTTTTACCTCCCCCGTTCCGGCGCAGATCGCGACCCGGCCGTCGATCGCTCAGGGTGATTCGATGGTAGCGCAAACAGGGCCCGGCTATGCCGATATGGCCGATTTGGTCCTGTCGGCCCCGGTGATCGCGGACGTGACGATCCGATCGGCGGCGGCGATCAAGGGGGCCGAGGCGGCGGGCGTCGCGGCCGGGCATCAGCGTTTCTATGTCGAGGCGGATGTGGGCACGTTGATCCGGGGGGCGGGCGGTTTGCCCGCACGGGTCGGCTATCTGTTCGATGCCGCCACCGACGCGCGCGGACGGGCACCGCGGCTGAAGAAGATGCGCGTGCTGATCTTTGCGCGTCGTGTCCCGAATGCCGCGGATCAGTTGCAACTCGTCGCCCCCGATGCGCAGCTTGCCTGGACCCCGGATGCCGAACAGCGCAGCCGCGCCATCACGCGCGACGCCCTGTCGCCCGATGCGCCGCCGGTCATCACCGGCGTCGGCAACGCCTTTTACGTACCCGGCAGCCTGCCCGGCGAAGGCGAAACCCAGATTTTCCTGACCACCGCCAACAATCGCCCGGTTTCGCTATCCGTGCTGCGCCGTCCAGGCGAAGACCGCCGCTATGCCGTGGCGCTGAGCGAGATTGTCGACGAATCCGCCGCACCGCCCACGCGCGACACGCTGCTCTGGTATCGCCTCGCCTGCGCGTTGCCGGAATCGCTGCCCGACCACAGCACGGCGTCGCTGTCGCCCGAGGATGCCGGGGCGGCGCGCGACGATTATCGCTTCGTCCTGCAAAAGCTCGGCCCCTGCGGGCGCGAGCGTCAGGTGCCGACCGCGAGCAACTGACCCGTGACGGCGTGTGCGGCGGCGAAATAGGCAACCGCCGCCGCGACCGATTCCGCCGTGGCGTCCGCCGTCGGGACGATCGCATTGATCCGCGCGCCGGGGGCGGCGGCGATGGCGAGCGGCGCGATCGCCGCCTCGACCATCGCCTGCGACACGGGGTCACGCCCCGGGGTCAGCACCAGGACCAGATCGACACCGGGATTCGCGGCCACCACGACCGCGACATCGGCGTTGGGATCGAGATCGATTCGCCGCGCCGCCATGACGATCAGCGGCGATGGCGGACCAGGGTGATGCCGATCGCTTCGCCATCCTCGGCGATGGCGAGCTTGACGATCTTCACCTGCACCCGGCTAGCCCGCTTGTCCTGCAGGAACAGCGTATCGCAGATATGATCCGCAACCCCTTCGATCAGCGTGAAATGCACGCCCTCCGGCAACGCCGTCGCGGCATGTTTGAGGTCGAGATAGTTTTTTGACTCGGTCAGCGGACTGTCCGGGGTATAGCGCGCCGGACAGTCGAGATCGACGGTCAGCGAGATGCGCAGCGGCTGCGGCAGGTGCGTTTCCTCGGAATAAATGCCGGTCAGGACCTGCACTTCAAGGTCGTGGACTTCGAGCTGGAGACGGTCTTCCATGCCCGCGCCTCTAGCAGAGGCCGTACGCCCAAGGAAAGCGCAAGGGAAAGCTTGCATCACTCCGCCGTCGCGCTAAGGGCGCGCGTCCCCCTCACCCACCGGACTGCCGCCCCTTGACCGTCACGCCCGTCCTTGTCCCGCTCGACGCGGTCGATCCCGCCGCGGTCGAGGCCCTGCTGGACCGTGCCTTTCCACCGGGGCGGCAGGCGCGAACCGCCTATAAGATTCGCGGCAGCGTCGCCCCCATTTCGCCGCTCTGCTTCGCGATGGTCGAGGACGAGGCGCTGATCGGTTCGATCCATTGCTGGCCGGTGGCGCTGACCGATGACGCCGGGACTGCGCATCCGCTCGTGATGGTCGGGCCGGTCGCGGTCGCACCAGATCGCCAGCGCGACGGCATCGGTCGGCACCTGCTTCACCATATGCTGACGGCGGCGGCCTCGCTGGGACGGGACAGCGCGCTGATGCTGATCGGCGATCCGGAATATTATGGCCGCTTCTTCGGCTTCACTGCCGAACGTACCGGCCAATGGCGGCTGCCGGGACCGGTCGAGCGGCATCGCCTGCTGGCCCGTGGCGCCGAAGTGCCCGCCATGGCGGGGATGCTGGGTCCCGATCCCACCCGCGGCTGAGCCTGCGGCCTTTACCTGAGCGGTCTCCGTCCCTAACTCGGGTGGATCATGCCGATGGCGTTGCCCCCCGATCTATCCTCGCTCAGCCTGGCCGAAATCGTCCAGGCTATGGAAGCGCAGAAGCTGCCGCCCGTGTCGCAATGGAATCCCGGCCATTGCGGTGACAGCGACATGCGGATCGCGCGCGACGGCACCTGGTTTCACCAGGGCAGCCCGATCACGCGTCCGGCCATGGTCCGCCTGTTCTCCACCATTTTGCGACGCGAACCCGATGGTCGCCACGTCCTGGTGACGCCGGTCGAGAAGCTCGACATCGCGGTCGAGGATGCGCCGTTCGTCGCGGTGACGATGAAGGCCGAGGGCGAAGGGCGGGATGCCCGGCTGGTTTTCCAACTCAACACCGGCGATCTGGTGGCCGCTGGCCCCGCCCATGGGCTGCGTTTCGTCGAGAGCGAAGACGGCCCCCGCCCCTATCTGCATGTCCGCGACGGGCTGGAGGCGTTGATCGCGCGGCCGGTCTATTATGAACTGGCCGAACGCGCGCTGGTCGGGGACGAGCAGGTGCCCGGCGTGTGGAGTGATGGCGCGTTCTTTCCCCTGACCGGTCCGGCCGCCGCATGACGCTGGCCGAAAGGCTGGCTCAGGCGATGGCGCGCATTCCGGCCGCCGACCTGCTGACCGGCGACGGAGTCGAGACGCACGAGATGACGGTGACGCCCACCGCCGCCGCCGTGCTGGTGCCGGTCACCGACCGGGCCGAGCCGGGTGTCGTCCTGACCCAGCGGACCGAGAATTTGCGCAATCATGCCGGGCAGATCGCTTTTCCCGGCGGGCGGGCCGATCCCGGCGATGCCGATCTGGTCGCAACGGCATTGCGTGAGGCGGAGGAGGAAATTGGCCTGAGCCCCGGCGCCGTCACCATAGTCGGACTGGCGGACCGTTATCGCACGGTGACCGGGTTCGAGGTGACTCCGGTGCTGGGTGTCATCCCGCCCGACCTGACCCTGCACCCGGCGGAGGCGGAAGTGGCCGACCTGTTCGAGGTCCCACTGGCCTTTCTCCTCGATCCTGCCCATCACCACCGGGTCAGCGCGCCGTGGCGCGGGCGGACCCGCCATTTCTACGAGATTTTATGGAACGACCGGCGCATCTGGGGCGCGACTGCCGCGATGATCGTCAACCTGTCACGGCGACTGCAATGGGCGGCCTGAACGCCGCCGGCGCCCCCTGGGCGGACCGGACCGATCTGGTCGCGCTGGCCGACCGGCTGGAGGCGCGTTTCGTCGGCGGCGCGGTGCGAGACTCGCTGTTGGGCCATGCGGTGGCGGACATAGACCTCGCCACGCCGCTCTCGCCCGAGACGGTGATCGAGCGGGTGCGCGAATGCGGGTTCAAGCCGGTGCCGACCGGCATCGCGCACGGCACCATCACCGCCGTCCTGCCCGACGGCCCGGTCGAGGTCACGACGCTGCGTCGCGACGTCTCCACCGATGGCCGCCATGCCGTGGTCGCCTTCACCGACGACTGGCGCGAGGACGCGGCGCGGCGCGACTTCACCATGAACGCGCTTTACGCCGATCCGGCGACCGGCCGGATGTTCGACTATTTCGGCGGGCTGGACGATCTGAAGGCGGGGCGGGTGCGCTTCATTGGCGATCCGTTGCAGCGCATTGCCGAGGATCATCTGCGGATATTGCGCTTCTTCCGTTTCCACGCCCGTTTCGGCCAAGCGGTGGACGAAGCCGGGCTGGCGGCCTGTACGCAGCGCGCCAACGACCTGATGGCCCTGTCGCGCGAGCGGATCGCGGCGGAGTTGCTGAAATTGCTGGTGGCGGCGCGCGCCGTGCCGGTGATCGCGCTGATGGTCGAACACGGCATTTTCCGGGCGGTGATCCCGGAGATCGATGCCGAGGGGGCCGAGCGGCTGGCGCAATTGGCCGAGCGCGAGCGGGCCCAGGGGATCGCGCCCGACGCCATTCGCCGCCTCGCCGCGCTGATCCCGCCGCCGTCCGCCGAAGCGGTGGGAGCCCGACTGAAGCTCTCCAATCTCGACCGCAAGCGCCTGATCGCCGCCACCGCCGGACCGGGAGAGGAAGGCCCCCGCGCGCTGGCCTATCGCGTCGGGGTCGGTGGAGCGATCGACCGGCTATTGCTGGCTGGGGAGCCCGTCGAGCCGATACGCGACTGGACCCCGCCCACCCTGCCGCTGACCGGGGGCGCGCTGGTGGCGCGCGGGATCGGCAAGGGGCCGGAAGTGGCGCGGCTGCTTCGCCAGATCGAGACCCGCTGGATCGCGGAGGATTTCCCGGACGAAGCGCGGGTCGGCGCCTTGGCCGATGCGGCGGTGGCTCAAGCCTGATCGGCGATCATCGCCCAGGCGGCATCGGGATCGAGCGGATAGGCATAGAAATAGCCCTGGCCGTAATTGCAGCCCAGGGCTCCCAGCGTATGCCCCAGTTCGATCGCCTCGATCCCCTCGGCGGTGGTCTGCATGCCGAGCGCCTGGGCCAGACCCAGGATCGCGCGAACGATCGCTATCTTGTCGCGGTCGGCAAGCATCCCGTTGATGAAGCTGCGATCGATCTTGAGCACGTCGATCGGCAATTTCTGAAGATAGGCCAGGCTGGAATAGCCGGTGCCGAAATCGTCCATCGCGATGGTGGTGCCCAGCGCCTTCAACGCCTTCATGATCGCGGTGACCCGATCGGGATCGCCGACGATCGCGCTTTCGGTCAACTCCAGCGTCAACCGCTCGCCGGCGATGCCGGCTTCGGCCAACGCCATTTCGATCAGCGCCGGAATATCGTCGCGCTGCAATTGGATCGCGGAGACGTTGACGGATATGCGGACCCCGCAGTCGCCGCCTGCCGCCCGGTCCCATTCGGCAAGCTGCCGCAGCGCCTCTCGCACCGCCCAGCGGCCCAGCGGGACGATCAGCCCCGATTCCTCGGCGACGGGGATGAATTCGGACGGCGAATGATCCTGCCCATCCACGTCGCGCCAACGCGACAGCGCCTCGAACGCGACGGTCTTGCCCGTGGCAAGGTCGCAGATCGGCTGATAGGCGAGGTGCAATCCGTTCTGTTCGATCGCGCGGCGCAACGCGGTTTCCATCGCGAACTGGGCGCGCGCGATGGTGAAGGCCTGCGGGTGATAGATTTCGGTGCGGCCGGCCGCCTTGGCATGCTTCACCGCGAACTGCGCGTGGCGGATCAACTCCTCCGCATCGCCATCGGGCCCTTCGTTGAAGGCGATACCGACCGATGCCTCGACATTGACCTCGTAATCGGTCAGCCGGAACGGCGCGCGCATCGCGCGGTCGATCCGGGCGGCCAGGACATGCGCCTCGTCCTCGCTGCCGTCGATCATCATCAGGATGCCGAATTCATTACCACCGATTCGGCCGATCGAGTCGCGGGCGCGCAGCGCCCCCTTTACGCGCCGCGCCACGGTAATCAGCAATTCGTCGCCGACCAGCGAACCCATGCACGCGTTCAGCCGACCAAATCGGTTGAGGTCGATGACCAGCACGGCATGACGCTGGCCGGTCGCCATGATCGCCTCGATCAGGTCGCCAAAGCCCTGTCGATTGGGCAGCCCGGTCAGGCTGTCTGTCATCATTTCGCGGCGCAGGCTGCGCTCGGTATGATGCTGGGTGGTGTGATCGACGAGCATCAGGACGCAATGATCCGCCGCCCCCTCGGCCGGGCGCGTCAGGGTCGCCTGATAGTAACGGCAGTCGATCACCTCGCCCAGTTGCAGCGGGAAGTCCACCGAGCCCTGGTCGCCCCCCAGAAACGCCTCGATCCGCTGTGCCAGTTCGGTCATCAACATCATCTGGGTCCGGTCTTCATCGAGACCAGCGCGGCGAAAGGCGTCATTGGCCGCGACAATGCTCAGGCAGCCCTCGGACAGCCGGATCTCCGCCGCCGGGATCGCCATGATCTGAATCGCGCATGACGTCAGCGACACGGAATTTCGCGTCGAGGAACGTTGCGTGGGATAAGCGATTGAAGCCATCTCCCGTCCCGATTAGCCGGAGAGTCTTAAAACCCCCTAAAAACAGGGCGGTTTTCTCTCATCGCAATCGATTACGGATCGATCGATCGCGCGGAGCCGAAACGGGTTCATCCGGCCCGGGCGTTCGCCCCGGAAACGGGCCGGACGCCGGTCTTCAGCAGGCCGATGCCGCAAGAACGTCCCTCGGCCTGTTTCGCAGAAAGCCTCTAATCGAAACGATTGTCGCGCGGGAAGCCGGTAGGGGGCATCCGCCCCGCCGCGCCGCGCGCCGTCCGCCAGGCCGACAGGTCGGATTCGGTACGGACCCGCCCGCTATCGCCGCCCATCATCCAGCTCAGCCCGTCCTTGAAGACGAAGGTCGTGGCGTCCGACAATCCACCATCGCGGTAGCGCTGAAGCTGGACCCCGGTCCCGCGCGACAACTCGACGAACTCGGTCAGCGGGAAGACCAGCAGCTTGCGATTGTCACCGATCGCCGCGACATAATCGTCCTCGGCCCCGACCGGACGCACGACCTTCAATTGGGACCCGGCGCGCGGGGTCAGCACGGTCTTTCCTTTTCGGGTCTCGGCAATGGTATCGGCGGTCGGCACGACGAAACCGCGCCCGTCCGACGCCGCGACCAGCAGCTTGGTCGCGCGCGCGGCGGGCAGGAAGCCGACAATGCCGATTGATCCGTCCAGGTCGATCATCGCGCGCACCGGCTCGCCGAAGCCGCGGCCGCCGGGCAGCTTGTCCGCCGCCAGCGTGAAGAAGCGCCCATTCGCCGCCGCCAGCAACAACTTGTCGGTGGTCTGCGCGTGGAAGGCAAAAGCGGGGCCGTCGCCTTCCTTGAACTTCGCCGTATCCGCCGAGGCGAGGTCGACATGCCCCTTCATCGCGCGAATCCAGCCGCGTTGCGACAGGATGACGGTGATCGGCTCGCGCTCGATCATCGCCTCCAGGGGTATGTCGCGGGTCGGCGCGGCTTCCTCGATCAGCGTGCGGCGCGCGCCCAGCGCAGTCTCGGGACCATAGCGGTCGCGGATCTTGCCCAGATCCTTCTTCATCCGCGTCCGCTGGCGCTGTTCGGACCCCAGCAGCAGGGTGAGTTGCTCGCGCTCCTTATCGAGCTTGTCGCGCTCGCCGCGAATCTCGAACTCTTCCAAACGGCGCAGCGAACGGAGGCGCATGTTGAGGATCGCCTCGGCCTGACGGTCGGTCAGGCGGAATTCCGCGATCATCACCGCCTTGGGCTCGTCCTCGGTGCGGATGATCTCGATGACCCGGTCGAGGTTGAGATAGGCGACCAGATAGCCTTCGAGCAGTTCGATCCGGTCGGCGATCTTGCCCAGCCGGTGTTCCGAGCGGCGACGCAGCACCACGAACTGATGTTCGACCCAGGCCGCCAGCGCCTCGCGCAACGACATGACGCGCGGGGTGCGGTCCTTGTCGAGAACGTTGAGGTTCAGGCTGACCCGCGTCTCCAGGTCGGAGAAGCGGAACAGCCCATCCATCAGCACCTGCGGATCGACGGTGCGCGCGCGCGGCTCCAGCACGATGCGGACCTGCGCATCCGATTCGTCGCGCACGTCCGCCAGGATCGGCAGCTTCTTGTCGTTGATCAGCGTGGCGATCTGTTCGATCAGCTTGCCCTTGGCGACGCCGTAAGGGATTTCGCTGACCACGATCTGCCAGCCGCCACCCTTTTCGCGCTCGATCTCCCAGCGCGCGCGGACGCGAAAGCCGCCCCGCCCGGTGGTGTAGCTTTCGCGCAATATGGCCGGCGCATCGACCACGATGCCGCCGGTCGGGAAGTCGGGTCCCTTGACCAGCGCGAGGATCGCATCGTCATCCGCGTCCGGCCGATCGACCAGCAGGATCGCGGCCTCCAGCAGTTCGGCGGCGTTATGCGGCGGGATGCTGGTCGCCATGCCGACCGCGATGCCGCTCGCGCCATTCGCCAGCAGGTTGGGGAACAGGCCAGGGAAGAGTTCAGGCTCCTGCTCCTCGCCATTATAGGTCGGGCGATAGGCGACGGCGTCTTCATCCAGCCCGTCCATCAGATCGATCGCGACCTGGGTCAGCCTTGCCTCGGTATATCGGTAGGCGGCGGCGTTATCGCCGTCGATATTGCCGAAATTGCCCTGCCCGTCGACCAGCGGGTAGCGAAGGGCGAAATCCTGCGCCAGGCGAACCATCGCGTCATAGACCGATTGGTCGCCATGCGGATGGTATTTACCGATCACGTCGCCCACGACGCGGGCGCACTTCTTATACCCCGCCGCCGGATCGAGCTTGAGCAGCCGCATCGCCCAGAGCAGCCGCCGATGCACCGGCTTCAGCCCGTCGCGCACATCGGGCAGCGAGCGCGCGGTGATCGTGGACAGCGCATAGACGAGGTAACGCTCCGACAGCGCACTGTCGAAGGGCGCGTCCAGCACGCCGACGGGAGGATTGTCGCGGAGATCGATCGCCATGGAAGCATCGCTTCTAGCAAGCGTTGCACCGAAGAACAATCGGCGAGATCAAAAAGGGAACATATACATGCGAAGCGGACGCGTGGGGGAGCCGCGCCCGCTTCGTCGAACCAGGGACCGGGCTTACGCCTGGGTCGCCTGAGCCTGGTTCACATCCTGGGCGAAGTGATCGCCCGCCGCCACGGTGCAATTCTGGAAGGCGACGGGGGTGAAGGTTTCGACCCCGGCCACATCCTCGTCGGTCTTCACCTTGCCATGCGGCCCGCGCACCGGCTGGAAGGCGACGACTTCGGGATGGAAGGTCGCGAGGACATCCGCCGTATCGCGGCAGGCGACCGTGCGCTCCGCATTGCCATTCTTCACCACCGCGATGGCCTCCATGCCGTTGGCGAGCGGGACACGCGCCTGCTCCCAGATTTGCGGCTGCTGCGCCGCATGCATCGGCCGTGCTACGGCAGTACCCGCCGTCAACACCAGGGCTCCACCAACAACACCGATCATCAGCTTGTTCATGACTACCTCCTTTGCAAGCATAGTCATAACCCGTGATCTACAGGATCGGTTTCGGTTACTTCTTACCTTACGAATCTTTAATCCGGCTTCGAAAAACTGTTCATCATGTAGCGCGGATTACAACGCCGTCATCCTTGACGATGCTGTTCGCCGCACCATGTCCGTATGGCGCCCAACTCCATTGCGCCGCCGCGCCCCTTCCATTATAGGCGCGCCATCCCGCCTCGGGCCTCAGCATGGGGGCGCCGGGGCTGTACTCATTTCAGGGGACCGCCGCATGGCTCGCCGCCGCCAAATCTACGAAGGCAAGGCCAAGATCCTGTACGAGGGCCCCGAGCCCGGCACGCTGATCCAGTATTTCAAGGACGACGCCACCGCGTTCAATGCCCAGAAGAAGGGCACGATCAACGGCAAGGGCGTGCTCAACAACCGCATCTCCGAGCATGTCTTCACCATGCTCGACCATATCGGCGTGCCGACCCACTTCATCCGCCGCCTGAACATGCGCGAGCAGTTGATCCGCCAGGTCGAGATCGTGCCGATCGAGGTCGTGGTGCGCAACGTCGCGGCGGGCTCGCTGTCCAAGCGCCTGGGCATCGAAGAGGGCGTGAAGCTGCCCCGCACGATCATCGAATATTATTACAAGGACGATGCGCTGGGCGACCCGATGGTCACCGACGAGCATATCGCCTGCTTCGGCTGGGCCAGCCAGGAAGAGATGCACGACATCGCCGACCTGGCGATCCGCGTGAACGACTTCCTGTCGGGCATGTTCGCCGCGATCGGCATCCGTCTGGTCGACTTCAAGCTGGAATTCGGCCGCATCTGGGACAATGACTTCGGTCGCATCATCCTGGCGGACGAGATCAGCCCCGATGGCTGCCGCCTGTGGGACATGACCACCAACGAAAAGCTGGACAAGGATCGCTTCCGTCGCGACCTGGGCGGCGAGGTGGAAGCCTATCAGGAAGTGGCACGCCGTCTGGGCCTGCTGCCCGAGGGGGGCGACACCGCCGTCCTCGACCTCGAAGAACACCGCAAGAGCCGGGGCAAGTAATGAAGCTGAAGATTTTCGTCACCCTGAAGCCCGGCGTGCTCGACCCGCAGGGCAAGGCGATCCACCACGCGCTGGAAAGCCTGGGCTTTGCGGGCGTGAACGACGTCCGCGCGGGCAAGCTGATCGAGCTGGAAGTCGCCGACGCGACCACCGACGCGCAGATCGACGAGATGTGCCGCCAGCTCCTCGCCAACACCGTGATCGAGAATTACCGGGTGGAGCGCGCCTGATGAAGACCGCCGTAATCGTCTTTCCGGGCTCGAACTGCGACCGCGACCTCGCCGTCGCGCTGGAGGCGGTGACGGGCGTCAAGCCGGCCATGGTCTGGCACGGCGACAGCGAACTGCCCGAGGGGCTGGGGCTGATCGGCGTACCGGGCGGCTTCTCTTACGGCGATTACCTGCGCTGCGGCGCGATCGCGGCCCGCTCGCCGATCATGCGCGCGGTCGTGGAGTCGGCGAACAAGGGCACGCCGGTCTTCGGCGTGTGCAACGGCTTCCAGGTGCTGGCCGAAACCGGGCTGCTGCCGGGCGCGCTGATGCGCAACCGCTCGCTCAACTTCGTGTGCCGCGACGTGAATCTGGAGGTCGCCAACACCGACAGCGCCTTCACCCGCCTCTACGAACAGGGCGAGACGATCCGTATCCCGGTCGCGCATCATGACGGCAATTATTTCGCCGATGCCGACACGCTCGACCGCCTGGAAGGCGAAGGCCGCGTGGCCTTCCGCTATGCCGAGGACGTCAACGGTTCGGCTCGCAACATCGCGGGCGTGCTGAACGAGAAGCGCAACGTGCTGGGCATGATGCCCCACCCCGAACGCCGCATCGAAGCCGCTCACGGTGGCGACCATGGCCGACGCCTGTTCGAGGGCCTGCTGGAGATGGTGGGGGCGTAAAGGCCCTGTCCTACCGCCCTGTTCAGCCTGAGCGAAGTCGAAGGCCATGGGACTACATCTGACAAAGGGGGAGCGAGGCGACTCGCTTCCCCTTTTTTGTTCGCGCGAAGCCGCGATGGCGCGAAGAAGGTTTTTGTTCGCGCGGAGGCGCGGAGGACGCAGAGGTGTCTGGTCTTGTGGACGCTTTATCCCTTTCGCCTCATGCTTGCGGCAAAAGCATGCGGCTACCGCCGCGTAGGGCAGCTCCGCGCCCTCTGCGCCTCTGCGCGAACCCATTCATGCCCCGCTCCTTTGCGTCTTCGCGGCGTCGCGCGAACCCAAATCAAACCCGCGCCCGGAATGGCGTGAAGTCGGTTCCCTCGTCGAACACATCCACCCCCTCGGCGCGCTTCAGCCAGCCGACGATCAGATAGGTCACCGGGGTCAGCAACACCTCCCAACCTACTTTCAGCGCCCATTGGGTGAACAGCACCACGACCACCAGATGCGTGGTCCACCCCTCCGCGCCCCAGAAGGCCAGCGGATAGAAGATCAGGCTGTCGACCCCCTGCCCCACCAACGTCGAGCCGATGGTCCGCGACCAGAGATGCCGCCCGCCCGTCCAGACCTTCATTCGCGCCATGACATAGGCATTGACGAACTCGCCCGCCCAAAAGGCGCAGACGCTGGCCAGGACGATGCGCGGCACCTGGCCGAAGATCACCTCATAAGCGGCTTGGTTGGTCCAGCTCGGCGCCGGTGGCAGCGCGACGACGACATAGCTCATGAACGCCATGAACAGCACCGCCGCCGTCCCCGCCCAGATGACCCGCCGCGCGCGGGCATAGCCGTACACTTCGGTCAACACATCTCCGATGACGTAGCTCAGCGGAAAGAACAGGATACCCGCGCCGAACGGCCACTGTCCGACCAGCGGCAAGTCGATCACCGCGACCTTGCCCGCACCGATGACGTTGGACAGCAGCAGGATGGTGACGAACGCCGCCATCACGAAGTCGAACCAGCGAAACGTCGTCCGCTCCACATCGCGTCCCGTGACCGCCCGTTCCCCACTCATGCCGATCCCCTTCACCCTGTTCGGACCGACATTTATCGCCATTCCCAAAGCACGCAAACCACGCTACGAACCCGCCCATCCGCGCGTCCGTAGCTCAGTTGGATAGAGCAAGGAGCTTCTACCTCCTCGGTCGGGGGTTCGAATCCCTCCGGGCGCGCCATTTCAGTACAGAACTGCGAACCGGCAAAGCCGCCGTTTTCCCGCTCAAAGCGGCGACGAGGCCCTGAAGCAGGTTCGATTTCGTCCCCATGATCCGAACTTCATCGTCCGCGACCTCGACGCGCTGAGCGAAGGCGCGCAGGTGATCCCGCCGATAGCCGCCTCCTTCGATCCGCAGGCTGCTGCGCGCGGCTTGCGAAAGCGCGTCGATCATTTCCAGCGTAACCGCCCGATCGCCCGAGCCATCGAGCGTCATCCGTATCCGCTCGGCGTCGGCCGCCGCCTGATCGCGGATCGCCTTCAGATTGGCAATCCGATCCTTCAGGCCCAGGTCGCCCAGCGCCGCGACGCCTGATTCGATCGCGTCGTAGAGCCGATTGAGGCGCTGATCGGTTTCCGTAATTCTCCGGTTCAGCTCCGCCAGATGCTCGCGGCGGCGCTCGGTTCGCTCCTGCTGGCGATCGAGAAGGCTCGACAGGATCGTCTCCAAACGTTTCGGTTGGAGCAGGCGATCTTCGAGATGGCTCGCTACCAGATGGTCGAGCTTGTCCATGCGGATCGAGCGTCCTTCGCAGCCGGTCCTGCCCTGACGCGCCTTGGTCGAGCAGGTGTAATAGGTATACTGCCCGCCATTGCCGCGCCCGGTGCGAAGCGTCATCGCGCCGCCGCACTTGGCGCAGAAGCAGATGCCGGTCAGCAGCGTCGGCCCGCTCGATACCCGTGCGGGCACTACCATCGGATTGCGGGATTTGAGACGCGCCTGAACGGCGTCGAACGTCTCCCGGTCGATCAGCGGCGGCACTGCCATCACCGCGACCTCGGCTTCCGGCTTCTTCTCCCGATCCTTGTGCGAGCGCGTGTGGAAGCGGTGCTCGCCGATATAGGTCGTGCGGGTCAGGATCGCGTGAATTTGCGCCAGTCCCCATTTCCCGCCGTCGCGGGTGATCGATAAACAGGTCCAACCCTGATGGTCGAAGCTCGGCGATGTATCCATAAAACGTGCGACCACAGAGCGACTTGAGCGAGCGGACGAAATTGTAGATGTCCTGAGCCATGGGACCATCGATGCGCATCAAGGGACTTGACCTTAGCGTCGGCTATCTCGGGTTACAGATCGCATTTGGGATCCAGAGCGCCAGCCTGAGCCGCGTGTTCCAGGGACTGGGGGCCTCGGTCGACCAGTTGGCGATCCTTTGGCTGGCGGGGCCGGTGACGGGGTTGCTGGTGCAGCCGGTCGTCGGCGCGATCAGCGATCGGCATGGTGGCCGGTTCGGGCGGCGGAGGCCCTATATGCTGGTATCGGCGCTGCTGGTGATCGCCGCGCTGGCCGCCTTACCGATGGCGACGTCGCTCATGGTGGCGGTGGTGGTGGTCTGGGGCCTGGAGGCGGCCATGAATGCGCTTCATGCGCCCTATCGCGCGCTGGTCGCCGACACGCTGCCGCCCGAGGATCAGGCAAGCGGCTATGCCATGCAGACCGTCTTTATCGGGCTGGGGGCGCTGGCCGGGGCCTGTGCGCCGATCCTGCTCGCATGGGGCGGCTGGTCGAACGTCGCCCAGCTAGGCCGGACCGCGCCGTCGATCCGGGTGGCATTCCTCGCGGCGGCGCTCGCAGTAGCGCTGGCAGTCGGCTGGACGGTAGCGCGGGTGCGCGAGCCGGTCGCGGCTCCTACGCCACAGCATGATCCGTCAGTAAGGCCTAGCCACCGGACCGGCTTTGCCGCGCTCTGGCGGGCGCTGCGTCCCGTGGCGGCCATCCAGTTTCTCAGCTGGTTCGGTCTCTATCTACTATGGGTCTATGCCACGCCGGTGGTCGCGGCGCAGCTGTACGGAGCAACCTCGCCCTTCGATGCAGCCTATGCCCGGGGGGCGGACTTTGTCGGGATCCTGTTCGGAACTTATAACGGAGTGGCCGGGCTGTTCGCCTTTCTGCTGCCGGGGCTGTTCCGGCGGTTCGGGGTGACGCGGGTCCATGCGGCGGCGTTGGTGGCGGGCGCGCTAGGACTGGCGGGCATGGCGCTGGTCTCTCATCCCGCCGGACTAGTCGCCTGCGCCGTGCTGATCGGCATCGCCTATGCCTCGATCCTGAGCGCCCCCTTCGTGTTGGCCGGGCGGGCGGTCTCCAGCGCGACGGCGGGCATGTTCATCGGCGTCATGAACATCTTCATCGTCGTTCCGCAGTTGGTTGCGGGGCTGAGCATGGGCTGGATCATCGCGCACGGACTGGGCGGCATGGCTTGGCCGGTACTGCTCATGGCGGGCGGGCTGATGGCGATGGGGGCGGTGCTGAGCCTGTGTCTGTCGACCATGGACGAGGACGCGACCATAGCTTAGTGCAAGCTAATGCAAATATCGAGTCGACCATGGCGCGGGTGAAACGGGGCGGGCCGACCCTGGGCGGGATCGCAGCGGAAACCGGGGTTTCGGTCGCGACCGTATCGCGGGTGCTGACCGGGCATAGCGCCATCAGCGAGGAGACGCGCGAGCGGGTGCTGAGCACTGCGGACCGGCTGGGCTATGTCCATGTGCCGCAAAAGATACGCCGCGCCGCGCCGTCGCTGTCCGAGCAGATTTGTCTGGTCGTGCCGGTCGCGACCGCGCATGGCAGCCAGCTGGCCAATCCATTCGAGCTGGCGTTGATCGGCGGTATCGGCACAGCCCTGCGCGAGCGGCGGCGCGACGTGTCGATTGCGTGGCAGACACCCTATGACGATGCGACGTTGACGCAGTTTCTGGATCAGAGCGGCTATGCCGGTACGATTTTTTTAGGCCAGTCGCAGTTCCACGATACGCTCAACCGCTATGCCGATTTGGGCAAACCCCTGGTGGCTTGGGGTGTCGAGGTGGCGGGGCAGAGCTATTGCTCGATAGGCAGCGACAATCACGAGGGCGGGTTTCAGGCGACCGCGCATCTTCTTCGGAAAGGGCGGCGACGCATTGCCTTTATCGGCGCGATGCCGCCCATTGCCGCCGCCCGCACCTCCTTTTCGCAGATCGCAATCCGGCTCGACGGCTATCGCGCGGCGCTGGCGGCGCATGACGTGGCGTTCGACCCCGCCATGGTTCAGACGCCGACTGCCGGGCGGTTCGAGGGGGCCGAGGCAATCGACAATCTGCTGGAGCGGGGCATCGCCTTTGACGCGATCGTCGCAGCATCCGACCTGGTGGCGCTGGGGGCGATCCAGACGCTGCGTCAGCGGGGCCTGCGCGTGCCCGAGGATGTGGCGGTGATCGGCTATGACGATATCGACGCGGCCGCGCTGTCGACCCCGGGACTGACCACCATCCGACAGGATGTCATCAAGGCGGGTAATCTGCTGGCGTCCAAGTTGTTGCGCATCATCGATGGTCACCGCGCCAAATCCGAACGTTTGCCGACGGACCTGGTGATTCGCGAGTCGTGCGGACGTTGATCACCAGTTGGATCATGCAAAATAATACCGGTCGCAACCAGCAACGCACTGAATCAAGGGCACCGCTTTACCAGCCTCCGGGCAAATCGATGTAAATTACAATCGTTTGCTGAAAATCGTTGCATAAATTTGCGGACCATCTCACCTTATCCTCCATCAGGTGGACCGCCCATGAGAGGCGTCTTGGAGGGGATTATCATGCGTGCATGTCGTTTGGCGTTAATGGCTTCGGTTGCGTGGATGGCACCGCTCGCTCCCGCGCTCGCCCAGTCGAACGAAGCTCCGAGCCAGTCCGCGACGCAGCCCGCCGCGGCGACCGGGCCGTCCGCCACCGACACGGCGCAGGGCAGCGACCTGGGCCTGAACGAGATCATCGTGACCGGCACCCGCACCGGCACCCGCAAGTTCGAGACGTCCTACGCCATCACCACCATCGACCCGCAGGCGATCGCGCAAAAAGCGCCGCTGGGCATTGCGGACCTGATCGCCTCGACGCCGGGCATCTATGTCGAAAGCTCGGGCGGCGAGGTCGGCAACAACGTCTATTCGCGCGGCCTTCCGGCGGACAATTACCGCTATCTCCCGCTGCTGGAGGACGGCCTGCCCACGTGGGAGGAGGGCGCGGGCGCCTTCACCAATGCCGACGAGTTCTTCCGCGTCGATGCGACGGTCGACTCTCTCCAGATCGTGCGCGGCGGCTCGGCCTCGATCACCGCGTCGAACGCGCCGGGCGGCGTCGTCAACGTCCTGACCAAGCGCCCGACCCGTACCTTGCAAGGCATGGTGAAGGGCGAGGTCGGCGACTGGGATCATTACCGGATGGACGCCAATGTGTCCGGTCCGCTGACCGACCGGCTGTCCTTTGCGATCGGCGGTTTCTATCGCGAGGATAACGGCCTGCGGAACCCCGGCTTCACCGGCAATCAGGGCGGGCAGTTCCGTGTCGGCCTGCAATATGATTTCGCCGATAGTGGCTCGCTGTTCGTCAGCTATCGCAAGCTGGACGACAAGAATATCTTCTACACCGCCATTCCGCTCGCCAGCCCGTCTCAGGGCCTACCGGGGTTGGATGCAGGCACCGGCACGCTGGTCAACACGGCCTTTGCCCGGCTGACCGTGCCCGATGGCCGCGGCGCGTTCGACAAGCGGGTGGACCTGACCCAGGGTATCCACACCGATACCGATACCTTCACCGCGATCTTCAACAAGCCGCTGGGTGATGGGTGGGAGGTTAATGACCGTGCCCGCTATACGACCGGGACAGTCGACTTCAACGGGCTGTTCAGCTCGGGCATCACGACGTCGCAGGGGTTCCTGACGAGCGCGCTGACCCGGTTGCAGGCCGCCCGACCCGACACCGTGTCCGCCGTCTATCGCGACGCCAGCAACGGCCAGACCGTCGCCGCTGCCGCGCTCGGCAATCAGCTCGCACTGACCCAGAGCATCTTCAACACGGTCGTCAATGTCGAGAATGTGATCAACGACCTGAGCGTCACCAAGAAGCTCGACGCCGGCATTGGTCGCCACACGCTGACCGCAGGCTATTATTTCAGCCACTTCAACCAGACGCAGACCTGGAACTGGAACGACATCCTGGTCGAGGCGATCAACCGCCCGCGCTATTTCGACGTGGTCGGCCTGAACGCGGCCGGGCAGCAGACAGTAGCCCTGACCAAGAACGGCCTGCTCAACCTGCACAGCAATTTACAGCGTTTCCATGACGAGGTGACGATCAACGCCTTCTACATGACCGATGCGTGGCAGGTGACCGATGCGCTGCGCATCGATCTGGGCGCACGCTATCACCATGTATCGAAGCAGGGCACGATCGCGCAGACCACACGCGCCAATCTGGGCGATGCGACGACCATTGCCGACGACAATGTGCTGGTCTTTACCGGCGCGACGACGCCCTATCGGTTCAAGACCGGCCAATGGGCCTTTTCGGCGGGCGCGAATTACGAGTTCGACAAGCGCCTCGCCGCTTTCGCCCGCTATAGCCGCAGCTTCCGCGTGACGCCGGAGTTCGTCCAGTGGTTCGGCGGCATGCCGGTCGAGAACCGGATCGACCTGGTCGAGGGCGGGCTGAAATATGCCACCCGGCCCTTCTCGGCTTTCGTTACCTTATTCTACAACAAATTCCCCAACATCGCCTTCCAGACGATCGTGGCGGGCCCGAACGGCCAGGCGCAGACGATCAACCAGACGGCGGCCGCCGAGTCCAAGGGCGTCGAGGTCGAACTGTCGTTGCGCCCGGTCGACTTCTTCGAGCTGGCGGCGAGTGGGAATTATCAGAAGATCAATTATACCAGCTTCGCAGGACAGGATGCGAGCGGGCCATTCGACTTCAGCGGCAACCAGATCGTCCGCCAGCCGCAGGTTCAGCTGTCGGTCCGCCCGACGCTGCATCTGCTGGGCGACCGGGTGAACATCTTCGGCGAGGCCGCCTATACCGGCAAGCGCTATGTCGATGTGGCCAACACCATCGTCCTGCCGAGCTATACCGAGGTGCGGCTGGGTGCGAACTGGAAGGTCACCGACGCGCTCCAGGCGCAGGTGGTGGCGACCAACCTGTTCAACGAGGTCGGCCTGACAGAAGGCAATCCGCGCGCGGGCTCGATCATCGGGGTGCAGGAAACAGCGTTCCAGGGCCGCCCGATCTTCGGCCGCCGTGTCCGCGCCAGCCTGACCTACAGCTTTTGATGCGCAACGGGCTGGGCATGATCGTCGGGCTCGCGGCAATGATCGCGGCGACCCCCGCTTTGGGACAGGCGTGGCAGACCGTCACCTCACCCGATGGCCGCATCGTGGTCGATGTGGCGGTGGACAAGGGCGAGGCGGTGTATCGCGCCCGCTATGACGGCAAGCCGATCCTCGATCGGTCGCGGCTGGGCTTCCGGTTCAAGGATGCCGCGCCGCTCGACGCCGGGCTGACGCTGGTCGCCAGCCGCCCGACCGCGCTCGACCGCCCCTGGACCCAGCCCTGGGGCGAGCGGCGGCAGATGCGCGAGCGGTATCGCGGGCTGGTCGCAACGCTGGCCGCCGCCGATGGCCGCCAGCTAGGCGTCGAGTTTCGCGTGTTCGATGACGGCTTCGGCTTCCGCTGCACGCTGCCCGGCGCGGCCGAACAGCCGCTGGTCGTGACCGACGAGGAAACCGAGTTCCACTTCGCGCAGAATTACCGCGCCTGGTCGATCCCGGCCTACCGCGAGAAGTACAGCGAATATGAATATAGCCGCTCGGCGCTGTCGGCGATCCAGACCGCGCAGACCCCGCTGACGCTGGAAGGCGACGGCGTGGCGATGGCGGTGCACGAGGCGGCGCTGGTCGACTTCCCGTCGATGAACCTGCGCATGCCCGAAGAGAATAGCCGCACGCTGAAGGCCGACCTGTCGCCCTGGTCCAATGGCGACCGGGCGCGGACGTATGGCGGCGCGGTGACGCCGTGGCGCGTCGTGATGGTCGCCCCGGATGCCGCGCATCTGGCGGACTCGACCATCGTTCTGAACCTCAACGAACCCAATCGGTTGGGCGATGTGTCCTGGGTGAAGCCGGAAAAATATATCGGCATCTTCTGGGCGATGCACACCGGCCTGCTGACCTGGGAGCCGGGACCGAAGCTGGGTGCCACAACCGCGCGCGCCAAATCCTATATCGACTGGGCAGCGAAACACGGCATTCCGGGTGTGCTGGTCGAGGGGTGGAATGTCGGCTGGGACGTGCCCCAATGGTGGAAGAACGGCCATTCGCACTTCGTCTTCGACCGTGCGCAGCCTGCCTTCGACATGGCCGAAGTGTCGGCCTATGCCCGCGCAAAGGGCGTGGACCTGATCGGTCATCACGAAACCGGCGGACAGGTGAAGGATTATCTCTGCCAACTGGAACCGGCGCTCGACTATTATGACCGCTACGGCGTACGTTCGATCAAGCTCGGCTATGTCGGCACGCGCCTTGACGAGACGGAATGGCCCGATGGCCAATATGCCGTGCAGAGCCTGCAGACCGTGGTCGAAGCGGCGGCGCGGCACCGCATCGCCATCTTCCCGCACGAGCCGGTCAAGGACACCGGCCTTCGCCGCACCTGGCCCAATCTGATGAGCCGCGAAGGCGCACGCGGGCAGGAATATAATGGCGGCAGCCCGGACGGCGGCAACGCGCCCGACCACACGACCATCCTGCCCTTCACCCGGCTGTTGTCGGGGCCGTTCGACTATACGCCCGGCGTCGTCCGTTTCGACTATCGCGCGACGCGCCCGAACAACCGCGTGCCCTCGACCATCGCCAACCAGCTGGCGCTGTATGTCGTGCTGTACAGCCCGGTGCAGATGGCCGTCGACCTGCCCGAACATTATGACGAGCACGCCGACGCCTTCCGCTTCATCCGCGATGTTCCGACCGACTGGGAGGAAAGCCGCACGCTGCAGGGAAAGATCGGCGAATATGCCGTCGTCGCGCGGCGCGACCGGAACAGCCCCGACTGGTATCTGGGTGCGATCACCAGCGACACGCCACGTCGCCTGACGGTGCCGCTCGACTTTCTGGACAAGGGCGCCCGGTACGAGGCGACCATCTATGCCGATAGCCCGGGCGCCGACTGGCGCACTGCCCCGGAAAAACTGACGATCCGGCAGCAGGTGGTAACCGCCGGAGACCAGCTGTCGCTCGATCTTGCGTCCGGCGGTGGGCAGGCCATCCGGTTTCGACGGCTTTAGGGCCTGCTCCATTCATGGGAAAACGGCCGCGGACGGTTCCGGCATTGTGCACGAGACGAATCACCCTGCACCTCGTGCGTCCGCTAAACAGACCGCGATCGGATGAGAATTTCCCAGCAATCCAAGTGCCCATCGCTTTCACCTCGGGTGCGCCACATCATAGAAAAGCTGCGGATTCACGTAATTTCGTGCGCAACGGGCCGGACAGTGATGGGCGCCGATCGTCATAATGAGGCCGCGAAAAAGCGATTGAGTTGGCGGCAGACCAATAGCCTGCCAACTTGCAGCGCACCGTTCATTCTACCCTTCGGTTCCGAAACACTCTCCTGATGTCCGCGAAGCCGGAAGCTGCTCATGGATTGAGTCTCGGTCCCGGTGCGCTCCCGGCATGATTTCCTTGCTGTTTCAGGCGTGGAATGTCAGCGTTTGACCCGACGTAAAGCCACCGGATTCAGTCCGCCCTTCATGCCCAACGATCATCATGAAATCCACCGTCGCGAGCTGCCGCCGTTGCCAGCGCTCGCCAGTTTCCTGGCCGCGGTGGAAACCAGCAGCTTTTCGCGCGCGGCGCAGCGCATGGCGCTTACCCAGAGTGCGATCAGTCGCCAGATCGCGCTGCTGGAAGGCTGGTTGGGGGTTCCGCTGTTCGAGCGGCGCGGGCGGCGGGTGACGCCGACCCCGGCGGCGCTCGCTTATGCCGACGCGGTGGGACCGGCGGTCGAGCGGTTGCGGAGCGCCACGCGGCGGTTGCTGACCCCGGTTGCCGACCGTGCGCTGACGATCGCGACGCTGCCGAGCTTCGGTATGCGCTGGCTGGCGCCGCGCCTCCCGGGGCTTACCGCGCGGCATCCCGAATTGCTGGTGAACTTCGCCGCACGATCCTATCCGTTCGATTTCGCCGAGGAGCGGTTCGATGCGGCGATTCATTTCGGCCTGCCCGATTGGCCCGGCGCGGACCATGCACTGCTGTTCCATGAAGATGTCGTGGCCGTCTGTTCGCCCGACTGGCTGGCACGCAATCCGGTGGCGACGCCCGTCGACCTCTTGCCGCACGCACTATTGTCGCTGGAGGCCCGGCCCGATGCGTGGCACCGCTGGTTCGCCGCCGCCGGGATGGCTGAAGCCGCGATCGGTGACGGACCAGTGTACGAACATTTCCTGATGCTGGCCCATGCCGCGGCAGCGGGAATGGGCATGGCGTTGATCCCGTCCTTCCTGATTCGTCCGGAACTGCAATCGGGGGCGCTGGTGACACCGATTGATGTCACGCTCAGCGCCTCGGAAGCCTATTATCTGGTGTGGCCGCGTAGCAGCCGCCGCAGCCCGTTGTTCGATCGCTTCCGCCACTGGCTGCTGGATGAAGCCAGGGCGGAAGTTTGAGGCTGCTGATCAGGCTTTCCGTAAAGGATCAGAGCGGTTTCCCGCCCATCTTCCATGTCAGCTGCACGGCATAGCTTCGGCCGATGCCGTCGAACCACGAAATGTCATAATAGGGATAGGACGCATAGGTCGGATCGTGGATCGGCGCCTGGTCGAACAGGTTGGTGACGGTCCCGGTCACGCGGAGGCGTTCATTCAGGTCGTAGCGCGCCGACAGGTTGAACAGATAGCTCGCTTTGATGAAGGCGTCCTGGTCGTAATTGGGCAGCTTGCCCAACCGCATGCCGGTGAGCGTGGTCGAGAAGTCGCCAAGGCTCCACGTCAGGCTGGCCGTGCCTTTCTCGCGTGGAATGTCGAAATTGCTATCGACCCGGAACTTGTCGATGATCGGATCGCCCGGATATTGTCGTACCGTGTGATTGAAGACGTAGGTATAGCCGCCTGACAGGGTGAAATCACCGATCGCGGCGGTAGGTAGGCGAAAATTGGCGGCGATATCGATGCCGTCGGTGGTTTCCTCCGCGACGTTGATCGGGTTGACCTGCACCGCCTGTAGCTGTCCGGTGAGCGCGCCGCTGGCATAGCGGACCACGCGCGCGATGGCGTCGCGACAGGTGGGCGACGACGGATCGAGATCGCCGCCCGCTCGGCACTGCGACTCATTGCGCAGCACCGAATCGATGCTGATGTCGAGCACCTGGTTCTTCATCTTGACCCGGAAATAATCGACCGACACGTCGATCCGGTTTGATGGTTGCCACACCACGCCGCCGTTGAATGAGGTCGAGGTTTCCGGCCGGAGTTGGCGGTTGCCTTGCTTGCGGGCGATGATCGTCTGGTCGGAATAGCTGCAATCACCGATGGTTTCGTTCGGCTCCTCGGTCCGGCACAGATAATAATCAGTCGCGGAGGGATGGGTGTTGCCCGGTCCGCGGAAGACATAGTTGAGGTCGGGGGCACGGAAGCCGGTGCCGTAGGCGGCACGGAAGAGCAGCCGCCTGGTCGGACGCAACTCGCTGCCAATGTTATACGTGAAACGCCCGAAAGTGTTGCCGGCGATATGGAAGGAATCGTAGCGGCCGGCGGTGCTCAGTTGCAGGAACGACAGCACCGGCACGCGGAACTCATAGCCGAGGCCCCAGCGATTGCGCGACCCGCTGCCGTCCGAATCGATCAGCCCGACATAATAGTTGGTCAAGGTCAGCGGATCGGGGCGCAATTCATAGCCCTGCTTGCCCGCCTCCGCGACAAGCGCGAAGCCGACCGGACCGGCGGGCAGTTGGAACAGATCGGTCGTGTTGAGCGAAGCGGACAGCGTGTCGGTCCACGAGCGGGGACGATAGAGCGAGTCGACCGAGATCGAGCGATATTCCTGCGGCGTCAGCGGGGTGTACAGGCGGCGGGAATCGGCATTGAAGATCGCATAGCCGGTGACCGGATCGACCCCCTGCTGCGGCCCGAGGAACAGTGCGTTCGATTTCGAGATGACGATTTCGGGGAAGGTGACGCGCGACGTGTACTGCGCGTGATTGAACGACACCTCGTATTTCCACTTGTCGTTCGCGCCGAACTGCCCGCGAATGCCGGGCGTGATATTGAAGGTGATCGACCGGTTGCGCGTCATGCCGTTTTGAAACCCGCCCATCTCCTCCGGCGTGAACTGGCGCGTCCAGTTGTCGAGCTGCAAACCGCTGTAGGTCGCATCGGGCGACAGGTTCGGGTTGTAGAAGGTGCCTTCCTCATTCCCGTCAGGCGACACATAATACCAGCTCTTCGTCCGGCGGAAGAGCTTCAGCTTCGACACGCTGAATTGCAGGTCGGCGAACAATTCGGTGCCGCCGCCCAGATCATAGCCCATGGAACTGTAGGCGGTGAGCGACTTGCGGTCCGAAATCATCGTGCCATAGGCGACCGATTGGTTGCTGCCACAGAATTGGCCGTACCGGCGGCGATTGGCGTAATAGATGCTACCTTGGTCCAGCCCCGACAACGCACTGCACGTCGCCTGGCCCGGATCGATATAGTTCGAATCCTCGTCCGATCGCAGGAAGACGCGCTGCGCCAGCGGAGTCGCCGTCGTCGGATTGTCGGCCGTCGAATCCTGCCGCCTGCGCTGATATTGCCATAGCGGTCGCTGGTTCAGGAATTCGATGCCCGCGACACCATGGAAGCCGCCGGTTTCCCAACCGGTCGTCGCCATCAATCGGTATGCCGCGCCACCGCCATGTTCGGTATCGCTGTAGCGCATATCGATACGGGTGCCGTCGGCCTTCGTCTTCAGCTGGAAATTGACGACACCGGCGATCGCATCCGACCCGTAGATCGCCGAGGCGCTGCCGCTCAGCACCTCGACCCGGTCGATCAGTCCGACCGGAATGTTGGAGATGTCGGTGAAGTTGCTGTTACCCTGAAACGGCATGGGAAAGTCGGCGATGCGGCGGCCGTTGACGAGCACCAGCGTATGGTTGGGACCGAGGCCGCGCAGGTCGACCTGCTGCGCGCCGGGGCTGAAACTGGCGCCCGAGGCACTCTGCTGGCCCTGCGTCTCGCCGCTATTCTGGGTCAGGCTTCGCAGCACGTCGGGAACGCTGAGGAAGCCGCCCTTCAGAATATCTTCCGACGTGACGATGGTGACCGGTGCAGGTCCTTCCTTCTGCACGCGCGGGATGCGCGATCCCAGGACGGTGATTTCATCCGACGCATTCGCAATCGGCGCGTTTACAGGCAATTCCTGCGCCATCGCGCCGCCTGCCATCGCCATCATCCCCGCACCCGTCAGCCAGCGTACGATTCGGTTCCCCCGCATAATAAATCCCCCGATTGTTGCCCCGATATGCAATCATAATGACATGGACTTCTCGCAAATTGAAATATAAAAACGGCATATTGAATAGTCGTACGATTATTTTGATGGGGTGTGGCCTTGCGACATTATGGTCTGGGTATCGCGTTGATATGCGTGGGGATTGCGTCGGCTGTGCCGGCGGCGGGGCAACAGGCGACGACCCCGGCGGTCACGGGTGCACGTTTTTTCGCGACCGGCGATCCGGCCAAGCCCCGGCCCGCCGCCACGTCGCAGGGCCTGATGCTGATGGGCGGCGGCGACTGGGACAAGCAAGCCTTCCAGTGGTTTGCGAAGAAGGCAGGCTATGGTCATATCCTGATCCTGCGCGCATCGGGCGATGGCGAGGGTGGACGCGAGATGTTCGCCGAGATGGCGGGTGTCCAATCGGCGTCGACCATCCTGTTTACCGATCGCGCGGCTTCGACCGACCCGCGTGTACTCGCGGCCATCGCCAAGGCTGACGGCGTCTTCCTAGCGGGTGGCGACCAGGCGAAATATGTCCGCTTCTGGCAGGGAACGCCGGTCGCCCGCGCACTGGACGCGCATGTCGCGGCGGGCAAGCCGATCGCCGGCACCAGTGCGGGCCTCGCCGTACTGGGCGGCACCGCCTATGGCGCGATGGACGGCGGTAGCATCGATTCGTTCAAGGCGCTGTCCGACCCGTTGAGCGATGCGGTGACGCTGGTCCGCGATTTCCTGCACATGCCGCGCCTGGCCCATGTCATAACCGACACGCACTTCAACGAGCGCGACCGGCTGGGTCGGCTGATCGCCTTCGTCGCAAAGGCCCGCGCGACCGGAGATCCGGCGGCCATCGGGCTGGGCGTCGATGAAGCGGGTACGCTGTGTGTCGACGCGGATGGGCAGGCGACCTATTACGGGCCGGCGAATACCCATGCCTGGCTGGTGCAGCCACAGGGGACACCGAAGTTGGCCCCCGGCAAGCCGCTAGATTGGACTGATATTCGCATCACCGGCATCGCCCCCGAAAGCATGATCGACCTCAACACAATGACGGTGCCGAAGCCAGCGTTCGTCGGCACGGCAAAGGTGGTCGCGGGCAGGCTGATCGACGTACCGCTGCCGCCGGGCGGCCGTTGGTCGCTGGCGATTCATGGTGGGGCGGGCGTGATTCCCAGGGGTTCGCTGACGCCGGAACAGGAACGTGCCTATCGCAGCGGGCTGGACGCGGCGCTGGCCGCCGGATCAACGGTGCTGGCGAAGGGCGGCAGCAGCCTTGATGCGGTACAGGCCGCGGTGCGGGTGCTGGAGGACGATCCGAACTTCAATGCCGGACGCGGCGCGGTGTTCGACGCGGAGGGCAAGAATCAACTCGACGCGGCGATCATGGACGGCGCGACGCTGCGCGCGGGTGCCGTTGCCGGGGTCGGCGCGACGAAGAACCCGGTCGTGCTGGCTCGTGCGGTGATGGAGCATAGCCGCCATGTTCTGTTGACCGGTCCGGGTGCCGACCAGTTCGCGCGCGAACAGGGGGTGGAGCAGGTCGACCCATCCTATTTTCGGACCGACAAGCGCTGGCGCGAATATCTGGAATGGAAGCGGGACGAGCTTCATGCGGCACTTGACCCGACGCATCGCTTCGGCACGGTCGGCGCGGTGGCGCGCGATCAGCGCGGGCATCTGGCCGCCGCGACTTCGACCGGCGGACTGACCGGGAAGCGCTGGGGGCGGATCGGCGACTCACCGATTATCGGCGCCGGCACCTACGCGATGGACCAGACCTGCGCGGTGTCGGCGACCGGCACCGGCGAATTCTTCATCCGGCAGGCCGCTGCGCGCCAGATTTGCGACCGTATCCAATGGAAGGGACAGGACCTCGCCACGGCGGCCAGCGACACGATCGAGGAAGTAGGCGAGATCGGCGGCGATGGTGGGCTGATCGCGATGGACGGACGCGGACATATTGCCTTCGCGATGAACAGCGATGGCATGTATCGTGGTAGCATATCGGACGACCAACCCCCACGTACGGCCATCTATGCCGGAGAAACGGATGTTGGCCGATAGCTCAAACCCTTCGAAGCGCGAGCTGGACGCGCGATTGCTGGCGCTGTTGCGGCAGGATTCGCGCGTTCCGGTATCGGAACTGGCGCATGTCCTGAATGTGTCGCGTGCGCATGTCTATGCCAGCATCGCACGGATGGAGCAGGACGGGACGATCGACGGCTATACCGTGCGGCTCGGCGAGGCGCATGATCGCCGCATGGTACGCGCGCATGTGATGATGACGACGCTGCCCAAGCTGTTGGACGAGACGAATGAGGCGCTGACGGCGATCCCCGAACTGACCGGCGTGTATGCCATCGCCGGCGAATACGACCTGATCGCAACGGTAGAGGCGCCCAGCCTGGAGCGGCTGAATGACGTGATCGACGCGATCGGGCGGCTGGAAGGGATCGGGCGGACGATGTCGGCAGTCGTGCTGGCGACGCGGCTGCGGCGCTAGCCTCGATCGACGCTCGCGTTCGCACGAGAGTGACGAACAGAAATTCTTACCCCGCCAGTACCCGGTCGATCAATTCCACCGGATGGAGCGGGCGGCGGCCGGTCAGGCGCTTTGTCTGGCAGCGGCAGGAAAAGCCGGTGGCGAGCATCGCGTCGTCCCTTGTCACATCAGCCCAACTGAGCGCGAAGATGTCGCGCGACAGTTTCTGGTTCTGCGCCTCATGCCCGAACAGCCCGGCCATGCCGCAACAGCCGGTCTTGGTCGGCACCGCGGTAATGCCGAAGCCGGCGAGTGCCTCCGCCCATAGCATCAGGGCCTGCGGGCGGAGCGCCTGTTCGGTACAGTGTCCGAGCAGGCGTTGCGGAGCAAGGGCGTGGGTGGCGGTGGGCGCACGCCCCTGCCGCACCGCTTCGGCCAGAAGCGTTTCCAACCCGGCGACGTCGATGCTCTCGCCGGTCATCTCGGTGAATTCCTGGGTGAACATCAGCGCTGTCGCAGCATCCAGACCGGCCAGCCGCACACCCTGATCGGCGAGTCCCCGCGCTTCCGCCATCCGGACGCGGGCGATGCGGGCGAAACGGTCGCGCATCCCCAGCAAGTGCAGCACCTTGCCATTGCTGCGTGCGGCCAGGCGCATCACGGTGTAGCCGCATGCGCCGAGCACCCGAGCAGCGGCGGCAATCACCGGCCCGTCGAAGCTTGTGGTAAAGCTATCCTCGACCAGTATGACGATGTTCGCCCGCGCCTCGGCTGGCAGCAGCTTCAGCTTCGCCATTGAAACATGCGGTGGCAATGTGTGCGGATCGGCGACGGCGAAGGCGGGCAGGTCGACATAGCCGAGCGTGCGTTCCAGCGCCGCCCGCGCCCGGTCGCTGCTTGCCACGCGGTTGGCGACTTCCGGCATCTTGCGCGCGGCAGCCAGCATCGCCTCCATTGACGCGACAATATGGTGGCGGATCGGACGGGCTCGCTTGGCCCAATAGCGTTCGGCGAAGCGCGACTTCATCGTCGGCACGTCGACCTTGACCGGGCACAGCGTCGTACACGCCTTGCACGACAGGCAGGTGGCGAGCGACGCCTGCGTATCGGCGGCCAGTGCGTCGCGTTCGGCAACCTCCGCCGCGGTCGGATCGGCGATCGAATCCAGCCTTGCCCAGGCGCGCAGCAGCGAAGCGCGGCCCTTGGGCGATTGCGCGCGGTCGCGTGTCGCCTTGTAGGATGGGCACATCACGTCGAGTGAGTCCCACGCGAAGCACGCGCCATTGCCGTTGCATGCTATCGCGCGATCGAATGCCTTGGAGCGTGCCTCTTCAATCTGCTGGTCGGCTTCGCCGCGCAGCGGTACGCCATCGATCCGATCGACCTTGTGTCCCCTAGGCGCGGCGAGCTTGCCGGGATTGAACAAGTTGTCGGGGTCGAAGGCGGCCTTCAGGGCCTGCAATTCGGGATAGAGGCTGCCGAAGAACAGGGGCGAGAATTCACCGCGATAGCCGCGACCATGTTCGCCCCAAAGCAGTCCACCATATGCCTTGGTCAGCCGTGCGACCTCGTCGGAGATCGGGCGGACCAGCGCGGCCTGTGCGGGATCGCGCAGGTCGAGGAACGGGCGGACATGCAGGCAGCCGACATCGGCATGGCCGAACATGCCATAGTTCAGGCCGTGCCCGTCGAGCAACGCGCGGAACTCCGCCACGAAATCGGCCAGTTTCTCGGGTGGGACGGCGGTGTCCTCGACGAAGGGAATGCCTTGCCGCGCGCCGCCCAGCCGGGCGAGAAGCCCGACCGACTTTTCGCGCAGGGCCCACAGCTGGTCGATGGCGGCATCGTCGCGCACGATCCGCATGTCGCCCTGCGGGCCGATCGCGGCAAGCGCGGCAAGGCCGGCATCGATCGTCGCATCGTCATCGGCGGTGAATTCGACAAAGTTCATCGCCGCCACGGGCGCATCGCTCCCCCCGCCGAGCAGCCCCTCGACGCTCGACCAGATGATGTCGCTTCGCGCGACGCCCAGTACCTTGTCGTCGAGAATCTCGATAGCGACCGGATCGGCGGCGATCAGGCGTTGCACGTCGCGCATCGCGGTGTCGAACGCGGCATAGCGGATGACCGCCAGCGCACGTCTTTTCGGTTTGTGCGCCACGCAGAGGGTGATCGAACGGGTGATCGCGAGCGTACCTTCGGAACCGGCAAGGAGATAGCCGAGGAAGAAACGGTCGGCGTCCGCGTCCCACGTCTTTTGCAGATTGTAGCCGGTCAGACCCCGGTTCATCTCCGGGAAAATCGCCGCAATGTCGTCGGCACGCTGCGTGACGACGCGAAGCACCTCGCGGTGGATGTCGGCGACGATGCCGGTGCCCGCTGCGATGGCCTCCGCCTGTGCCCGTGTCATCGGCTCGGCACGCCACGGAGTGCCGTCCGACAGTGTCACATCCAGCGCGACGATATAGTCCGACGTCTTGCCCCAGCGGCGCGACCCCTTGCCCGACGCATCGGTCGCGACCATGCCGCCGATCGTCGCGCGGCTGGCGGTCGACACCATCGGTGGGAAGAATCGGCCATGCGGTTTCAGAAAGGCGTTCAACTGGTCCAGCACGACGCCCGGTTCGACCGTGACCATGTTCGCTTGCGGGTCGAATGCCCCGATCCCGCGCATGTGGCGTGCGAAATCGACGATGATCCCGTCGTTCAGCGACTGGCCGTTGGTACCGGTATTGCCGCCGCGTGCCGTCAAGGAGAGATCGGTGTCGCGCAGGGCGCGAACCAGCAGGGTCACGTCGTCGCCGGTACGCGGATAGACGATGGCGGCCGGGCGGACCTGATAGATGCTGTTGTCGGTCGACGCGACCTGCCGCGCGCCGATGCCATCCTCGGCATCGCCGGTGAACCCCGTCTGATCCAGGGCGTGAAGCAACTCGGCGACCGCCGCCATCAGGCCGCCGCCGCCCCGCGCAATGCCTGGCGCACCTCCATCATCGATCGTGCCTCCGCAGCGGCGTAGAGCGCCATGTCGTCCTGCACCGCATCGCCCATCGCGGCCTCGAATGCGGCCCGGGCCGCCGATGCGGCATAGCTGCGCTGTCCGGTGCCGCCCAGATTCGACTGGAAGATGCCCGCCGCGCTGACCGGCAGAAAATCCTCATACACGATCGGCAGAGCGCGGACATGGCCTGCCGCCAGCCAGTCATCGATGTCGCCTGCGGGACGAACGCCAGTTGCGATCAGCCTCTGCCCGGCCTCGGTCAGTTCGTAGCGGAACCAGGCCAGCCCCTGTTCGCGCAAGGCCTCGATCGTGTCGGGAAAAGCGGCGAAGCTGGTGTTCAGCCGGTCGGCATAGCTTGCCCCCTGCGATCCCGCACCGCCGCGTGCCGTCGCCAGCAACCGGTCGTAGAGCGCGCGCCCCTTCGGCGTGAGCGCCGCGCCGCGCTGTTCGATCTCACCGAAACGTGCGGTATGCTGACCGGGACGGTCGCCGGGGAAGGTCACATCCTCCTCGATCGCCTTGAAGCTGGTCTGGCGCAGCAGGATCGGTACGGCGCGCGGCGGCGGCCCTTCGATCACCGCCTTCGCGTCGATGCCGCGTGCCTGCATAGCGACCTGCGCGGCATCGATGTCGAGCGTGCGCGGCGTCAGGTGGTTGATATGCGGCCCGCGGAACGACACGACATCGGCGATCAGCCGGTGCGCGCCGTGCAGCCGGTCATAGGTCGCGGCATCGACCCGCGCATCGCCATGCCAGCGAAAGGTTTCGAGCAGTTCCTTGACGAAGCGTTCGGCATCGCCCTCGTCCAACCCGCCATGCGCCTGGTGCCGTTCGATCAGGCGGATTGCGTCGTCGGTAAAGATCTGGCGCGTCGACAGGATCGCCTCCGCCTCGGCGCGCAGCTCCCCATCCTCGATCAGTTCGAGACGCAGCAGCGAGGTGAAGACGCGGAACGGATTGGCGGCCAGCGCCGCATCGTCGACCGGACGGAAGGCGGTCGAATGAACCGGCACACCCGCTACCGACAGGTCGTAATAGCCGACCGGAACCATGCCCATCACCGCAAAGGCGCGGCGCATCATATTCAGCTCCGCCGCCGTGCCCAGCCGGATCGCGCCGTGCCGCTCGACGTCGAGCCGGTCGAGTTCGTTGGCCGACGCCATCTCTGCCGCCAGATCAGGGCGGTCGGCCAGCACCTGGGCATTCACCTCCGCGACGATCGACAGCAGGTCGCCATAGAGTGGCACTTCGGCGCGGTACATTGCCGACATGGCTTCGGAGAAGCGGGTGCGGATGGCATCGGCGGGCGTGAAGCTGTGGGTCATGGTCACCTCGGACAGATAGGGTCAGCGCGGGGCGTGGGTAATGGGGTCACCGATCCCGACGCCCAGCAGGCGGGCGGCATCGGGGTCGAGTAGAACTCCGTCATCCTGCGCGACGACCTGCGCGAAACAGGCACGAAAGCCTGCCAGCCGCCCCGCGGCGGCGATGCTGGGGTTGGCGGTGTCGCTATGTCCCACCGCACGGACGATGGCGGTACGGGCGGCGCGGATGGTGGCGATGTCGTCGGTCGCGGCGGTCACGGTCGGGCCGCCGTCGAACAGGTCGACATAATGGTCGTGACGAAACCCCTCCTTCTCCAGCAGCCGCAGCGCGGGGCGACCGGAGGGATGCGGCACGCCCAGAACGGCGCGCGCGGTTTCGGGCAGCATCGCCAGCGGGACAGGCGTGGTCGGCATCAGTCCGGCCAGGACATGGGTGCCATGTTCGGCATTGAACGCATCCGCCGCGGCAAAGCCCATGCCGAAGAAACGGGCGGCGACACCGTCCCAGAACGGCGCCTCGCCCGCCTCGTCGACCACCCCGCGCAGTTCGGCGATGGTCCGGTCGGCAAAGCGCGCGCGGTGCATCGCAATGAAAAGATAGCGGCTGCGCGCCAGCAGCGTGCCAGCGCCCCCGGAACGGACATCGGCACGCAGGAACAGCCCACCCACTTCGCTGCACCCGGCATGGTCGGTGCAGATGGTCAGCGTGCTGTGATCGACTGAACGGCCCAGCACGGCATGGTCCGCGCCATGCCGGTCGATGCGATAGCTGTAGAAGGGCGCGTCGGTGCCGATGTGGGAGAATATCTGGCAGGTGCCATGGATCGCCTGTGTCGTATCGTCCTCCAGCACGAACAGGAACCGGTCGACGCCGAAGCGGTCGGTATCGCGCGCAAAAGCGGAGTCGGCAGAGGCCAGTCGCTCGGCAAGCTTCGCCCGGTCCGGCGGCAGGTTCACGAAACCGCCACCCGTGGTCTGCGCCATCTCGTAGAGCGCCGACAGGTCGTGCCCGCTGGCAGCCCGCAGGACGATCGTCACGCCGCACTGGCTCCCAATAGGGGCTTCAGCGTATCCCAGTTGCCCGCCGCACTGCCCGCCTCGAAGCTTGCCATCGGATAGGCGCAGTAATCGGCGGCATAATAGGCGCTGGGGCGGTGATTGCCCGAATCGCCGATCCCGCCGAACGGCTGCGCGCCGGCCGCGCCGGTCGTCGGGCGGTTGCGGTTGACCACGCCCGCGCGCGCGTCGAGTACGAACCGTTCCCATAGCGCGTCGTCGCTGGTCACCAACCCCGCGGACAGGCCGAAGCGCGTGTCGTTCGCGGCGGCGACCGCTACGTCGAAATCCGCGACCCGGATGACCTGAAGTACGGGCGCGAAAATCTCTTCATCCGGCACCGGCACACCGGTCACGTCGAGCAGTGCGGGCGTGACGAAGGCGGTGCGGCGCCCTGCAATTCCTCCGAACGGCACGATGGCACGGGCACCGGCTGCTTCCAGCGTGGCGACCTGTGCACGGGCAGTCGCGGCAGCGGCGTCGGAGATCAGCGGACCGATATAGGGATTTTCGTCCCAGCGGCCGATGGGGATATGCGGTATCAGCGCAACGACCGCATCGATCACCGCGTCGCCGAAGGCACCGTGCGGCAGGATCAGTCGACGGGCACAGGAACAACGCTGTCCGGTGGTGATATAGGCCGACTGGACGATCAGCGCAGCCACCTCCGCCACGTCACCGTCCCAAACGATCAGCGGATTGTTGCCGCCCAGTTCCAGCGCGAGGATCACGTCGGGCCGGTCGGCAAGGGCGCGGCGGAAATGCGCGCCGGTCGTCGCCGATCCGGTGAACAGCAGTCCGTCGATGTCTGCTGCGACCAAAGCCGCGCCGGTTTCGCGTGCACCCTGCACGACCTGCAATACGCCCTCGGGCAGTCCCGCTTCGGTCCATGCCGCCGCCATCGCCGCGCCTACCGCCGGGGTCAGTTCCGATGGCTTGAATACGACCGTGTTCCCGGCGAGCAGCGCGGGGACGATATGCCCGTTGGGCAGATGGCCAGGGAAATTGTACGGGCCAAGCACCGCCATCACCCCGTGCGGGCGATGGCGCAGTACCGATTCCCCAAACGGCATCGTGCTGCGCTTTTCCCCGGCTCGCTCGGCCTGCGCGGTGATCGACAATTCGACCTTGCCTACCATCGTGGCGACCTCCTGCGTGGTTTCCCACAGCGGCTTGCCGGTTTCGCGGGCGATCTGTTCGGCAAGGTCGGCGGTCCGAGCCTTAAGCTCGGCGGCATAGGCACGGGCGATGGCCACCCTCTGCTCGACCGACGTCCGCCGCCAGTCGCGGAAGGCCATGCGAGCACGGACCATGGCTGCGGCGACATCGGCCTTGGTCGCGGTGCGACCGGACCATATCGTCTCGCCCGTCGCCGGGCAAAGAGAGGTCAAGACGCTCATGCGGCCTGGACCATGGCACCGCGCGCCGCGGTGCAGGCCGCTTCGAGCCGGGTGACAGCCTCGGCAATCTCCTCTGCGGTGATCAACAGCGAGGGGAGCAGGCGCACGCAATTTTCGCCGCCGCCCGCGACCAGAATTCCATGGTCGCGCGCGATCCCCATGAAATCGCGATTGTTCGGAATCATCTTCAGGCCGATCAGCAGCCCCTTGCCGCGCACGTCGGCGATCACATCGGGGAAACGGCTGCGCAACGCCTCAAGCCGTTCGAAGAAATCGGCGCTAGCGGCGCGGGCATGGGCCAGCGTCTCTGGCCTCGCGATGGTGTCGAACGCGGCGATGCCGACCGCCATCGCCAACGGATTGCCGCCGAACGTCGTGCCATGCACGCCGGGCGTCATGCCCATGGCCGCTTCTGTGGTGGCGAGACACGCCCCGACCGGGAAGCCCGATCCCAACGCCTTGGCCAGTGCCATGATGTCAGGCTCGGCGCCGTCGAACCACTGGTGCGCGAACAGCTTGCCCGTGCGGCCCATGCCGCTCTGTACCTCGTCATGGATCAGCAGGACGCCGTGCTCGCGGGTCAGTTCGCGCAGCCGCAGCAGCCATTCGCCGGTCAGCGCGCGCGCGCCGCCTTCGCCCTGCACCGGCTCGACGATCACCGCCGCCGTGGTCGGGCGGGCGATCGCGTCCTCGATCGCGGCCGCATCGTCGATCGACAGCTGGACGAAGCCCGGCAGGCGGGGGCCGCAGCCCTCCATATACCCGGCATTCCCCGAGGCGTTGATCGCGGCATAGGTACGGCCGTGGAACGATCCCGCGAAGCCGACGATATCGATCCGCTCCGGCTGGCCGTTGACATGGTGATAGCGGCGCGCGGTCTTGATCGCGCATTCGACCGCCTCAGTGCCGGTATTGGCGAAGAACACGCAGTCGGCGAAAGACGCATCCACCAGTCGCTGCGCCAGCGCTTCCTGCCCCGGAATGCGAAAGATGTTCGAGACATGCCACAGCTTGCCCGCCTGTTCGGTGAGCGCGGCGACCAGCGCGGGATGCGCGTGACCCAGGGCATCGGTCGCGATGCCGGCCACGCAGTCGAGATACCGCCGCCCCCCGGTATCGGTCAGCCACACGCCCTCGCCATGCTCCACCGCGATCGGCGCGCGATTGTACAGGTTCATCAGGGGATCTGTCATGACGGCTCCTATCCTCAAATCGGGAATGCACCGGCGGGCGGGCAACGTGGTGGCCGCCCTGAGCAGACGGTTCACGCGATTGCGCTATTGGCCCCTGGGAGGGACATGGCCAAACGCAATGGCGTCATCTACTAATGACGGTTGAGAATGAGTGGCCAGCTCTATCGTGCTTTGATCGGCATGACGGTTGACGGGCAACCATCGCGCTTGCACGGCAGGCTGTCGTCCCAGGACAACAGGCGCACGACCATGTCGCCTGGCTGGGTGCGCGGGTCGGTGCCCAGGCCCGCGACCCGTGCGTCGAGCGGCGCGGCCAGCGCGGCGACGGTCCTGCCGAACGGGTCGGTGACGATCGCCAATACATCCCCCTTCTTCACATATTGGTTCAGCGTCACGCGCACCTGCGCCCATCCGCCGCGCGGGCTTTCGACATTGGTCACGACATTGCCGAGGAACGGTTCGGCATCACGCAGATCGGGTTTGCCCGGCAGCATTCCCTCCTCGATCATCACGTTGCGCACGCCGCGCAGGCCGCGTGCGATCATCGCATTGTCGAACACCTCCGCACCGCCCAGTTCATAGGTGACGGCAGGGATGGCATTGGCGTTCAGCATGTCCTCCACCGCGCCGTCATAACCCGCATTTATATAGATGCTGTCTGGCCGCAGCATCATCGCGATATGCTTGGCGGTGGGAGTGGCGACAAAGACATAGGCCGGATAGGTGCCGCCGCGCGACTGGGTATGCAGGTCGATCGCGAAGTCGGTATTGCCGGTAAAGAGGCGCGACCATAGCCGCCCGGCATAACGCTGCGCCGCATTCCCTTCATCGCCGTGCGCGTGCGGATCGTGAGGGATCAGGCGATTGAGATTTTCGCCTGCGCCATTGTGGCCGCCGGTAAAGGCGCGCGTCGAATTGCGCAGGCCCGGCGCATTAAGGCCCGGCACCGCGATCAACGTTCCCTTCATGGTCGCCGGATCGAGCCGTTCGACCAGCTGGTGGATCACGCCGATGCCGTTCAGTTCGTCGCCATGGATACCGGCGGTCAGCAGAAAGCGGGGGCCGGGCTGCGCACCTTTCACCACGACGATCGGCACATAATAGCCCTGTCCGATCTCATTGTCGTCGACCCGTAGCCAGAGTCGCGTCTTGCCGGCGGGCAGGACGGCAACTTCCAGCTTCTCGATCACGGGCGCCCCGTCCATCTGGTTCCCCGGCTCGCTCGGCAGCGCGGCGGCATGCCGGGCGGCGAACAATGCCACGACCAGAGCAAATCCGGTGAAGACACGGAACGGGCGGCACATGGCGGTTCTCCAAGACGACAGAACCGAAACCTCGCATTTCGTTACGCATGCGACCAAGCGAAAATCCGTCATGTCCTTATGCGTTCGGCTCATAGATAGGTCGGCGCCCGTCGCGCGAGGAAGAACGCCGGCCGCAACGCCGCGTATCTCAGGGTAACGCACCGCGAACCGGTCGATGAAGCCGACATAGATCGTACGGCCCGCAGAAGACGCTGTACTATCGGTGGAAGCGTTGCGGCGAGGCTGGCGTGTTCACGCGAATGATGGAAGGTCTGGCCGCAACTGGCTGGCCTTGATGACGCAACCCCGGTCTTCGCCGGGGTAGGCTCTGCCTTGGAGGCGCACCGCACGGCATCGAGCCTATAGGTCAAAATGGGGATTTCGCTCGCCTGATCGGCCCCATCAAATGCCTGCCTTGGCGAAGGCCAGGGGCGGCATGAACACCAACCGTCATGCCGTCGCCGACACGAACGGGCGCCCCTTGGGCTTCTTCATGTCCGCGGGCCGAGTCGGCGACTACCCCGGCGCGGCAGCGCTGCTCAGTGGCTGCTCGGCGACCGCTGCCCCACCGCCTTTTTTTCCGCCGCCGTCCTCGCTGCGACCGTCATCTTCTGGCTGTGATCAACAAGTCCTGACCAGAGCAGCTGGATCATGGCATCATGGTGCAAGACTGAATTCGATCGGTACGACGAACTCGAACGACGCGCCCTCTCTGCTCTCGGGGGGTTTGGGAAGCGGCTGGGCGCGCTCGGGCAGTGCCAGGGCTTCCCGGTCGAGATCTGGTATCCGCGATGACTTCTCTAGGCGGACGGATTGGACTGCACCGTTTCGATCCATCACCAATCTGATGACCGGGATTCCCTGATACCGGCGCAGCAGCGCTACGCGAGGGTAGCGGCGATTTGCGGTCAGCTTTGTCAGGATCCTGCCTTCCCAGGTGTCGGGACCTTCGGTTTCAGGAATAGGTTGACGGGCTACCTGCATGCTTGGCGGTGTGGATGCCTGAGGTTGGGGCGACTGGGCCACGGGCTGTTGCTGCGCCGCCGCCACGATCGGGAGTGTCGCGGCGGTAGGAATCGGCATGATCGGCGCGCGCTTCTCTACAGCCCGTTCGATTTGCGACCGGGCCGGTGACTCGGCCGGTGTAGGCGCAGGCGGCGGTTCTGGCTGCTGGTCCAGGGTGTTGACATCGAAGGTCGTCAAGCTCGCGGAATGGGCGGGTTCAACATACCGGACCGACGATGTCACTATGAGAAAGGCGATGCCCAGCAGCAGGGCAACACCGCCGGTCGATGCGATGCCGAACCACCGCTGCCGAACGTCAGGATGATAGCGACCCACCGTGCCCGTATCCTGGATCGTCACGGCGTCGGATGGCTCCATGGATGGGGGCCGCGGGAAGCAATTGCTCCCGCGACCGGTCGGCCCGTCCGACATCCTGTCTTTCTCGCCAGACGCCATTGCTTACCAGCGGAAGGAAAGCGCGGCCGTAACGCGCCGCGGTTCGCCATAGTAGCAACTGCCAAAGGCATCGCAGTTGGCGAAATAGGCCTTGTCCAGCAGATTGCGGGCATTGACCGCCAGCCGCCAGCGTCCCAGATCGATCGCCGCCAAGGCATCTAGCACCAGATAGGCGGGCACCTTGTAGGGGCGTACGGCCTCCTCATTACCTCGGTTCGGCCCGACATAGCGGCCACCCAAGCCAAGTTGCAGACCGCCGTCGAATCGCTGGTCGACCCACAAGGATGCCTTGTGTCGCGACATCGCCACCGCCTGTCGGCCAATCGCCGTTGGTGTCGCACTGCTGATGACGCGGGCCGTGGGGGTGTAGCTATAGGCGCCGATCAGATTCATGCCCGGCAGCGGCGCCACCTTACCTTCGAATTCCAGGCCGCGGACGAGCGCTTCGCCGGTCTGCTTCGGCATGAAATTCTGGTCGTAGGTGATGTAGTTCTTTCGCCGAAGGTCGAAGATCGCAACGCTGTAGCTGTCGCTGCGTCCCACCGGCTGGAACCGAAGCCCGGCTTCATATTGGCGGCTGGTCTCCGGCGCGAACGCCCGCCCGGTCAGGGAATCGATCGTGGCAGTTGGCGTGAACGACGTCGAATAGCTGATATAGGGAGCCCAGCCGCTCGGCCCCAGATAGACCAGCCCTGCACGGGTCGTGACCTTGTCGTCAGCGATCCGGAACGCCCCCCCCCGCTAGCCCGGTCGGTCACACGCGTAATCGCATGGTCGTTGCGAACGCCGACGGATGCGACCCATCGATCGCCCAACTTGATCTGGTCCTGCGCATAGATGCCGGTCTGGACCAACCAGGTCAGGCTGTCCTGATACGGTCCGGGGATCGCAATCGCCTGACCATAGACGGGACGATAGACGTTGATCTCTGGCGCGGCACCAAAATGCAGGACAGTGTCGAACCGACTGTTCTGATAGTCCACACCGAACAGGACCGTGTGGTGTAACGGTCCGGTATCGAACTGCCCTTCTACTTGCGTGTCGATGCCGAAATTTCGCGTGTTATCCTGCGCAAGGAAAACGTTGCGCGACACGGTTTGAAAATTGGCGGGATTGCGCGGATCGACCGGGTCGGCCGTCACGAAGTCACCCGCCGAAATCTGACGCAAGTCGCTGTCGACCTCGCTGAATCGCAAATTCTGTCGAACTTTCCACGCGTTGCCCAGTCGCTGTTCCAGCAGGTAGCCGATCGACCATTGATCCTGTCGCAGGCGATCGAAGTCGGGCTCGGCAGCGGAGAAGCGGACCGGAATGGTCGTACCTATCGCGGTTGGGATCAGCGATCCCACCGCACGGCGGCCGCGCGTGTAAACCCCGGCATTGATGCGGCCATATTGGCCCAGCAGCGTCAGCGACGTCGCCGTGCTCGGTTGCCATGTCAACGAGGGAGCGACGAACACCCTGTCATCGGGCATCCCACCGGCGGGAAGCCGCGCGTCGCGCGCCAGACCGATCATCCGATAGAGCAAGGTTCCCTGCACATCTACCGGGCCGGACACATCGGCCATGATCTGCTTGCGGCCATAAGTGCCCCATTGCGCCTGAATTTCTCCGCGCTGCTCGGCCGTAGGGCGCTTGCTGACCACATTGACCATGCCCGCACCGTTGGACATTCCGTAGAGTACCGAGGCGGGACCGCGCAGCACCTCGATCCGTTCGGTCGCATAATTCTCGATCTGCCAAACCGCGAAATTTCCGACATTCCGCAGCGCTAGCCCGTCCAGATAGAAGCCTGGCGAGTACAGGTCGAAACCGCGCACGGTGAGCCAGTCATAGCGCGAGTCGGTGCCGTTCGCCGCAACATCGATACCCGGCGTATAGGCCAGCGCATCGGCCAGCCGCAGCGATCCCGTCGCCTCGATCTGATCGGCGGTTATGACGGAAATCGACTGGGGTGTTTCGACAAGCGGCGTGTCGGTCTTCGTGCCGGTGCCGCTCCGTCGCGCGACGTAACCGGGGACCGGACCGGTGGCGCGTTCCTCGTCTTCGGCCTGCGCGACCGAACCCGCATTTGCAGCATTGCCCTGGACCCGCACCGGACCCAGTTGAATATCCTTATCCTGCCGGGCCCCGGCGGTCACCGGCGATGCCGCGATCTGTGCCCCTTCGCCGGTCATCCGATAGGTCAGTCCGGTACCTGCCAGCAATCCGCTAAGGGCCGTCGACGGTGCAAGGTGGCCTTCGACCGCCTGCCCGATCTTGCCTTCGACCAGCGCGCCTTCCGCCGTCACCTGTATTCCAGCTTGCCGCCCGAACAGGATTAGCGCCGTGGCCAGCGACTGGCGCGGGATGTCGAAGCGCGCCGCGGCTCGAGCGTGTTGGGCAGAGGCGGGAGAGGTAATGGCCAGCTGGGCCAAGATGCTCGATACTGCTGCGAAAGCGAGCACGGTTCGCCTACGTCCCAACAGCCCTTCTGCTCGCGTGATCCCCATAGTCATTTCAGTCTCCACCGCTCTTTGCGCAAATGCGATGCATTCGCATCTCAAGATGAGATGGTGGAGGACGTGTGTTTTCCACAAATTCAGGCGATTTTTTTCTACATCGCCTCAAGTCATTGTATTGATGCCTAAAGATTTCCGCCCAGGCCATCGACGATAAGGATCCAGGGTGTGATGCGCCGTATCCGCCCCCCATAGGGGCGTACGATCATAGCCAAAGCCTGCTCGGGTCGACGGACATCGTAGATGCCGGTGACGCGCCGCTCGCCCAACTGTGCATCGGCCAGGACAATCCGACCGCGGAACCAGGGGCGAATCTCGTCAACGACGTCGGCGATGGTTCGATTTTCGGCGAGTGCCTCGCCTTTGGTCCAGCCGCCCATCATCACGGCATCCGCCTTGCCGCTTCGCTCCCGCCCTTGCGCGTCGATTCGAATCCACTCGCCGGCCAACAGGTCTGTCGGCGAATGATAGGATCGTGCCGCGACACCGACCCGCACATGCCCACGCGCCACGGAGACGCTGGTCGACTCTTCCAATCGTCGCACATCGAACTGGGTACCCAGCACGGTCGTCGTTACGCCGTCCGCCTCTACCACGAACGGGTGGGACGGATCGCGCCGGACATCGAACAGTGCCTGACCGGCCAGCAGACGAACCGTTCGCTTTCCCCCGGCGGTCTCGAATGCCAACGCGCTTTGCGGCCCAAGCGCGACCGACGTGCCGTCGCCCAGTCGGAGATGTGCGATTTCCGCTGTACGCGTGACATGATCGGCGCGGAGATGAAGGCTTATCGTCGGCCAGAGGAGCGCCCAAGCACCGGTGGCTGCAATGGCTGTATAGACCAGCTTCCGCTTATGCCGTCGTGACCATTGCGCGCGGTGTCTACGCGGTCGGTCAGGCCCGGTGAGGGGAGGCTCCCGCCACGCCTCCGGCGCCCGGCGGAAAATCTTCATCGTGTTGTTTACGCTTGTCCAAGCTTGGCCGTGCCGGGGGTCGGCATGAAGCCAGCGATCGAACTCAGCGTGCAGACTGTCGTCTTCGGGGCTCTCGCGAAGCGAGACATACCAATCCGCCGCGCTTCTCCGCGCTGCATCTTCGTCCGGCGTCGTCATTTCGCAAAGGACCGAAGCGCATCACAACGCTCTATGGCATCCGTCACCAGCACATGCACGCGCGATGTGGACAGGCCAAGATTCAAGGCGATTTCGCGTAATGTCATGTCTTCGAAATAATACATTTTGAAAGCCGCGATCTGACGTTCCGGCAAGCGATCGATAACGTCCATCACTGATCGCAGTTCGTCACGTGCGATCATCTCGACCTCTGCGGATGGCGCACTATCGGGAACTGCATCGATGACGCTCGCGATGTCGATATGTCCGACGTCTCCTTCGTGTTGACGTCGACGAAACTGCGCGAAGACAAGATTGCGGACGATACGACGAAGATACGGCAGAGGTTGTCGAACCGGCTGATCCGGAGGGCGATTGTCGAATAGCAACCAGGCGTCGTGGACGATGTCTTCCGCAGTCGCGGAATCGCCCGACAACCTCTTGGCATAGGACACCAGCGCGGGACGGTGCGCCTTATACAGACGAACGGCTGACGGCTCAGACGTCACGATAAACTTGCCGAAAAGCCTCCCTGCCCCTTCTGCATCCAATATTGCCGTGATTGGGTATTATCAACCGTTTTGGGCGCAGTGTAACCGATGGCCTGCCTTTCGGGAGGCGACCGTTCCTGTTCGCAGATCGGCGAACATGTAAATCACGTCGTCGCACAGGATCACCTTCACGAGCCTGACGCTCGCCTGCGTTTGCACCGCCAAGGCGGCCAAATTGCAGCAAGCAGGCTCGTCTGCGTGGAGCGATAGTGACTTTCCTCAATCACCTCCCTCTATCAGATTGTACGGACCGACTTTGTCACTCAGGCCACTGCCAAACCTTATCGAGCCTAAGGCTGAGGCTGAGCCTGGTCCCGCCCCGTCAGGTTCATCCCCCGCGCCACTCCCACGCGGGGGATGGAGGGAGCGTCAGAAGCGGAAGCCGATCCGCGCCTTGCCGCCATAATCGGACCAACGATCGGCGGTGGAGGCAAAGCTGCCCACGCCGATGCTGAGCCGTCCCATCACCAGGTCGAGATTGCTCTCGATCGCCAGCCCATCACCGCCCAGTCCGGCGCTGGTCGTGGTGAAAGCGGGGCCCGTGCCACCCAGACGCTGGATCGCGGTGCCGATGCGGTCGCCATATGTACGCTCATAGGCGATCGACAGACGCGGTAGCAGCGTGGCCGTGCCGACCGGCGCCGATCCGCCGACACGGATACCCGCCGAGGCGGTGCCGATGTCGCGATCCTGGCCCGCGATGCTGAGGGCGGCGAGGCTGCCGCTCTCGGCGAAGCCTTTCACCCGCGTCCGGATATAGGCGTGGCGCAGGAACGGCGTTACCGCCGCCTCGCCATGCGTTAGCGTATAGCCGACCTCGGCGAAGAGCTGCGCGCTATGGGCGTCGGGGGTGGCGGCCACGTTGCCGAAGCCGCTGACAGGCAGGGTACGCATCGTCTTGATGTCGTGCCAGGCATAAAGCCCGCCCGCCTGGATGCTCAGCGCACCGCTCGACCAAGTCAGGTCGGCCCCGGCAAAGCCGGTCTTGATGTCGGCGCGCGCGCCGCGACCGCGCAACACCGCGTCCTGATCCTGCCAGCCACCAAAGATGCCGATCCGGGTCGCGCCGGTCCGATAATCCAGCCCGCCGACGATGCCGCTACGGTCGGACACCAGTCGGCCGCGCTGGCTCGTGACGTCCGACATCGCCCGGCTCTGCAATCCTTGCGCCCAGAGGCTCAGGCCTTCGCCACCCGGCCGCATCGCCCGGTCGAACACGGCATGACGGATCCGCCGTCCGCTATCGGCCAGTTCGGTCGACAGCCCGGCGTTCAGCTCGCCTGCCAGTTCGCCGAAGACCAGGGGCGCGGTCGCGTTGCTCTGGAACAGCACCGTGTTGAACAGCGCGTCCGAGGTGCCGCGCGCGAAGATGGCATTGGCCACCCGCGCCTGGTTGCCGTTGGTCGCCAGCGCGTCGAAGCGGACGTCGTTGCGCGCCAGGGTTAGCGTCACCGCATTGGCCTGATAGCCGAGAAGCGGGGTCAGGAAGGCATAATTGCTCGTGACGCTGGCGAAGCGGCCATTGACCCCGCCCGCCGCGGTCAGGATCGTGTAGCTGGTGAGGCGGCCGTAATTCCCGTTCTCGGCCAGCACCTGCACCGTGCCGCCCGACAAAGTGGCGGTGCCGGTGGCGTTGACTTGGTCCGACTGGCCCGCGGCATTCACCTCGACCTGATAGATCGCACCGGCCGCGAAGCCGACATTGCCGTTGACCGTCTGCGTCCCGATCGAGTTGCCCGGCGCGTAAGTCCCTCCCGAGGCGATGGCGGTGGTGCCGACCGTGCCGGTGCCGCCCAGCGTACCCCCTGCGGCAACGGTGACCGGCGAGACGATGCTGCCATTGACTGCCAGCTTGCCGCCCGTAACCGTGGTCGCGCCGGTATAGCTGTTGGTGCCGGTCAGGTTCAGCGTGCCGCTGCCCGACTTGGTCAGGCTGCCATTGCCCGCCACGCTGCCCGCGAAGGTCGTGCTGCTCGCCTGGTTCACGGTCAGCGCGCCGCCCGCGACATCGACGGTCGCGGTCGTGCTGTTGCCCGCCAGCTGCGCCACGGTGTTCGCCTGGCCCGACAGGTCGACGGTGCCGGTACCGCGCACGTCCAGCGCAGTATCGGCGGCGACCGGGGTGCTCAGCCGGATCGACCCGCCGTTCAGCATAGTGGTGCCGGTAAAGGCATAGCCGGTGCCGAAGACGACGCGGCCGGCACCTTCCTTCACGAACACGCCCGAACCCGTCAGCGCGCCGTCATAGGCGATGTCGTTCGACCGGCTGATCACCAGCGTACCGTTGTTGACGAGATTGCCGGTGAAATCGCCGGTCGTCCCGCCATTGCCGATCTGGAGCGTGCCCCCCGTGGCGGTGGCGAAATTGCCGCCTTGCGTGCCGGTCAGGACCAGCGTGCCGCCCTCCACCCGGTTGGTGCCGGTCGTCGCCAGCATGTTGGTGCCCAACAGGGTGGTCGTGCCGGTGCCGGTGAAGGTCACCCCGCCGGTGCCGGTGACGGCATTGGTGCCGAACGGGTCGCTGCCGGTGCCGCTGGTGCGTATGACTAGCGTGCCGTTGCTGACGAACGCATTGCTGGCAAAGCCGGTCAGGCCGGTCGCGTCGCTCTGCACCTCCAGCGCGGCGCCCGTGTCGATCGTGGTGCGCGCGACGCTAGTCATGCCGGTGGACGGCGCAGTCCAGTAACCGGACTTCACTGCCATGCTATCGAAGCCGGTGAGGCTGGCTACCGTCTGGTTCGCGGTCGTGTCCGAATTGGTGCCGACCAGCATCGCGGCATCGGTGCCGCCCCCGCCGACGATCGCGCCCGTCACCATCGACCCGGTGCGCAGCGTCACCATGTCGTTGCTCGCGCCCAGCTGCACCGCCGTCCCGCCACTGCCGGTCAGCGTTCCGCTATTGTCGAGGCTGGTCGCCCCCATCGCCGTGATCGCCGCGCCGCCCGTGGCGCTGATCGAGCCCGCATTGGTGATCGCGTTGCTGCCGCCCACCGTGCTGATGCCGCCCGACTGGCCCGAGATCACCGCGTCGCTCGCGACCGAGACGCTGACCGCGCCCGGCGGATCGATGAACAGGCCATAGCCGCTGTCCGAGGCCAGCGTGCCGGTGACCCGCGCGGTGACCGCGCCGTCATCGCCATTGGCGATCAGCCGCACCGCGTCCGCTGCCGCACCGCTCGCGCGGGCCGAGCCAATGGTCGCGTCGATCGCGCCGGTCGTCGCCTGGGCGAAGACCGCATCGGCGCGGGTGACGGTGCCATCGGTGCCGGTGACCGCCGTGCCGTTCGACTGCGCGGCGCCGATCGCCAGCGTGACGCCGGTGCCCCCGACGACCGAGATGCCCGCATAACCGTCGCCGCCTCCGATCGCGTTGACGGCACGGACATCAGCCATGCCGCCGGCCCGGACGAGGATCGCCGAGCCCGACGCGGCCGAGGCGGTGCCGCCATCGACCCGCACCGCGCCGCTGCTCGCCAGGTCGATCGCGTTGGTCGTGGCACCAGTGACGCCGGTGGTCGCGGCGGTCACGTCGACCGCACCCGCGCCCCCGGCGACCCGAATGCCGGTCGCGCCCGCGCCGCTGGTGGAAACGGCGTTGCTGGTGATGGTGGACGCGCCGCCATTGGCCTGTACCCGGATGCCCATGGCGTTCGCGCCGCTGGTTGCGATTGTCCCGCTATTGGCGACGCGCGTGTCGCTGCCGCCCGCCTGGACCAGGATGCCGTTGGCATTGGCGCCCAGCGTCGTGATCACGCCGGTGCTGGTGATCGCGATCGGCTGCGCCGCGCCTCGGTCGGCAAAGCCCCGGAACGAGGTGACCGCGGAGCCCGCCTCGACCGCGATGCCGCTGGCATTGTCGCCCGCCGTGCTGACCGCGTTGCTGGTGATAACGACCGGGGCGGCCGCACTGATCGCCCAGATGCCGTTGGACTGGCGGGGGTCGCCATTGCCGGCGATGCGGGTCGTCCCGGTGGTGGTGATCGTTCCCGTGCTGGTGATCGTCATCGCCCCCGTGCCGCCCAGTGCCAATATGCCGTAAGCGCCGTTACCGGTTGTGGTGATGTCGCGGCTGGTGATGGTCAGCGGACCGGTCTTGCCGTCCGCATCGTAATTGATCGCCTGTGCCGAAATGCCGAAGCGATTGCCCAACCCGCTGGTGGTGATCGTGTCGCTGTCGATCGTGATGGCGTTGCCATAGATCGACATGGCGCCGCTCGTGCCGCGCGCCTGGGTGCCGACGAGGGTGATCGTGCCGCTTTTGATCGCCACCGCGCCATCCGCCGAGGCATTGAGGCCCACGCCCCCCGTTGCGTCGATCCGCTCGCTCGTCACTCCTACGGTGCCGCCAAAGGCCGCGATGCCGCTCTGATAGCCCGTAACGAGCCCGCTGGTGATGGCGACCGAACGGCTGCCCGTGGCGTTGATGCCGATGACGCCGTTGCCGCCCCCCTGGATCGACGCGCTGCGGATGGCGACTGTGCGGCCCTCCTCGACCCCGATCCCCTGACTGCGAATTCCCGCAGTGGTGATCGACCCGCTATTGTCGATGGTGGCATCGACCGGCCCTTCCACCTCGATGCCATGACCGTCGAAATCGCTCGTGCCCGCCGTCACGATCGCGCCCATATTAGCGATCGCGACCGCGCCCGCGTTCATGTTGACGCTGACGGCATGGTTCGTCGACTTGGTCGTGCCGGTCAACGTGATCCGGGCCGAGCCGGGGGCGTCGCCATAACCGCTCTGCTGGTCGATACTGATACCATATGCACTCTCGCCAATTGCCTCGATGTCGCGGCTGGTGATCGTCAGCTCGCCCGCGCCGAAGCGCGCGTCGATGCCGCTGGCCCAGGCGCCGGCGGTGCGGATGGTGCCGCGATTGTCGATCGTCGCCGCGCTGTTGCCGGTCAGGGCGACGATGCCGGTCGCCTCTTGCCCCGCCGTAGAGATCGTCCCCCGGCTGATGACGCTGATCGGCCCGGTGCCCAGTGCGGTGCCCGAGGGAATGACGAAGCTCTGAATCCCCTGCCCCGCCTCGACCCGCACGCCCATCGCCTGGTCACCCAGGGTGGTCACATCGTTGCTGTCGACGGTGATCGTCCCCGCTGCATTGGCCACGCGGATGCCGTCGGCATAGCGAGTGAAGGCGTTGGTGCCGCTGCCGATGGTTACCCATGTGCCGTTGGTGGAAACGGCGCCGGTGCTCGTCACGCTGACCGGGCCGGTCGTGCCGAAGACCTGGATACCCGCGCCGCCATTGCCGTTGGCCGCGACCGAGCCGCTGGTCACCGTGACCGCATCACTGGCGCCCGCCGTGTTGAACTGGCTGACCGAGATCCCGCCGGTGCCGCCCGCTCCCGCTGCGGTGATCGTCCCGCTCGTCACCGATACCGCATGGCCGCTGGCGGCGACCGCATTGGCGAACAGGCCCTGCTGCGTGCCTTCGATGATAATCCGGTCGCTGGTTACCGTGGTCGTCCCCCGGCTGCCCGCGCCGATCCCGCCCAGCGCACTGCGGATTTCGGTGCTTTTGACCGTGACGGGGGTCGAACCGGTGTTGAATGCCGAGATCGCCTGTTTGACACCCGCATTGATCGTGCCGCTGGTGACGTCGATCACGCCCGATCCCCCCGTTACCCAGATGGCGGGCGTACCCGCCCCCAGCGAGGTCACCGCATTGCTGCGGATCGTCGTCGCGCCGACGCCCGGCGTGACATAGATGGCCGAAGATCCGCTCCCGTTGGTCGTGATGCTGTCGCTGGTGATGTCGATCACCTGCGCGGAAGCGACGTTCTGCCCGCTTGCAGCCTGGACCCGGATGCCGTGCGCCCCCGTGCCGTTGGTGATGATCGTCCCGCTGGCGATCGTGGTCGACTGATCGGCATAGGCATTGATGCCATAGCCGTTGGTGCCCTTCGTCGTGATCGTGCCGCTGGTGACCGACAGTCCCCTGTCCGAATAGGCGGTGATGCCATAGGTGTTATTACCCTCGACCCGCGTCTCGGTGGCGCGGACCGTCGTGCCCTCGGACGAGCTGGCGAAGATGCCATGCCCGTAACTGGGACTGCGCACCGTGACGACGCCGCTGTCGATGACGACGGTGCGTCCCTCGGCATCGATCCCCAGCTTGCTCCTGCCCGTATCGTTGCCGTCTATCCCGGCCGAGACGTTCGTACTGGTGATGCTGATCTGGCCCCCGAGCTGGCCGTTCGCATCATAGCTCAAGGCAGAGATGCCGTACCGGCCGGTCACATTGGTCGCGGTGATGGTGATCGGCCCGGTCGTGCTGTTCGCAATGATGCCGCTATTGTTGCCCGTATTCGCCTGCACCGTCCCCGCATTGATGGTGAGCGCGCCGCTGGTCGTACCCGCATTGATGGCGTCCGACCGCCCGCTGCCCGTCACAATGGCGGAGGAGGTGCGGATCGACACCGCGCCCGGCCCGAAATTGTTCGCGCCGATCGCGGTTCCGTATCCCGTGCCGTTGTTGGCCGAGGTCACCTCACCCAGGTCGAGCGTGATGTTGCCGTCGGTGGTCGTGATGCTGACCGCGGCCGGGCCGCCAACGATCGGTTCGGTGCGGGTCAGCGAATAGTCGGTCGTGCCATAGCTCACGACATTCTGCGCGCCTGCCGACGCCGCATAGCCGACACAGTTCAGTGCGGTGCCCAGCAGCAGCGCCGCGCGCGTCGCCGAATGCCGTGTCGACGTGCGATTTCCGATCGATTCCATCCCGAACCCCATTGTGCGAACCCCCACCGCTCGTGCGGCGCTGTGAGGGGGCGTTATCAGCGCAAAGGCCCCGATCGGGGATGTCGCAAATTGTGGTATTCGGTAGTGAATAGCCGTGCGGCTCAGGATTCCGGCCGTTTTTCGGGCGGCAGCACCCCCGCCAGCAGCCCTTCGACCTGCGCGTCCCCGCGCCAGCGCCGCGCGATGCGGCGGGTCAGCGAGGCGGCATACCAGCGCTCGTCCTGGTCATTGGCTTCGCGCAGCAACGCGATCAGCGCCGCCCGATCACCCATGGACGAGGCATAGAAGGCGGGCGTCTCGCGCAGCTTGCGTTCGCCCCGCGCGATCTCTTGGCGGCCATGGTCGATCAGGACCGCGACCGCTGTTTTCGGGTCGCGCCGGATCGCGGCGTCGAGCGCGGCCGACAGGCGCTGCAACCGGGGTTCGCCGCGCAACCGTGCCCGGACCGCCAGCTCACGCGCATAGCCGATGATGTCGCCGCGCCCGATATTCACAAAGGCCAGGCAGTTGTGGATTGTCGCGTCGTTCGGCGCGCGCACCGCCAGCGCAGTCAGCTGCGCATAGGCCAGCGCGTCGCGCCCCGCCTGCCAATGGGCGCAGGCCTGTTCCACCTCGATGGTGAGCAGGCCCGGCAGTAACAATCGCGCCTGGTCATAGGCGCTTTGTGCGGCCGCATCGTCGCCGATATCGGCCAGCACATTGGCATACCAGAAATAGGTCTGGCCATCGCGGTCGTCGAGCGCGATGGCGCGCCGGAACTCGGCCAGCCCGCCCGCCCGGTCGCTGCGCCACCAATAATCGACAAAGCCCAGCGCACGGTAGGCGGCGGGCAGCTCCGGGTCGAGCTGCAGGGCCGTACGCGCATAATGGCGGGCGCGGCGGAACGCATCCGCTTCGGCCACCCCGCCATATTCGCCAATGATCAGCCAGGCCTCGGCCAGCCCCGCATAAGCCGGCGCAAAGCCAGGATCGCGGTGGATCACGCCCTCATATAGCCGGATCGCAATGTTCAGATCGGCCTGGGTCCGCCTCGCCCAGTGATCGCGCGCCGCGACATAATCGCGCGCCACGGCGGGGTTCGCCGGCATGGCGACCGCCCGGTGCGCCGATCGGGGAGCGGGCTCCCACCAGAACCACGCTGTCACCAGCATCGCCAGCGTGATCAGCCCCGCCGTGATCGCCCAGCCGGGCCTTCGCCCCGACCGGGATATTGCGGCGTCTTCGACCGGGGATGGGAGCGGGGGTGGGGCGGAGACATCGGTCGGGATGGTCGCCGCTTCGCGGTGATCCTCGTCATCGTCTTGGCGAAGCGCCCAGGCGGCCAGTTCCTGTTCGAAACAAAAGACCGAGCCCTGCTTCCCGCCCGGCATCCGCCGCACCGGCAAGTCGCGCTCCCGCGCCCAGCGCATGACCGTGGTCCGATCGCGATTGAAATAGGCCGCGATCGATTTCCAGCCGTCCAGGCGCTTGCCGCCTTGGACCCCTTGCCCCTCCACCGCTACTGCCACCCCCTGCAATCCCCACCCGCATGGTGCCCGCAGCATGGACAGGGCGTCAAGCAACTGCACACTATCTCAGCCTGTCCACCGCCAGCCTTCCCAACAAATAGCTGATATCGGGATAAAATAGAGGCCAACGAAAATCGGATGTTTCGGGACCATAAGCCGACTTGACCAGACGATGTGGACAAAAGGCAGCCCACGCAGAAATGATGCGAGGCTGACGAAGCCGATCAGGATTCGGCGGTTTGTCATAGCGGTGGCGAGCCGTCGCCAATTCTCGAATTTGTCAAACAGGCGCTAGATCTCGTTGTGTCAGCGATACTTGCCCCGATCATACGAGGCCGGCTTTCGACGGTTCCGCCGAGCCGGGATCACGGCCTCGACGTTCATGCTGGTCGGGGTATCGCGCACCGCGTCGCTATCATAGCCTTTATCCGCAAGCAGAGCATCGATCCGGTTGGCGATCATGCGCATTAATGGTCCGAAGCCCTGCGTGTCATGCGCCTGAACCGGCGTCAGGACGAAAGCGAGCGGGCGACCTCTGACATCGCAGCGGGCATAGACATTGGTGGTGAAGCCGCCGCACGATCGGCCAAATCTCTCCTGAGCGAAGTCAAAGGGCGCCTCGGCCGCGCCAGTTCCTTTTTTATACCTACGGCACAATGGTTTGCCGGGCGACCCTGCTGTCGATCACGTCGGCGCGACCATCACGTTCGACCATACCGATCAGCGTCTCCAGCATGGGCTCGAACATACCCATCGTCGCCCAGCGACAGTAGCGGCGGAACACAATGTCCAATTGCCATATTCTTCCGGCAAATGCCGCCACTGCGCCCCTATTCGCGCAATCCACATCATGCCTTCGAAAAAGGGCCGGTAGTCGCCAGCGAGGACGATAGCCACGTCCACGCTTGGCCCCTGGCCGGATCGCCCGGTTTCCCTTCAGTTCGCCGCGAAGGAGGGGACTTGGGCGGCCACCGTCGGAATGTCGCTCAGCGCGGCGATTTCGTCGGCGTCGCCGAGCATGAGGCCAACCCGCTGGTGAAGCCCCGTGGGCGCAATATCGAGTATCCGCCTCTCGCCATCGGTCGCCGCGCCGCCCGCCTGTTCGATCAGATAGCTCATCGGATTGGCCTCATACATCAGGCGGAGCCTGGCGTGGCCGATGCGCTCGTCGCGGGGATAGAGGAAGGTGCCGCCGCGTTTCAGGATGCGGTGGACATCGGCCACCATCGACCCAGTCCAGCGCATCGAATAGTCCCGGCCGCAAGGACCTTCGCTGCCCGCCACCCGATCGTCGACGAAGCGGGCGACCACATCCGACCATTGCCGCCGCCGCGCCACGTTGATCGCGAACTCAGGCGTCCCGCCGGGCATTCGGATCGGGCCATCGGTGAGGTTCCAGGCCCCGACCTCGCGGTCCAGCGTGAACTCGTACACGCCGGTGCCGATCGACAGCATCAGCAGCGTCTGCGGCCCGTAAATGGCATAGCCCGCCGCCACCTGCTCCGAGCCGGGCTGGAGGAAATCCTCCTCGCCAATCTCGCGACCGGCGGCGTCCGCCGGGGCCTTCAGGACCGAGAAGATGGTGCCGACCGACAGGCAGACATCGATGTTGCTCGACCCGTCGATGGGATCGAACAGCAGCAGATATTCGCCCTTGGGATAGCGATTGGGAATGCGGTGGATCGTCTCCATCTCCTCCGACGCCATCGCTGCCAGATGCCCGCCCCATTCATTGGCATCGAGCAGGAAGTCGTTGGCGATCACGTCCAGCTTCTTCTGGACCTCGCCCTGCACATTCTCGCTGCCCAGCGACCCCAGCACCTCGCCCAGCGCGCCCTTCGACACGGCATGGCCGACCGTCTTGCAGGCGCGCGCCACCGTCTCGATCAGCAGCCGCAATTCGCCGGGCAGCTTCGCGGGCCCCCGCTGCTGTTCGATCAGGAAGCGCGTGAGCGACATTCGTGGTGTCATGGTCAAGCTCCAGGCTGGGTGGAGAGGAGGGAAAGCATTGGGTTGGAGGCCGCCGAGTCGCTCGAGCCGCGGGCGATCAGCCGTCCGGCGAGCACGACCTTGCGGACCGCGGCATCGGCATGGTCGAGGCGATCGATCAGCATCGCCATGGCGGTGCGGCCGATTTCCTCGACCGGCTGTTCGATGACCGACAGGCCGCCGCCGACCAGGTCCATCCAGCCCTCATTGTCGAATCCGGCCAGCGCCATGTCGCCCGGCACCGATAGGCCCAGTCCGTGCAGCGTGCGCAAGACCGCCATCAGGGCCAGGCCGTTGCTGGCGACCAGCGCCTGGGGGCGATCCGGCCGCGCGAGCAGGTCGGTGACGATCCGCGCCACCTCGCCATCGCCATGCGGGACGGCGATCGCCTCGGCGGTAAGGCCCAGCCGCTGCGCCGCCGCCTCGAAGCCCGCACGGCGTTCCTCGCCCGTGCTGCTCGACGCGCCGAACAGCCCCGCGATCCGGCGGAACCCGCGCGCCTGGAGATGTTCGACCAGCAGCGCCGCCATTGCGGCATTGTCGAGCACGACGCAGTCATGCGCGATGCCGGGCGTGGCGCGGTCGATCAGGATCATCGGATAGTCGGGCTTCGCCTTGCCCAGTTTCGCCAAACCCTGTCGGGTCGGCGCCAGGATGACGCCGGTCACGCGCTCCTCCTGCATCAGTTGCAGGTACATCGCCTCGCGAACCGGGTCCTCGTCGGTGTTGCACAGGATCACGCGCAGGCCGCGCGCATAGGCCAGGTTTTCGATAACGCGCGAAACCGCGGTGAAGAAGGGGTTGCGGATGTCGGCGACGACCAGCCCGATGGTGTTGGTGTGTCGCGACCGCAGCCGCCGGGCGGCGAGGTTGGGGCGATAGCCGGTCGACCGCACCGCCGCGAGCACGCGGTCGCGCATCGCCTCATCGACATTGCGGCCGCTCAGCACCCGCGACACCGTCGCGGTCGAGACGTTGGCGACCAGTGCCACATCCTTGATACCGACGGTCATGGAAAACGTTCTCTCCTCTCCACTGCGCGTTCTGGCGTCGCGTTCCCAAGTTTCATGCCTCCTCCGTCGTTTCGTTGCAAGCGCTATTGACATAGTTTAGAGAAAACGTTTTCTAGGATGACAAGCGACGATCGAGAGTCGTGCCGGAGAGGCCAGAAAGACATGTCTACCCAAGCCCCGCCCCCTGCCATCCGCCCGGAGCTCATCCGGCTCGCGGCCACGGCGACCGACAAGACGGATGCGATCCGCCAGGCGGGGCAGCTGCTCGTCGCGGCGGGATGCGTCGGTGCGGGCTATGAGGACAGCATGATCGCGCGCGAGGGCGTCGCGAACACCTTTCTCGGCGCGGGGGTGGCGATCCCCCATGGGCTTGGCGAGGACAAGGGACTGGTTCGTCGCGACGGAATCGCGGTGCTGCAATTCGTCGATGGGATCGAGTGGAATCCCGGCCAGGTCGCCCATCTGGTGGTCGGCATCGCCGCCAGTTCGGACAGCCATATCGCGATCCTGCGCCGCCTGACCCGCCTGATCCAGGACGAAGCACGACTGCATCAACTGGCGAACACCGACGACCCGATGCTGATCATCGCCGCGTTGCAGGACGAAGCGACCGACAGCCATCGGACCCGCCTGCCCGCCGACGATCTGGACGAGCGGGTGACATGGACCGTCGATTATCCCACTGGCCTGCACGCGCGTCCGGCCGCCGCCTGGTCGGAAGCGGCCAAGGCGCTGCCGGTCGCGCTGCGTGTCCGGCACGAGGGGGAAACCGCCGATCCGCGCAGCTTGGTCGCCCTGCTCCAGCTCGCACTGAAGGCTGGGGATCAGATTACCATCTCGGCTTCCGGGCCCGGAGCGCGGGGTGCAGTGGACAGCTTCCATGCGGCGATCACGCGACTGACCACTCGCGAAAAGGCCGATGCCGCGCGTGCCGCGCAAAAGGCGGCGGCGGCCCCTGTCCAGGGCTGGAAACCCGTCGGGACGCCCGCGATGATCGCGGGGGTCGCGGCCAGCCCGGGACTGGCGATCGGTTCGGTCCATGTCCTCGCCTCGGCGGAACTGGAGGTCGTCGACCATCCCGTCGACCTGGCCACCGGGGGTGCCCTGCTGGAGGGCGCACTGGTCCGCACGCGGGCGCAGATGCAGGCACTGATCGACGACACCACCCGCCGCCTGGGCGCGGGCGACGCGGCGATCTTCAAGGCGCAGGCGGGTCTGCTCGACGATACCGACCTGATCACGCTCACCTGCCAGTTGATGGTCGAGGGTCATGGCGTCGCCTGGGCCTGGCATCAGGCGATCGAGCGCATGGCCGGCCAGTTGTCGGCGCTGGGCAATCCCGTGCTCGCCGCCCGCTCGGCCGATCTGCGCGACATCGGCCGCCGCGTCCTGGCGCAGATCGATCCCGGACTGGGGCTGGGGACGCTCGACGACCTGCCCGAAGCGCCGTGCATCCTCGTCGCCGCCGATCTGGCGCCATCGGATACGGCCGCGCTCGATACGAACCGCGTGGCGGGCATTGCCACCGCACTGGGTGGCCCCACCTCGCACAGCGCCATCCTGGCGCGCACGCTCGGCCTGCCTTCGGTCGTCGCGGCGGGCGCGGACCTATTGTCGCAGGCGGCGGGGACGGTCGCGATCGTCGATGGCGATACCGGGCGGGTGTGGCTCGATCCGTCCGAAGCGGATCTGGCCTCCGCCCGCGGCTGGATCGCCGCCATCGCTGCGCGCCGTGCCGCCGAGGAAGCCGAGCGCAGCCGCCCGGCCGTCACCCTCGACGGCCATGGCGTCGCGATCGCCGCCAATGTGAACCGCCCCGATCAGGTCGCCGAGGCGCTGGCGCAGGGTGGCGAGGGCGTCGGCCTGATGCGCACCGAATTCCTGTTCCTCGAACGCGGCGACAGCCCCAGCGAGGACGAACAATATGCCGTCTACCGCGCGATGATCGACGGGCTGGACGGTCGCCCGCTGATCGTCCGCACCCTCGACATCGGCGGCGACAAGCAGGTGCCGCACCTGCACCTGCCCAAGGAGGAGAACCCCTTCCTCGGCGTGCGCGGCGCGCGGCTGTTGCTGCGCCGCCCCGACCTGCTGGAGCCACAGTTGCGCGCGCTCTACCGCGCCGCCAAGGATGGCGGCGACCTGTCGATCATGTTCCCGATGATCACCTCGGTCGCCGAACTCGTGACGTTGCGGGAACGGTGCGAGGCGGTACGCGGGTCGCTCGACGCGCCGGTGGTGCCGATCGGCATCATGATCGAGGTGCCCGCCGCCGCCGTTCAGGCCCATGCGCTGGCGAAGCATGCCGATTTCTTCTCGGTCGGCACCAACGACCTGACCCAATATGCGCTCGCCATCGACCGGCAGAATCCCGAACTGGCGAGCGAAGCGGACTCGATGCACCCGGCCGTATTGCGTCTGATCGCGATGACGGTGGAGGGAGCGCGGCAGCATGATCGCTGGGTCGGGGTGTGCGGCGGTCTGGCGGGCGATCCGTTCGGCGCGGCGCTGCTGACCGGCCTGGGCGTCACCGAATTGTCGATGACCCCGCGCGACCTGCCCGCGGTCAAGGCGCGGCTGCGCAGCAGTGAGCTGCCCGCGCTTCAGGCATTGGCCGCCCGCGCGCTGACGATGGAGAGCGCCGCCGATGTGCGCGCGCTCGACGTCGCACCGGTTGCGGAGTTGCGCGAAAGGAGTGCCGCGTGATGCGTATCGCCACCGTCACCTTCAATCCCGCGATCGACCAGACGATCATGGTCGACCGGCTGGTCCCCGGCGAAGTCCATCGCGCGCGCTCGATCCGCCAGGATGCGGGCGGCAAGGGCGTCAATGTCGCGAGTTGCCTCGCCGATTGGGGTGCACCGGTCAGCGTGTTCGGGCTGCTGGGACAGGACAATGCGACCCTGTTCGAAACGCTGTTCGAGCAGAAGGCGATCGACGACCGCTTCGTGCGCTTGGGCGGTGACACGCGCGTCAACATGAAGATCGTCGACGACACGGACACCACCGACATCAACATGAGCGGCCCTGTCGTCGGCGAGGCCGATGTCGCTCGGGTCGAGCAGGCGGTGACGGATTTCGCGGGTGAGGACGCGCTGATCGTCCTGTCGGGCAGCCTGCCGCCGGGATGCGACACGATCCTCTATGCCGGGATGGTGGCCACGCTGACCGCGCGCGGCGCGCGGGTGCTGCTCGATACCAGCGGCGCGCCGCTCACCCAGGCGCTGCGCGCCGATGTGTTGCCGCACATCGTCAAGCCCAATCGCCGGGAACTGGCCGCCTGGGCCGACACCTCGCTCGACACCATCGCCGAGGTCGCCGCGTGCGCGACGGCGCTGCACCGGCGCGGCGTGGCGCTGGTGGTCGTGTCGATGGGCGAAGACGGTGCGCTGTTCGTATCGGACGAAGGCGCGCTGGTCGCGCATCTGGCCGCCGGGCCGCTCGCCAGCACGGTGGGCGCGGGCGACGCCATGGTCGCGGGGCTGGCCGCCGGGATCGCCGAAGGCGCTGGACTGGAGCGGATCGCGCGCCTGTCCACCGCCTTCGCCGTCGCCAAGCTGGGGCGGCCGGGCCCGCACCTGCCGGACCTCGCGACTATCGACGCATTGGCCGCACAGGTCACGATCAGCGGAGCCGGGGTTACCGGCCCGTCCATGGTGGGAGAGGATTCATGAAGAGGCTGTTGGCGATCGTCGACGCCGGAGAGGCGGGCGTCACCGGCGTCCTGGCGGGCGAGGCACTGCGCCGCGCGGCCCGCGATGCGGGCCAGGCGATCGAGATCGAATTGCGCACCGCCCAGGGCGTGGTCAATCCGGTCGCCGCCGGAAATGACGACATGCTGCTGTTCGTCGGCGCCGAAGACAGCGCCGATGCCGACACCCGCGCGCGCGCCGACCGGCTGTTGACGCTGGAGGCGGTGCTCGCCGATCCGGCCGCCGCGCTGAAGATCGGCAGCAAGGCGCCCGCCGCGACCAAGAAGATCGTCGCGATCACCTCCTGCCCCACCGGCATCGCCCATACCTTCATGGCGGCCGAGGGATTGCAGGAGGGCGCGCGCCAGCTCGGCTATGACATCCATGTCGAGACGCAAGGCTCGGTCGGCGCGGGCAACCCGCTGACGCCCGAGCAGATCGCCGAGGCCGATGTGGTCCTGATCGCCGCCGATCGCGAAGTCGATCGCGCGCGCTTCGCGGGCAAGCGGGTGCTGGTCAGCAACACCAAGCCCGCCATCACCGGCGGCGCGGCGCTGATCGAAAAGGCGCTGGCCGAGGCCAAGGTCCAGGGTGGGGCCGCCGCCTCCTCCGCCGCCGCGACGACCGAGCGCGCGGGGCCGTACAAGCATCTGATGACCGGCGTGTCGTTCATGCTGCCCTTCGTGGTGGCGGGTGGCCTGCTGATCGCGCTCGCCTTCGCACTGGGCGGCATCCACGCCAATGACGAGGCGAATGCCGGCACCCTGGCATATGCGCTGTTCAGCATCGGCGCGAAGGGGGGCTTCGCGCTGATGGTGCCTGCGCTGGCCGGATATATCGCCTATTCGGTCGCCGACCGGCCCGGCATCGCACCCGGCATGATCGGCGGGATGCTTGCGAGCAACCTGGGTGCGGGTTTTCTGGGCGGCATCGTTGCGGGCTTCATCGCGGGATATGGCGTCGACGCCCTCAACCGTGTCATCCGTTTGCCCAAGAACCTCCAGGGCCTGAAACCCGTCCTGATCCTGCCGCTGCTCGGCACGCTGCTGACCGGTCTCTTGATGATCTATGCCGTGGGCACGCCCGTCGCGGCGGTGCTGTCCTTCCTGACCGAATGGCTGCGCGGGATGCAGGGGTCGAACGCGGTCCTGCTGGGCCTGATCCTGGGCGGCATGATGGCCTTCGACATGGGCGGCCCGGTCAACAAGGCCGCCTATGCCTTCTCGGTCGGGCTGGTCGCGTCGCAGGTCTATACGCCGATGGCCGCAACCATGGCGGCGGGCATGACCCCGCCGCTCGCCATCGCGCTGGCCACCCGACTCTTCCCCAACCGGTTCACCGCAGATGAGCGCGAAGCCGGGGCGGCCGCCGCCGTGCTCGGCCTCGCCTTCATCAGCGAAGGCGCGATCCCGTTCGCGGCGCGCGATCCGCTCCGGGTCATCCCCTCGCTGATGGCGGGTTCGGCGATCACGGGGGCGATCTCGATGGTCGCGGGCGTCGAGCTCCGGGTGCCGCATGGCGGCATCTTCGTGCTGCCGATCCCCGGCGCGGTCACCCATCTGGTCGCCTATGTCGCCGCGCTGGCGGCCGGAGTGGCGGTGAGTGCGGTGCTCGTCGGATTTGTGAAGCGCCCGGTGGCGCAAGGCTGATCGCCACGCCCCGCCGGGGGGACTGGGCGTATTTCAAGAGGTACAGGTTCATGGCTGGATTGAAGGGCTTCGCGGCGATCGCCGCGCTGGGCATGGGGATGGCTGCATCCGTCGCCCGGGCCGAGGATGGGCCGACGACGCCCTCCGGCCCCGTCGTGCCGCAGGTCTCGCAACAGGCGACCAAGACGGTGCCGTTGGTGCTGGGCCAGAAGAAGAAGGGCGTCGAGACGTTCCAGCCGCTGGCCGATGACGGCATCACCCTGGCGCTGAACTACACCGGCGAGGCCGCGGCGAACGCGACCGGCGGCTTTGCACGCAAGTCGGCCTATACCGGGCAGATCTATGTCGGGGCCGACCTCGATTTCGAGAAGATCGCCGGTATCACCGGCGGCGGCCTGCACCTCGCGATCACCAACCGCCACGGCCAGAGCCTGTCGCAGATCGCGATCGGCAACAATACCTCGGTGCAGGAGGTCTGGGGCACCCAGAACACCCACCTCGCCATCCTGACCTGGGAACAGAAGCTGATGGGCGGCGCGCTCGACATCGAGGCGGGCAAGAGCCAGGCGAACATCCATTTCCTGAACTCGCCCTATTACTGCCATTTCCAGACCAATTCGGCCTGTGGCAATCCGACCTTCGTCTTCAAGAACAGTAACTTCACCTATTTCCCGGCGTCGAGCTGGATGGCCAGGGTCAAGCTGACCGTCGCCGACAACTGGTTCGCCCATGCGGGCATCTACGAGGTCAATCCCAATCGGAAACGCCCAGATGACAATGGTTTCAGCCTGAGCTTCAAGGGTGGCAGCGGCTTCATCGTGCCGTACGAACTGGGCTATGCGTCCGACTTCAAGACCGACCGGCTGCCGCGCCACTATATCCTGGGCGGCTGGATCGACCGGGGCGACTTTGCCGATCCGTTGCGCGACGACCGCGGCGGTATTTCGATCCTCAGCGGACGGCCCGCCGCCACGCTGAAGGGGCGCAGCGGCATCTATGCCCGTTTCGACCAGATGCTGACCCGACCCGATATGAACTCGCATCGCGGGCTGGGGGTGTTCGGTGTCGCCATGACCAACCTGTCGGGGCGGGTCGAGGAACGGCACTTCCTGGAGCTGGGTCTGCTCCAGACCGGCACCTTTGCGGGTCGCGACCAGGATACGATCGGCTTCGTCATCAACCAGCAGAGCTTTTCCGACCTAGCCATGGCGCGGATGCGCGCGGCGCGTGTCTCGGCGGGCGGCGACGCCAATATCCGCCGCGACCAATATATGATGGAACTGGCCTATGGTGCTCAGGTCGGGCCCGCCATCCGCCTGTCGCCCAACATCCAATATATCCTTCACCCCGACCAGACCGGCCTGCCCTTCCGCCGGACCAACATCGGAAACGCCCTCGTCTTCGGGCTCAAGTTCACCATTGACGCCCCCACCCTCATCGCAGCGGCGCGGCGCGACTGACGTCGCGCGTCATCGCCGTTCGCGGGACGATGACGATCCGATCCTGGCGAAGATCGGCGCGATGCCCGATGGTTGTTGATCGGCCCGTATGATCGGTGGCATTCAACGCCGCGATCATCGGGCCGCCAACTGGCCAGCATCATCCCACGGCCAGAACGCTAATGCGTTTGACTCGCATATTCACCTTCATTAGGCGCGCGCTCGTAACGAGCATTGGGGGGAAAAATGCGCCTGTTTCGATCGAGTCTTGCAATATTGCTTTGCACTGTGTCGTCGCCTTTGGTGGCGCAGGGCACGCCGCCCGGCCAGGCAGCGCAGTCGACCGACGATGTGAGCAACGACATCCTCGTTCTGGGCGAGAAGGCCAACCGAAGCCTTCGGGATACCCCTGCCAGCGTCGCGATCACCACCGCGGAGACGATCGCCAACCAGAATCTGCTGGATGTCTATGATGTGCTCCAGCGCACGCCCAATGTCTCGATCGCAGCGAACCGGACCAGCTTCACCATCCGGGGTATCGATGCGTTCAACGTATCGGGTGCGGGCGACGGCGCGCTGGCCAGCGTCTATGTCGATGGCGCGGTCCTGCCCCGCGCGGCGCTCAATACCGGGCCGCTCGATCTGTACGACATCGCCCAGGTAGAGGTGTTTCGCGGCCCGCAATCGACCGTACAGGGCCGCAATGCCCTGGCGGGGGCGGTGATCGTGCGGACGACCGATCCCGGCTATGACTGGAGCGGCAAGGCGCGGGTGATGCTGACCGGCCCGGATGGCCAGCGCCGGGCGGCGGCGGCCATCGGCGGCCCCCTGCTCGGCGATCAGATCGCCTTTCGCATCGCGGGTGAGATCGCGCGTTCCGACGGACTGGTCTACAACCGCACGCTCCACCGCGACGCCGATCCGCGCCGGTCGGAAACGCTGCGGGGCAAGCTGCTCTTCACCCCGGACGCCGTGCCGGGCCTGCGGGTCATCGCGACCTATGTCCATGACCGGCACGAACGCGGCGTCTATGCCTATGAATTCGACGCCCCCTATTCGCCAACCGATCGAATCGTGACCGAGGATGTGGCGACCGACACCCAGATCGTCAGCGACATCGCGACGCTGGAGGCCCATTACACGCTGGGCGGCGGGTTCGACCTGAGCTCCGTCACCAACGTCTCCGATATCCGCGCCGACTATATCGCCGACCCCGACCGCAATGCCACACCGGGTCAGCTCAGCCTGACCCGCGATCCCGCCAGGACGGTGCAGCAGGAAATTCGGCTCGGCATCGACCTGCCCTGGGTTCGCGGCCTGATCGGTGCCTATTATCTGCGCGAGGACAATCGCGACTATCTGTTCGAAGCCACGCAGACCCTGAATCTGACACGACTGGGCGTCGATCGCCAGTTGCTGGCGCTGGGCCTGTCGCAGCCCATGGTCGATACGGTGCTGGGGCTTTATGGCGGCGTCGTTCCGATCAAAAACCGCCTCACCCAACCGCGCCTTACCCGCAATCTGGCCGCCTTCACCGACCTGACCTTCCCCCTGACCGGGCGGCTCAGCCTGCGTGCGGGGCTGCGCTACGACAATGAGCGGCAGTTGCGCGGCGCGACCCAGTCGGTGACGCTGAACGGCAGCCTGCCCGATCCCGCCAGGCTGCCCGTGGCGGCGCTGGCCCCGATCGTGACCCGGCTGAACGCCTTGCTGTTGGCGACGGCCGCCGGTGCCAACAGCGTCGAGCCGACGCGCGCCATCACCTATGACGCGTGGCTGCCCAAGCTGGGCCTGACCTGGGACCTCGCGCCCAATGTCGGGCTGAGCGCGACGGTACAGCGCGGCTACCGCGCGGGCGGTGCCGGGATCAACCAGCAGCGGGCGCAGGCCTTCACCTATTCGCCCGAATATACCTGGAATTACGAACTGGCGCTGCGGTCCGAATGGCTGGATCGCAAGCTGATCTTCAACGCCAATGCCTATTATATCGACTGGCGGGACCAGCAGGTGGGCGTACAGCTGACCCCAGGCGCGGTATTCGACACGCAGGTCGTCAATGCCGGCAAGTCCCGCCTCTATGGCTTCGAGGTGGAATTGCGCGGGCGGCCGACGCCGTCGCTGGACGTCTATGCGGGGGTCGGCCACAGCCGGTCCAAATTCCTCGAATTCACCCTGCCCTTCGGTACCGAAGCGCGATCGGCGGGTGGCAATGAGTTCGCCAATGCGCCGCACTGGACCGCTTCCGTAGGCGCGACCTGGCATGACAAGGCGGGCCTGGTGGCCAATGTCAACGCAACCTATCGCGATGCCTTCTTCCAGGATACGGTCAGACAGAGTGTTCGCGACGTCCGCCCCCTGACGCTGGTCAATGCCAAGCTGGGTTGGCAAGGCGAGCATTTCGGCGCCTTCCTGATCGCCAGCAACATCTTCGACCGCCAGCAGCCGACGTCCTTCTTCACGGACTTTGACGGTCGCATACGCGGCACGCTGTCCGATCCCCGTATTCTGGGCCTGAGCTTCGAAGGACGGTTTTGAGGGCCGAGAAACGTCTATTCGACGATGAACAATACATAGGTTGGTACGATCGTCCGTTGATTACCCTTACCCCTGCCATATGATGATTTCGATCAATACAGGGGAGTATGCCAATCATGACGCGTCACGACGATCAATATGGCGATGATCTTTTTGCCAAGGACGATTACTTCAAGTTCGGATCGAATGGCTCCATTTCGGGTAATCTTCTGGGCAACGACCGAAGCGGAGACGAAGGGGGATTGGCGCTCCGCTTTTTCGGCGGGGTAAGGATTGGAGAAAAGAAGGGGCCGCCGGTCACCGATGTTCAGGGGACATATGGCACCTTCCATATTTGGGCGGATGGTCGCTTCACCTATGACCTCGATGCCGGTGTGAAGGCCTCCACGCCCCAGGGCACGGTGCTGACGGAATCCATTCCGTACAAAATCTCCGACAAGGCGGGGAAGACCGACTTCGCCTATCTGACGATGGACGTCGGGTTTGGGAATGTCGGCAGTCAGACCCGCGAGGTCGTCTATGATTTCGACCACCGCCCCAGCCTGGACGTCATTCACTTCAACACCGTTTATGACGGCGACACGATGATGATCGGGTCGGAGAGCGGCAATCGCTATTGGCAGGCCGACCCCTGGGGCCTCGGCTTCTCGTCGGACCATAATGTCGATTTCATCGTGTCCGACATGATTGTTGCGACTGGCGATTCACCGGATGCCGTCGCGCGCGTAACGTTTACCGGACATAATGACGGACGCATTGTCGGCCAGAAAACGGTCGTGATCGACGTCGCGAGCATCTCTGGCCAGCAACATGTCTCCCTTTCAAGCTTCGGGAAGATCGATAGCCTGACCTATACCGTGGAAGACGTCTACGGCACCTTTCAGGGCCTGCCGTCATTGTCGTTCGACGACATCCACCTGCTGATCTAAAGGAAAAGGGTCTGTGGCACGCATGCGCCACAGACCCCTGCCCGTCTTACCGTTCGGACCGGCAAGCCTATCCCGTCACTCCCATTCGATCGTGCCGGGCGGCTTGCTGGTATAGTCATAGACGACGCGGTTGATGCCCTTCACCTCATTGATGATCCGGGTCGTTACGCGCGGCAGGAAGTCGCCGGGAAAGTCGAACGCCTGCGCGGTCATGCCGTCGACCGACGTCACCGCGCGCAGCGCCAGCACCGAGTCGTAGGTCCGCCCGTCGCCCATCACGCCGACCGACCGAACCGGCAGCAGCACCGCGAAGGCCTGCCAAATGGCGTCGTACAGCCCTGCGTTGCGGATTTCCTCGAGATAGATCGCATCCGCCTTGCGCAGGATGTCGCAGCGTTCGCGCGTCACTTCGCCGGGGATACGGATGGCGAGGCCGGGTCCGGGGAATGGATGGCGACCGACGAATACGTCCGGAAGCCCCAATTCGCGACCTAGCACGCGGACCTCGTCCTTGAACAGCTCGCGAAGCGGTTCGACCAGCTTCATGTTCATGCGTTCGGGCAGGCCACCGACATTATGGTGGCTCTTGATCGTAACGGACGGGCCGCCGGTGAAGCTGACGCTCTCGATCACGTCCGGGTACAGCGTGCCCTGCGCCAGGAATTCGGCACCGCCGATCTTCTTGGCCTCCGCCTCGAACACGTCGATGAAGGTCTTGCCGATGAACTTTCGCTTGGCTTCCGGATCGGTGACGCCCGCCAGCCCGTCCATGAACAGGTCCTGCGCATCCACATGGACCAGCGGAATGTTGTAATGGCCCCGGAACAGGCTGACGACCTGCTCGGCCTCGCCCTGGCGCAGAATGCCGCCATCGACGAAGACGCAGGTCAGCTGATCGCCGATCGCCTCGTGGATCAACAGCGCCGCGACCGACGAGTCGACTCCGCCCGACAGGCCGCAAATCACCCGACCGCTGCCCACCTGTTCACGAATTTCGGCGATCTTGGCCGAACGGAATTCGGCCATCGTCCAGTCGCCCGACAGGCCGACGACGTGCCGCGCGAAATTGGCGATCAGCTTCGCGCCATCGGGAGTGTGGACGACCTCCGGATGGAACTGCATCGCATAGATGCGGCGGGCATCGTCGGCGATGATGGCATTGGGAGCGCCCGGGCTGGTCGCGACGACACGGAAGCCCGGCGCCAGTGCCGTCACCTTGTCGCCATGGCTCATCCACACCTGATGGCGCTCGCCCTGGCTCCACAGCCCGTCGAACAGCGCGCATTCGCCCTCGATGGTGATGAACGCCTCGCCGAACTCGCCGCTGTCGCCCTTCTCGACCTTGCCGCCGAGCTGCTGGGTCAGCGCCTGCTGGCCATAGCAGATGCCGAGCATCGGCAGGCCGCTGTCTAGGATCGCCTGCGGGATGCGGGGAGACTCGGCATCGACCACGGAGGCGGGGCCACCGGACAGGATGATGCCGGCGGGCTTGATCCGGGCGAACGCCGCTTCGGCCGATTGGAAGGGAACGACTTCGCTATAAACCCCCGCTTCGCGCACGCGCCGCGCGATGAGCTGGGTGACTTGGCTGCCGAAATCGACGATGAGGATGCTGTCGGGGTGCTCCATGGCGGTCCGATAGCGATGTCTTTCGGAAAATGCTACCGGGTCGGGACGGTTTGAATCCCATCGATCGCGACCATCCGCACCGCCTGAGCATCGACACGGCAGCGGAAGGGGCGGCTCTCGCCCGCCTCGCGGTAACTGGTGCGCAGCAAAACATCACCCTGCACGTCATAGCCATTGCCCAGCGGAAGGGCCGAGCGGACCTGCCCGACCTGGGCCAACGCGAAGCTGCGGCGCCCTTCGCCCTCGGCCGCCTTGGCGCACGCATGGACCGCCGCTTCATCGTCCGTTTCCGCGCGATAGGGCGACGGCGTTTCGACGGCACGAACCGGGCGGGAGACATCTATGACGCCGGAATCATGATCGGGCGTCGACGTCTTGCCTGCGATCAGCGTCACGGCCGTGGTCAGCAGCGCGCCCGCAACGAAACCTCCGGCGATGGCGTTCGCCTGCTTGCGTTGCTCCGGGCTCTGCCATTGCCGTTCGCGATCGGAGGGAATGAACGGCACGGCCGGCACGACCTGCGTAGACGTGGCGGGCGCGGACGGCTCGGTCTGCGCCGCAAGCGGCAGAGGGAGCATCGAAACCGTCAGGATCCAGCCGACCGTCATGCGATGCATTCCCCACCTCCCTTGGTTCGCTTCCGTAACGTCATTCGTTCCGGCTTTCGCCAAGCGGAACATAGGTGAAATCGCGGACACGAAAAAGGGCCGCCCCATCGCTGGGACGGCCCTCTTTTCGAAGGTCTTCGAGGCTGCGGATTACGCGGCTTCGTCGAAATCTTCCTCGGTCATGACCGGACCCGAATCCTGGCCCTTCGCCGAGACGTCGCGGTCGACGAACTCGATGATCGCCATCGGCGAAGCGTCCGACGCGCGGATGCCGGCCTTGATGATGCGGGTATAGCCACCGTTGCGGTCCGCATAGCGCGACGCCAGAACGTCGAACAGCTTCACCAGCTGCGCATCGTCGAGCAGACGGGCATGGGCCAGACGACGGTTCGAGAGACCGCCCTTCTTGGCCAGCGTCACCAGCTTTTCGACATAGGGACGCAGTTCCTTCGCCTTGGCGACGGTGGTGGTGATCTGCTCGTGCTTGATCAGCGCTGCCGCCATGTTGCGGAAGAGCGCGATACGATGAGCCGAGGTACGCTGCAGCTTACGGCCGCCGACGCGATGACGCATGGGGTATTCCTTCGTTCGTTAAGGGGCCGTTTCACGGTACCCCAGACCTGGTGACCATTGAGGCCGTCACCTTCGCCTATCTTGTAACTCTCCGGCCTTCACCGGAAAGCGGGTCAGCAAAGCTGCTGGAGAGGCCGGGGAGGATCACGGCGAAGCCGCGATCCTGACGTCGAACGGGTCGCCCAAGGGGCGACCCGCCGGCCGGGCTTTCGCCGTCTCGCGGATAGCGACGCTATCCGCGTGCGGCTTAGCCCATGATCTCCTGTTCCAGCTTCTTGGCCATTTCCTCGATATTCTCGGGCGGCCAGCCGGGGATTTCCATGCCCAGGCGCAGACCCATGGACGACAGCACTTCCTTGATCTCGTTCAGCGACTTGCGGCCAAAATTCGGAGTGCGCAGCATCTCGGCTTCGGTCTTGCCGACCAGATCGCCGATATAGATGATGTTGTCGTTCTTGAGGCAGTTCGCCGAACGCACCGACAGTTCCAGCTCGTCGACCTTCTTGAGAAGGTAACGGTTGATCTGCTGCGCGTCGCTCTGCGGCTCGCCACCGGCGGCGGGGATCGCCGCCTGGCCCACGGCGGCCGCGCGAGTGAGCGCCGAGTCGTCGAAGTGCACGAACAGCGCCAGCTGATCCTGGAGGATGCGCGCGGCATAGGCCACGGCGTCTTCCGGGGTGACGGTGCCGTCGGTTTCGACCGAAAGCGTCAGCTTGTCATAGTCCAGATCCTGACCGACGCGGGTCGGGTCGACCTTGTACGACACCTGGCGAACCGGCGAATACAGCGCATCGACCGGGATCAGACCGATCGGCGCATCGGCCGGACGGTTGGACGCGGCGGGGACATAGCCCTTCCCGATGTCGGCGGTCAGTTCCATGTTGAACGTCGCGCCTTCGTCGAGATGGCAGATCACCAGGTCCTTGTTCATGACCTCGATGTCGCCCGACACGGCGATGTCGCCCGCCTTGACGGTGGTGGGACCGGTCGCCGACAGCTGGAGCCGCTTGGGACCTTCGCCCTGCATGCGGATGGCGAGCTGCTTGACGTTCAGGACGATGTCGGTGACGTCTTCACGCACACCGGCCAGCGACGAGAACTCATGCAGCACGTTCTCGATCTTGATCGAGGTGACCGCCGCGCCCTGGAGCGACGACAGGAGAACGCGGCGAAGCGCGTTGCCCAGCGTCAGGCCGAAGCCACGCTCCAGCGGTTCGGCAACGAACGTCGCCTTCCGCTTGCCATCGCCGCCCTTCTTTTCGAGCGCGTTGGGCTTCTTCAGTTCCTGCCAGTTCTTTGCGTTGACAGACACGTGGTTCCCCTGAGTTATGGGCCGGAACGGGGACGGTTCCAGCCGTGGAGAGAGGCATGGCCGACTCGTCAGCCGGCCATGGGAAGCATCAGACGCGGCGACGCTTGGAAGGCCGCACGCCGTTGTGCGGGATCGAGGTCACGTCACGGATCGAGGTGATCTGGAAACCGACCGCCTGCAGCGCGCGCAGCGCCGACTCGCGGCCCGAACCCGGGCCCTTCACTTCGACTTCCAGGGTGCGGACGCCATGCTCGGCGGCCTTCTTGCCCGCGTCTTCCGCTGCGACCTGCGCCGCATACGGGGTCGACTTGCGCGAGCCCTTGAAGCCCATCATGCCGGCCGACGACCACGAAATGGCGTTGCCCTGCGCGTCGGTGATGGTGATCATGGTGTTGTTGAAGCTGGCGTTCACATGAGCGACGCCGGCGGTGATGTTCTTGCGCTCGCGACGGCGAATGCGCTGCGGTTCACGTGCCATTGAATGAAAGTCCTGACCTAGTATCCTGATGCGGAGAGCGGCGGGCGGTCAGCCACAAGCCTGCCTCCGGCGGAGTAATTCGCCCTAGGGACGAATTACTTCTTCTTGCCTGCGATCGGCTTCGCCTTGCCCTTGCGGGTGCGCGCATTGGTGTGCGTGCGCTGGCCGCGGACCGGCAGGCCCTTGCGGTGACGCAGGCCGCGATAGCAGGCCAGGTCCATCAGGCGCTTGATGTTCATCGCGGTCTCGCGACGCAGGTCGCCTTCCACCGTGTGATCGGCGTCGATGGTCTCGCGGATCTGGAGCACTTCCTGATCCGACAGGTCCTGGACGCGACGATCGGCGGCGATGTTCAGCTTTTCGGCGATCTGCTTCGCCTTGGCCGGACCGATGCCATGGATATAGGTCAGCGCGATCAGAACGCGCTTGTTGGTCGGGAGGTTGACACCCGCGATACGTGCCATGAAACTTGTTCTCCTAGCTCCACGAAGCATGGCATGGCCGCACATGCTCCATCTCAACGCGATGGTTCCGCCACGCGGAAGCGCGACGCCCGCAAATCGCGCGTCGTTCAACCGGGAGTGGTGGAAGGACGGTCAGTTAGGCCCCGCGCAACCCTCTGTCAAGCGATCGGTTCCCGAAACTGCGTCGATTGAACCCGGCGCAGTGTCAGCCAGCGGCGGAACGACACGATCGCCCAGACGATCTCCACCACGCCGAACGGCCAGGCGCCCTGGAGAAAACCATAAGCGGAGCCCGCAATGCATCCCAGCACGAAGCCGAAGGTCCACCAATGCGATCCCGCCTCCATCGCATAGCAGAGGAGCGTGAACGACACGGCGGCAAGGCCGAACAGCGACAGCGAATCCATCGCCTGGGTTTAGTGCGCCAGGACAAGGGGGCAACCCCTGTGCCCCTCCGCCCCTGCAAAGGGGAAAAGAACGCGTTACGGAATGATCAACCGGGCAATCAGGCCCGGTGCGTTGTCCGCCAGTTCGAATCGCCCGCCATGCAGCCGCGCCACCGCTTCGATCAGCGCCATGCCCAGTCCCGCGCCGGGCGTGGTGCGCGCGGTATCGAGTCGGCCGAACCGCTTGAGCGCCTGTGCCCGGTCCGCCTCGGCAATGCCCGGACCATGATCCTCGACCTGAAAGACGATGCCGTCATGGCCCTGATAGAGCCGCAACCCGACCTGCCCGCCTGACGCGCCATGCTTCAGGGCATTGTCGATCAGGTTGGATAGCGCCTGGCTCATCAGTTCGCGATGCAGGGGCAGCGGCGCGGGGCGATCCTCGACCGCGATCAGGAAGCGCAGGCCCGCATCCTCGATCACGGGGGCATAGAGTTCGCCGATTTCCTCGACCATCTCGGCGGGGGCGGCCATGGTGAAGCGGTCGCGTGTCACCGACTCCGACCGGCTGATCTCGATCACCATGGTCAGCATCCGCATGATGAGGTCGGTTTCGACCAGCAATCCGCCCAGCGCCGCCTCGCGCTGCGCCGGGTCGGCGATCAGCACCGCCTGTTCGGTCTTGGTCCGCAACCGCGCCAGGGGCGAGCGCAAGTCGTGCGCCAGGCTGTCGGTGACGACGCGGAGTTCGGCCATCAACTGCTCGATCTTGCCCAGCATCGCATTCAGCCGCAGCGCCAGTCGGTCGAACGCATCGCCATCGCTGTTGCCGCCCCGGACCAGCGACACCCGCCGCGACAGGTCGCCCTCGCCCGCCGCATCCATGACCGACACGATGGCATTGAGCCGCCCCGACACATAGCGCGCCAGGACCAACCCTGTCCCCACCCCCAGCATCAGCGACAGGAAGACCGCCAGCGCCAGGGCGCGCTCGATCGCGACCTGCTGCGCCTCGATCAGATCGAGCGGGCGGCCGACCAGCAGCCAGTCATTGCCGATGGGGTGAAGCGTATAGCCCGCCTCGCGCGACGCCCACACGCCGTCGCGCCCCAGCACGGCGATGCGGAACGGCGTATCGGCCAACGGCACGGCCAGGTGACGCGGCGCATAGCCCGCGATCCGATGCCCCTGGGTATCGAAGATGGCGAGCACCAGCGAGACGTCTCCCGGCTCGCGCGCCTGGGTGATCGCATCGGCCAGCGCGGGCAAGGCGCCCGTCCGCCACACGGCGCGAAGGGCGTCGGCCTGTTCGACGATCTCGCGGTGGAGCGCCGCCACCGCATCGGCGCTGGTCTGTTTCCAGATGAACCCGACCAGTGCCAGATTGGACACCAGCGCCAATATGATCGACAGCAGCGCGATCCGCGCCGAGATCGTCAGCCGCAACTTCACCCTTCCACGGCCAGCCTGTAACCTGCGCCGCGCACGGTGTGCAGGATCGGCGTGCCGAATCCTTCCTCAAGCTTGCGCCGGAGCCGCCCGATATGGACGTCGACCACGTTGGAGCCGGGGTCGAAATGATAGTTCCAGATCTTCTCCAGCATCATGGTGCGGGTGACGACCTGCCCCGCATGACGCGCCAGGAACTCCAGCAGATTGAATTCGCGCGCGCCGACCGGGATGATCTTGCCCGCCCGGGTGACGGTGCGGGCCAGCAGGTCGATCTCCAGATCGCCGACATGCAGCTTGGTCCGCGTCGGCTCCGACGCCGCGCGGTCAGACCGGCGCACCAGCGCCTCGATCCGTGCCGACAATTCGGCAAACGAGAAGGGCTTGCACAGATAATCGTCCGCACCCGCCTTCAAACCATCGACCCGGTCATCGACCGTGGCAAGAGCCGACAGGATCAGCACGGGCGTGGCGATCCCCGCCGCGCGGATCGCGCTGACCATCGCCAGCCCGTCCAGGCGCGGCAGCATCCGGTCGGCGATGATCAGGTCGAATATGCCCTCGCTCGCTAGGAACAGCCCGTCGCGCCCGTCCCCGCACTGTTCGACGGCATAGCCCGCCTCGGCCAGTCCCTTGGCGACATAGGCGGCGGTGGACGCATCGTCTTCGACGATCAGGATCTTGCGGCTCATCGGTTCGTCTGCTCCGGCATAGGGCGATCTTCGCTCCAACGACGTCGTTCGGCATGTTCGAGCCCATCGTCCCGATCCCGTCCACGCCGTCCGCCCGCGGATGACTAGGCCCGATATCGGTTCAGGGAAAGGCCGGCGGAAAGTGCGCTCTCCGCCGGCCCCGACGGCACCCCCGGGAGTGTCGGGCGCCGAGCTCGTTGAACTGCTTGGCTTTTCGCTACATCGGATCGGGATACCCCGGCGTGACCATAATGTGACAAATGCGTCATTCGCGGCATCGGCGGAGCAAGGGCGGCGTGCCGCACATCCGCAACCGGACCGAATTCCGCACCAAAACCTCAATCATGTTTAAACCTTTGATAATCCTTTAATTTATGATCCCGCCATCATGTTGACCGCCCCCATCCCCCTCGATGCTTCGTCCGCCGAGGAGCGGCGTCTCGCCACGCTTCAAGCGCATGCCCTGCTCGACAGCGAGCCGGAGGCGGAGTTCGATGCGCTGGTATCGCTGGCGGCGGACATGCTGGATTGCCCGGTCGCCGCGCTGACGCTGGCCGATCGCGATCGTTTCTGGGTGAAGTCGTCGGTCGGTCCGCTGCCCAGCCAGATGCCGCGCAGCGTCGCCTTTTGCGACCAGACGATCCGGTCGCCCGACCTGATGATCGTGCCCGACCTGACCAGCGATCCGCGCTTCGCCGTCAATCCCTTCGTCACCGGCGAGGCCGGGACGCGCTTCTATGCGGGCATGCCGATCCGCGTGCCGGCACTGGATGGGTCGCCCCAGGCCATCGGTTCGCTCTGCGTCATGGATGCCACCCCCCGCTCGCTGAGCCCTGCGGGCGAGCGAACGCTGCGCCATCTTGCCCGGTTGGCCGAAGCGCTGATCGCCGCGCGCGCCGTCGCCAGGCGCGCCACCGCCATGGCCGAACTGAGCGAACGCCAGGCCGAGGACCTGCGCGGCAAGGAACGGACCGTGCGACAGGTCGAGCGGCTGGCCCTGATCGGATCGTGGCGCATCCGGCTGTCCGACGGTCAGGCGACATGGTCCGACGGCGTCTATCGCATCCACGAACTCCCCCCGGGGCGGCCGGTGACGGTCGAGCAGGGACTGAGCTATTACCCCCCCACATCGCGCGACATATTGCGCTCGACGATCGAGGCCACCGCCCGTCTGGGCGATCCGTTCGACATCGAACTGGACTTCGTCACCGCACTGGGTCGCCAGCGCCGTGTCCGGGTGATGGGCGAGCGCGAGATGCAGAACGGACGGCCCCACGGCCTGGTCGGCATGTTCCAGGACGTGACCGAGCGCCACGCTCTTGAGGTCCAGCTACGCCGTAATGCGGATACCGACGCGCTGACCCTGCTGGCCAATCGCGCCGCGTTCGACCGGACGCTGGAAGCCGCCATCAGGGAGGCCAGTGCCACGGATCAGCCGCTCGGGCTGGTGCTGATCGACCTGGACGGGTTCAAGCTGATCAACGACACGCTGGGTCACCCCGCCGGGGACGAGGTGTTGCGCATGGTCGGCACGCGGCTGCGCACCGACTGGCTGCACGCCTGTTTCGTCGCGCGGTTGGGCGGCGACGAGTTCGGGGTGATTGTCCGTGATCCCGTCTTGCTCGCCCAACCCGAATCGCTGCGCGCTCGGCTAGAGACGCTGCTGACCATCTCTATCACGGCGAACGACCTGACCATGAGTTGCGCGGGCACGGTATGCGTCACGCTGCGCCCCGAGGATTGCCGGACGATCCGCGACTTCATGCACCATGCCGACACGCGCCTATACGCCGCCAAGCGCGACCGGGTGGGCGAGCGGCGGCGGGGCGACCGGCGGCAGGGCGACCGGCGCCGCGCCGGATAGCAAGGCGAGTCAACGAGGCTCGGCCCTTCCCTCACCCGCCCATGGCCCCATATAGCGGGTGCATGTCTTCGCGCGCCCGCGTCCTCGTCCTGAACTCCGCGCTCGGCCCTCTCGACTATCGCGTGCCGCAAGGCATGACGGTCGAGCCGGGGTCGATCGTCGTCGCACCGCTCGGGCCCCGCCAGCTGCTGGGCGTGGTCTGGGAGCCGGAACGGATGCCGTCGGATGCCGAGGTCGGCGACAATCGCCTGCGCCCGCTGCTGGGTGTGGCGGACGCGCCGCCCCTGCCCGATCCGCTGCGCCGACTGATCGAGTGGACGGCGGATTATTATCTCGCCCCGCCCGCTGCGGTCGTGCGAATGGCGCTGTCCTCCACCTCCGCACTGGAGGGCGCGCGGACCGTCACCGAGTACCGCGTCACCGGCCATGTCCCCGACCGCCTGACCCCGCAGCGTGCCCAGGCGCTGGAGCGGATCGGTGATCGGCAGGGCCTGATCCGCGAACTGGCAACGATGGCGGACGTCTCCGACGCGGTGATCCGGGGCCTCGTCAAGAACGGCGCCATCGAGGGGGTGGAGGTCGATATCGACAGCCCCTTCCCGCTGCCCGATCCCGACCATCACCGCCCCGAGCTTTCGGAGGACCAGCGCGCGGCGGCCGACACGCTCGTCGCGGGCGTGGCGGCGCATGCGTTCCAGCCGGTACTGCTCGACGGCGTCACCGGTTCGGGCAAGACCGAGGTCTATTTCGAGGCGGTGGCGCAAGCGGTTGCCGAAGGGCGGCAGGTTCTGGTCCTCCTCCCCGAAATTGCGCTGACCGAGCCGTTCCTCAAGCGATTCCACGACCGCTTCGGCTGCGAGCCGGTGGCGTGGCATTCGGGACTGCGTTCGTCACAGCGGCGGCGGGCGTGGCGGGCCATCGCCAGTGGACAGGGCCTGGTCACGGTCGGCGCGCGCTCGGCGCTGTTCCTGCCCTATCGCAATCTCGGCCTGATCGTCGTCGACGAGGCACACGAAACCAGCTTCAAGCAGGAAGACGGCGTCCATTACCATGCGCGCGACGTGGCGGTAATGCGCGGCAAGTTCGAGCCCTGCCCGGTCATCCTCGCCTCCGCCACTCCCGCGATCGAGACGCGGCAACAGGTCGCGCTGGGCCGCTATACTGAAGTGAAACTGCCCGGTCGCTTCGGCCCGGCGCAGATGCCGACGATCGAGGCGATCGACCTGATCCAGGACCCGCCCGAGCGCGGCCGCTGGATCGCACCCAAGCTGGTCGCCGCGATGAAGGAGGTGCTGGAGAAGCGCGAACAGTCACTGCTCTATCTCAACCGGCGCGGCTATGCCCCGCTGACCCTGTGCCGGACCTGCGGGCACCGGTTCCAATGCCCCAACTGCACCGCCTGGATGGTCGAGCATCGGCTGGTCCGGCGGCTCGCCTGCCATCATTGCGGCCATGTCATGCCCACTCCCCGCGCCTGTCCCGAATGCGGCGGCGAGGATTCGCTGGTCGCCTGCGGCCCCGGCGTCGAGCGGATCGCGGACGAGGCGACCGCACTGTTCCCGGAGGCCAAGATCGCGGTCGTCACCTCCGACACCATCTGGTCCCCCGCCAAGGCGGCGGAGTTTGTCGGGCGGATGGAGGCGGGCGATATCGACATCGTCGTCGGCACGCAGTTGATCACCAAGGGCTATCACTTCCCCAATCTGACCCTGGTGGGCGTGATCGACGCTGATCTGGGCCTCGACGGCGGCGACCTGCGCGCGGCGGAACGCACCTTCCAGCAGATCCGCCAGGTATCGGGTCGCGCGGGACGCGGCGCCAAGCCGGGCCACGTCTTCATCCAGACTCACAGCCCGAAGGCGCAGGTGATGCAGGCGCTGGTGACGGGCGATGCCGAGGCCTTTTACACAGCAGAGACCGAGGCCCGGCGGGACGCCGATGCCCCGCCCTTCGGGCGCTATGCCGCGATCATCGTCTCGTCGGAGGATCAAGGCGCGGCACAATCGGCCGCCGGGATGATCGCACGCGCTGCTCCCAAGGTTGAGGGGATGCATGTCTTCGGCCCCGCCCCCGCGCCGTTGGCGATGCTGCGCGGGCGGCATCGGTATCGGTTGCTGGTCCACGCCCGGCGCGCGCTGGCGGTGCAGGATGTGATCCGCGAGTGGCTGGGCGGGCTGGAATGGTCCGCCAAGGTTCGCGTCGCGGTCGATGTGGACCCGTACAGCTTTCTCTGACCCGACGATTTAAGAAGGTTTGTTCGCGCGGAGGCGCAGAGGACGCAGAGGTGTCGTACTGGCGGCACTGCCGCCCTGTCATCGCTGGCCGATTGTGGCGGGCCGTAGATGCAATGGGCGAGACACCTCCGCGCTCTCCGCGCCTCCGCGCGAACCAGAATCTTCTTTGTATTTCTGTTTGAAACAAAGCTTTTCCCGTGGCCTTCGACTTCGCTCAGGCTGAACGGGGGTTGGGATTGGCCGTCATGCCCCAGGCTCCGTTCCGCCTGAGCGAAGTCGAAGGCCACGCCCCGCCCCTCACCACAAACGAAAACGGCCGCAGCTCTCGCCACGACCGTTTCAAAACCCCGGTAAGGAAAACCTTACCCCGCATGCTCCGCCAGCACGGTCAGGCCCTTCGGCCCCACCTCGGCGAAGCCGCCGCGGATCTGGATCGATTCCGGCTCGCCCTTGTCGGTGCGGTACACCTGGATCGCGCCGTCGCGGATGGTCGACATGAAGGGCGCATGGCCCTCCAGCACGCCGAAATCGCCCTCGGTGCCGGGAACGACCACCATATGCACCTCCTCCGAGCGGAGGAGCTTTTCGGGCGTGACGAGTTCGAAGTGCAGCATGGTCTAGTATCTCGCATCGCTCTCCCCGCCGGGGAGAGGAAAGAGGGGGACGGACCGGGCCGTCCCCCCTGTCATCAGGCTTCCTGAGCCAGCTTCTCGGCCTTGGCGACGGCTTCGTCGATGCCGCCGACCATGTAGAAGGCCGCTTCCGGCAGATGGTCATACTCGCCGTCGACCACCGCCTTGAACGAACGGATCGTGTCTTCGATCTGGACGAACTTGCCCGAGATGCCGGTGAAGACTTCCGCGACGTGGAAGGGCTGCGACAGGAAGCGCTGGATCTTGCGGGCGCGCTGGACGGTCAGCTTGTCCTCTTCCGACAGCTCGTCCATGCCCAGGATCGCGATGATGTCCTGCAGCGCCTTGTAGCGCTGGAGCAGCGACTGGACCGCACGGGCCGTCTCATAATGCTCCTGGCCGACGATGCGCGGCTCCAGCACGCGGCTGGTCGAGTCGAGCGGGTCGACGGCCGGGTAGATGCCCAGCTCCGAGATGGCGCGGTTGAGCACGGTCGTCGCGTCCAAGTGGGCGAACGAGGTGGCCGGCGCCGGGTCGGTCAAGTCGTCGGCGGGCACGTACACGGCCTGCACCGAGGTGATCGAACCCTTGTTGGTCGAGGTGATGCGCTCCTGCAGCGCGCCCATGTCGGTCGACAGGGTCGGCTGATAGCCCACGGCCGACGGAATACGGCCGAGCAGCGCCGACACTTCCGCACCCGCCTGGGTGAAGCGGAAGATGTTGTCGACGAAAAACAGCACGTCCTGGCCTTCCTGATCGCGGAAATATTCCGCGATGGCCAGGCCCGACAGCGCGACGCGGGCACGGGCGCCCGGCGGCTCGTTCATCTGGCCATAAACCAGCGCGACCTTCGAGCCCTCGCTGATCGCATTGCCCTCGGCATCCTTGGCGATAACGCCCGCGTCGAGGAATTCGTGGTACAGGTCGTTGCCCTCGCGGGTCCGCTCACCGACGCCCGCGAAGACCGAGGTGCCGCCATGGCCCTTGGCGATGTTGTTGATCAGTTCCTGAATCAGAACCGTCTTGCCGACGCCGGCGCCGCCGAACAGGCCGATCTTGCCGCCCTTCGCATAAGGCGCGAGCAGGTCGATGACCTTGATGCCGGTGACCAGGATCGCGCTCTCGGTCGACTGCTCGACGAACTCGGGCGCCTTGGCGTGGATCGGCGCGCGCAGATCGGTGGCGACCGGGCCACGCTCGTCGATCGGCTCGCCGACGACGTTCAGGATGCGGCCGAGCGTCGCGGGGCCGACCGGAACCTGGATCTGGTTGCCGGTGTCGGTCACGCTCTGCCCGCGGGTCAGGCCCTCGGTCGTGTCCATCGCGATCGTGCGGACGATGTTCTCGCCCAGATGCTGCGCGACTTCGAGCACCAGACGGGTGCCGTTGTTGTCCGTCTCCAGCGCCGACAGGATCGCGGGCAGGTGATCGGAGAAGTGAACGTCGACGACCGCGCCGATGACCTGGGCGATCGTGCCGACATTGTTGGTGGCCGTGGTCGGCCGGATGTCCTCAGCGGCGGTTGCCATCATTGCTTCCTTGGTTCGGTAGAGCCCGACATAGCTTCGGGGCGGGTAAAGGTCACGACCAGACGGCGGCCACCGTCGATCTTGTCACGGGTAACATGGTAATCGGCGCCGGTCAGGTGGCCGGTGGTGGCGCTTTCGGTCTGGATCGCGGCCGCAACCGCATCCTTGCCGTCCAAACCCAGCTGATCCATCGGCTTGGTCACCCAGCGGATGAACTGGGTCTTGGCGAACGGGCTGGAGTCGAGATGGACGAGATCGAGCGTGAAGCGAAGCGTGTTCAGCGTCTTCGCATCGCCCTCGACGATCAGATTGGCCATGTTGACCGGCGTCACCGACGGATCGGCCATCGGCGTCGCCTGCGCGATCGCGCGATACTGGCCCTGGACGGGCGCGTAGCCGCTCATGCGAAAGCCCATCCGGTCGAGCAGGCTAACCGTCTCCGGCGCATTGCCGAACACCGTCGCCCATCCGCCCTTCACGAACGGCGTCGGCGAAGCCTTGGGCGCGTCCTTCGGCTGATCGGACGCCTGGCCGCATCCGGCCAGAGCGACCGTCAGGCCCAGAAGGAGCGCTGCCCGCATCAGAGCGCCTCGGCGCCCGAGATGATCTCGACCAGCTCGGTGGTGATCGCGGCCTGACGCGTGCGGTTATACTGGATCGACAGGCGGCGGATCATGTCGCCCGCATTGCGCGTGGCATTGTCCATCGCGTTCATCTGCGAACCGTAGAAACCGGCCTGGTTCTCCAGCAGCGCGCGGAAGATCTGCACCGCGACGTTGCGCGGCAGCAGCGCGTCGAGGATGTCCTCTTCGCTCGGCTCGAACTCGGCGACCGCCTCGACCGAGGTTTCGGCCTTGGTGGCTGCGGGCATCGGCACCGGGATCAGCTGCTGCGCGACCGGGTCCTGCACCAGCGCCGAGACGAACTTGGAGTAGAACAGATGCGCCACGTCGAACTCGCCGCGCTCGAAGCGGGCGATCAGATCGTCGGCGATGACGCGCGCGTCGTCGAACTTGGGCGCCTTGATCGCGCTCATGTCATGATCGGCGAGGATCGCGCCCGGGAAGAAGCGCTTCAGCACGCGCCCCTTCTTGCCCGCGATGTAGAACTTCACCGTCTTGCCCTGCGCGGTCAGCTCTTCGGCCTTGCGGCGCGCGGCGCGGACGATGTTGGTGTTGAACGCACCCGCCAGGCCACGCTCGGAGGTCGCGACGACCAGCAGTTGGACATCGTCCTTGCCGGTGCCCGCCAGCAGCGGCGACGCACCGACGCCGCCCACGCGCGCGGCCATGCCGGCCATCACCGTTTCCAGCCGCTCGGCATAGGGACGGCCGTTCTGCGCCGCGTCCTGCGCCCGGCGCAGCTTGGCGGCGGCGACCATCTTCATCGCCTTGGTGATCTTCTGGGTCGACTTGACCGAGTTGATCCGGATTTTGAGGGCCTTGAGGCTCGCCATCTTCGTCCTTCTGCCTCCCTCTCCCCTCGGGGGAGAGGGTCGGGGTGAGGGGTTGCCACGGGCGAGGTCGCTTGGGGCGGCCCCTCACCCAACCCTCTCCCCAGCGGGGAGAGGGCTTATGTCTGCTTTACGCGAAGATCTTCGCGAACTGGTCGAGCGCGGCCTTGAGCTTGCCCTTGGCCTCGTCGCCCAGATCCTTGGTGTCGCGGATCATCGCCAGCACATCGGCATGATCGTTGCGCAGGTACGCGAGCATCGCCGCTTCGTAGCGGACGACCTGCGCCACCGGCACGTTGTCGATGTAACCGTTGGTGCCTGCGAAGATCGACGCCGTCTGCTCCTCGAAGGGCAGCGGGTTGAACTGCGGCTGCTTGAGCAGCTCGGTCAGGCGCGCGCCGCGGTTGAGTAGCTTCTGCGTCGATGCGTCGAGGTCCGAGCCGAACTGCGCGAAGGCGGCCATTTCGCGATACTGGGCGAGCTCCAGCTTGATCGAGCCCGACACCTTCTTCATCGCCTTGGTCTGCGCGGCCGAGCCGACGCGGCTGACCGACAGGCCGACGTTGATCGCCGGCCGGATGCCCGCGAAGAACAGGTCGGTTTCGAGGAAGATCTGGCCGTCGGTGATCGAGATCACGTTGGTCGGGATGTAGGCCGACACGTCGCCCGCCTGGGTCTCGATGATCGGCAGCGCGGTAAGCGAGCCGGCGCCGTTGGCGTCGTTCATCTTGGCCGCACGCTCGAGCAGACGGCTGTGCAGATAGAAGACGTCGCCCGGATAGGCTTCACGGCCCGGCGGACGGCGCAGCAGCAGCGACATCTGGCGGTACGCAACGGCCTGCTTCGACAGATCGTCGAACACGATCAGCGCGTGCATCGCGTTGTCGCGGAAATATTCGCCCATCGCGGTGCCGGTGTAGGGCGCCAGGAACTGGAGCGGGGCGGGCTCCGACGCGGTCGCGGCGACGACGATGGAATATTCCATCGCGCCATTCTCTTCGAGCGTCTTGACCAGCTGCGCCACGGTCGAGCGCTTCTGACCCACGGCGACGTAGATGCAGTAGAGCTTCTTCGACTCGTCGGTGCCAGCGTTGACCGTCTTCTGGTTGATGAAGGCGTCGATCGCGACGGCCGACTTGCCGGTCTGGCGGTCGCCGATAATCAGCTCGCGCTGGCCACGGCCGACGGGAACGAGCGCGTCGATCGCCTTGAGGCCGGTCTGCACCGGCTCGTGCACGCCCTTGCGCGGGATGATGCCCGGTGCCTTCACCTCGACGCGGCGGCGCTCGGTCGCCTCGATCGGGCCCTTGCCGTCGATCGGGTTGCCCAGGCCGTCCACGACGCGGCCCAGCAGGCCACGGCCGACCGGCACGTCGACGATGGTGCCGGTGCGCTTGACAGTGTCGCCTTCCTTGATCTCGGCGTCCGAGCCGAAGATCACGACGCCGACATTGTCGGCTTCGAGGTTGAGGGCCATGCCCTGCACGCCATTGGCGAACTCGACCATCTCGCCCGCCTGGACATTGTCGAGGCCGTAAATGCGCGCGATGCCGTCACCGACGCTCAGCACCTGGCCGGTCTCGCTGACCTGGGCCTCGGTGCCAAAATTGGCGATCTGGTCCTTGATGACCTTGGAGATTTCTGCGGCGCGGATATCCATGGGAACGTCAGCCTTTCATCGCGCTGGCGAGCGCATTCAAACGGGTGCGGATCGAGCTATCGATCATCTGGGAACCGATGCGGATGACGAGCCCACCGAGCAGGTCGGGATCGACCGACAGGTCGACCGACACCTCGCGGCCGACGCGGGTGCGCAGCTGCTGCTTCAGCTCTGCGACCTGGCCCTCGGTCAGCGGGTGGGCGCTCGTCACCTCGGCGGCGACCTCGCCGCGATGGCGGCTGGCCAGCTGGCGGTACGCGCGGATGATCTGCGGCAGCGCCGAGAGGCGCCGATTCTCGGCGAGCACGCCGAGGAAATTCTTGGTCACGCCGTCAAGGCCCAGCGTGTCGGCGACCGCCAGGATCGCCTTGACGGCGGCCCCGCGCGCCACGACCGGGCTCTTGGTCAGCGCAGCCAGGTCCTTGTCGGCGGCCAGCGCATCGCGAAGGGTCACGAGGCTCGCCTCGATCGTGTCGATCGAACGGCGCTCAGCGGCCGTTTCGAAAAGCGCGAGCGCATAACGTCCACCCAGGCTCGCCTGGATGCCGCCTGTGCCGCTTATAGTACCGCCGGACATCTCCACGGATGCGAATTCCTCGAACAACGAACGGGTTGGCCCCATGGGGAACGGGGCGCGAAAAACGCGCCTCCGATGGGTTGGCGGGCGGTTAGCATCGGGAACCCATTGATGCAAGGTGCGTGGCGCATCTTGTGACAGGATGGTGACGCAAGTTTAACAGCTTTGGCCGCAAGCCGTGGGATGAATGCCACAGCCTCTTTGCTAAGCTCTCCCGGCCCCGATGGTTCGGGGTCTTGGATCGTCCCCTCATGCCCGACCTCATACCATATGATAGCCTGTCCGTTTCGGATGAGGATGCCGCCTGGGACGCGTTCTTCCAGCGCGACCGGTCGGCGGACGGACGGTTCGTCGTCGCGGTCATGTCGACCGGCATCTATTGCCGCCCCAGTTGCCCGGCCCGGCGCCCCCGCCGCGAGCATGTCCGCTTTCACCCGACACCGCAGGCCGCGCAGGCGGCGGGCTTCCGAGCCTGTATGCGCTGTCTGCCCGATCAGGTCGCCCGCGACCGACAGGCTGTGGCGAGCGCGCTCGCGCTTCTCGAGGAAAGCGACGGCATCCCTCCCCTGACGGCGTTGGCACAGGCGGTCGGCTATGCGCCGCATCATTTTCACCGGCTGTTCAAGCGCGCAACCGGCGTGACCCCTGCCGCATACGCGCGCGGCCTACGCAACCGGCGTGCGGACTTGGCTCTGAAGGAACAGAATAGCGTGACGGCGGCCGTCTATGAGGCGGGCTATGCCGCGCCCAGTCGCTTCTATGCGGACAGCGAGATGCGGCGCGGCATGGCGCCGGGCCAGTGGCGGCGTGGCGGGGACGGCGTGACGATCGACTGGGCGATGATCGCGACTCCGCTGGGGCCGATGCTGGTGGCGATAACCGAACGCGGGCTCGCTCGGCTGGCGTTCGATGAGGATGAAACCACGCTGGTCGAGCATTTCGCCGCCGCCCGGATTGCAAAGCTGGGCGACGTGGAGGCCGAAGCGATCACGCGCCTGGTCGCCGCACTTCCCCTACCCGACCCGCACCTGCCCGAAACGGCGCGCCGCATCGCCTTTATCGAGGCCGTGATCCAAGGGCTTGCCGCCCGGGATCAGCGCGCCGAACGACAGCTATAGACCAGCTTCTCATTGGGAAGCGGCGGCAGTTGCTGGCGGATTTGCGCCTGCTCGCCTTCCAGATTCTGAAGCGCCGTGTCGGTCTTCACACAGCCGCGCGGGGTAGTCGGCTGATGCAGCTTGCGGATCGCGTCCATCGTCGCGGAGGGCAGAAGATAGCGTGTCTGGGTATAGCTGCGCGTAACGGGATCGAAGCGCGCCACCGTCACCGTCGGCTCTTCGTCGGGAACGATGATCCTCTGCCAGCCGCCCTCGCCCTCCAGGAACTGGATATTGCCGTCGGCGCAGCCCTTCGCACCCCAATCGATCCGGGTCTCCGCCGTCGAGGAGACGGTGATTCGGCTGCGGTCGGGTTGCAGGGTGCAGATCATCGGCCCCAGCGCCTTTCCGGGGGGAGTGGCACTGGGCAAGGCGGAGGCTTCGCGGGGCAGGTCGATCTCGCCGGAGGGACGCAGGAGGAAGACGACCACCGCCGCGACGATCGCTACGCCGCCGATACCGCCGGTCCGGATCGCCGCGCGCCGGGACCCGCGCGATTCGAGCAGCCCGGCACCGCCCAGTGCCAGCGCCCCGCCGACCAGCAGCAGCGCAGCGATCGCCATGACATTCTCGCGCGTTCGTTCGGCGGCGGCACGCGCGGCATCGAGCGCTTCCTCGCGGCGAATTGCGGCGGCGTTGATCGCCTCGCGCTTGGCGGCGGCGGCATCGGCGATCGCCCGCGCATCCGCCGCACTATCCTCGCGCAACCGCTCCTCGATCGAGGTACAGGGCACCGCGACCGAGATATAGGGTTGTTTGGCGGCGCGCAGGAACGCCATCAGCTCGGTATCGGCGATCGCGAAACCAAAGGTTGAATCGCCGTCATCCGCGCGCGTCAGCGCCGAATTGACCCCGATCACCCGCCCGCACGGATCGAGCAGCGGCCCGCCCGAATTGCCCCGCGCGATGCTGGCGGTGTGGAGCAGCACCTCGATCCCGGTCAGCGCGCGGCGTCCCGAGGCCACACCCTGCGACCGGACCGGCGAGAGCGGGCGGATATAGTCCGCCGCCGACTGCGCCGTCGCCAAATCGACATTGCCCGGATAGCCGAGCGCGATCACCTGGTCGCCTTCGGTCACCGGGCCGGTGAACAGCGCGGCGGGCGGCAGCTTGGCCTCGCTGACCTCGATCAATGCCAGGTCGCGGCGCGCATCATAGGCGATGACCCGCCCCTGATAGGATTTGCTGCCCTCCGAGGGGACGACACCGATCACGACATTGTCGGGATAGCGTTCGGCCAGTTCGACGACATGGGCGTTGGTGACGATGCGGTTGGGCGCCACGGCGAAACCCGACCCATGGCCGAACCCCGCCACCTCGTCATCGACCATCGCGATCGTCACGACCCGCACGACTCCGCGCGCGGTGGCGGCGATGTCATCGGCCCCGGCGGCGACCGGCAGCAGCCCGACCAGCGTCAGGACCAGGGAAAGGACGAACCGATGCAGCATCGGACAGCGCCATATCCCGCCCTTTCCATTCCCCGCAACCGCGATCGGTTAGGCTTATGGTAAATCTTGGCATTTACGGAATGGCCGCATGTCATGGGAAATTGCGCGATGAGTGCCTTTGGTCGTCGTCAGGGTTTGGGTGCCACGCCGGGAAGCCGTCCGGCCTTTGGCGTCGCGCGGCCGATGCATGGTCCCGGCCCCGCTCCCCGCCCCGAAAGCGAGGCGCCCGGTCCGGGCGGTCAGCAATTCCCACCACTCAGCGCGCTGGCCGGCGCGGAAATCGCGGCGCCCGTCACCGCCGCCGATGCGATGCAACGGCTGGCCGACCGCCAGGCCGCCGCCGTCGAGGCGACGCCGGCCCGCGGCGAGGGTTTCGAGGCGTCGATCCACCGGATCAAGGAACAGGTGCTTCCCCGCCTGCTCGAACGAGTCGATCCCGAAGCGGCCGCGACGCTGGGCAAGGACGAACTGGCCGAGGAATTCCGCCCGATCATCGGCGAGGTGCTGGCCGAACTGAAGCTGACGCTCAACCGGCGCGAGCAGTTCGCGCTGGAAAAGGTGCTGGTCGACGAGTTGCTGGGCCTGGGTCCGCTGGAGGAACTGCTCGCCGATACCGACGTCACCGACATCATGGTCAACGGCCCCGAGCAGACCTATGTCGAGCGAAAGGGCCGGCTCGAACTCGCCAATATCCGGTTCCGCGACGAGGAGCATCTGTTCCAGGTCGCGCAGCGTATCGTCAATTCGGTCGGCCGCCGCGTCGACCAGACCACGCCGCTGGCCGACGCACGGCTGAAGGACGGCAGCCGCGTCAACGTGATCGTGCCGCCGCTGAGCTTGCGCGGCACCGCCATCTCGATCCGCAAATTCTCCGCCAAGCCGATCACGCTCGACATGATGGCGACGGGCGGATCGATGAGCCAGGACATGGCGACGCTGCTGAAGATCGCAGGCGCGTCGCGGTTCAACATCGTCATTTCGGGGGGCACCGGCTCGGGCAAGACGACGATGCTCAACGCTCTGTCCAAGATGATCGACCCGGGCGAGCGTGTGCTGACCATCGAGGACGCCGCCGAGCTTCGCCTGCAACAGCCGCACTGGCTTCCGCTGGAAACCCGACCTGCCAATCTGGAGGGTCAGGGCGAGATCAGCATCCGCGATCTGGTGAAGAACGCGCTGCGTATGCGGCCCGACCGGATCATCCTGGGCGAAATCCGTGGTTCGGAATGTTTCGACATGCTGGCGGCGATGAACACCGGCCATGACGGATCGATGTGCACGCTCCACTCCAACTCCCCGCGCGAGGCGCTGGCCCGCATGGAGAATATGGTGATGATGTCGGACATCAAGGTGCCCAAGGAGGCGATCAGCCGCCAGATCGCCGATTCGGTGGACATGGTCATCCAGGTCAAACGCCTTCGCGACGGCAGCCGCCGCGTGACCAACATCACCGAGGTCATCGGCATGGAAGGACCGGTGATCATCACGCAGGAGCTGTTCAGCTTCGAATATCTGGACGAAGGCACCGACGGCAAGATCATCGGCGAATATCGCTCGGCGGGCCTGCGGCCTTATACGTTGGACAAGGCCAAGCAGTTCGGATTCGACAAGGCGCTGCTGGAGGCCTGCCTCTAAATCCCGGCAGCGACTTCAATGCCCTGACGCGATAGCATCGCTTCGCGGCGGGGCGGGCTGCGCATCGCGGACATGGCCTGGATGCCCCCCCCCGGCACCGCCGATTTGCCGCGCGCGCAGCTTCCGCTTCGGCTAGGCGTTCGGTCGTGATGCGTCGTCCGATCTATCTGCTCCCCATTCCCCTGTTGCTGGCCGCCGCGGTGATGGCCCCGCTGGCGTCGCATAGGCCCAAGCCCGCCACCGCGCCCGAGGAAGACGTCGTCACCGCCGCCGCGCGCGATCCCGGCGTGATGACGCTCGCCCCCGATGCCGAGGATCGCTGGATCCCGTTCCAGTTGACCCCGGGCAACCAGATCCGGTTCGCCATGACCATCGACGGGCAAAGCGTCACCGCCATCCTCGATACCGGGGTCAGCTTCACCTTGCTGTCGCAAAGCTCGCCGATTGCGGCGAAGGGCCGGGTTCGCCCGGGCGGACAGGCGAGCGCGATCGGCGGAGCGGTGGCGATCGGGTGGATGCCGACCCGTACCGTGGCGCTTGGCGGGCTCAGCCGAAAGGGTGGCGGCGTCGCGGTCGCCCCCCTGCCCGCGCTGGCGACCGGCGACGCGACGGCGGTGGACCTGCTGGTCGGGCGCGACCTGCTGGCCGACCACGCGCTCGACATCGACTATGCGGCCAAGCGTTTCCGCCTGATCGCGTCGGGCCGGATGCCGTTCACCGGTGCGACCGCGCCGCTGGTCATCTCGCCAGAACGGCGCGTCTATGAAAGCGTGGTCGGGCTGGGCGCGGCGCGGCTGTCGCCGGTCATCGTCGATACAGGGGACGGCTCCGCACTGACGGTGACGCAGGCCGGATGGCGTGCCGCGAAGCTCAGCTCGCTGCCCACCACCACCGCCATCGGCTTCGGCCTGGCGGGGCCGTCGGTCAACGATCTGGCGATCGTGCCGAGCGTCAGGCTGGGCACGCTGACCGCGCACGAGGTCGAGGTGCGGATCGAACCGGCCCAGGGTTTCAGCGAGTCGGTCGGCGCGGCCGGACGGATCGGGTCCGGCTTTCTCCAGCGCTATCGCGTGCTGCTAGACCCGGGCGCGGGGCGGATGATCCTGTCTCCGGGGCCGCATGCCGACGACCCGGCGCTTCGCTCGACGGTCGGGCTGTTGCTGGGCGTGGCGAGCGACCGGTTGCGCGTCCTGCACGTCATGCGCGGCGGCCCCGCCGACAAGGGCGGCTGGCGCGAAGGCGATACGATCTGCGCCATCGACGGACAGCCCATCCCCCATGACTATGTCAGCAGCCCGATGGCCCGCTGGACCGTGGGCAAGCCGGGCACCATGGTCACCTTGCGCACCTGCGACGGGCAGGACCGAAAGCTGACCCTCGCCCGCTTCTACTGACGCCGCTTCCCCCATTCGCGCGCGACGGTATAGCCGAGATAGCCGGTCCCGAAGAGCGCGTAGAGCGGCTCCGGAATGGCGGCGAGATATTGCGCCATGCCCCGGATCATCGCCGCCGCCATGGACGGGCGAAACCCGGCGAGCACGCCCATCGGGATGCTCCAGAGCAGCAGCGCATACATGACATAGAGAAAGGTCGGGCGGGCCCGCCGCGTCCAGGCATCGGCACTTTCCTCCGCCGTCACGACAGGCGATCCGCCAGCCAGCCATAGAGGAACGCCTCGTTGGCTGGCCGCCGCTCCGCCAGCGTGAGATAGCGTTCGCCCTGCAAGGCCTCCACGGCTTTCAGCAACACCACTTCGCCCGGCGGTCCGCGATGCCGCAGGAACGCCTCCAGCGCCGCCAGCGTGGCAGGGCCGATCCGCCCGTCCGGCGTCAGGTCGCTATAATCGCGACCGCCGCGATTGAGCGCGTTCAGCGCGCGTTGCAGGAAGCCGGTCGCCACCGCCGGGCCCATATTGACGCCGGTATCGAACAGCTCCTCCGCCAGACGCGGGGCGCGTTCGGCCACCTGGTCGAAGCCCGGCGCGATCCAGTAGAGCCGGCGATAGATCGACTCCGCCCGCGACAGCGGCAGGCGGCGCATCGGCCCGTCATAGCCGTCCGCCCGCGCCATCACCTGGGTAATGCCGAAGCGGGTCGCGCCGCCGCGATCGGCGGGATGGTCGCTATAATCCCCCTCGCGCGCGATCACCTGCGCGATCAGCGCCTCGACCCCCGCCGCATCCGTCCATGCCCCCATGTCCATCCTCCCCATTGCCGGAGAGGATGAACCATATCGGTTCGCTGTAGGACAGCGATTTCGCGAAGGCGGCTTAGGCCAGCACGCTGCGGGCGAGCGCCAGCGTGCCGAGCGGCCCCGCCTGATCGCCCAGTTGCGCGTGCACGATCCGGTTGGCGACCTGCGCTGCGTCGACGAAGGGCAGATAGCCCGACAGCTTCTCGACCGTCGCCCGGCGGACCATGTCGAGCAGGTGCGGCTGGCCCACACCCACGCCGCCGCCGATCACGATGCGCCCACAAGCGAGCGTCAGGAACAGTCCGGCAAAGCTCTCCGCCAGCGCATCGGCGACAAAGGCCCAGGCGGGGTGATCGGCATCCAGCTCCTGCGCTGGACGGCCCGCGCGCGCCGCAATCGCGGGACCCGCGACCAGGCCTTCCAGGCAATCGCCATGAAAGGGGCAGGCCCCGGCGAAATCATCGCCCGCGACACGGCGGACGCGGACATGCCCCGCCTCCGGGTGCATCCGGCCCGACACCGGCTGGCCATTGACGATGATGCCCATGCCGACCCCGGTGCCGACCGTGACATAGATATGGTCGGCCAGCCCACGCGCCGCGCCCCACTGCCCCTCGGCCAGCGCCGCGCCGGTCACGTCGGTATGGATGGCGACCCGCTCACCAAAGCCCTCGGCCAACGCGCCGACCACGTCCGCGCCCGCCCAGCCGGGCTTGGGCGTGGCGAGCATATGGCCATAATCCATGCCGCTCTTGTCGAGCGCGATCGGACCGAAGCTGCCGATGCCCAGCGCCTCGGGCTTATACTGCTCGCGCCATTCGCCCAGACGCTGCGCCAGCGCGGCCAGGGTGACGGCGGGGGTCGTGGTGGGCAGGCGTTCGGACACCAGAATGTCCCGCCCGCGCCCGATCAGCACAATCGATTTCGTACCGCCCAGTTCGACACCCGCGACGATCCGATCATGTGCCTCGGTCATTCCATTCTCCCGCCAGATATTGTTGCGCTTTGGATGGCTGCGCCTGCGCGAAACCGCGCGTCCGGGTCAAGAGCGGGGATATAAAAAGCGCGACTGGCGGGTGTGTCGATTCCTTACAAGGCGCTCAGCGCGGCCAGCCGATCGGCCCGCAGATTCAGGACATGCGCGACCGCGAGCACGATCCCGCCCGTAACGGTCAGGGCGGTGCCCGCCATACTGGTCTCGAACACGACACCCAGCATCAACAGGCCCAAGCCGATAAGCCCCCACGTCATGGGACCGCGATGCCCATGACGTCGCACCCCCCGCAGCAGCGCGGTCCCGCTCAGCGGTATCGCGATCGCCAGCATGACGATGTGGAACGTCTCCCCCAGATCGGCCCATGCCGCGATCGAGGGAAGGAACGCGATCAGGATCGGGAACAGCAGGCAATGGACCAGGCACAGGGACGAAGCGGAAATGGCCAGTCGATCCAGACCCGCCCCGCCGGCATGGGACGGCGCGGCATAAGGCGCCAGGCCCAGTGTCGGCAGATCGCCGTCATTCTGCTCAACCATCATATCGCCTTTCGTCACGCCCCTTTTCGCAAATGATACTCTATATCATAAATCTCAAGGGCAAATCGACGGCGTCCGACTTTAAATTGTATTCCGTATAATCTAGCATGGCCGGACGGGCTGAGGAGTGACGTGATATGGCAATGACGCGATGGGCTTTGTGGACCAGCCTTTCGGCCGTGATGGCCAGCACCGCGCTGGCACAAACGCCGTCGCCGCGCCTTGAGTGGGAAAATCCCGCCATCGACCGGATCGGTGCGGAACCGATGCACACGAGCTTCGCCGGGTTCGAAACGCGCGCGGCCGCTCTGGCGGGCGACGTCACCCGGTCGCGCTATCACCTGTCGCTCGACGGGACGTGGAAGGTGCAGATGTCGCCCAATCCCGAGGCGCGACCCGTCGGCTTCGAGGATCCCGCCCGCGACGTGTCGAAATGGCGCGACGTGGCGGTGCCCGGCATCCTTCAGGCCCAGGGGCTGAGCCGCCCGGTCTTTGTCGGCAGCGGCTATCCCTTTCCGCGCAACGAACCCCTTATCGAGCATCGGCTGAACGAGGTCGCCTCCTATCGCCGCGACTTCACCGTTCCGGCGCATTTCGCCGGACGCCGCCTGCTCCTCAACATCGGCGCGGCGGGGGCAGCCTATTATCTCTGGGTCAATGGCGAGAAAATTGGCTATTCCGAAGACTCGAAGCTCCCCACCGAATTCGACATCAGCCGGGCCGCGAAGCCGGGCAAGAACACCATCGCGATCGAGCTCTATCGCCATTCGGACGGCAGCTACCTCGAGGATCAGGATTTCTGGCGGGTCAACGGGATCGAGCGCTCGATCACCCTCTATGCCGCGCCGCAGACGCATATCCGCGATCAGGCGATCGAGGCCGGGCTGAGCCATGACTATCGCGACGGGACGCTGTCGGCCGCGATCGACCTGGCGGGCGCGGGGCAGGCGACCTCGGTGCGCGCCACGCTGCTCGACGGCAAGCGGGTCGTGCTGACCCGGACCGCGACACCGACCGGCACGACCGCGACGATCGCCGCCGAGGTTCCGGGCGTGAAGACGTGGAGCGCCGAAGACCCCAACCTCTACACGTTGCTGGTCGAACTGCTCGACGCGAAGGGCAAGCTGATTGAGGCGACCAGCCGCCGCATCGGCTTCCGCGCCGTCGAGGTCGCGGGCGGCGAGGTGCGGGTCAACGGCAAGCGGATCATGATCCGCGGCGTCAATCGCCACGAGCATGACCCGCACACCTTCCGCGTCGTATCCGAAGAGACGATGCGCAAGGATATCGAGCTGATGAAGGCCGCCAATATCAACGCGGTCCGCACCTCGCACTATCCCAATGATCCGCGCTGGTACGACCTGGCCGACGAATATGGCCTCTACGTGATGGACGAGGCCAATATCGAGAGCCATGGCTACTTGAGCCTCACCCAGGAAAAGGGCGATCCGACGCTGAACCTGGGCCACAAGCCCGAATGGGCGGCGGCGCATCTCGACCGGGTGCGGCGCATGGTCGAGCGCGATCGCAACCACCCCTCGATCATCTTCTGGTCGCTGGGCAATGAAAGCGGCGTCGGCCCCAATTTCGAGGCGGCGGCGCAATGGATCCGCCAGCACGACAAGACCCGGCTGATCAACTTCCTGGGTTACAGCATGAGCGGCTGGCGGCATCCGACCAATGCCTATGTCGACATCTTCGCGCCCATGTACGACGATGTCGAGAAGCTGGCCGACTATGCCCAGCGCCCCGAATTCACCCAGCCGCTGATCCTGTGCGAATATGCCCATGCGATGGGCAACAGCCTGGGTGACTTCCAGGGCTATTGGGACGTTTTCCGCAAATATCCCAAGCTTCAGGGCGGCTTCGTCTGGGACTGGGTCGACCAGACGATGATCCTGAAGGACAAGGACGGCCGCCCCTATTGGGGGCAGGGCCTGGACTATGATTCCGATCCCACGGATGCCGGGCTGCACGGCGACGACAGCCCGGTCGGCGACGGGGTGATCCAGTCGGACCGGACCCCCGACCCCGAATATTACGAGATGGCGCATGTCCAGTCGCCGATCAGCTTCACCCACAAGGACGGCGGGTGGCAGGTGGTCAACCGCCACGACCATATCGACCTGTCGCGCTTTACGCTGGACTGGACGGTGCTGGAGAATGGCGTCGAGACGGCCCGCGGCAGCATCACCACCCCGTCCGTGGCGGCGGGGGTCAGCGCGCCCCTGTCCTTCACCCTGCCCGCGCCCAGGGACGCCTCGGCCGAGCGTTCGCTGATCCTGCGCGCCCGGACCAAAGCGGGGGCGATCCCGCCGCTGCCCGCGGGCCATGTCGTCGGCTGGGACCAGTTCGCGCTGACCGGCCCGGTCTTCGCCGCCATACCCGCCGGGTCGGTCCCGCCGCAGGAAAGCGCCGATGCGATAACGCTGGCGGCGGGCGATGCCGTGCTGGAGATCGACCGGACGACCGGGCTCGTCCGCCGTTATGCGCGGGGCGGCAAGACGCTGCTGACCGGCGGCACCCCCGATTTCACCCGCGCGCCGACCGACAATGACGTGGGCGCGGGCGTGCCCAAGAGCCATGCGATGTGGCAATATTTCTCCGACCATCGCCGCCTCGACGCGATCCGGCGCGAGGGCGATGCCATCGTCGTGGATCACGACATGGGCGTCGGATCGGTCAAGATGCAGACCCGCTGGACCATGGCGCCGGACGGCAATGCGACGGCGACCGTCCGCTTCACGCCGCTGCGCGCGACGCTGCCCGATCCCTTGCGCGTCGGCCTCGCCTTCGCGACGCCGGGGCAGCAATTCACCCAGGTCAGCTGGTTCGGGCGCGGCCCGTGGGAAAGCTATGCCGACCGCAAGACCGGTGCGATGATCGCCCGCTGGAGCGGGGCGCTGGCCGACCAGTATCACGACTATGCCCGGCCGCAGGAGAGCGGCAACAAGACCGATGTGCGCTGGCTGCAGCTCACCGGCACTGGGGTCGGGCTCCGCGTGACGGGGGCGCAGCCGCTTTCGGTCAATGCCCTACCCTTCCCCTATGCCGACCTGGCGATGAAGCCGCCGTCCCAGGCGCACAGCTCGGACATCCGCCCGCATGGCGACGGCACGCTGCTGATCGACGCCGCGCAGGCGGGGGTGGGCGGCGATACCGGCTGGAACCTCGATGGCCGTGCGCACATGCCGTACCGCATTCCGCTCCAGCCCCTGACCTACAGCTTCACCATCGGAGCGGCCCGTTGAAGACCCTGCTGACCCTTTCGCTGTTGCTCGCCGCCGGTCCGGTCGCCGCGCAGGGCGTGCCCGACCGTATCGCCAAGTCGCTGGCTCTTCGCGAGCAATGGCAATGGCTGACCCGCGACATCCCCTCCCCCGCCGAGTGGGACGCGGACGGACGGCATTTCCATTATCGCAAGACGGTGGCGGACGGTTTCGCCTTCGTCGATGTGGACGCGACCAGCCACGCCAAGGCCCCCGCCTTCGACGCTGCTGCGCTCGCCCCCGCATTGGCCAAGGTCATGGGCAAGCCGATCGCGCCGCTCCGCCTGCCCTTCGATCATTTCTCCTATACGCCCGACCGTTCGGCGATCACCTTCAGCATCGGCTATGAGGACGGCGTCATCTATCGCTGCGTCCTCGCCCGGCCCGCCTGCACCGTCGTCCCGCCGGAAAACCCCGGCCGCCCGCGCGGCTTCGGCGTGGTGCGCGACCTGCGCGTGCCCGCCGACAACCATCCCCGCCTCTCTCCCGATGGCAGGCTGGAGGCGTTGGTCCTCGACGACAATCTGGTCGTGCGCGAGGCCGGGGGCGGCAAGGAATTGTGGCGGTCCCAAGACGGCAGCCCCGCCAATTTCTACGATCCCGAGACGATCGCCTGGAGCCCGGACGGCCGGCATATCGCGCTCCAGCGCGTCCGTCCCGGCTATCCCCGCATGGTCACCCGTGTCCTCGCCGCCCCGCCGGGCAAGGTCCAGCCCGAGGTCGTGCAGCAACTCTATCCCAAGCCCGGCGATGCGGTGGATCAAGAGGCACCCGTCCTGTTCCGCGTCGCCGACGGCAAGCGGACCGAGATCGACCCGTCGCTGTTCGCGAACGCCTATACCCTGTCGGCCCCGGCCTGGCGGGCCGATGGCAAGAGCTTCGCCTTCGACGATCTGAAGCGCGGCTTCGGCGAGGCGAAGATCATCGCGGTCGATGCCGATACCGGCAAGGCCCATGCCGCCGTGACCGAAACCGCGAAGACCTTCGTCTTTCGCGACCGCATCTGGTCGCACGACGTAAAGGATAGGGGCCGCGAGATCCTCTGGGCGTCGGAGCGGGACGGCTGGCGGCATCTCTATATGATCGACGGCACGACCGGCCGGGTCATCCGTCAGATCACCAAGGGCCAATGGATCGTCCGCGACATCGCCAAGGTCGATGACGACAAACGCCAGATCTGGTTCTCGGCCAGCGGCTTCGTGCCCGGCGAAGACCCTTATTACAAGCAATCGTTCCGGGTCGATTTCGACGGCCGCAACCTGACCCGGCTGACCCAGGAGAATGCGACGCACGAGGTCCGCTTCTCCCCCGACATGACGACCTATGTGGACGTCTATTCCCGCACCGACCTGCCGGAGACGATGGAACTGCACGACGCGCGCGACGGCCGCCTGATCCAGACGCTGGAAAAGGGCGACATCACCGCGCTGACCGCCGCCGGGTTCCGCCCGCCGGAGCGCTTCACCGCCAAGGGCCGCGACGGCAGCACCGATATCTACGGCCTAGTCGTCCGCCCGCGCGATTACGACCCCGCCAAACATTATCCGGTGATCGAGAACATCTATGCCGGGCCGCATGACAGCTTTGTGCCCAAGGCATTCTGGCCGTTCGGCGGCTTCTCGGGCGGCGACAAGGTCATGGGGATGCAGCAGCTCGCCGATCTGGGCTTCATCGTCGTGATGATCGACGGCATGGGCACCGCCAACCGCTCCAAGGCCTTTCACGATGTCGCATGGAAGAACCTCGCCGATAGCGGTTTTCCCGACCGGATCGCCTGGATGAAGGCGCTGGCGGCCAGGGACCCCGCCGTCGATATTTCCCGTGTCGGCATCTATGGCGGCTCGGCGGGCGGGCAGAGCACGCTGAACGCACTGCTGTTCCACCCAGATTTCTACAAGGCCGGGGTCGCCTATGCCGGGTGTTTCGACAACCGGATGGACAAGATCGACTGGAACGAACAATGGCTCGGCTATCCGGTCGACCAGAGCTATCTCGACGCCTCGAGCGTGGTCCATGCGCAGCAGTTGCAGGGCAAGCTGATGCTGGTCGTCGGCGAACAGGACTCCAATGTCGATCCCGCCAGCACGACCCAGGTAGTCGATGCGCTGATCAAGGCGGACAAGGATTTCGACCTGCTGGTCATCCCCGGCGGCGAGCATACCGCCGGGCGCAGCACCGGCCCGGTGGCCTATGCGATGCGGCGGCAATATGCCTTTTTCCTGAAGGCGTTGCGCGGCGAGGAATAGCACCCTTCCCTCAGCCACAATAGCACCACCCCGGCGAAGGCCGGGATCCAGTTTCGGCATTCCATCAGGCGCCCCACGAACGTCACGGCAATTGGGCCCCGGCCTCCGCCGGGGCGGGCGGCGGGGGTTGGGAAGGGAATAGCGGTGTTGCCTCTCGCCCTCCCCGCGCCTATCGCTCGCCCTGCGACAGGTTCCCCTTCGGGGGATGAAAAGGGAATGGGGTGTAAGGCCCCGGCTGTCCCTGCAACTGTAAGCGGCGAGCCATCCGCCATCACGCCATTGGGGTTCGCCCCCGAGAAGGCGGCGGACCGGCACCGACCCGCGAGCCAGGAGACCTGCCCGTCGCGGTCGTCTTTCGACCGGTCAGGGTGTGCCGGACGGACGGGGCTATCCCCTCGCGCGACGACAGCGCCTTTGTGGAGACATGCCCGATGATCGAGCCTTACCCGTGCTGAAACCCGCCGCGAACGGCCCCGCCGTGGTCGCCTGCAACACCTGTCGCCTGTCCGAGGACGCACGCGAAAATGAAGACGGCAAGCGCGGCGGCGCCCTGCTGGTCGAGGCGCTGCGCGCGGTCAAAGCCTCGGACCCCGCTTATGCGGACGTGGCGGTGGAGGAGATGCCCTGTCTCTTCGCCTGCCAGTCCTTCTGCACCGTCCACCTCCGCTGCCCCGGCAAGGTCGGCTATGTCATGGGCAAGTTCGCCCCCGATGAGGACGCCGCGCGCGCCATCCTGGACTATGCGCGGGCTTATGCCGACAGCGATTGGGGGCAGGTGCCGTACAAACAATGGCCGCAAGGCGTGAAGGGCCATTTCCTCACCCGCACGCCGCCCGAAGGATTCGTCGTCGAATGACCGCCTTCCCCACGATCGCCGCGTTCGAGGCCGCGCTGGCCGATCTGTCCCGTCCCGATACCGCCGCGCGCGAGGCCGCCATGCGGCGACAGGGCCAGTTGACAAAGCCCCCCGGCTCGCTGGGCCGCCTGGAGGACATCGCCATCTTCCTCGCCGGGTGGCAGGGCGTCGAGCGCCCCCGGATCGAGCGTGGCCGCGCGGTGATCTTCGCGGGAAATCACGGCGTCGTCGCACGCGGGGTCAGCGCCTTTCCGGCTGAGGTGACGGGGCAGATGGTCGCCAATTTCGCCGCCGGGGGTGCGGCGATCAATGCGCTGGCCGCCGCGGCCGGGCTGGAATTGTCGGTGGTCCCGCTCGACCTGGACCGCCCGACCGCCGACTTCACCACCGCACCCGCGATGAGCGAGGCGGAATGCCTCGCCGCCCTGTCTGCCGGCGCCGAAGCGCTGGGCGATGCCGACCTGCTGGTGCTGGGGGAGATGGGCATCGGCAATACCACCCCCGCCGCCGCTCTGGCAGCCGCCAGTTTCGGGGGGGCGGCGGCCCTTTGGGTGGGCCCCGGCACCGGCGTCGATGGGGAGGGCCTGTCGCGCAAGACAGCGGCCGTGACCGATGGGTTGACGCTGCACCGCGCGCATCTGACCAGCGCGTTCGAAATCCTCCGCCGTCTGGGCGGGCGGGAGATTGCGGCGATGGCGGGTGCGGTGCTGGCGGCACGAGCCCGGCGCGTGCCTGTGGTGATTGACGGGTTCATCGGCACCGCGGCGATCGCGCCGCTCGCCATGGCCGATCCGGCCATCGCCGACCACTGCCTAGCCGGACATTGCTCGGCCGAGCCGGGCCACGCCCTGCTGCTGTCGCGGCTGGGTCTGGAGCCGATTCTGTCGCTGAACATGCGGCTGGGCGAAGGCAGCGGTGCGGCGGTGGCAGTGCAGGTCATCCGTGCGGCGATCGCGGCGCATGACGGCATGGCGACCTTTGCCGAGGCCGGGGTCGCCACCGCGTGACCCCCTTCCGCCTCCATCTGCTCCGGCATGGCGAGCCCGAGCTGACGGGGCGGATGCTGGGGCGCACCGACTGCCCGGTGACGGAACGCGGCATTGCGGCCTGTCTGGCACGGGCTGCCCAAGTGCCGGTGGCACGGCGCATCAGTTCGGACCTGTCGCGCGCGCGCGCCTGTGCGGAGGCAATGGGCCCGACCGAGATCGATCCGCGTTGGCGGGAGCTGGATTTCGGGAAATGGGACGGGCTGGCCCCGGACGCGATCGATGGGGACGCGCTCGGGCGGTTCTGGGAAGACCCCGATGCAGCCCCCCCGCCGGGCGGCGAGCGCTGGTCCGATCTGGTCGCGCGGGTGCGCGCCGCCCTGATGGCGCTGTCCCCCGAACCCACGCTGATCGTGACCCATGGCGGGGCGATGCGCGCGGCGCTGCATTTGCTGTGCGGGTTCGACGCAAGGACCGTCTGGTCCTTCGCCCTGCCCTATGCCAGCCTGGTGACGCTGGAGGTGTGGGACGGAGACCCCCGCACCGCGCAGGTGACGGGGTTGGCCACAGCATGAAGACGCTGATCGTCGCGCTCGGCTTCCTGACCCGGCTGCCCATGCCGCGTGTCGAGGCGGACGAGGCGGATTTCGCCCGCGCCATCCGGCTTTATCCGCTGGCGGGACTGATGATCGGCGTGATCGTGGCGGGCGCGGGCTGGCTGGGCGCGCGGGTCGATCCCTGGATCGGGGCGCTGGCCGCGCTGGGGGCTTGGGTCTGGGCGACCGGGGCGCTGCATCTGGATGGGCTGGCCGATCTCGCCGACGGGCTGGGCGCGGCGCATGGCGATCGCACGCGGCTGCTGTCGGTGATGGCCGATCCGCATATCGGCAGCTTCGGCACCATCGCGCTGGTGATGCAACTGCTCGCCAAGCTGGTACTGCTGAATGGCGTGCGACCGGGGGACTGGGCGATGATCGCGCTGGTTCCGGCGGTGGCGCGGATCGGGCCATTGGTCTGGGCGCGCCTCCTGCCACCGTTGCGGCCGGGTGGCCTGGGCGCGATGGTGGCACGGGCGGTGCGCCCGGTCGATCTGGGACTGTGGGCCATCGTCGCGATAGCGCTCGTGCCGCTCTATCCGCCGTTCATCTTGGGGCCGATCGCGATCATCGTGCTGACCGCCTGGTTCCGGCGTCGGGTCGGTGGCGTGACCGGCGATGTCCATGGCGCAGGGATCGAACTGACCGAGACCGGCCTGCTGGTCGCCGCGCTGCTCTACGCCGCTCCCTGAGCGATCCGCAGCAGCGCGTCGCAATCGACATGCGCTTCCAGCACGGCGGCGATCGCATCCAACGCAGCGTCCACATCGGCGCGGTGATCCGGGCCCTGCCCCGCCCCGCCGATCCGCGACAGCCATGCCGCCCGCTGCCCCGCCTCCCCCAACAGGCCGTGGATATAGCTTCCCGCGACGAGGCCATCGGCGCTCATCGCGCCCTCGGGCCGCCCGTCGGCGAGGTGCCCCACGGGACGCGCGGCATCCGGGCCCCTGGTCCGGCCGAGGTGGATTTCGTAACCGGAAAAGGATACGCCCAAGGCTTCGCCCGTCACCGGCCGTACCGTCTTTTCGCCGGTCAACACGGTCTTGACATCGAGCAGCCCCAGCCCTTCGACGCTGCCCGCCGGTCCCTCGATTCCATCCGGATCGGCGACCGATCGGCCCAGCATCTGGTATCCGCCGCATAGCCCCAGCACCGGCCGCCCGCGCCGATGATGCGCGGCGATGTCGATATGCCAGCCCTGCTCGCGGATGAAGGCAAGGTCGGCGATGGTCGCCTTGGACCCCGCCAGCACGATCATCGCGGCATCGGGAAGGGGCTGGCCGGGGCGGACCATCACCAGATCGACCATCGGCTCCAGGCGGAGGGGATCGAGATCGTCGAAATTGGCGATACGCGGGGTGATCGGACAGGCGATCACCACCCGCCCCCGGCCCCCGCCTTCGCCCGTTCCAGGATCACCGCATCCTCGCTGGGCAGACGTGCCGCGTCGGCCAGCCAGGGTATCAGCCCCAGCGAAGACCAGCCGGTATGCCCGGCGATCAGGGCCATGCCATCGGCGAACAGCGCCGGGTCGCCGCGAAACTTGTTGACCAGAAAGCCCCGGATCATCGCGGCATCGGCCGGGTCGATCACCGCCTTGGTTCCGACCAGCGACGCGATTACCCCGCCCCGGTCGATGTCTCCGGCCAGCACCACCGGGACGTTGGCCGCGCGCGCAAAGCCCATATTGGCAATGTCGCCGCTGCGCAGATTGACCTCGGCAGGCGACCCCGCACCCTCGACGATGACGAGGTCGCACTGCGCCTCCAATCGCCGGTAGCATTCCACCACTTCGGGCAGCAGCCCGATCCGCCCTTCGCGCCATTTCGACGCGGGCAGCATCCCCCGCACCTGCCCGCGCACGATCAGTTGCGAGGTGCGGTCGCCCTGCGGCTTGAGCAGCACCGGATTCATGTCGACATGCGGCTCGACCCGCGCCGCGAAGGCCTGGGTCGCCTGCGCCCGCCCAATCTCACCGCCATCGGGGGTCGCGGCGGCATTGTTGCTCATATTCTGCGGCTTGAAAGGGCGGACGCGAAGGCCGCGATTGGCGAAGGCCCGGCACAGCCCCGCCACCAGCACCGATTTGCCCACGTCCGAGCCGGTGCCCTGAATCATCACGCCAGCCACGCAACACCCCCCGCGATCAGCCAAAGGAGCAGGCAGGCGCGCGCATAGATTTGCAGCGCGGTGACGATGTCGTTCGGCGCCGCCATACGCCCTTCGCGCCCGATCCACGGCTTGATCTGGGTCACGCCGTCATAGGCGACCGGCCCCGCCAGCGCGACGCCCAGCGCCCCTGCCATCGCCGCCTCGGGCCAGCCCGCATTGGGCGAGGCATGGGCGCGCGCATCGCGCTTCATCACGCCCCAGCCGCCTGCGCCCGCCACGCAGACCAGCAACCCGGCGATCCGCGCCGGTATCCAGTTCGCGCCGTCATCGATCCGCGCCGCCGCCCAGCCGAACGCGCGCCAGCGCGGCTCCTTATGCCCGATCATGCTGTCGGCGGTGTTGATCGCCTTGTACATCCACACCCCCGGCAGTCCGAGCAGCAGCAACCAGAACAGCGGCGCGACGATGCCGTCGCAAAAGCTCTCCGCCAGCGTCTCGATCGCGGCGCGCGAGACGCCCGCCTGATTCAGCCGCTGCGTATCGCGCCCCACCACCCGCGCGACCAGGGCGCGGGCGGCGGACAGGTCGCCGCGCATCAGCGCTTCGGCCACCGGGCGAACATGAAGATAGAGGCTGCGCTGCGCCAAGGCGGGCCAGGCGAGGACGGCACTGGCGATCCAGCCCCAGCGTCCGAACAACAGATGCGATTCCCGGTCGAGCCACCATGCCGCCGCGCCGGTCAGCGCGATTAGAAGCAGGATGGTCAGGACGCCCAGACCCCGCCGCACGCCCTCGGGCCACTCCGGCCGGTTGCCGAGCCGCTCCGCGACATTCAGGAAGCGGGCAAACGCCCCCACCGGATGCCCGACTCGCGCATAAAGCCGGTCGGGCCAACCGATCGCGGCGTCGAGCGCCAGCGCGAGCAGCGCGACGGGATCAGCCATGTCGCAACGCCGCGTCCAGCCGGACGAGATCGTCCGCCGCCTCGGGCACGCCGAAACGCAACCGCTCGGGCGCGTCGGCGAAGGGCCGAACCAGTATTCCCGCCGCCGCCAGTCGGGCGAACAGACTGGCCGCCACCGGCGTCTCGACCATGCGGAACAGCGGACAGTCTCCTTTTGCGATCAGACCATGGCGCGCCAGCACCGCGTCCAGCGCCGCCGCCCGCTCGACCAGCGCGATGCGGGTCGCGGCGATCCATGCGCGATCGGCATAGGCCGCGCTGCCCCAGGCGATGGCATGGCTGGATACCGGCCAGTCGCCCAGCAACAGACGAAGCCGCGACAGCATGTCCGGCTCGGCGATGACGAAGCCCAGCCGAACCCCCGCCAGCCCGAAGAACTTGCCGAACGACCGCAGCACGACGATCCGCTCGCCGCCCGCAAAGCCGGGTCCCGGCATCGCATCAGCAAAGGCTTCGTCCAGGATCAGCCAGCCGCCCGCACGGGCTTGCGCCTCGGCCAGGCGCGCCAACTGATCGCACGAGCGATGGACGCCGTCGGGATTGTTGGGATTGGCGATCAGCAGGCTTCCCGACTGCCCCGTCCAATCCTCCAGCGCGGCGTGATCGACCCGCATCGTCGCGATCGCATCGTGGGTGCCGTAACTCGGCCGGACCGCAACGATCGACTGGGCGATGCCCAGCAGCGGCAGGAGACGCAGCGCCATCTCGCTTCCCGGCACCGCCGCCACGCTTTCGGCCGCGACACCAAAATGCGCCGCCGCCAATGCCTCCAGCCGGGCGAGCGCACTGCGGTCGGGCAAGGGCCCAGCATCGACCGCCAGCGCGGCGGTCGGCTGCCACGCCACCGGATTGATCCCCGTCGACAGATCGAGCCACGGTTCGGGCGCGTGCGGAAACATCGCCCTGGCCGCATCGATCCGCCCGCCATGATGGGTCAGCGCACCCATTTCCGCTTGCGTCACAGCCCGGCTCCCGCAATGCGCAGAGGCATGACGAAGCCCCGTACCATCCTCGTGCTCGGCGGTGCCCGGTCGGGCAAGAGCCGCCACGCACAGGCGCTGGCCGAGGCGATGACGCCCGAAGGCTGCTTTATCGCCACCGCGCAAGCCTGGGACGAGGAGATGCGCGACCGCATCGCGCGCCACCAGGCCGATCGCGACGCGCGATGGACGACGGTGGAGGCTCCGCTTACCCTGCCGGAAGCCATTATGGAGCATGGCCGCGCCAAACGGGTGCTGCTGGTCGACTGCCTGACCTTGTGGCTGACCAACCTGCTGCTGGGCGAGGCCGACCTGACGGCGGCGGGCGATGCGCTGGTCGCCGCCATCGCGGATGCCCCCGGCCCCGTCGTGCTGGTCAGCAACGAGGTCGGCTTCGGCATCGTCCCCGACAATGCGCTGGCCCGCCGCTTCCGCGATGCGCAAGGCACGCTGAACCAGCGGCTGGCGCGGGTCTGCGACGCGACCGACCTGGTGGTCGCCGGGCTGCCCCTTCGTCTTTCAGGAGAGAAATGATGCGAACCGACGCCGAACATGCCGAGCGTATGGCCAAGAAGAAGGTCGCGCAGGACCAGAAGGTCGCCGCGCGCGACGTCGAAAAGGGGCTGGTGATCGTCCATACCGGCAAGGGCAAAGGCAAGACGACCGCCGCGCTGGGCATGGTGATCCGCGCGGTCGGACATGGGATGCGCGTCGGCATGGTTCAGTTCGTCAAGGGCGCGATGACCACCGGCGAGGCGGCGGTGCTGGCGCGCTTTCCCGAGGTGGACTTCCACGCGATGGGCGAGGGCTTCACCTGGAACACCCAGGACCGCAGCCGCGACATCGCCACCGCGCGCACCGCCTGGGAGGAGGTCAAGCGGATGATCGCCGACCCGGCTTATGACCTGATCGTCGCCGACGAACTCAACATCGTGTTGCGCTACGACTATCTGCCGGTCGATGAGGTGCTGGAGGCACTCGCCTCCAGGGGGGAGATGACGCATGTCGTCATCACGGGCCGCAACGCCCCCGACGCGCTGATCGCGGCGGCCGATCTGGTGACCGACATGACGCAGGTGAAGCATCCCTTCCGCGAACAGGGCGTGAAGGCGCAGAAGGGCATCGAGTTCTAGACGCATTCCTCCCCTGCAAGGGGAGGTGGCGCGCGTAGCGCGTCGGAGGGGTGTTGCCTTATCGAGAGCGGGACACCCCTCCGTCAGGCCTGCGGCCTGCCACCTCCCCTGCGAGGGGAGGAAGATCATGGGGCGGGCCATCACAGCCCCTCCCCCACTAGATCCCCGCCGCGCCGCAGCAGATACACATCCATGATCCAGCCATGCGCGCGCCGCAGTTCCGCCCGGCGCGCCACGATCCGCTCGGCGACGTCCGCCAGCCGCCCGGACTCGATCGCCTGGTGCGCCATGCCCAGATACGCCCCCCACCAAATGGCCGCATCCGGCTGGTCCAGCGTGGTGAAGGCGCATCCGCCGTCCAGCATCACCGCGACGCTGTCCGCCCCCTCGGGCCAGCCGGTTTCGCGTAGGCGTCGCCCGGTCGTCACCATCACCGGCGCGCCGACCGCGTTGAACGGGATGGCATGCGCCGCGCACAGCGCCTGGAGGCTGGTGATCCCCGGCACCACCGTTACCCGCTCCACCGCCGCCAGCCGCCGGGCGATTCGGATCGTGCTGTCATAGAGCGAGGGGTCGCCCCAGACGAGCAGTGCCACCCGCCCGCCATCCGGCAGATGCGCGGCAATCTCCGCCGCCCAGCATTCGGCGATCGCGTCATGCCAATGCTCGACCGTATCGAGATAGGCGCCCTCCGCGGCGCGCACCGGCAGGTCGAACTCGACCACGCGCACCTCCGTCCCCACCAGCACCTGCGCGCAGATGTCGCGGCGCAAGTCGATCAGCTCGACCTTGTCGCCTTTACGCGGCAGCAGGATCAGGTCGGCGGCGCGCATCGCGGCCTCGGCGGCGCGGGTCAGGTGGTCGGGATTGCCCGTGCCGATGCCGATCAGGTCGAGATGGATCACAGATCCTCCATCAACGGGCCATAGAGGATCAGCGCCGCCTTGTCCGACACGCCCTCCGCCAGTCGCGCGGCCAGTCCGGCCACGGTCGAGCGGGTCAGGCGCTGGTCGGGACAGCCGACATGCTCAGCCATCAGCGCGGGCGTTTCGGGCGGCAGGCCATGCGCGATCAGCGCCTCGGCCAGCGCGGGGAAGGTCCGCTTGGGCATGAACACCACCGTCGTCGCGCTCGCATCGGCCAGCGCCGCCATGTTGCGGTCGGCGGGCAGCGTGCCGGTCACGTCATGGCCGGTCACGAACTGCACCCGCCGCGCCTCGGCCCGCCGGGTCAGCGGAATGGCGGCCGCCGCCGCCGCCGCGCTCGCCGCGCTGACGCCGGGGACGATCTCGAAGCAGATACCGGCCGCCTTCAGCGCGACCATCTCTTCCTCCAGCCGCCCGAAAATGCCGGGGTCGCCCGATTTCAGCCGCACCACCCGCTTGCCCGCCAAGGCGTGATCGACCAGCAGCCGGTCGATCTCCGCCTGTTTGGGCGAGGCGCGGCCCGCCCGCTTGCCCACCGCGATCAGTTCGGCGCCGGGCCGCGCATGGGTCAGCATCGGTCCGGCGGCCAGATCGTCGAACAGCACGACATCGGCCTGCCCCAAGCAGCGCACCGCCTTGAGCGTCAGCAATTCGGGGTCGCCCGGCCCCGCGCCGACCAGATGGACGAAGCCGCTCACCACCAGCGCGCCACCAGATGGAAGAAGGTGCCGGTCACCGCGCCCCGCCGCGATCCGGTTTCGAGCACCGCCTCGCCCTGCGCATCCACGACATGCGCGAGCGGCGCGTCGGGCTGTTCGAGGACGGTCGAATAATGGAATTCATGCCCGCCCAATACCGCGCCCTCGGGCATCCCCGCCACCTCGCCCAGCAGCGTCGCACGGCGATAACCCAGATGCATCTTGCGCTTGGCATAGCTGGTCACGAGACCGAGCAGCCCCGCCATCCGGTGGCTGACGCCCTCGGCATCGATCAGCGCCTCGCCCAGCGCCATATAGCCGCCGCACTCGCCATGGACCGGCCTGGTCCGGGCGTGGTTGGCCAGCCCGGCGCGGAACGTCTCCGCCGCCGCCAGCCGCCCGGCGTGAAGCTCAGGGTAACCGCCGGGCAGCCAGACCAGATCCGCCGACGCATCGGGCGCTTCGTCGGCGAGCGGCGAGAAAGGCAGGATTTCGGCACCCGCCGCCCGCCAGCCCTCCAGCATATGCGGATAGACGAAGGAGAAGGCCACATCCTGCGCCAGCGCGATCCGCTGGGCCGGTGGCGATGGCAGGATCACGTCGGTAGAGGGCGCGATCTTGGCATAGGCCGCCGCGCGGATCGCTTCCAAGTCGACATGCGCCGCCAGGAAGGCCGCATAGTCGCCGATCAGCCGGTCGAGTTCGGGATGCTCGACCGCCTGCACCAGCCCCAGATGCCGCTCCGGCAGCACGAGGTCGCCGCGCCGGGGAAGCGCGCCGAAGACCGGCAGGCCGATCTCCTCGAACCCCAGCTTCGCCAGCCGCTCATGACGCGGGCTCGCCACGCGGTTCAGGATCACGCCGGCCACCCGCAGGTCGGGGTCATAGCGCGCAAAGCCCAGCGCGGTCGCCGCCGCCGACTGGGCCTGTCCCGATACGTCGATGACCAGCACCACCGGCCAGCCCATCCGCCGCGCCGTCTCCGCGCTGCTGCCCATACCGGTCGCACCGGGTCTGGCGACGCCGTCGAACAGCCCCATCGAGCCCTCCGCCAGCACCAGTTCGGCATCCGCCCCGCGTTGCCCCAGCGTATCAAGCAGCGGCGCAGGCATCGCCCAGCCGTCGAGATTGAACGACGCCCGCCCGCACGCGGCGCGGTGAAAGGCGGGGTCGATATAGTCGGGGCCGCTCTTGAACGGCTGCACCGCCACCCCCGCATCGCGAAATGCGCGGAGCAGGCCCAGCATCACCGTCGTCTTGCCGGTGCCCGAGGCGGGCGCGGCGATCATCAATCCTGGCGTCATTCGATCGTGTTCCCAGGGCGATAGCGGCGGTCATAGCCCTCGGCGTACAGCCGGCTTTCGGCGAAATCGCTCTGGTCGAGGACACGGCCAACCAGGATCAGCGCGGTCCGCTCCGGGCCATCGGCGGCGGCCGCCTCGATGGTCGCAAGCGTCGCGCGGACGATCCGTTGCTCGGGCCAGCTCGCGCGCCAGACGATCGCGACCGGGCAGTCCGCACCATAATGCGGACTCAGATCCGCGACCACTTTCGCAAGGTTATGGATCGACAGGTGGATGGCGAGCGTCGACCCCGTCACCGCGAAGGCGGATAGCGACTCCCCTTCGGGCATGGCGCTGGCGCGGCCTGGGGTGCGGGTCAACACCACGGACTGGGCGATGCCGGGGAGGGTCAGCTCGCTTTCCAGCACCGCCGCCGCCGCCGCGAAGGACGGTACGCCGGGTGTGACCGAAACGGGAATGCCCAGTTCGCGGAGTCGCCGCACCTGCTCGCCCATTGCCGACCAGACCGACAGGTCGCCCGAATGGAGCCGCGCGACGTCCTGGCCCCTGGCATGGGCGTCGGCGATCTCGGCGACGATCTCGTCCAGCGTCATCGGGGCGGTGTTCACGATCCGCGCGTCCGGTGGACAATGGTCCAGCACCGCTTCGGGCACCAGCGACCCGGCATAGAGACAGACCGGGCATGCCGCGATCAGGTCGCGTCCGCGCAAGGTCAGGAGATCGGGGGCGCCGGGTCCGGCGCCGATAAAGTGAACGGTCATTGGTCGAGTCCTTGGGCGATGGCGCAGGTCGCCATTCGGTCGGAGGATGTCACGCGGGGCACGATGATCCGCGCACCCGGTCCGGCGGCGGCGAGCGCCGCAGCTTCGGCGACGCTACCGACGCCGCGATAGGCAAGGCTGGCGGCCGAACGGGTCGGGGTGTCGATCCCGCGCAAGCTATCGACGGGGATGGGGCGAACGGAAAGCCCCTCGGCCAGAGCGAAACCGGCGATCGCCGCAGCCCGGTCGGCGGGCACGGCCAGCGCGTCGGGGCGCACGCCCGCCACGGCGAGCGCGCTGCGGAAGGACTCGTGCGTCGCCCCCGCCCGGCATCCGAAACCGGCGATCACCATGCGACCCGCCATTGCACGATGGGGTAGCTCGCCTTCCACCCCCGCTTGGTGCCGAGCGGTCGCGCGCGCGCCAGTTCGATGCGCAGTAGATCGCCGCCATAGCGCGCATGGCACTCCGCCAGCAGGGCCTCCGTTTCCAGCGTCACGGCATGCGCCACCAACCGACAGCGCGGAAGGGTCCGCAGCGCCTCCACCAAAGGCCGCGTCAGCCCCCCGCCGACAAAAACCGCATCGGGGTGCGGCCGATCGGCGAGAAGGGCGACCGCATCCCCCTCGACCAGGTCCAGCCGGGTGACACCCAGCCGCGCGGCATTGTCGGCGGCGCGGACGAGACGGGCGGGATCGCGCTCGAACCCCAGGGCACGGGTGGTCGGATCGCTCAGCAGCCATTCGATCGCGACCGATCCCGATCCGGTGCCGATATCCCACAGCAACTCGCCCGGACGCGGGGCCAGCGCCGACAGCGCCAGCGCGCGGACGGGACGCTTGGTGATCTGTCCGTCATGGTCGAACCAGTCGTCGTCCAGCCCACTCCCACGGGGAAGCACGCGGCCGTTACCGGCGGGCTCAATCGCCACCGCGACGGGGTGCGCGATATCGGTCCAGTCGAGCGCATCCGCCGTGCAGGCGCGCACCCGCTCGCGCGGCCCGCCCAGCGCCTCCAGCACGGTCAGCGTGCTTGCGCCGAATCCCTGCTCGGCCAGCCACGCTGCGAGGCCCGTCACCGACGCGCCGTCGCGCATCAGCGCCAGCACCCGCTGCCCCGGTGCCAGATGCGGCCGCAGGGTCTCGACCGGGCGGGCGTGAAGGCCGATGCTCTGGATCGTCTCGACCGGCCAGCCCAGCCGCGCCGCCGCCAGCGACAGGGTGGAGGGGGCGGGATAGGCGACCCACTCCCCCACCTCCAGATGACGGGTCACCACCGATCCCGCGCCGAACCAAAAGGGATCGCCCGAAGCGAGCATCACCACCCGCTCTCCCCGCTTGGCGAGGAGCATCGGCACCCCCTCGGCAAAGGGTACCGGCCAGACGATCCGCTCCGCCGCGCCCTTCTGGGGCAGCAGCGACAGGTGACGCGGCGCGCCCATCACGCTATCGGCGGCCTCGATCGCGGCGCGTGCGGGGGCGGTCAGGCCGTCCCAGCCATCCTCGCCGATCCCGACGATCGTCAGCCAGGGTCCGGAGTCAGCCATGCGCCATATCCTTCTGCTCGGCGGCACGACCGGAGCGAGCGCGCTGGCCACCGCGCTGGCGCAGCGCGGCGAACGCGCGGTGCTGAGCTATGCAGGCCGCACCGAGGCGCCGCGCGCGCAGGCGATCCCGACGCGGGTCGGCGGCTTTGGCGGCATCGAGGGGCTGGCCGATCATATGACCCGCGAGGGCGTGACGCATCTGGTCGATGCCACCCATCCCTTCGCGGCGCGCATCAGCGCCAATGCGATCGCGGCGGCCGAGTTGGCGGGTGTGAAGCTGCTCGCATTGACCCGACCCGCCTGGGACGCGGGCCCAGGCGACCGCTGGATTCGCGTCGCCGATACGGCGGAGGCCGTGGCTGCGCTGGGCAGCGAGGCGGCACGAATCTTCCTCGCGCTCGGTCGACAGACCATCGGAAACTTCGCCGATGCTGCGCAGCATTTCTACCTGCTGCGCTTCGTCGATGCCGCCGAGGTCCCCGCGCTGCCGCACCATCATCTGGTGGTGGATCGCGGTCCCTTCACGCTGGAGGGCGAAATGGCCTTGCTCCGCGCACACCGGATTCAGGTGATCGTCGCCAAGAATGCGGGCGGATCGGGCGCGCGGGCCAAGCTGGATGCGGCGCGCGAACTCGGGCTGCCGGTCGTGATGATCGACCGCCCCTTCATCCCCGACCGGCCTCAGGTGGAGAGCGTCGCGGCGGTGCTCGACTGGCTCGATCACGGCGTCGTCCGGGGGGTGTAGAGGATCGGGCGGCCCGTGTGTGGGATCATCCGCGTGCGGCTGGACCCGATAATGACGACGGTGCGCATGTCCGCCATCTCGCCCCGCGCCTGGGGCAAGGGCACGATGCGCAGATGCTCCTCCGGGGTCGAGACGGCGCGGGCGAACAGCACCGGGCGGTCGTCGCCGCACGTCTCGCGGAGCAGCGCAAAGGCCGCGTCCAGCGCATCGGGCCGCGCCTTGGACCGGGGATTGTAGAGCGCAATGGCGAAATCCGCCTCCGCCGCAAGTTGCAATCGAAGCTCGATCAGCACCTGCGGCTTAAGATTATCCGACAGGTTGATCGCGCAGAAATCATGCCCCAGCGGCGCGCCCGCCCGCGCGCTGGCCGCCAGCATCGCGGTGATGCCGGGCAGGACGCGGATGTCCAGGTCGTGCCACCGCGCCGGGTCCTCCTCCACCCGCTCGAAGATCGCCGCCGCCATGGCGAAGACGCCCGGATCGCCCGAGGACACCACGACCACCCGCGCGCCCGCCTCGGCCATTTCCAGCGCATGGAGCGCGCGGTCACGCTCGACCCGGTTGTCGCTGGCATGGCGGGTCAGGCCGGGGCGTTCGGGCACGCGCGCGACATAGGGGATATAGCCGACCACATCGGTCGCCTCCGCCAGCGCCGCCGACACCTCGGGCGTAACCATGGCGTCCGCCCCCGGCCCCAGCCCCGCGACGATCAGCCAGCCGCTCATGGCCGCCGCCCCTGCCCATGGATCAGCGCGATCGAGAAATAGGGCGCGGGCGCGTCCTCCACCGCCGCCAGCCGCCGCACGCGCTCGCCCGCTTGGGCGGCATGTTCGATCAACCACGCCTGGTCCGACCGCCCCGCCGCCGCGATGGCACGGCGCAGCTTGGGCAGATGGCGGCCGATCTTCATCACGACCAGTGCATCGGTCTCCGCGATGCGGCGGGTCAGTTCCGGCTCGGGCAGGGTCGCCATCGCGACGGTCAGCACATCGTCGCCCCAGGTGATCGGCGCGCCGCTGGCGGTCCAGGCGCCCGACATGCCGGTGATGCCGGGCACCACCGCGACGGGGGCGTGGGGAAGCAACCGACTGTGCAGGTGCATGAACGAGCCGTAGAAGAAGGGATCGCCCTCGCACAGCACCACCACATCCTCGCCGCGCTGCACCAGCGACAGGATATGCGCGGTGCAGGTCGCGTAGAAGGCGGACAGGCATTCATTGTAGCGCGGGTCGGTAAAGGCGATCTCGGTCGTAACCGGATAGTCCATCGGATATTCGACCACATCGTCCCGCAACATGCCCTCGACGATGGTGCGCGCATGGCCGCGCCGCCCGGCCTTGCGGAAATAGGCGACGTGCCGGGCCCCGCGCACCAGCCGGTCGGCGCGGACGCTCATCAGGTCCGCCGCGCCGGGGCCGAGGCCGACGCCGTGGATCGTGCCCGTCGTCATTCGGCGCGGCTCGCAAGCGCGTTGATCGCCGCGACGGTGATCGCGCTGCCGCCCGGACGGCCCTTCACGATGGCGCAAGGGACGGGCATCGCCTCCCACAGCGCGTCCTTCGACTCCATCGCGCCGACAAAGCCGACCGGACAGCCGATGATCGCCGCCGGACGCGGACAGTCGGCGTCTTCCAACATGGTCAGCAGGTGAAAGAGCGCGGTCGGCGCGTTGCCGATCGCCACCAGCGCGCCCGCCAGATGCGGCCGCCACAGCTCCAGCGCGGCGGCGGAGCGGGTCGTGCCCATCTCCTTGGCCAGGGCAGGCACCGACGGATCGCGCAAGGTGCAGATCACCGGATTGTCGGCGGGCAGCCGCGCGCGCGTGACCCCCTCGCTGACCATATGCGCGTCGCACAGGATCGCCGCGCCCGCCGCCAGCGCCTGCCGCCCCGCCGTCGCGAAGCCGCGCGAGAAGTGGATCGACGGCGCCAATTCGACCAGCCCGGCGGCATGGATCATGCGGACCGCGACCGGCTCTTCCTCCGCATCGAAGCGATCCAGCTCCGCCTCGGCGCGGATGATGGCGAAGGACTGGCGATAGATCGCCGCGCCATCGGTTTCGTAACTATAGGGCATCAAGAGGCTCCGAGAAGCGCGACCGCCCGCTCGGGCGACAATCCGGTGTGAAGCGGTGCCGCCCCGGCGCGGGCGTTGCGGGCCAGATCGAAAGCCCCCTCGCGCCCGGTCAGCACCCAGTCCGCCGCCCGTGCCCGCGCGCAGCCCTTCGCGCAACCCGAGACGTGCAGACGCCCCTCGATCGACGGCGCGAGGCGCGCGGCCAGATCGCGGGTCTCGACGCTCGCCTGCGGACAGGCGGGCGCGCCGACACAGGCGTCAACGTGGAGGATCGGCGCATCGTCCAGCACCATGCCGGTGGCCGGCCGGGGAGCGACGCCCTCCGCGATCAGCAGCCGCCACGGGGTCAGCCGAACGGCACAGCCCTGGCTGCGGACAAAGGTGGCCAGCGCCGATGCCCCGATCCGGCCGAACGGCAATCCATAGACCGCACCGATCGGATGGGCGCCGGGCCGCATCGGCGGGCCGCCCTCGCCCGGCACCGCATCGCCACTCGCCCAGTTGGGCAGATCGGCCGCGTGGCGCGCCATCCGTCCGGCGGCGGCGCCTTCGCTCTCGACGAACCAGTGCGCCAGCCGGATCAACGCATCGGCAGCGGTCCGGCGCGTAATGCGTATGCCCGCCGCCCGGCCATCGGCGCGCAGCAGCAAGCCCCCATCCACCCCCCGCTCGATCCGGAAATCGGCGGGCGCTTCCATCAGCATCGGGGTCGGCCCCGCATCGATCGCAAAACCGATCTTGCTCGGCAGATCGGGCAAGTCGGTCAGCCGCGCGCGCAACTCGGTCGCGATGCCATGCGAATCGTCGTCCTCGCGCCAGTCGGGATTGATCAGGATCGCGCCCCGCGCCTCGCGCACCGGATCGGGATCGACCAGCCTCAGTGCGCGGAGCGCCTCGACCATCCGAGGCCAGCTCCGCTCGGTCGCGCCACGCAGTTGCAGGTTCGCTCGCGCCGTCAGGTCGATCTGGCCATTGCCATGGGCGTTCGCGGCCTCGCAAAGCCCCTCGACCTGATGCGCCGCCAGCCGGGCCAGCGGCGGGCGGACCCGGACCAGCAGGCCGTCGCCTGCCATCATCGGCCGCCACGCATCGGGGCACCAGCCCTTGACCACGAACCCGCTCATGCCGCGCCGTCCAGCATCGCCAGCACCGAGTTGCGCCGCGTCCGCCACAGCCCCGCCGCATGAAGCGCCGCAAACCGCGCCTCCATCGCCGCCAGCGCCTGCGGGTTCGCCTGCGCCATGAAGTCGCGCACCTCGTCGCGGGCCAGCGTCGCATCCCAATAGAGGTCGATCAGCGACGCGGGCACCACGTCCGCCAGATGCGCGAAGCTGCCTAGATGGTCGAGCGTCGCCGCGATCTCCGCCGCGCCGCGAAAACCATGCGCCATCATCCCCGCCACCCAGCGCGGATGGGCGGCGCGGGCATGGACGGTGCGGGCGATCTCCTCGTCCAGCGTCCGCGCCCTGGGGCTGGCCGGATCGCGCGTGTCGAGATGATAGAGCGACGCCGCCCCCTCTCCCAGCGCCGCCCGCGCCGCCGCGAAACCCGCCTGATGCGCCGCATAATCCGCCGCCAGCAGCAGGTCGCTCTCGGGGAGGTCGTGGAGGTGGACAAAGGCCTGCGCCCCCGCCACCCGTGCCGCGATCCCCTCGGCATCGCGCCGGTCGCCATCGTCCAGCGCCGTCGCCGAGGCCGCGAGCCAGCTTTGCCCCGCTGCGATCCGCGCGGCCTCGTCATAACTCGCTTCGGGGTCGAGCCCGATGCCATAGCGCCCCGGTGCGGGGCCATAGACGCGCGGGGTCGCCTGCCCGACAAAGGGGTTCCATTCCGGTTCCTCGTCGCGCTGCCCCAGCGCGCGCACCGCCTGCCCGAAAAGGGCAACCAGATGCGGGAAGGCATCGCGGAACAACCCCGACACGCGCAGCGTCACATCGACGCGCGGCCGATCGAAGCGCATCAACGGCATCACCTCGAACCCCGTCACCCGCTCCGAGCGATGGTCCCATAGCGGCTCGACCCCGATCAGGTGGAGCGCCATGGCGAATTCCTCGCCCGCGGTGCGCATCGTTGCCGATCCCCAGAGATCGACGATCAGGGTGCGCAGGTGATCGCCCTCCTCCTGCATGTGCCGCCGGATCAGTTCCTCGGCGAGCTTGACCCCTTGCGTCTGCGCGGCGCGGCTCGGCACCGCGCGGGGATCGATGGCGTAGAGGTTGCGCCCGGTCGGCAGCACATCGGCACGGCCCCGGTAGGGCGAACCCGATGGCCCCGCCGGAACGCGTTTTCCGTCCAGCCCCGCCAGCAGCCCGGCCCGCTCGGCCGCGCCCTGTTCGCCACGCCCGAAGACATGGAGCCCCTCGCCGAATTGGCTGTCCTTCACGTCGCAGACAAAGGCATCGATCCGGGCGAGCGGATCCTCCGCTCCCGCCAGCCCCAGCGTCTCGCCCAGCCCGACGCTGTCCGCCTCTTCGGCGATCAGGCCGCGCAGCCGGTCGCGGCGCGCGGGGTCGAGGCCATCGGCATTGGCGTACTCGTCCAGCAGCGCCTCCAGCCGTCCGAGCCCCGCGCCCGTCTCCGCCTGGACCAGCGCCGGCGGGACATGGCCGACCGTCACCGCACCCAGCCGCCGCTTGGCCTGCGCCGCCTCGCCCGGATCGTTGACGATGAAGGGATAGAGGACGGGCCAGTCGCGCGTCAGCGCCTCGGGCCAGCAGGCGTCGGACAGCGCAACCGCCTTGCCGGGCAACCACTCCAGCGTGCCATGCGCGCCGACATGGACCAGCGCGTCGATCGCTTGCGCACGCAGCCAGAGGTAGAAGGCGACGTACGAATGACGCGGACAGCGCGACAGGTCGTGATAATCCTCGCCCCGCGCGCTCGGTCGGCCGCGTTCGGGCTGGAGCGCGACGATCGCCTTGCCCAGCGCCAGCGCGGGGAAGTGGAAGGCATCGCCCTCGACCAGCGGGTCCTGCTCGACCGCGCCCCAGTTTTCGATCAGATCGGCGCGCAACGCTTCGGGTAATGTGGAAAGTGCGTCGTGATACGCCGCCACCGGCCATGCGATCCGGTTGGCGAGCAACGCGGCGGGTAAATCCGACGGGGCTTCCACATCATAACCGGCCGCGCGCAGATCGCCGAGGATCGCTTGCGCCGAGGCGAAACCGTCCAGTCCGACCGCATGCGCCGCCTGCCAATCCTTGCCCGGATAGGTGGACAGCAGGATGGCGAGCCGCCGCTTCGCCGCCGGGGTCGCGGCGAGCGTCGTCCAGCCCGTCACCCGGTCGGCGACCGCTTCGATGCGGCTCGATTCGGCACGGTGAAGGCGCAACGCCACGTCGAAATCGGGGTCGCGCTCGCCCGGTTGCTTGAAGCTGACGACCCCCGCGAACAACCGTCCGTCGATTTCGGGCAGGACGACATGCATGGCGAGGTCGGCGGGTGACAGGCCCCGCGTCGAACCCGCCCAGCCCTCGCGGTCGCTGGTCGCGAGCGCGACCTGAAACACCGGCACGCCCGCGCCATCCAATGGCGTGGCGTCGTCCTCGCCCTTGGCCGAGAAGGCGGTCGCGTTGACGATCGCCGCCGGAGCCAGCGCCTCCACCCAGCGCGCAACCCAAGGCCCCGCCCCCTCGGCTTTCAGCGAAGGGACGAACAGCGCGACGGGATCGAAACCGCGTGTCGCCAAGGCGGCGTGAAGGGAGGCGATCGGCTCCAGATCGGCGGCGACCAGATAAGCGCGGTAGAAGATGATCAGAACGCGGGGGCGGCAGATCGTCAACAGGGACGCGGCCGGACAGGTGACGCCTTCCGGCGACCAGCCACCGACCGGCGCCACCGCGAAGCCGCCTCCGCGGACCATCAGGGTCGAGGACAATTCGGCCAGCGCCAGGGCGGCGGCCTGCGCCCCGCCCGCATCGCACAGCGCGGTCAGCCTTCGCACCATCGCGTCGTCCACCGTCGAGGCTGCCGCCAGCCGTCGATCCTCGCGCCCGTCCGCCGCCAGCACCGCCAGCGCGATGCCGCGCTCGCGCGCCAGCCGCTCGACTTCGCGCAGGCCATATTCCCAATAGGCCGCCCCGCCGATCAACCGGATCAGGATCGCCTTCGCATGCGCCAGCGTCTGTTCGACATAGGTGTCGACCGACAGCGGATGGACCAGCGCCGCCAGATTGGCGAGCCGCAGCGACCAGGGGAATCCCCCCGCCCGCCAGCCCGCCGCAAAGGCGCTCAGGTCGCTGTCGGAAAAGGACAGCACCACCACATCACCGGGGCGTTGCCCCAGATCCTGCGGAACCGCCTGTTCCTCCAGCCCATGGCTCTCGCGAAAGACGAGATGCACGCGCGTTAGCCCTTCAGCACACCCTCGATCGCGGCGCGGTCGATCCGATCATGCTCGGCGATGACGACCAGACGGGTGCCGCGCGGCTCGCCCGCACCCCAGGGACGGTCGTAGCTGGTGCGCACCCGGCGACCGACCGCCTGGACCAGCAGCCGCATCGGCTTGCCCGCGACCGCCGCATAACCCTTTACCCGCAGGATATCCTGCTGCTCGGCGAGCGTCACGATGCGCGCGGCGATTGCCTCGGGGCTCTCCACCTCGCCCAGCATCACCGAGATGCTGTCGAAATCGTCATGCTCGTGATCGTCCGCACCGTCATGATGCGAGGGGCGCGCGGCGATGTCGTCCTCGGCGGCGGCTTCTAGGCCCAGCACGATCTCGGCGGAGACGATGCCGTCGACCGCCTCGACCATGGGCAGCGGGCGCGGGGCCTCGGCGGCGATGATCGCGCGTGCCTTGGCGATGCCCTCCGGCCCGGCCAGATCGGCCTTGGTCAGAAGGACGAGGTCGGCGCACGCCAGCTGATCCTCGAACACCTCGGACAGCGGGGTTTCATGGTCCAGGCTGGGGTCGGCGGCGCGCTGCGCCTCCACCGCGTCGAGATCGGGGGCGAAGCGGCCCGCCGCAACGGCCTCCGCATCGGCCAGTGCCACCACGCCGTCGACGGTGATGCGCGAGCGGATGGCGGGCCAGTCGAACGCCTTCAGCAGCGGCTTGGGCAGCGCGAGCCCTGAGGTCTCGATCAGGATGTGATCGGGGCGCGGCTCCATCGCCAGCAGCTTTTCGACCGTCGGGATGAAGTCGTCCGCGACGGTGCAGCAGATGCAGCCATTGGCCAGCTCGACGATATTCTCCGCCGGGCAATCGGGGATGGCGCAGGATTGCAGGATGTCGCCATCGACGCCCAGCGTGCCGAATTCGTTGACGACCACCGCCAGGCGGCGACCGCCCGCATGGCGGATCAGGTGGCTGATGAGCGTGGTTTTCCCGGCGCCCAGAAAGCCGGTGACGATGGTGACGGGGACCTTGCTAAGGTCACGCATGCTATTTCTCCGACGCGCCGGACGAGCGAGCGCGGACACGGGACCGATCGCCGGCGCGGTGACGGACGGGCGCAGTCTAATGCGTCCGCCCCGCGTGTCGGCGACCGATGCGGCCCCGGCCGCATGGCTTCGTCGCTCCCCGACGGAGAACCGTGCCCCGACCACCCCCTGGGTCCAGGCAAGAGCGACCATGACGCCGGCAGGTCTCCTGGCTCGCGGGTCAAAGCGAGGGGATGCGCCTTCCCGGATCACTCCAGTGGCCGTGCCTCCGATGGGGCACCAGCATCGCTCGCTCACCGCTTACAGTTGCAGGGACAGCCGGGGATTTGCACCCCATTCCCGTTTCAAAGCCCCAAGGGGCACCGGCGCGATCTTCGGGGCCTTTCGGCCCCGATGAGCGGCATTTATCCCGCCGCGCCGGGCTTTGCAATTCGCGCCTCCATCGCGGCGAACCCGCGCCAGCGATAGAGGAGGAAGCTGGCACCCCAGCAGAGGACGAACAGCCCGACGATGGCGAAGCCCAGCACATTGAAATGCTCCGACAGCGCCCCGGCATAGCGGAACGGCCCCGCCGTCCAGCCGAACCGCTCGGCGAGCAGCGCGGTCGCCTGGATGCCGCCGATCACCAGCGCGACCAGCGCCGAGACCAGGGTGATCGTCATATTATAGTAGAGCTTGCGAAGCGGATGGACGAACGCCCATTCATACGCGCCCAGCATCACCAGCCCGTCGGCCGTGTCGATCAGCGCCATGCCCACCGCGAATAATATGGGGAAGACCAGGATCGTACCGAGCGATATGCCGTCGGCGGCGTGCGCGCCCGAAAGGCCCAAAATCGCGACTTCGGTCGCGGTGTCGAAACCCAGTCCGAACAGGAAGCCGAGCGGCGCCATGTGCCAGCTCCGCCGGATCAGCCGGAAGAGCGGACGAAAGAGGCGCGACAGCGGCCCCTGCCCCGAAAACATCATGGCGGCGTCCGCCTCCGCCATCGGCTCGCCGCGCGCGACCCGGCGGAACCGGGTCCACACGTCGCGCAGGATGATCAGGTTCATGATCGCGATCGCGAACAGGAAGCTGGCCGAGACGATCGTGGCGATGGTCCCGCCGCTCTGCCCAAAGGCCTCGAAATCGGCGAGCGTCGTGGCGGCGAGCGCGACCGTCGTCGCCGCGATCAGCACGATGGCGGAATGGCCGATCGCGAACCACAGGCCGACCGCAATGGGTCGCTGCCCGTCCTGCATCAGCTTGCGAGTGACATTGTCGATGGCGGCGATGTGATCGGCATCGACCGCGTGACGGAGCCCCAGGCTATAGGCGAGCAAAGCGGTGCCGAGCATCAGGCTGTTGCCCGCGAACACGCTCAGCGCCCAGCCCCAGACGGCGATATTGACGAAAACCAGCGCGGCCATCAGCAGCGCGACCCGCTTCTTCAGCGGCAACCGGGCGCGCGGCGCTCCGGCATGATGGTAGGACATGGGTGATACCCCCGGCGTCATTGCGACAAGGGCCGAACTCCGCTGGCGCGGTCACCATCCCACCCCACGGACGCACGCCGGGCAAGATGGCCGATTCGTCTCGGCCGATGGGCGTCGCTCGCATGATACAATATATCCCAGCCATGACCATCCCCTGGATCGCAGCAAGAGCGACTCGCACCGGCAGGTCTCCTGGCTTGCGGGTCGAAGCAAACGCGACACGGCCTTCCCGGATGGCTCCAGTGGCTGTCCCCTATTGCAGGGACCGGCATCGCTCGCTCACCGCTTACAGTTGCAGGGACAGCTAGGGATTTTCACCCCATTCCCGTTTCAAGCCCCTAGGGGCACCGGCGCGATTGACCGGCGGCGGGCTGAAAGCCCTTGCCGGTCGGCATGGGGATAGTCTGCGGCGGATGGAGGCGCAAACCGCTTTATCGGGCCGGACGCTCGGCTTAATCCGGATCACATGGTGGATGTGAGAAGATGGCGCCGCTGGGCACCCGCGGCGGCGAGCCTGGTCGCGGCCTGCTCGGGCGGCAATTACCGGCCGGTCAGCGATTATCCGGTGCGGATCGGCAAACCCTATTCGGTACGCGGCGTCACCTATGTCCCCGCCGAGGACGCGACCTATGACATGCTCGGCTATGCCAGTTGGTATGGCAGCGAATCGGGCAAGCGCACCGCGAATGGCGAGCGCTTCCGCCCCGGCTGGGCGACCGCGGCGCACACCACCCTGCCGCTGCCCAGCTATGTTGAGGTGACGGCGCTGGGCACGGGACGGCGGATCATCGTGCGCGTCAATGATCGCGGGCCGTTCGCCGGATCGTCGCGGATCATCGACCTGTCGCGCGGCGCCGCCGAACAGCTCGGCCTGCGCGCGGTGGGCAAGGCGGCGGTACGGGTGCGGCGGGTGGAGCCGGACGAGAAGGACCGCGAACGCCTGCGCCACGGCAAGGCGGCGCGGCCGTTGCCGCCGGTATCGGATGCGGTGCGAGCGAATCTGCTGTCGCAGATCGCGGCGGCGGGCATGACGGTGCGGTAGATGTCGTCATCCCGGCGAAGGCTGGGATCTATGCGTCCGACAGGACAAGGGGCGCCAACGGCCCCTGGCCTTAGCCGGGGCGGCGATCGGCATATGGCCCATAACGAAAGAGCAGGTTCTCACCCGCTCCGCCGTCATCTGCCAATTTTGGAAGAAGATTGGTCGGGGCGACAGGATTCGAACCTGCGACCCCCACACCCCCAGTGTGATGCGCTACCAGGCTGCGCTACGCCCCGACCGAGCGGCGGCCTCTAGGCGGGTTTTCCGTGGGATGCAAGCCTTGATGTTGCAATGGCCGCCACCCCACATCGGGCTCTCCATTGCGCCTGTCCGCCTGCGATGGTAGCGGGCAGGCTATCCGACATGGGGGCTGGTCGATCGTTCGCGGTCGGCGGGTGCCCGTGCCCATTCAGCATAGACGGGTCCGAATGTTCATTCCCTTCACCGCCCCAGTCGCCGTGATGGCTGCCGCAACCGGCACCGCCGCATCGAGCGGAGCCGCCTCGTTCCTCAGCCTCGCGCCGCTGCTCCTCGTCTTCGTCGTCTTCTATTTCCTGATGATCCGTCCGCAACAGCGCCGCATGAAGACGCTGCAGGCCGCGGTCGAGGGGGTCAAGAAGAACGATCAGGTCACCACGGCGGGCGGCATCGTCGGCAAGGTGACCCGCGTCGAGGACGCGCTGGTCGAGGTCGAGATCGCCCCGAACGTTCGCGTCCGCGTGGTCAAGGCGACGCTGACCGACGTGGTCGATCCTACCGCCAAGCCCGCGAACGACTGAGCCTTCGATGCTGGATTTCCCCCGCTGGAAGGTCGCTTCCATCGTCGCGTTGCTGGCGGCCCTGTGCCTGCTGGCGATCCCGAGCTTCCTGCCGGAGAGCGTCACCAACACATGGGGGAGCATTCCGCACCCGCGTGTGAACAAGGGCCTCGATCTGGCGGGCGGCAGCTATCTGCTGCTGGAGGCGGACACCGCCGACCTCGCCAATACGCGGCTGGAGACGATGCGCGACCAGGTCGCGGCCGAAATGCGGCGCGGCAATCCGCGTATCGACATCGGTGACATCTCGGTCCGGGGCGGCCAGCTCAGCTTCATGCTGCGCGATCCGACCCAGGTCGATGCGGCGCGTGAGCGGCTGCTGTCGATCACCGGCGGCGGGGCGGGCATGACCGGCCAGCGCGAATGGGACATCCAGGTCGTCGATACGTCGCGCTTCGTCCTGAAGCCGACCCAGGCGGGTCTCACCCAGGCGATCGACACCGCGATGAAGACCGCGACCGAGGTCGTACGTCGCCGTATCGACGCGCTGGGCACCAAGGAGCCGACGATTCTCCAACAGGGTTCCAGCCGTATCGTCGTGCAGGTGCCGGGGCTTCAGGACCCGCAGCAGCTCAAGGACCTGATCGGCAAGACCGCCAAGCTGGAATTCAAGCTGGTCGACACGACCGCCAATCCGGTGGAAGTGGCCAAGGGCAATGCGCCCGCCGGCAGCCAGGTCCTGCCCTATCCCGGCAATCCGCTGGGCGCGCCGGTGATCGCGGTCAAGCGGCCGGTCATCATCTCCGGCGACCAGTTGATCGACGCGCAGCAGACCTTCGACCAGCAGACCAACGCGCCGCAGGTGGCGATCACCTTCGACGCGCAGGGCGGTCGCAAGTTCGCGCGGATCACGCAGGAAAATACCGGCAAGCCATTCGCCATCATCCTCGATGGCCAAGTGCTGTCGGCCCCCAATATCAACGAACCGATCCTGGGCGGTCGCGCCTCGATCAGCGGCAACTTCACCGTCGACACCGCCAACCAGCTCGCGATTTCGCTGCGCTCGGGCAAGCTGCCGGTCGATCTGAAGGTCGTCGAAGAGCGCACCGTCGGCCCCGATCTGGGCGCCGACTCGATCCGCAAGGGCATTCTCGCCTCGGCGATCGCAGCGGTCGCGGTGATCGTGTTCATGGCCGTCACCTATGGCCGGTTCGGTATCTATGCGAACATCGCGGTCGTCATCAACGTGCTGGTCATCCTGGCGGTGATGGCGATGCTGAACGCGACGCTGACCCTGCCGGGTATCGCGGGCTTCATCCTGACCATCGGTACCGCGGTCGACGCCAACGTGCTGATCAATGAGCGTATCCGCGAGGAACGGCGGCGCGGGCGAAACGTCGTCCAGGCGGTCGAGCTGGGTTACAAGGAAGCCAGCCGCACCATCTTCGAGGCGAACGTGACCCACGCCATTTCCGGCATCATCATGCTCGTACTCGGCTCGGGCCCAGTCAAGGGCTTCGCGGTCGTGCTGCTGATCGGCATCGTGACCAGCGTGTTCACCGCCGTTACCTTCACGCGGATGCTCGTGGCGCTGTGGTTGCGCCGCGAAAAGCCCAAGACCATCAATATTTGAGGCAGGAGAACAGATCATGCGCCTCCTGAAACTCGTCCCCGACAATACGAACATCGACTTTGTCCGCCTGCGCGGCTGGGCGTTCGGGCTGACGCTCGCGCTCACCCTGCTCGCGGTCGGCGTCACCTTCGCCAAGGGCCTCAATCTGGGCGTCGACTTTGTCGGCGGCCTGATGATCGAAGAGAAATTCCCCACCCCGCCTTCGGCCGACCGGGTCCGCTCGGTCGTTGACGGGCTGGGCGTGGGCGAAGCCAATATCCAGACGGTCGGTGACGGCCGGACGATCAGCATCCGCCTGCCCGTGCCCGCGTCCAAGGACGAAGGCGCGACCAACGCCGTCGTCCGCAAGGTCGAAGCGGCGCTGGGCCAGCAATTCCCCGGCGCGACCTTCAGCCGTTACGACACGGTGTCGGGCAAGGTCTCGGGCGAGTTGATCAAGCACGGCGTGCTCGCGGTCGTCCTGGCGATCCTGGGCATCGGCCTGTTCGCCATCTTCCGCTTCGAATGGCAGTTCGGCGTGTCGACCATCGTCGCGATCGTCCACGACCTTCTCGTCACGCTAGGCTTCTTTGCGATCACCGAGTTCGAGCTGGACCTGACGATCATCGCGGCGTTCCTGACGATCATCGGCTATTCGATCAACGACAAGATCGTCATCGACGACCGTATCCGCGAGAATATGCGCCGCTATCGCAAGATGGACATGCGCGAGATCATCAACCTGTCGGTGAACGAGACGCTGCCGCGCACGGTGATGACCTCGGTCACGATCCTGCTGGCGCTGATCGCGCTGCTGCTGCTCGGCGGCCATGTGCTGCGCGGCTTCACCGCGGCGATGATCCTGGGCATCGTGGTCGGCACCTATTCGTCCATCTATGTCTCGTCCTCGCTGCTCATCACGCTGGGCCTGCGCGCCGAGCCGAACCGCGAGAAGCCGGGCACCACTGACAAGCGTAGCGTCGCCGACGCCGAGCGGATCACGCCGCGCGAAGGATGAGCGACTCGATCCGCATCACGCGCGATCCCACCGCGCCCGGCCCGATCGTCCGGGGCTTTGCCGCCACGGGCTTTCGGGTCGGCGAGATCGCCTATCCCGCACTGCTGCTGTCACCCGACTGGCATGAGCCGTGGAACCCGCCGCCGTTCGAGTCGCTGACGGCGGATGCGGTGGCGGCGCTCATCGATGAAGCGCCCGAGTTTCTGTTGCTGGGCACGGGTGCGAACCTTCGTCGCGCGCCCGCTCCCTTCGCCGCCGCGTTGGAAGCACGCGGGCTGGGTATCGAGGTGATGGACAGCCGCGCCGCCGCCCGCGCTTGGGGCGTGTTGCGCAGCGAGGGCCGCAAGATCTGCGCGGCGCTCTACCCGCTCGACGCCTGACCGGATCGCCTCCGCATAGGCCGGAGGCCTTTCCCGAAACCTCCCTTCCCGCAAGGGGAGGGGATGGAACGGCGGACCGATCCGTCTCGCGCGGCACGCTTTACCTGGCGACGACGATCCGCGCCCGGTTCGCCGGTGAGCCGGTCACGCTTTCGCGGCAGCCCCCGCTCGGGACACCAGTTCCGACAGATGCGAATGCAGCGCGGCGGCGTTGGCGGGCCAGGTAAAGTCGCGCACCGCCGCGCGCACCGCCCATGGATCCGGCGCCTGATCCAGCACATCGCGGATCGCCACGGCAAAGGCCTCCGGCTCGGCCTGGGTGATCCGTCCGACGGTCCGGCTGGTCACGACATCCTCCGCCCCGCCCGCCGAAGTGATGACGATCGGCGTGCCGCAGGCGAGCGACTCGACCCAGGCATTGGCCAGCCCCTCGGATGCGGAAGCCAGCGCCATGACATCCGCTGCGCCGAGCAGCGCGGGCAATTCGTCATGCGGAACGGCGCCGATCAGACGCACCCGCTCCGCGATCCCCAACCGCTCGGCCCGTACCTGCAAGGCGGCGCGCTCGCCACCCTCCCCCACGATCATCAGCGTGACGCCGGGCAGCCGGGCCACGGCGTCGATCACCACGCCATGCCCTTTGCGCGGGATCAGCGCGCCCAGCGACAGGACCAGTGGCCCGGCAATGCCCAGCTTCGCCTTCGCCTCGGCCCGGTCGACCGGCTGGAACCGTGCCTGATCCACCCCGGTATGATGGACCCGGATAGACCCGCGCGGAACGCCGAGCGCCGCCACGTCCCGCGCCATCGCATCGCTGACGGCCAGCAGTCCATCGGCGGCGGCCGCCGCCCGCGCGACCTGGCTTCGGGTCGCGGGCATATGCCCCCAATGATGGATGTCCGCCCCCCGCGCCTTGATCGACATCGGGACCCCGTATCGCCGCCCCAACGCCACCGCCGCCGGACCATCGGGAAAGAAGAAGGACGCGTCGATCACGTCGAAGGGCCGCTCCGCCCATAGCCGATCCAGCACCGGGATCAGCGCACGGATCAGCGCCGAAACATGGAATCGTCCCCCCGTCCCCGGCCATGTGGTGAAGCGCGGCCGGCTGACGTCCAGGCCACCCCATGTCTCACGCAGCGGCAGCGCCGCCTGGGCCCGGAACCGCTCGGCCCGCGCCAGCGGCCAGACGGGCAGCCCGACCGGCGCCACCACCCGCACCCTCACGCCCGGACGCATCGCCAGTCCCGCGGTCTGCCGTTGAACGAAGATGCCGAAATTGGGCCGCGTCGCGTCGGGGAACAGACTCGACAGGGTCAGCACGTTCAACATGGTACCTCATATCTTCAGCCAGCCGACACAGCCCGGATCGATCGACACCATTTTCGGACGCGATACGTAAAGATGTCCGCACCAGAAGAGGGCGGCATTGTTGTTTGATCGAAAGCTTAGCAAAACTGACGACAAAGACGAATGCCATTCATGTTTGCGACAGATCGTCCCTGACAGATTTGGGGACATGGGCTATTCCCGTGAATAGCTTTCGGGGGAGGATTTCGATGGGTCGATTCGGACGATGGGGTGCGGTGCTGGCGCTGACGGCGACGCTCGCCGGCTGTGGCGACGGGGGCGGCAGCACATCCGGGTCGGTATCGACCGGCGGCGGCGGAACCTCGTCGGGGGGCAGCGTGGAATCCGCCTGTTCGCTTCGCAACCGCCAGAACTGGGTCGCGGCCCAGATGAACGAATGGTATCTTTTCCCCGATACCCTGCCCGCCTCGCTCGATCCGTCGCCCTATACAACCGTCAGCGATTATATCGACGCGCTGACCGCGACCGCGCGGGCGCAACGCAAGGATCGGTATTTCACCTACATCACCTCCATCAAGGAGGAGGATGCCTATTATAATTCGGGCTCGGATGCGGGCTTCGGCTTTCGCCTGACCACCGATTCGACCCAGAGCAAACTGCTCGTCGCCGAATCCTTCGAGAGCAGCGCGGCGTTCGCCGCTGGGGTCGATCGCGGGACCGAGATTCGGGGGATCGGCTCGACCGCCTCCAACATTCAATCGATCCAGGACATCGTCCGCGCCGATCCCAATAACGGCCTCTCCAACGCGCTGGGGCCGGATACGGCGGGGACCATCCGTTACTTTACCGTCGCCGATACCTCGGGCACGGTGCGCACCGTCACGCTGACCAAGTCGGCCTATACGCTGCAGCCGGTTTCGCCCAATTACGGTACGCAGGTCATCACCGACAATGGCCAGCGCTATGGCTATATCAACCTGCGCACCTTCATCAGCACGGCCGACCCGCAGTTGCGCGCCGCCTTCTCGACCTTCAAGCAGCAGGGCATCACCCAGGTCGTGGTCGACCTGCGCTATAATGGTGGCGGCAGCATCGCCATCGCCGATCTGTTCAACAACCTGCTGGGCGGGGCACGCCAGACCTCTGACGTGATGGGCTATGTCGCCTTCCGCCCGAGCAAGGCGTCGAACAACGAGACGACCTATTTCGCGCCACAGGCCGAATCGATCATGCCGACCCGGCTCGCCTTTATCGGCACCGGTGGAACGGCATCGGCCAGCGAGTTGGTCCTCAACCGCACCCTGCCCTATATGGGCAGCAATACAGGGCTGATCGGCGCCAACACTTATGGCAAGCCGGTGGGCCAGATCGCACGCGACAATGCGCAATGCGACGACCGGCTGCGCGTCATCGCGCTGGCGATCCAGAACGCCAACAGGCAGGGCGATTATTATAATGGCCTGGCCGGCGTCGTGCCCGCCAGCTGCCGCGCCGGTGACGACCTGACCCGCAAGATGGGCGATCCGCAGGAAGCCTCGACCCGCGCCGCGCTCGACTTCCTGCAAGGCAAGAGCTGCACACCGATCAGCGCCAGCGCGTCGGCGCAGGCACTGGGTGACGGTCCGCGCAAGCTGGTCCAGCCCCAGCGCCCCTCGGCTGCCCAGCGCGACGTGCCGGGCCTGTTCTAAGGGCCGTCGCGTGGCCGGATTCCCCCTGCGGGGGCAGCGGGGCCATGCGCATCATGGTGGAGGGGTGCCGCGCTAGGGAGAGCAGGACACCCTTTCGTCCGGGCTGCGGCCCGCCACCTCCCTTACCAGGGGGGAACGGGATTACAGCCGCTGCGTGCCCGCATAGGCGAACAAGGCATCGCCATCCGCCGACAGGCTGACGGTTTCCGAACCCGTTACGGTCAGGCACTGCCCCGCCTTGAATGCGATACCCGCCACCTCGCCGGTGCCGGTGATCGGGATCAACCAGGCGGTGCGCCCCTCGGGCAGCGCGACGGCATGGTCCCCCGCCGCCCAGCGCTCCAGCACGAATTTCGGCCCTTCGACCAGAATGTCGCGCCCCTCCCCCGCCGGCCCCGGCGAGACGATCGGCTGGTACGGCGTCAGATGCGCGACATCGACGCCATCCTCCAGATGCAGTTCACGGTCGCTGCCATAATCATAGAGGCGATAGGTGGTTTCGCTGTTCTGCTGAACCTCGATCACCGTCAGGCCCGCGCCGATCGCATGGATGGTGCCCGATGGCGCGTAATAAAAGTCGCCCTGCCTGACGCTGACCCAGTCCAGATCCTCCTCGACCGAACCGTCGCGCGCATCGGCGCGAAGCTGCTCCTTGGTCATCGGCGCCTTGGGGCCCAAGGCGATGGTCGAATCGGGCTCGGCGGTCAGGATGGTCCAGCATTCGTCCTTGCCGCGCGGCAGGCCACGCGCATGGGCCTGTTCGTCATCGGGATGGACCTGCACCGACAGCTTCTCGCTGGTGAACAGATATTTGATCAGCAGGTCGGGCGAGGTGTCGCCGGGTTCCTGGAACCACACTTCGCCAATGGGTGCGCCGCCGGGCGCGACATCCTCGAACCCGGGATACAGCGTGTGACGGCCCCAGGGCTTTTCGACGCGATGGGTTTGGAGAAGCGTGGCGGGCATGGGTCAGTAATTCCTTCCGATCGGACGGCGGTTCAACCGCCTGGACGGGCGCGCCGTTCCGCCGCCCGGGCCGTAATGCGCCCCATGCCGCGCGCATCGCATGGATGGCAAGCCATCTGTCGCAAAGCGGGTATGCGGAGGGACTGTTCCCCGCCGCTCGGCTGCGCTAAGGACGTGCGCGATGCGTAACCCCCGTTCCCGTGCGCTGTCGCTGGCGCTGATCGCCGCTCTGGCCCTTCCGATCGCGGGTTGCGCCCGCAACCGTACCCGCACCGACCTGCCCTATGTCGCGCGCGACGTCGGCACGCTGTACACGGCCGCCAAGAACCGGCTGGACCAGCACCGCTATAAGGAGGCGGCCTTGCTGTTCGACGAGGTGGAGCGCCAGCACCCCTATTCGATCTGGGCTCGCCGTGCGCAGTTGATGAGCGCGTTCAGCTATTATCTGGGCCGCGACTATACCCAGTCGATCCAGTCGGCTCAGCGTTTCATCTCGGTCCACCCCGGCAATCGCGACGCGCCTTACGCTTATTATCTGATCGCGCTCGGCTATTATGAGCAGATCCAGGACGTGACCCGCGACCAGAAGATCACCCGCCAGGCGCTCGACGCGCTGGGGGAATTGATGCGCCGCTATCCCAACACCCGCTATGCCGCCGATGCGCGGTTGAAGGTCGATCTGGTCAACGATCACTTGGCGGGCAAGGAAATGGAGATTGGCCGCTTCTACGAGGATCGCCATCAGTGGCTGGCCGCGTCGATGCGCTTCCGCACCGTGGTCGACAAGTACCAGACGACCAGCCACACGCCCGAGGCGCTGCTGCGGCTGACCGAGACCTATCTCGCCTTGGGCGTCCGTCCCGAGGCGGAACGCGCCGCCGCCGTGCTCGGCGCCAATTATCCGGGCAGCGACTGGTATGACCGCGCCTATAAGCTGATGCGCGAATATCCGGTCGTCCAGATTCCCGCGATCCAGCCGGGCCAGCCCGTGGTTCCCAGCGGCACGCCGGGTTCGGTGAATGTCGGCCTGCCGGGCAGCACGGGCACCGCGACCCCCAGCGCGGCCGCCCCCGGCCGACCGACCCCGACCGGCAACAACAGCGCGCCGACCGGCTGAACCGGGAAAGGGCGCGCGATCAGGCTTCGCGTGCCCCCTCCTCCCCGCCCCGAACAAATCGGGATCATTTTCGTGTGAGGGGGATAACATCGCGCGGCGTTTCGCTCTATATCGCCCGCCATGCTGACCGCGCTGTCCATTCGTGATGTCGTGCTGATCGAGGCCCTGGACCTCGATTTCGGCCAAGGCCTGGGCGTTCTGACCGGCGAGACCGGCGCGGGCAAATCGATCCTGCTCGATGCCCTAGGATTGGCGCTGGGTGGACGCGGCGACAGCGGACTGGTGCGGCACGGCGCGGGCCAGGCGATCGTCACCGCCAGCTTCGAGCCCCCCGCCCCCGACGGCCGCCTGTCCGCTATATTGGACGAAGCGGGCATCGAAATCGAACCGGGCGAACCGCTGATCGTCCGCCGACAGGTCAAGGCCGACGGCGGCAGCCGGGGCTTCGTCAACAGCCAGCCCGCCTCCGCCGCGTTGTTGCGTGAAATGGCGCCTTTCCTGGTCGAAATCCACGGCCAGCATGACGATCGCGGCCTGCTGAACCCACGCGGGCACCGGATGATGCTCGACAGCTTCGGTCGGATCGACACCCAGGCGGTGGCCGCCGCCTGGACCCGGTTGCGCGAGGCGGAGACCGCGCTGACCAGCGCGCGCGAAGAGATCGAGACGGCGGCGCGGGATCGCGAATGGCTGGAACATGCGGTGGCCGAACTGACCAAGCTCGCCCCCGAACCCGGCGAGGAAGAAGCGCTGGCCGATCGCCGCCGCACCATGCAGCGCTCGGAGAAGATCGCGGGCGAACTCGGCGCGATCGAGGAGCATCTGCAGGGATCGGACGGCGCGCTCGCCGGATTGCGACAGGCCGCCCGGGTGCTGGAGCGGATCGGCGAGGATCACCCCGCGCTGGCCGACGCACTGGCCGCGATCGACCGCGCGGTGATCGAGGCGTCGCTGGCCGAGGAACGGCTGGTCGAAGCGCAGCGTGAACTCGCCTATGACCCCCGCGCGCTGGAAGAGGACGAAGCACGGCTGTTCGAACTGCGCGGCATGGCGCGCAAGCACCGCGTTCAGCCCGATGACCTGGCCGACCTGACCGAGCAGCTTCGCGGACGGCTGGAACGGCTGGACGCGGGCGAGGAAGGCATCGGCCGGCTGGAGGCCGCCGTCGCGACCGCGCGCGCCGCCTATGACAAGGCCGCCGCGCAGGTGTCGAAGGCGCGCGCCGCCGCCGCCGAGCGGCTCGATAAATCGGTTAAGAGCGAGCTGGCACCGCTCAAGCTAGATGCCGCACGCTTCCGCACCACCGTCGCCCCGGTCGAGCCGTCGGGCTGGTCGGCAGCGGGCAAGGACCGGGTGGAGTTCGAAATTTCCACCAACCCCGGCGCGCCCTTCGCCCCGCTGATGAAGATCGCCAGCGGCGGCGAATTGTCGCGTTTCATCCTGGCGCTGAAGGTCGCGCTGGCCGAGGAAGGCGGCGCGACGACGATGATCTTCGACGAGATCGATCGCGGCGTCGGCGGCGCCGTCGCCTCCACGATCGGCGACCGTCTGCACCGGCTGGCGGGCCGGACCCAGTTGCTGGTCGTAACCCACAGCCCCCAGGTGGCGGCGCGCGGGGCCGCGCATCTGTTGATCGCCAAGAGCCATGACGGCACCGTTACCCGCACCGGCGTCCGCGCGCTGGGCGATGCCGAACGGCGCGAGGAGATTGCCCGCATGCTGTCCGGCGCAACCATCACCGACGAGGCCCGTGCGCAGGCCGACAGGTTGCTCGAGTCCCAATAACGCACAGCCGAAAACGATTTTATATCCGATATGAAGCTGATAGGATTGGGAAGTCCTTATTCCCAAGGCGATCTTCTTCGGACGTACCGGATGCTCGCGAAATTCCCGTCGGCGACCCCGCCCCATGATGCCCATGATATGGCCCAATTGACCGCCGGTCTTCAGTCCTGTCTGGCGCTGGCGGACAAGCTGCATCTGGACATGGTCGCGATTCATGTCGAGCAGGCGCGGGCCTGGCTGGTCGATCATGGCCTGGAATGCCCGGCGGGATCGAAACCGTCGAGCGAACCCCATCACGACCAGCAACCCTGAACCGGCGGGATCGCGCATTGCTCGCTTGATCTTGTTGAGGGTCCGGCATCTTGATCCTGGCGCAAGGGCTGGACTAGCACGGACGGCGTGACGCCACAGACCTCCTTGCCGCAAACCGATCTCGAAGCCGCCGCCGAGCTGAACACGCTCGCCCGCGAGATCGCCCATCACAACCGCCTCTATCATAGCGAGGACGCGCCCGAGATTTCGGACGCCGACTATGACGCGCTGGTTCGCCGCAACAAGGCGATCGAGGCCGCCTTCCCCCATCTAATCCGCGCCGATTCGCCCAGCAAGCAGGTCGGCGCCGCGCCCGCCGCCCATCTGGCCAAGGTCGCTCATGCCCGGCCGATGACCAGCCTGGACAATGCCTTTACCGATGAAGAGGTGGAGGAATTTATCGGCCGCGTCCGCCGCTATCTGAAGCTGCCGGACGGCGAGCCCGTCACCCTGACCGCCGAGCCCAAGATCGACGGGCTGTCCTGTTCGCTTCGTTATGTCGACGGCCAGCTCGTCCAGGCGCTGACCCGGGGAGACGGTACGATCGGCGAGGATGTGACGGAGAATGTGCGCACCATCGCCGATGTGCCCAAGACGCTGTCCGATCCCGCCCCCGCCGTGTTCGAGGTGCGGGGCGAGGTCTATATGAGCAAGCGGGACTTCGCCGCGCTCAACGCCCGGCTGGCACAGGACGCCGCGGAAACGGGCAAGGAGGCGCGCCAGTTCGCCAATCCGCGCAATGCCGCCGCCGGTTCGCTGCGCCAGAAGAATCCCGCCATCACCGCCGCCCGCCCGCTCCGCTTCCTGGCCCATGGCTGGGGCGAGGCGAGCGAGGTGCCGGTCGAAACCCAGTTCGACATGGTCGAGACCTGGCGCCGCTGGGGCTTTCCCATCGCGGACGCCTTTGCCCGCGTGCCGGATGCCGCCGCCGCCCTGGCGATCTACCGCAGCATCGAGGCGCAGCGGGCGGACCTGCCCTTCGACATCGATGGGGTCGTCTACAAGGTCGACCGGCTCGACTGGCAGGCGCGGCTGGGGATTGTCGGGCGGGTACCGCGCTGGGCGATCGCGCACAAATTTCCCGCCGAACGTGCCCAGACCACGCTGGAAAAGATCGACATTCAGGTCGGTCGCACCGGCGCGCTGACCCCCGTCGCCCGGCTGGAGGCGGTGACCGTCGGCGGTGTCGTCGTGACCAATGCGACGCTGCACAATGCCGATGAGATCGAACGGCTGGGGGTTCGCCCCGGCGACCGCGTGGTGCTCCAGCGTGCGGGCGACGTCATCCCGCAGATCGTCGAGAACCTGACCCGCGACGTCGCCCGCGAACCCTTCGTCTTCCCCGACCACTGCCCCGAATGCGGGAGTCTCGCGACGCGCGAGGAGGGCGAGGTCGTCATCCGCTGCACCGGCGGCCTGATCTGTCCGGCGCAGCGGGTCGAGCGATTGATCCACTTCGTCTCCCGCCATGCCTTCGACATTACGGGCCTGGGGCTGGTGCGGATCGAGGAGTTCTTCCGCGACGGCCTGATCGCCTCACCCGCCGACATCTTTCGCCTGCACCGGCACCGTGACGCGCTGATCCAGCGCGAGCGCATGTCCGAACTGGTGGTGGACAAGCTGCTCGCCGCGATCGATTCGCGGCGGGAGATCGCGCTCGACCGCTTCCTCTTCGCGCTGGGTATTCGCCATGTCGGGGAGATCACCGCGCGCGATCTGGCGCGTCGCTTCGTCTCGATGGGGGGCTTTCGCGCGATGATCGACGCCGCGCTCACCGTGCGGGCCGAAACCGTCGCCGCCTTGGGCGAGCCGGAGCGCAAGTTCGAGCTGCGTCGCCAGCGCGCCATCGTCGCCGCGATCGATACGCCACAAATCGGCCCCGAAGTCACCGACGCGCTGCTCGATTTCTTCGCGGAGGACCATAATCGCGCCGTGGTCGACGACCTGCTGAGCGAAGTCACCCCGCTCGACGTCGTGCACCAGACCCGCGACTCGGAGGTGACGGGCAAGACCCTGGTCTTCACCGGCACGCTCGAAACCCTGTCGCGCGACGAGGCCAAGGCGCAGGCCGAAGCGCTGGGCGCGCGCGTATCGGGATCGGTCTCCGCCAAGACCGATCTGGTCATCGCGGGGCCGGGGGCTGGATCGAAGCTGAAAAAGGCGCAGGATCTGGGCATCTCGGTGATCGACGAAGCCGCCTGGAACGCCCTGGTCGCAGGGAGCTGATTCTGCACCGACAAAGGGTGACGCGGCCATGACGCCCGCGTCACCCGATCGGGCATCGTTGCGCCCGCACCGCTGGCCCAGCCTGCGCCGCTCCACCGAATCAGCCCAGACATTTCCAAGCAATTAGAGCGCGCTATCACTGTCGCCACCCGCGATACCGTTGCCAAACTGCAACGCCCGCGCACCGAGTGACAGCCCCCCTGTCACAAGCGCGAGCTTTGTAACATAATGGCAATGTTCGAAGCGCAGGGGCACGCCCAACCGAGCCGGAAAACACGGCCGGACCGTGCCGCTTCGCGCGCGAAAAGGGGACTTTTTATCTATGCGTAATTCGCTTTTCCTGGGTGCGGCCATTGTCGCGCTCGCCATTCCGGCGGCGGCTGCCGCGCAGGAAACGACCTCGTCGATCCGCGGCAACGTCTCCGCCAATGGCGCGCCGGTCGCAGGCGCGACTGTTACGATCGTCAACGTACCGTCGGGCACGACGACCTCCACGGTCTCGGGTGCGGACGGCTCGTTCTCCTCGACCGGCCTTCGCGTCGGTGGTCCTTTCACCGTCACCGTCTCGGCTCCGGGCTATCAGGAAACCCGTGTCACGGACATCTTCACCGTCACCAGCCTTCCCTATGAACTGCCGGTCGAGCTGGCGGCCGAGGGCCAGGGCAGCGGCGAGATCGTCGTGACCGCTTCGTCCATCGCGGGCGCCGGCACCAAGAGCCTGGGTCCGGTCACCGTGCTGACCGCCGCCGACATCGCCAATATCGCCAGCGTCAACCGCGACGTGCGCGACCTGATGCGCCGCGATCCCTTCGCCCGCCTCGACTATGCCTCCGGCTCGGGCCGCGCCGTGTCGTTCGCCGGTCAGAATGCGCGCTTCAACCGCTTCTCGGTCGACGGCGTGCCGATCACCGACAATTTCGGTCTGAACCCCGATGGCCTGCCAACCCGCCGCAGCCCGGTGCCGCTGGACGCCATCGGCCAGTTCCAGACCAAGGTCGCGCCTTATGACGTGCGCGAAGGCAATTTCCAGGGCGGCGCGATCAACGCCATCCTTAAGTCGGGCACCAATCAGTTCCACGGGACTGGCTTCTATTCCTATTCGTCGAACAAGCTGACCGGCAACGAAACCAAGGCGGGTCCGGGCGTGCCGACCGGCCGCGTGACCCTGCCCCCGTTCAAGATCCAGAATTTCGGCGCCGAGCTTTCGGGCCCGATCATCAAGGACAAGCTGTTCTTCATGGTCGCGGGCGAGCGCATCCGCGCAGGCACCCCGATCGTCGACGGCACTGTCGAGAACAATGCCGGCACGGTCATCCCGAACGCCGGCGACGCCGGTGGCCTGCTGACCGACGCGACCGTCAACCAGATCACGTCGATCGCCAAGTCCCGTTACAATTACAATGCGGGCGGCATCCTGAACAATTCGCAGGACAGCGACGACCGCCTGACCGCGCGCCTCGACGCCAACCTGTCCGACACGCAGCGCGCGTCGTTGACCTATCTGTACACCAAGGACTCGATCCGGCTTAACCAGAACGCGTCGGTCACCGCGCCCAGCCTGGGCCTGGAATCGAACGGCTATATCAGCAGCAACCGCCTCCACACCGGCGTGTTCCAGCTGAACAGCGACTGGTCGGACGAATTCTCGACCGAAGTCCGCGCTTTCTACAAGGATTACAAGCGCGGCCAGGATCCCGTCCTGGGTCGCGGCTTCGCACAGTTCCAGGTTTGCGCGGCGCCGACGTCGGACCGCTCCAACCCCGGTTCGGCCGGTGCCAATGCATCGACCACCTGCGCACCGGGCTATGCCTCGATCTATCTGGGCCCGGACGTTTCGCGTCAGTCGAATGCCCTGACCAGCCGCACCTATGGCGGCCTGATCCAGGGTCGCCTGAACCGCGAAAACCATGACCTGCGCATCTTCGCCGATTTCCAGGACACCAAGATCGAGAACCTGTTCGTGCAGAGCACGGCGGGCAACTATTATTTCGACTCGATCGCGGACTTCCAGGCGGGCAACGCCCAGCGCCTGCGTTACGGCAATGCGGTTCCCAGCCTGAACCCGATCGATGCGGCGGCTCGCTTCCGCTATCAATCCTATGCCTTTGGCATCCAGGACAATTGGCGGATCACCGACTGGTTCAGCCTGGATTACGGCATCCGTTACGACATGTATGGCGGCCACAGCCGTCCGGCATTCAACCAGTCGTTCTTCAACCGCCTGGGCTACGCCAACACCGCCTATATCAGCGGCCGCGGCATCGCTCAGCCGCGTATCGGCTTTGAACTGCGTCCGTCGAAGGAATTGTCGGTTCGCGGCGGCGTCGGCATCTTCTCGGGCGGCTCGCCGGACGTCTACGTCTCGAACAGCTTCTCGAACACGGGCTTCCTGTCGAACACGATCGACATCCGCCAGAACAACGATGGCAGCTACGCGGCCACCAACCTGCCCGCAGGTGTCGGCGCCGCGGCGCTGACCGGCGTTTCCGGCACGACGATCCCCGGCGCGGTGAACAACTATCTGAATGCGGGCACGATCTCCTCGACTGCCCCGACCAATGCGCTGGACCCCAAGTTCAAGCTGCCGTCGCAATGGCGCTCGACCCTGTCGTTCGACTATGCGCCGACGGCGTTGTCGGGCTTCAACTTCGGTGCCGACTTCTTCTACTCGAAGGTTCGCAACCAGGTGTTCTTCACCGACGCGCGGGTCGTGCCCACCGCGCTGCGGACTCCCGACGGCCGCGTGCGCTATGCGGCGCTGACCTCGTTCGGCGACACGAACTCGGACCTGATCCTGACCAACACGACCCGTGGCCGCAGCTATATCGCGGTCGCGCGGGTCGACAAGACGTTCGATCTGGGCCTGAACCTGGGCGCCAGCTTCACCTATCAGGACATCAAGGACCAGGCCCCGGCCACCTCGTCGACCGCCAGCTCCAACTATGGCAACGGCGCGTTCCTCGATCCCAACGGTGCGGCCTATGGCATCTCGAACGAGCAGGTGAAGTACAACATTAAGTACAACCTGACCTTCGAGCGCGCCTTCTTCGGCGATTACAAGACCACCTTCGCGCTGTTCGGTGAGACCCGCATCGGCCGTCCGTATAGCTGGACGATGCAGGACGCCTCGAACCAGCGCAGCCCGGTCTTCGGGACGATCGGTTCGTCCAGCCGTTATCTGCTGTACGTACCGACGGGTCTGGACGATGCCCGCGTGTCGTATGACAGCCCCCAGACGGCGCAGACGCTCGATGCGCTGATCAAGTCGACCGGTCTCGACAAGTATCGGGGTCAGATCGCGCCGCGCAATGCCTTCAACTCGAAGTGGTTCACCAAGATCGACCTGCACTTGGCGCAGGAGATTCCGACGGGTCTGGGCGCGTCGCGCATCCAGGTCTTCATGGACATCGAGAACTTTGCGAACCTGTTGAACAAGAATTGGGGCCAGCTGCGTCAGTACAGCTTCCCCTACACGCAGGCAGCGGTGCGGGTGCAGTGCCTGACCGCACCGGTCGCGACCGGCACGGCGGGCGGTTCGGCAGTCGCCACCACCTCGAGCCAGGCTTGCGCCCAGTATCGTTACCTGGCGCCGAACTCGACGCCGACCGACACGATCTCGTCGCAGGAATCGCTCTACCAGATCCGCATCGGCGCGCGCTTCAGCTTCTAAGCTGAGGCGTCCGGCTGTCGGACATCGGGGCCGCCCCTCCTTCGGGAAGGGCGGCCCTTATTTTTGCCCCTATCCCTCGGGTTTTGCCCTTCGGTCGCAGGCGGTGTAGATGTCGCCCGGCCATGGCCACCCATTCGCCCGTTCCGCCTTACCTCGCCTCCCCTGCCGCGTCCGGGCAGCTTTCGGTGCGGCCGTTTTTCGAGAACAAGGCACGCGCCTTTTGGATTCTCCAGGCGGTCGGCTGGTCGGGCTATCTGGTCCAGCGTTCGGTGGTCGGCATCTCCAACGGCTTTTCGCTGGAGAAGATCATCCCGGTGATCATCGAGGCGATCCTGGGCTATTGCATCACCCTGCTGCTCTCGACGCTTTACGGCTATTATCGCCGCCTGCCGCGCATCATGGGGGTGTTCCTGACGCTGGCGACGCTGGCGGCGGCGACCTTTCTCTATGCCGCGCTCAACGCCTTTTCCTTTTCGTTCATCACCACGACCCAGCCGGGGGTGACGGTCAGCCTGCTGATCGGCAATTTGTTCATCACCTTCAACGTGCTGGCGGGCTGGTCGGCACTGTATTTCGCGATCAACTATTATCTGATCGTCGAGAGCCAGATCGACGAGATGCGCGCGCTGGAACTTCAGGCGTCGACCGCGCAGCTGGCGATGTTGCGCTATCAGTTGAACCCGCATTTCCTGTTCAACACGCTGAATTCCATCTCGACGCTGGTGCTGCTGAAACAGACCGAGCGGGCCAATGCGATGTTAAGCCGGCTGTCAGCCTTCCTCCGCTACACCCTGGCGAACGAGCCCACGGCGCATGTGACCGTGGCGCAAGAGGTTGAAACGCTGAAACTCTATCTCGAAATCGAGAAAATGCGCTTTGAGGATCGCCTGCGTCCCAGTTTCGAGATCGACCCCCGGGCTGAACGCGCACGCCTGCCCTCGCTGCTGCTGCAACCGCTGGTCGAGAACGCTATCAAATACGCCGTCACGCCGCAGGAGGAAGGCGCGGAAATCCGTGTCGATGTGCGACTGGTCGGGCAACGGGTGCGGATCGCCGTATCGGACACCGGCCCCGGCTTGCACGAGGTGCGTCATTCCTCAAGCGTTTCGACAGGCGTTGGACTGTCCAATATCCGCGAACGGTTGGCCCAGGCTTACGGCCCGGACCACCGTTTCGAATCCCGCTCCGCGCCGGCTGGCGGATTCTCGGTCGAGATCGAGATCCCCTTCCAGCTTGAGAATGTGAACAGAGAGGCCGCATGACCATCCGTACCATCCTCGTCGACGACGAGCCCCTGGCGATCCAGGGCATGGAGCTTCGGCTCCAGGCGCACGACGACGTCGAGATCATCGAGCGTTGCTCGAACGGGCGCGAAGCGATCCGCGCGATCAAGACGCACAAGCCCGACCTCGTCTTTCTCGACATCCAGATGCCGGGTTTCGACGGCTTTTCGGTAATCCAGGGCCTGATGGAGGTCGAGCCGCCGCTGTTCGTCTTCGTCACCGCCTATTCCGACCACGCCCTGCGCGCCTTCGAGGCGCAGGCGGTCGATTATCTGATGAAGCCCGTCGAGGAAGCCCGCCTGGCCGACACGCTCGACCGCGTGCGCCAGCGGCTGAACGAGAAGCGCGGCGCGGGCGAGGTCGAGAAGCTGAAGGAAGTGCTCGCCGAGCATGCGCCGGACGCGGTCACCGACCTCAGCGAAGGCGGCGAAGTGGCGTCCAGCCGTTTCGAGAAGCTCATCAACATCAAGGATCGCGGCCAGATCTTCCGCGTCGATGTCGACACGATCGAAATGATCGAGGCGGCGGGCGATTATATGGTCATCAACACCGGCGACAATTCGCTGGTCCTGCGTGAAACGATGAAGGACTTGGAAAAGCGGCTCGACCCGCGGCGTTTCCAGCGGGTGCACCGTTCGACCATCGTCAACCTGGACCTGGTCAAGCAGGTCAAGCCGCACACCAATGGCGAGTGCTTCCTGCTGCTCGAATCGGGCGCGCAGGTGAAGGTCTCACGCAGCTACCGCGACGTGGTGGCTCGGTTCGTTCATTAAGGAATATGTCCTCCCCTACAAAGGGGAGGTCGCAGGCCGAAGGCCTGACGGAGGGGTGTCGCGCTATCGAAAGGGGGTCACCCCTCCGCCAGCTTCGCAGGTCCCCCCCTTGCAGGGGAGGACTTTAGCCTAACGCAACCCCAACATCTTGTGCGTCTGAAGCGTCAATCGCCAGCGCGGCCGTTCCATCACCATGGCGATGCACGCCTCGCGATTCGCCTCCGCACGCGGATCGTCGAGCGGCTGGAGCAGATGGCTTGTGAAGTCCCAGCGCTCGACCTCCGCAGGGTCGATGCCAGCCTGGGGCCAGACCAGCTTTAATTCCTGCCCCGAACGCTGGACGACCTCGGACCCCGCCTTGGGGCTGATGCACACCCAGTCGAGGCGCGGATGCGCCGCAATCGTCCCGTTGCTCTCGATCGCGATGAAGAATTCGGCGTCGTGCAGCGCATCGACCAATGCGTCATCGACCTGCAACATCGGCTCGCCACCGGTCAGCACGACGAAGCGTTCGGCCCGTTCCGCGCCCCAAAAGCCCTCGACCGCCGCGACCAGTGCCGCGGCATCGGCAAAGCGTCCGCCGCCCAGACCATCGACCCCGACGAAATCGGTGTCGCAGAACCGGCAGATGGCGCTGGCCCGGTCCTGCTCGCGGCCCGACCAGAGATTGCACCCGGCAAAGCGCACGAACACCGCGCGCCGCCCGGCCTGCACGCCCTCACCCTGGAGCGTCAGGAACATCTCCTTGACGGCATAGCTCATGGCGTCAGCCCTGCGGCTTGACCGCGTAAGCGGTGGGATCGGGAATGCCCGCTTCCTCGAATCCGCGCGAGCGCAGGCGGCAGCTGTCGCATTCGCCGCAATGCAGTCCCTCGGGCGTCGGGTCGTAGCAGGACCAGCTCAGCCCCATATCGACGCCCAGCCTCGTGCCTTCGCGCACGATGTCCGCCTTGGTCATATGCTGAAGCGGGGCATGGATCTTGAACGGCTGGCCCTCGACACCGGCCTTGGTCGCGATCTCCGCCAGCCCTTCGAAGCCGGCGATGAATTCGGGGCGGCAGTCGGGATAGCCCGAATAGTCGAGCGCATTGACCCCGATGAACAGGTCGCGCGCGCCCGCCGCCTCGGCCCAGCCCAGCGCCAGGCTGAGGAAGATGGTGTTGCGCGCGGGGACATAGGTGACCGGAATGCCCGGCTGCACCCCGTCCTTGGGCACGTCGATATCGGCGGTCAGCGCCGATCCGCCGAATGCCGACAGATCGAGCGGCAGGACGATATGCCGTTCGGCCCCCAACGACTCGGCGACACGCGCGGCGGCGGCAAGCTCGACCTTATGGCGCTGGTTATAGTCCACCGACAAAGCGAGGATGCGATAGCCTGCGGCCTTGGCCGAAGCAGCGGAAATCATCGAGTCCAGCCCGCCCGAAACGAGCACGACCGCCATGGGAGCAGAAGATGTCATGATGGGTGGGATCGCTACGCCGATTGTCGCGGTCTTGCAACCCGACGCACGGCGACCGCTTCGGAGAAAGGTCGGGACCACGGCCAGCCAGCCCGATGGGCGGCCCCAGGGTCGCGGTCCCGAAAAGGGCTTGAACCGGGCATGCTGAAACCCGGACGAGGGAGTCTCCGCTACTGCAGAGCCCCCTTCATAGACCCAGGTCGGTGAAAATCGGGTTAAGCGGCCCCGGCTTAATTCTTCAGCTTCCAGCCCTTACGCAGCAGGACGTAGCAGAGCACCGCCATCGCGGCATCGATCGCCAGCACGATGAATCCGCCGAGCGTCACCGGCGAGTCGGCCAGCCCGAGGAAGCCATAGCGGAAGCCCGAAATGACGTAGAAAAACGGGTTGGCGTGGCTGATCGCGCGAAAGGCGGGGGCCAGGCCATCGACCGAATAGAAGGTGCCCGACAGCAGCGACAGCGGCACGACGACGAAATTGGTGACGGCGGCGGCATGGTCGAACTTTTCCGCCCAGATCGAGGTCAGCACGCCCAGCAGCGCGAGGAAGATCGATCCCAGCAACCCGAACCACAACACCGCGAAAAAGGCGTGCGGCGTCACATGGACGCCCGGCCAGATCGCCATCGCGAGCCAGACGGTCAGCCCGACCAGCACCGCGCGCGTCACCGCGCCGCCGACCAGCGCCGCCAACAACTCGGCGGTGGAGAGCGGCGGCATGAGATAATCGACGATCGTCCCCTGAATCTTACCGACCAGCAGCGAGAAGCTGGCATTGGCGAAGGCATTGTTCATCATGCCCATCACGATCAGGCCCGGCGCGATGAAATCGGCGAACGGCACCTGCGCGCCCGCCACCGGCACGGCGTGCCGACCACCCAACGCGGTGGTGAAAATGATGAGATACAGGAGCGTGGTGACCGATGGCGCCCAGATCGTCTGGAGCTGCACCTTGAAGAACCGGCGCACCTCCTTGATATAGAGGGTTCTGAGGCCGCCCCAGTTGATGTTCCGGATTACGGGCTCACCGGGGGCGGCGCGCACCGCCGAGGGAATTTCTCCGATTGGGGGCTGGCTGCTCATCGCCATAGCGCGTAACCGTTGCCGTGGCCGCCCGCAAGCCGGTACGATGACTGGTCGGTGCGATGATGAAGTGAGGAAAGGTTTCGAATGTCGTGGACCGATGAGCGGATCGATACGCTCAGGACGATGTGGGAAGCGGGTCAGACCGCCAGCCAGATCGCCGAAGCACTGGGCGGGGTCAGCCGCAACGCGGTGATCGGCAAGGCGCACCGCCTGGGGCTTCAGGCGCGTCCGTCGCCGGTAAAGGCCAATGAGGCCGCCGCGCCCGTGGTCGAGTCGCCTGTGGCCGCGCCGCCGCCCCCGCCACCTCCCGCGCCGGAACCGGAGCCCGAACCCGTGCGCGCCGAGCCGGAGGTGGAGGTATCCGCCGAGCCCGCGCCCGAACCGGTACGCGAGCAGCAACCGATCCTGCGCTCGGTCGGCCCGGGCGGTTTCGTGCGCCAGTCCCCCGGCGAGCAGCAGCCCCCGCCCTCGCCCGCGCCGCCGCGTCGACTCGTCCCGGCCAAGCCCAGCCCCGAAATGGCGGGCAAGACCTCGCTGCTCGATCTGAACGACCGTATCTGCAAATGGCCGCTGGGTCATCCGGGCGAGCCGGACTTCCACTTTTGCGGCGAGAAGGTGAATCCGGGCTTCCCCTATTGCGTCGAGCATTGCGGCCATGCCTATCAGGCGCAGCTGCCCCGTCGCGACCGCCGCCCGCCGCCGCCGCTGCCCTTTGGCGGCCCGCGCGTCCGCTGATTCGGGGTCGATAGAAAAAAGCCCGCCGGTGTCATGACCAGCGGGCTTTTTCGTTGGCGGATGCCCCTGCCCCTCGACTTCGCTCAGGCCGAACGGAGCTTGGCATCACGCCAAACACGCCGTTCACGCTGGACGAAGTCGGGGCGCACGCCCATCGTTTAGAAGCGGAACGCCGCCGTTGCGCGCAGCGAATGCCAACGAAACTTGTCGTCCGAGCGCCGGATGTCGGTGCCGGTCGTGTTAGGCGCCAGCACGAACGGGTTGGTGGCGGGAGCCGACCCTTGCGTCACGCGCACCCGCGTGTCGTCGTCGCGATACTGGTGGTACATATATTCCATGCCGATCGAGAAGTTGCGCCCGATCTTCTGCTCGATGCCGCCACCGCCGAGAAAGCCGAACTGGTTGCGGTCGCCGCTAAGCGCAAAGGCATTGGCCGCGTTCGAGGTGGTGAAGCTGCGGTTGATCCGCGCATAGCCACCGCCGAAGGTACCGTAGAACAGCGTATTGTTCGCCGCATAGCCCGCACGGCCCCGCACCGAGGCTTCCCAGTCGATGCTGCGGGTGAAGGTGTACCAGGCAGGCGTGGTCGAGAAGCCCGACACGCTGTCGGTGATCTCCGACTTGCCGAACTCGCCGACCGCGCCATAGACGATGTTGCCGACCTGATGGTCGATACCGACGCGCCCATAATAGGCGATGCCGTCCTTGTCATTGTCACAACCGGTCGCGGCATTCTGGGGCGACAGCACGCTGCGCGCGCGGCCGTTGCAGAAGCCCGGCGAAAAGGCATTGGCACCCGTCGCGGTCGTCACGACGTCGCCGAACCGGCCATCCAGATTGCGGTCGAACAGCATCCGCGAGCCGATGTCGTTGCCCTGCACGTCATAGCCGAAGCTGCCGCCGACATAGACGCCCGAAAAGGGCGCGTCGTCCCCGCCCGCATAGCTGCCGTCCTGCGCCATCGCCGGTGCGGCGAAAAGCACCGAGGCCATCGCCCCCGCCATCCAGAATTTCGTCATGATCACTCCCGTACCCTTGGCTTATAGGTGCTCGCGGAACGGGCAGGCGGGCCGGAATATCCCATGTTAGCCGCCCGGCAAACTTTTGTCGCAATTGAAGGGACCTACGCCAAAGCTGGCGCGACGCCCCCGCAATGCCTATAGTTCCCGTTATGTCCAATGATCTGTTCGCGGGCGGAGCCCGTCCCCAGCCTGCCTATGATGCCTCCTCGATCGAGGTGCTGGAGGGGCTGGAGCCGGTTCGTCGCCGCCCGGGCATGTATATCGGCGGCACCGACGAACGCGCGCTGCATCACCTGGCCGCCGAGGTGCTCGACAATGCGATGGACGAGGCCGTCGCCGGTCACGCCACCCGAATCGAGGTGAAGCTGGAGCCGGGCAACCGCCTTACCATCGTCGACAATGGGCGCGGCATCCCGGTCGATCCGCACCCCAAATTCCCCGACAAATCGGCGCTGGAGGTCATCCTCTCGACGCTGCACTCGGGCGGCAAGTTCACGGGCAAGGCCTATGCGACCAGCGGCGGTCTGCACGGCGTCGGCGTGTCGGTGGTCAACGCGCTGTCGTCGGACACGGTGGTCGAGGTCGCGCGCGACCGTGTGCTCTACCGCCAGCGTTTTGCCCGTGGGCAGACCCTCGGCCCGCTGGAAACGGTCGGCGCAGCCCCCAACCGGCGCGGGACCAGCGTCGCCTTCACCCCGGATACCGAGATTTTCGGGCCCGAACTCGCCTTCAAGCCCGCGCGACTGCACAAGCTGGTGCGGTCCAAGGCCTATCTGTTCGCGGGCGTCGAAATCCGCTGGCACTGCGCGTCCGAATTGATCTCGGACGACACGCCCGCCGATGCGGTGTTCCAATTCCCCGGCGGCCTGGCCGACCATCTGAAGGAACAGATTGGCGGCCGCGAATGCGCCACCGCCGATTTCTTCTCGGGCAATCAGGATTTCCCGGCCGAGCAGGGCCGTGTCGAATGGGCGGTCGCCTGGCCGCTATGGAGCGACGGCAGCTATAGCTGGTATTGCAACACCATCCCGACCCCCGATGGCGGCACGCATGAACAGGGGCTTCGCCAGGCGCTGGTCCGGGGCCTTCGGGCGTTCGGCGAGTTGGTGAACCAGAAAAAGGCCAAGGACATCACCGCCGACGACGTCATGGTCGGCTCCGAGTTGATGCTGTCTGTCTTCATCCGCGAACCGCAGTTCCAGAGCCAGACCAAGGACCGTCTCACCAGCCCGGAGGCGGCGAGCCTGGTGGAAAAGGCGATCCGCGATCATTTCGACCATTATCTCTCGGCCAATATGGACCGGGGCAAGGCGCTGCTCGGCTATGTGCTCGACAGGATGGACGAGCGTCTGCGCCGCAAGGCGGAGCGCGAGGTCAAGCGCAAGACCGCGACCAGCGCGCGCAAGCTGCGCCTGCCCGGCAAGCTGACCGATTGCGCCGCCGACAGCCCGGAGGGAACCGAGCTGTTCATCGTCGAGGGCGACTCGGCGGGCGGCTCGGCGAAACAGGCGCGCGATCGCAAGACCCAGGCGATCCTGCCGATCCGCGGCAAGATCCTGAACGTCGCCAGCGCCACCTCGGCCAAGATCCTGCAAAATCAGGAGATTGCTGACCTTACGCTGGCGATGGGCTGCGGCACGCGCAAGGATTGCGACCCGACCCAGCTGCGCTACGAAAAGATCGTCATCATGACCGACGCAGACGTGGACGGCGCGCATATCGCCACGCTGCTGATGACCTTCTTCTTCCAGGAAATGCCCGATCTCGTCCGGCGCGGGCATCTCTATCTCGCGCAGCCGCCGCTCTACCGCCTGACGGTCGGCGCCAAGTCCCTCTACGCCCGTGACGACACCCACCGCGCCGAACTGGAGCGCACCGCGTTCAAGGGCAAGAAGGTCGATGTCGCGCGCTTCAAGGGGCTGGGCGAGATGAATCCCGGTCAGTTGCGCGAAACCACCATGGATCCGGCGACCCGCAGCCTGATCCGCATCACCCTGCCCCAGGAATATGAAGAGCGGGCGGGCGTGAAGGATCTGGTCGACCGGCTGATGGGCAACAACCCCGCGCACCGCTTCGCCTTCATCCAGGAAAATGCGGCAAGGCTGGACGAAGAGGTGATCGACGCCTGATTCAACGCCTTGGAAATAATAGATTACTTGTCTTTATGACAGGATCATGAAGAATATTGCCCTCCCATTCGGCGTTTAGGCAAGTGCCGGGACCGCTCGGCGCTTTTGGAAGGAAGGGACTGGCTTCATGATCCTGCTACCATTGCTGATACAAGCGCAAACCCCGGTTTCGCCGCCCCAGAATCTCTCGCGCCCCGCCGTGGAGAATGTCGTCACGCTGCCGACCGAGACGGGCTCGACCATCACCGTCACGGGCGACAATCTAAAGGCGGCGCAGGCCGATCTGGACAGTTGCCTTCGCGATCATTGCCCGCCCAAGGAGGACATAAAGCGCTCGCTGACCTATGCCGAGTTGCAGTTCATCGCGGGCGACTATCGCGGCAGCCACGGGACCCTAGCCGCATCACGCTATCGCAATGCCCGATACGCCGCCGAACTACCCCATGAGGTTTCGGGTCTGCACCGGGCGCTCGGGCGCCTGACCCGGCTGAACGGACTGCCCTCCAGCCCTATCACCAACGCATCCGACGCGGTCTATGCCCTGCGCGCCGGACTCCCGGCCGGGACACCCGCCATCTATCAACAGCGACTGGAGGTCGGCGACGCCATGGCGCGTGAAGGCCGGGCCTATGGCGCGCTTCAACATTATGGATGGGTCGCGCACTCGGCCGAGAAGGCTGGGCTGAGCGACGTGCTCGGCCAGGCGCTGGTCCGCACCGCGCTCGTCACCAGCGCGCTCGCCGCCGATCATGCCGAATGGCGGCCACGCGCCAAGGCATCGATCGATCAGGTCCTGAACCGCACCGAACCCGGCATGCGCCCCTATCGCAACGTCGTGCGGACCATCGCCATCCAGCTGGCGTCGGACAGCGACCGCCCGGCGGTGATCGACAAGGTGCTGGCCGAAATGGAGCCCGATGGCGACCAGCAGGTCGCCGTCTATTCCCCTTCGATCCTGCCACGCGACCTGTCGGAAGGCGCGACGGCGGTCGACGCCGGCCCTGCCTTTGTCGACATCAGCTTCCGGGTCATGCCGGACGGCCATGTGAAGGATATCGAGCCGGTCAACCTGACTACCTCGACCCGCCCCGCCTGGATCGACGTGGTGACCAAGGCGCTCGCGGAGCGTCGTTATACCCGGCTGCCCCACCCGACCAATTCGGACGGCATGCTGCGGCTGGAGCGTTATACCTTCATCTCCAGGCTGGGCGACGACACCGGGTCGCGCATGATGGTCCGGTCCACCGCGCGCCAGATCAGCAGATTGGACCTGACCGCCGCCGTGACACCGGTCGGCGCGCGGCAATGACGGCCCGGACGATGCGCACGCCGGCGCGTTGACGGGACCGGCCAATGACTCGTATGAAGGAAAAGGGCGGCCACCTGTGCCGCCCTTTGCTATTTGAAGGAGACGTCCCGTGACCATCACCGCCCTGATGCCCGTTTACCCACGGTGCGGGGTGCGTCCGGTCCGAGGCGAGGGCGTCTATCTGTACGGCGAAAATGGCGAGCAGTATCTGGACTTTGCCGCCGGAATCGCGGTGAATGCCCTGGGCCATGGCCATCCCAAACTCGTCGACGCGATCGCCAAACAGGCCGCCACCCTGATGCATGTGTCGAACCTGTACGGCAGCCCGCAGGGCGAGCATTTCGCGCAGCGGCTGGTCGATTCGACCTTTGCCGACACGGTGTTCTTCACCAATTCGGGCGCCGAGGCGGTCGAGTGCGCGATCAAGACCGCGCGCCGCTATCACTTCGCCAACGGCAATCCGCAGCGTCATACGCTGATCACGTTCAACAACGCGTTCCATGGCCGGACGCTGGGCGCGATCTCGGCGACCAACCAGCCCAAGATGCGCGACGGGTTCGAACCGCTGCTGCCGGGCTTCGCCTATGCGCCGTTCGACGATCTGGAAGCGGCGCTGGCGCTGATCGACGACAACACCGCCGGTTTCCTGGTCGAGCCGATCCAGGGCGAAGGCGGCCTGCGCCCCGCCAGCATGGAGTTCCTCCAGGGCCTGCGCAAGGCATGCGACGAGCATGGCCTGCTGTTGGTGCTGGACGAGGTGCAGTGCGGTTATGGGCGCACCGGCAAGTTCTTCGCGCATGAACTGTACGGCGTGACGCCGGACATCATGGCGGTGGCCAAGGGCATCGGCGGCGGCTTCCCGCTCGGCGCGTGCCTGGCGACCGAGGAAGCGGCCAAGGGCATGGTGATTGGCACCCACGGTTCGACCTATGGCGGCAACCCGCTGTCCATGGCGGCGGGCGAAGCGGTGCTGGACGTGATCCAGGAGCCGGGCTTCCTCGACCATGTCGAGGCGATGGGCCAGCGGCTGCGCTCGACGCTGGAGCAGATGATCCCGAATTTCGATCATCTGTTCGAAGAGGTTCGCGGCCACGGCCTGATGCAGGGCTTGAAGATGAAGAGCGACAGCCGCCGCTTCGTGGCGCACTGCCGCGACCATCACGGGCTGCTGCTGGTCGCGGCGGGCGAGAATGTGATCCGCATCCTGCCGCCGCTCACCATCGACGAGAGCCATATCACCGAGTTTGCGACGAAGCTGTCGGACGCCGCGCGCGTCTACGTCCCCGCCGCCGACGATTAATCCCTGCCACCCCGGCGGCGGGAAACCGCCGGGGGACGGAGTACCGACCATGACGATCCGCCACTTCCTGAACCTCGCCGACGCCGGTCCCGAGGGTGTGACCGCCATTCTGACCGATGCCCAGGCCCGCAAGGCCGCCCGCGCCGGTTTCACCAAGGGCCGCGTCGATGCCGACGCCCCGCTCGCCGGCCAAACCTTGGCCATGGTGTTCGAAAAGAACTCGACCCGCACCCGCGTCAGCTTCGACATGGCGATCCGCCAGCTCGGCGGCACCTCGATCGTGCTCGACGCCGGCACGATGCAGCTGGGTCGCGGCGAGACGATCGCCGACACCGCGCGCATCCTGTCGGGCTATACCGACGCGATCATGATCCGCACCGACGACCATGCCAAGGTCGAGGAAATGGCGCATTATGCCAGCGTGCCGGTCATCAACGGGCTGACCGACCTGTCGCACCCGTGCCAGATCATGGCCGACCTGCTGACCGTGATTGAGGCGGGCAAGACCCTGTCCGGCCTGAAGGTCGCGTGGCTGGGCGACGGCAACAATGTGCTGCACTCGATCGTCGAGGCGGGCGGGCTGCTCGGCTTCGACGTCGTGGCGGCTTGCCCCGATGGCTATCACCCGGAGCCCGGCACGCTGGAACTGGGTCGGGGTCGCGCCACCTGCACCACCGATCCCCGTGCGGCGGTCGAGGGCGCGGACATCGTCGTCACCGACACCTGGATCTCGATGGGCCAGGCCCATGCCGAGGAAAAGCTGGCGGCGATGATGCCGTTCCAGGTCAATGCCGGGCTGATGACGTTGGCCAAGCCGGACGCCAAGTTCCTCCACTGCCTCCCCGCCCACCGCGAGGAGGAAGTCACGTCGGACGTGATCGACGGTCCGCAGTCGCTGATCTGGCCGGAGGCGGAAAACCGGCTCCATGCGCAGAAATCGGTGCTGCGCTGGTGCTTCGGCCAGATCGGTTGATCGTCGCCCACCACACCCTATTTATGGAAAGGCCGGCGGCTTCGTCGGCCTTTTCCTTTCCCCCGCCCCACCGGCACCATATCGCTCGAATCCTGTTTCGGGCGTAAAGGCACGAGCATGACCGACATCACCCTGCCCGAACTCGACCGCGCGATCGGTTTCACCATCCCCGAGCAGCATGCGCGCGGCCGGCTGGTACGGCTCGGCCCGGTGCTGGACGAGATTCTCGCCGCCCATGCCTATCCCCCCGCGATCGAGCGGCTGCTGGCCGAGGCGCTGACGCTGACCGCGCTGATCGGCACCACGTTGAAGGATACCGGCGGGCAGCTGACCATCCAGACGCGCAGCGACAGCGGCGTGATCCAGTTGCTGGTCTGCGACTATCGGGGCGGCGAGTTGCGCGGCTATATCCAGTTCGACGCCGACAAGCTGGCCGAGCTGCCCGCCGAACCGACGCTCTTCGCGCTGTTCGGACAGGGCTATCTGGCCATTACCTTCGACCTGGCGATCACGGGCGAACGCTATCAGGGCATCGTGCCGATCGATGGCGAGACGCTGTCGGCGGCGGCGGAAAGCTATTTCACCCAGTCGGAGCAGATTCCCAGCCTGCTGCGCGTCGGGATCAGCAAGGGGCCGGACGGTCGCACCATCGCGGGCGGCCTGTTCCTCCAGCATCTGCCCGAGGGCGAGGAGGGCCGCGAGCGGCTGCACGTCAAGCTCGACCATCCCGAATGGGAGCATGTCCAGGCTCTGGGCCAGACGATGCAGGTCGAGGAACTGGCGGACGCGGGTCTGCCGCTGGAGACTCTGGTCTGGCGACTATTCCACGAGGAGCAGAATGTCCGGGTGCAGGAAGCCCCCGCCATCGTGCGCGGGTGCCGTTGCTCGGCGGACTATATCGCCAGCGTCATCACCAAATTCTCGGTCGAGGAACGGCGTGAAATGGCGGATGCCGATGGCCTGATCTATGTCGACTGCGCCTTCTGCGCGACGAAGTTCCCGGTGCCATTCGACGCCGATCCGGTAGCGTGACATGCTTTCCTCCCCTGAAAAGGGGAGGTGGCAGGGTGCAGCCCCGACAGAGCGGTGTCACCGTCCGCGCGGGAACCCGCCCCCACTATTCGGCTGGCGCCGAGCCGTTCCCCCTCCCCATCCGTGATGGAGAGGATGACGCGTCTCATATCATTGCGGGGTAACCGCCGGTCAGTTCGTTGGCGAGCCGCATGTTATGACGCCGCGCGATACCGGGCACCAGGAACAGGTCTACGAACAGCCAAAGCCAGGCAAAGCCGAGCAGGACCAGACCGACACCTGCCAGCAACGTCAGCCAACCGACGAAGTTGAGCAACAACATGCCGAACGCAGACCCCGTGCGGCCCAGGTAAAAACGGTGTGCCCCAAAGCCGCCTAGAAAAATGAGCAGGAGATAGGCGACTCCCACCGATTTGCGGCTGGCATCGTACATGAGTTGCGACCGAGCGATTTCGGCGCGATTCAAGTCGGACATTGTTTCCTTCCCCCGTGATGCCGCGATTAAAGCGCAATTCGACAGTCAAGACAAATGGGGTGTGGGCTATCCATGGCGCAATCCTCGGCAAAGGCCGGGGTCCGCTTGCGGTGACTTCGCAATTACAGGCTGACGACGCATGAGAGGCAAGCCAATTGCCCGCCTTCGCTTCAAACCCGACGCCTTGGTGCGTCATTACCTACGTCGCGGCTAAACCCCGGCCTTCGTCGGGGTAGTGGCATGGATGTAGCGAGTCTCAACCGCCCAGCGCCTCGATCAGCGCCTTGACCTTCTGCTGACGCCATTGGGGCAACGGCGCGACCAGCCAATAGCCCATGCGCGACGGCACCGCCTCGCCGGTCGCCACGACTCGTCCCTCGGCCAGATCGCGTTCGGCGAGCAGATGCGGGACGATGGCGCGTCCCAGCCCCGCCGCCACCGCGTCGATCGCCAGCCCTGCATCCGTCACGCGGACCAGCGGCGCCCCCTCTTCGGGCGCGCCCGGCCAGGCGATCAGCGGTGCCTCGGCCGGGCCAATGGGAATCATCCCGTCCGACTCGATCGCCTCGCCCTCCAGCCCGCCAGGGCCATCGCCCCAGCGAATGGCGAGATCGAGATTGGCCTCGGTAAAGTCCAGACCCTCGTCCGACGCGATCAGCGAGAAGCGAAGGTCCGGATCCGCCGCCGCGATGGCGGCCAGGCGCGGCATCAGCCATTTTTCAGTCACGTCGCGCGGGGCGGCGATGGTCAGCGACTTGGACGACTGGCCCGCCTGCATGGCGCGCACGGCATCCTCGAATTGCAGGAAGCCCGCGCGAAGCGGTGCAAGCCCCGCTTCCGCCTCAGGCGTCAGTTCCAGCCCGCGCGTGGTCCGCCGGAACAGCACGACGCCCAGCGTGTCCTCCAGCGCGCGGATCTGCTGTCCCACCGCCGCCGGGGTCACCGCCAGTTCGTCGGCAGCGCGCGTGAAGCTCAGATGCCGGGCCGCCGCGTCGAGCACGCGCAGGCCGTTGAGCGGCAGATGCGTCCGCTTCACGATTCCACCGCCGGCGCGACCAGCGCGAACTGGGGGATGGCCGCGTCGAAGGTCACGCCATCCGCGCCGACCATCCGATAACTGCCCTGCATCGCGCCACTGGTCGTGGCCAGCGGACAGCCCGAGACATAGTCGTAAGACGCGCCCGGCTGGATCACCGGCTGTTCGCCGACCACGCCTTCGCCCTCGACCGAATGCCGCGCGCCGCGTCCGTCGGTGATGATCCAGCGGCGGGTCAGCAACTGCACGGGCTGGTCCCCGCCATTCTCGATGCGGACATGATAGGCCCAGAACCAGCGCCCACGCTGCGGCTCGGACTGTTCGGGCAGATAGCTGACCGACACGCGGACCGTCACCGGCCCGCTGGTCAGTGCGTGGGGGAAGAGCGCCTTCACAGACCCACGGCGCGCAGCGCCTGGTCGAGATCGTCGATCAGGTCGTCCGCATCCTCCAGCCCGATATTGAGGCGCAGCATCCCCTCGCCGATCCCCATCTCGACCCGCTTGTCCTCGGCGACGCCCGCATGGGTGGTCGAAGCGGGATGGGTCATCAGCGAGCGCGAGTCGCCGATATTGTTGGAGATGTCGATCAACTCCAGCGCGTCGAGCAGGCCGTGCGCCTGTTCGCGACCGCCATCGAGTTCGATGGCGAAGATGCTGCCGCCCGCCTTCATCTGGCGCATGGCAAGCTCATGCTGCGGATGGCTGGGCAGCGCCGGGCACAGGACGCGCGGCACGCGTCCCTCCAGGAACCGCGCGACCTTCAGCGCCGATTCCGACTGGCGATGGATGCGCAGGTCCAGCGTCTCCAGCCCCTTGAGCACCACCCAGGCGTTGAACGCCGACAGGGTCGGGCCGGTGTTGCGGGTGAAGGGCAGCAGCGTGTTGGTGATGAAATCCTCGGTCCCGCACACCGCGCCTGCCAGCACGCGGCCCTGCCCGTCCATCATCTTCGTGGCGGAATAGGCGGTCACGTCCGCGCCGAAATCCATCGGCCGCTGGAGGGCGGGCGTCGCAAACGCATTGTCGACGACCGTGGTGATCCCCCGCTCGCGCGCGATGGCGCAGATCGCCTCCAGGTCCGCCACGTCCATCGTCGGATTGGCGGGCGTTTCGAAGAAGAAGACCTTCGTCTCGGGGCGGACCGCGTCGAGGAATGCCTGCGGATCGCGGGCATCGACGACGGTGGTCGCGATACCGAACTTGGGGAGCAGCGTGTCGGTCAGCCAGCGGCACGACCCGAACGCCGCGCGGCCGCCGACCAGATGGTCGCCCGCCTGCAACTGACACAGCAGAACCGCGGTCATCGCCGCCATGCCCGACGCCATGGTCCGGCACGCCTCGGCGCCCTCCAGCAAAGCGATGCGCTGTTCGAGCATCTCGACGGTCGGGTTCTGGAGGCGGGAATAGGTCATCCCCTCCTGCTCGCCCGCGAACCGCGCCGCGGCATCGCCCGCCCGGTCATAGCAATAGCCCGAGGTGAGGAAGATCGCCTCGGAGGTTTCGCCATATTCGGACCGCGCGGTGCCGCCCCGAACGGCCTGCGTCGCGGGGCGCCAGTGGTTGGTGATCGAACGGTCCTGGCCAGTCTTGCGCTTCATGCCCGTCCATTTGCCGTTCCGGGGGGCGGGGTTCAAGGATATTCGGACGCCAGGCGCGCAAGTGTCGCCGTTACCCGAGCGGAACGAAGTTGCGCGCGTCCCGGTTATGCGCATCCGATCCAACAGGGAGAATGAAAAATGAAGATCCGCATCGGCCTGCTGATGGCCGCAAGCCTAGTGTCGCTGTCGGCCTGCAACAGCAAGGGCACCGACAAGCTGGCGGAGAATGTCGAAAAGGCCGCCGACAACCGGGCCGACACCATGGAGACCCAGGCCGACGCGCTGCGCAACGAGGCCAAGGCGCTCGACCAGAAGGCCGAAAAGACCCGCGACTATGCCGAGGACCGCGCCGACGCGATCAAGGCGGCAGACGTCAACGCCAGCGCGATGAGCCCGGAACAGCGCGAAGCGATCGTCGCAAACCAGGCCGCGGCGGTTCGGTAACGACGCCAAGTCCCCCCTGTTAAGGGGCGGTGGCAGTCCGCAGGACTGACCGAGGGGTGTCACCATCGGCGCGGACACCCCGTTCACCAGTGCCGCATTCCCTCCGTTACAGGAAGGGAATGCGACTATTGCGCCTCGCGATGGTTGGTCACCTTGCCATAGATCGGCTTGGTGACCGTGGTCAGGCGATCGCCGGCATCGCCGGTCAGGTCGAGGAACAGGATGCGGTTCGCCCCCGGCTTCATCCACGGCGCGGGCGTAAACAGCGTATGGACTGGCCCGATCCCCCAGTAGCGGCCCAGATTATGGCCGTTGAACCACAACTGCTCCTTATGCGCGCCGCGCATGTCGAGATAGGTGTCGGCGGGTTTCGCCACCCTCATCTCAGCCTCATAGAAGCAGGGACCGGAGCAGGGCTTGGCTGACAGCTTCAACCCCGACACATCGTCCATCGGCAGGCGGAACATCTGCCAGTCGCGCAAGGCCTGCCCGGCCAGCGTCACCGCCCCGGTAAGCCCGGTCTGTTCGGTCCGGATCGCATGGCTGTAATTCACCCGCCCGGTATTCTCGACCAGGATGTCCAGCGTGGCGGGCGCGGTGCGGGCGGGCAGTTCTACCGTTTCCTGATCGAGCCGCCGGTCGAGCGTGCCGACCAGCTTGCGACCGAGATAGACCTGCGCATAGCTGTGCATGCCCTTGAGCATCAGCGTCCCCGCCGGGCCCTTTGGCACGGTAACGCGGTAGAGGACGTAACCATAATTCTGGTCGAGCTCCTCGAACGTCTTGGGCTCGGCCGCGCGCACCGGCTGGGGAAGATTGTCCCATAGCGACGCGCTGCGCCGGATGGCGGAGACGGGGAAGCTCTGCGCCACGGTCGGCGCGGGCGTCGGCGCGGGCGTCGGCGCGGCGGGCTTGCCGGTGACCTCGGCGATGGCGGCGGCGATCAAGCCATATTTGTAACGCGGATTGCCCGCCTCATCGATCGGCGCGTCATAATCATAGCTGGTGGTGTCGGGGTGATAATCCTTGCCGGTGTGCGAATCCGCCCCGTTCATCCAGCCGAAGGTGGTGCCGCCATGCACCATGTAGAGCGAGATCGAATAGCCCCGCTTGAGCATATAGGCCATTTCCTCGGCCTCTTTCTTGCCGTCGGTCTCGTGATGCTCCTCACCCCATTTGTCGAACCAGCCCGCCCAATATTCGCCGACCATGCGCAGGCCGTCAGGGCGGAACGCCTCCAGCTTGGCGATCGCGTTCTGCGCCCCGCCCGACCCGAAATTGACGACCGAGGGCAGGTTGGGCAACGAGCCCTTGGCCAGATCGCCGCCCTGGTTGGAGGTGAACAGCACGCCGTCCGCGAACCCGGCGCGCTTGTACGTCGCCTCCAGACCGCGCAAATAGGCCTGATCGTCGCCGAACGCGCCATATTCATTCTCAAGCTGAAGCGCGACGATCGGCCCGCCATTCTTCATCAACAGCGGCTTCACCTCCTGCCCCAACCGCATCAGCCAGCGATCGACGGCGGCGGTATATTGGGGATCGGTCGAACGCAGAACGAGGCTGCGATCCTTGAGCAGCCAGGAGGGATAGCCGCCCAACTCCCACTCGGCACAGACATAGGGACCGGGACGCAGGATCACGTCCAGCCCTTCGGCCTGGGCATCGCGGATAAAGGCGACGATGTCGTTCTGCCCGCTAAAGTCATAGACTCCGGGGCGCGGTTCGTGCGCGTTCCAGAAGGCATAGGTGGTGATGGTGTTCAGCCCCATCGCCTTGGCCTTGCGCAGCCGGTCGCGCCAATAGGCACGCGGGATGCGGACATAATGCATCTCGCCGGAAATGACCTGATGCGGCTGGCCGTTACGGAGGAAGCCTTTGCCCTTCACCTCGAAACTGCGGGCGGGACCGTCATTGGCGGTGGGGATTTGGGCCGACAGGGGGGACAGCGCCGTCGCCGCCAAAATTCCGAACACCATCGATCGAACCGCTCGCGTCACGTCACTCTCCCGCCATTCGGACCGGACGGGATGTGTCGGACGATAGGCCCCATCCCTGCCCTTTCGCCATGGGTGCCATGCGGAAGCACGTTCGTCAAATTGTCTGACCATTGACCTTTGCAAGTCGATGCCCTCGATCACCGCGACGGCGTGCAAATGTTAAACACGCATTATTCGGAATGCGTCGCGCGGCGCATAGGGCAACTTGCTGGGGAGGAATTGGCGCCGGTGGCGCAGATGCGCATAACGTCGGCGGCAGGCTGTCCGACCTTCCGATCAGCGCCGCGATCGGCAGACACCTCTCTGCTCCCCCATTCCATATCAACAGGGACATTGGATGCGCGGCCAGCCGCGCCAACCCCATTGCCCCGTCCCCACTCCAGCGTCATGACCTTTGCCATGCGCCGCCTGCTCGCCCCTTTCAGCCGCCCGGTCCCGGCGCTGCTTGCCATTCTCATCGCCGCACAGGCACTGTTCTGCTGGCGACTGACCACACCGCACATGCTTGTCTTCGACGAGGTGCATTACGTCCCCGCCGCGCGCACGTTGCTGGCGCTGGAGGGACCGGTGAATATCGAGCATCCGCTGCTCGGCAAGGCGCTGATCGCGCTCGGTATCCTGATCTTCGGCGATGATCCCCTCGGCTGGCGGGCACTGTCGACACTGGCGGGGACCGCGATCGTCGGGGGCGTGTTCGCCATCGTCTGGCTGATGACCCGTCGAACCCGCGCGGCGGCGATCGGGGCGGGGCTGACCCTCGTCAACTTCATGGTGCTGATCCAGGCGCGGATCGCGATGCTCGACGGGTTCATGGCGGCCTTCGTCGTGCTGGCGGTGGCGGCCATGGGCTGGGCGATGCGGGGATCGGTGTCGCAGAGCCGCTGGCGGTGGACGCTGGGCGCGGTGCTGCTCGGGCTGGCGGTCGGGGTCAAATGGGCGGCGGTGCCCTATCTGGGCTATGCCGCGATCGGGTTCGTCCTGATGAAGCGCGGCGATCCGACGCGCTGGCCCGGCCTGTCCTGGTGGTCGGCCTGGGGGCTGCTGGGGCTGGCGGCGATGCTTGCCTATCTGGCGACCTTTGCCCCTGCCTTCTTCTATGCGCGCGAGCCGATGACGCTGGCGCACCTCCTGCCCTTTCAGTGGGAGATGTATGCCCGCCAGACCCAGGTCCTGCCGCCGCATCATTACCAGTCGGCCTGGTGGAGCTGGCCGGTGATCGGGCGGCCGATCTGGTATTTCTATGAGGTCGCGGACGGCGCGCAGCGGGGCATCTTCCTGCTCGGCAATCCGGCGGTGATGTGGGGCGGGCTGGTCGCGGTGGCGGCCTGTGCGCTGGGCTGGCTGCGCACCCGCGAGATGCGGCTGGGCGTCGCGGCGGCGCTTTGGATCGGTGGCTTCGCGGTGTGGGCGATCATCCCCAAGTCGCTGGGTTTCTATTATTATTACTTCCTGCCAGCGATCTGGCTGTCGGTCGCGCTGGCGGTGGCGATCGATCGGTGGCGGGCGGCGCTGCGCGACTGGGACGAGGCCTATCTGGTCGCGGCCGTGTGTCTGTTCGTCTATTTCTATCCGATCCTGACCGCGGGGGCCTTGGCGGGGCCACGATCCTTCCTTCGGTGGACGTGGTTTACCGATTGGCGGTGAAGGGCGGGACGTGCACTTCGACTTCGCTCAGTGCGAACGGCGTTTCGTACCAAGCTCCGTTCAGGGTGAGCGAAGTCGAAGCCCATGCCCCGCCCTCACCGCAGAGTCAGTACCGCCCCCAGACGAACCGCGACGACAGCGCATAATTCCACACCGCGCCGACCAGCACGCCGATGAGCGCCGACACCGCCCATTCGTTCGCCCGTGCATCGTGCAGGAAGGCCGCGACGCCGACATTGGCGATCGCCCCGACCGCGCAGACCAGGCAGAAAGACACCCAGCCGTCGAGCAGCGGCCGAAATCCCCGCAACCGCCGATCGCGATAGGTCAGCGCGTTGTTGAGGAAGAAGTTGAACGTCATCGCCGCCGCCACCGCGGCGATCTGGCTGGCCAGGAAGGTCACGCCGAGCAGCACGAAGAACAGGCTGAGCACCGCCATATGGACGCCCACGCCGAGCACCCCGATCGCGGAGAACATGGCGAAGCGTACGGGCACGACCTTGCCGAAACGACGGTCGTAGAGCGCAATCAGATATTCCATCGCGACGACGTGATCGAGCTTCGACTCGCCCTCCGTCCGAACGCGGAAGACATAGGGCATCTCGGCGGCGCGCAAGGGGCGCGGCGAGGCGCTCATGATGTCGAGCAGGATCTTGAAGCCGATCCCCGACAGATGCGGCACCGTCTCGCGCGCCACGGCCGTACGGACCATGAAGAAGCCGCTCATCGGGTCGGACAGGTTCACGTTCAGCACCCGCTGCGACAGCTTGGTCGCGAAGGCGGACTTGGCCACACGGTCGCGGTCCCAGTCGCCCGTGCCGCCGCCATCGACGAAGCGCGACCCGACCACGAGGTCGAGGTCCGGCTCCGCCCGCAACCGGTCGAGCATCTTCGGAAGAAGCGTCTCGTCATGCTGCAAATCGCCGTCGATCACCGCCACCATCGGCGCGGCGGTGGCGCACATCCCCTCGATACAGGCCGAGGACAGCCCGCGCCGCCCGATCCGCTGGATCACCCGCACGCGGCTGTCCACCCGCGCCAGTTCGCGGGCGGCATCGGCAGTGCCGTCGGGGCTGTTGTCGTCGACGAAGATCGCTTCCCACCGCCGCCCGGCCAGCGCCTGGTCGAGCTTGGCGATGAGCACGGGCACATTGGCGCGCTCGTTGAAGGTCGGGATGACGACCGCGAGTTCGAGGAGCGCGCTCACCGGTATCAGAGGCGCTCGAGGATCGCGTCGGCCATGGCGTGGGTCGACAGGCTGCCGCCCAGATCGCCAGTCCGCGCACCATCGCGGATCGCGCCCGCCACCGCCGCATCGATCCGGTCGGCGGCTTCGCCCAAGCCCAGCGAGTGGCGCAGCATCATCGCCGAGGACAGGATCGCCGCGCACGGATTGGCCTTGCCCTGCCCAGCAATGTCGGGCGCCGAGCCATGGATCGGCTCGTACAGCCCCTTGCCCGTCGCGCCCAGCGCGGCGGAGGGCAGCATCCCGATCGAGCCCGCACACATCGACGCCTGGTCCGAGAGAATGTCGCCGAACAGATTGCCGGTCAGGATCACGTCGAACTGGCCCGGATCGCGCACCAGCTGCATCGCGCAATTGTCGACATACATATGCTCTAGCGCGACCTCCGGGTAATCCTTCGCCACCTCGACCACCACGTCGCGCCAAAGCTGCGAGGTTTCCAGCACATTGGCCTTGTCCACCGACAACAGGCGACGGCGGCGGCGCATCGCGGTCTCGAAGCCGACGCGCGCGATCCGCGCGACCTCTTCCTCGTCATAGCGCATCAGGTCATGCCCCTCGCGCAGCCCCGCCTCGGTGGTGCCGCGGCCCTTGGCGCCGAAATAGACGTCGCCGGTCAGCTCGCGCACGATCACCATGTCGATGCGCCGCGCGATGTCAGGACGCAGCGAGCTGGCATCCTCCAGCCCCTCGAACAGCCGGGCGGGGCGCAGATTGGCGAATAGGCCGAACGCCTTGCGCAGCCCCAGGATCGCCTGTTCGGGCCGATGCGCACGCTCCAGCGTGTCGAAGCGCGGATCGCCGACCGCCCCGAACAGCAGCGCATCGGCGCGCTCCGCCACCGCCAGCGTCTCGGGCGGCAGCGGATGCCCCGCCGCTTCATACGCCGCGCCACCGACCTTGGCCTCTTCGAAGGTCAGACCCAGGTCCAGCCCCTCCAGCACGCGCCGCGCTTCCGTCGTCACTTCCGGCCCGATGCCGTCACCGGCGAGGATCGCGATCAATGCCATGGCTGGCCCCTTCTTACCTATGTTCGGAGCGCCCTTTGCCTTAGCGGGCGGGCATCACGCAACCGCCCTTTTGAAACGGTCGAACAGTCGCGTGCGGGCGGGCATGGGATCGTTGCGCAATCCGGCCAATATGTCGCGGGACAGGAAATGTGCGGTGATCCGTGCACCTGCGAAAATCTCGGCCCAGTCGGCCGCCCCGCCATCGCGCAAAAAGGGCGGCAATGGGAACAGCCGCGCCTCATAGCCGAAGGCGGCCCCCACCGACACCGCCGCCCCGCTCTTCGGGCTGACATAGGCGAGATCCTCGGCATTCCCTGTCACGGTACAGCGCTCCAGATCGAGCCCGAACCCCAACTGCCCCAGCAACAGCAATTCATACCGCACCAGCGCCCCCGCCCAGCCCCGCGCCGACGGGGCCGATTCGATCGCGGTCAACACCGCGTCGAGCGCATCGTACAGGACCGGATAAGGCTGTTCCTCGGGCAGCGCGGCGGCGGTCAGCGCACACAGCCACTCGATCCCGGCGGCGGCCAGCGGCTCGCCATGAAGCCCCGCGCGGCTATGCCCCGGCTCGATGGTCAGCGCGGCGAGTTGCTCGACGGTCCGCGCCCGCCACTCGCCGATGATCCCGTTGCCCGGTTGCAGCACCGGCCTGAGCGCTCGCGACCGCCCGCCCCGGACATAACCCGGCTGCACCCCGTCCTCGCGGGTCAAGGCCCGCACGATCGCCCCATGCTCGCCATGCGGCCGGACCGACAGGATGATGGCGGGGGCGACGCGGTGCATGGAGAGGGATGTAGGGGGGAATGGGATGGGATGCTATGTCCGGGGAAGTGCCCAGACGTGTCGGCTACCATCATGGCCAACGAGCTGGACGTTGCTCCTTTTGGAAGCGGTGGCGAATTAGGAGCAGGCGCCAACAAGGGCATCGCATTTGTGCATAGCGATAGGCCGTAATCAACTCATGGCAGTGCCATCCTGTAGAACTTTCGATCGACTTCCATCACGGGGAAATCAGTCGGAAGCGTGGATCGAGCGACCTCCTTAAAACCGTTCTTCTCGTAGAATCTGTGCGCCGCTAAAAACGCTTCCGTCGTACCGAGATAAATATCGCCAACGCCTTGTCTTCTTGCGTGCTGGGCAAGTGTATCGAGAAGCTTGGCGCCTAGGCCATGCGCACTTCCCCTGTATGGCGAGGCGACGAACATCTTTCGCAGAGCGGCTCGACGGCTTCCAAGTTCCTTGAGGGCAATCGTGCCGACGATCCGCCCCATGTCTTCCGCGACCCAAAAGCCACCGGCACCCTTTTGATAGAACGATGGTATGTCGGACAGATCAGGCTGGTCTTCCCGCTCTATCGCAATGCCAAACTCCTGTTGCTGGATCGGCAATATGAGTTCGAAGACGCCGGATACGTCCGTTGGTTGAAAGGGGCGGATCACAGGAGAGGCCATGTTGAAGGATTGCGCACGCGCGAGTGTAAGGCAACGGGCACCTCGCGGTCCGCTCCCATAACCGCCCCGCTAAACGAGGAAAGTGAAAGGCCCGCGACGCTCAACCAGGAGTTCGAAGGCTATCTCCCCTCACCGGCTATGGTAAAAGTCATACACCTGCTGCGCCACCGCCTGGCTGACCCCCGGTGCCTTGCGCAGATCCTCCAGGCTCGCATTCCGCACCGCGCGGCCGGTGCCGAAGTGCATCAGCAGCGCCTTCTTCCGCGCCGGGCCGATGCCGGGCACTTCGTCCAGCGGGCTCGCGCCCATCGCCTTGGCGCGTTTGTCGCGGTGCGCGCCGATCACGAAGCGGTGGACCTCGTCGCGTAGCCGCTGAAGGTAGAACAACAACGGTGCGTTGACCGGCAGCATCCGTTCGCTGCCGTCCATCATGTGAAAGACCTCGCGCCCCTCGCGGCCGTGATGCGGGCCCTTGGCGACGCCGACCAGGCAGACATCCTCGATGCCCAGATCCTCCAGCACCGCCTTGGCCGCGTTGAGCTGGCCGCGCCCACCGTCGATCAGCACCAGATCAGGCCAGGTCGCGTCGTCGCGGTCGGGATTTTCCTCAAGCTGGCGCGCGAAGCGACGGCGGAAGACTTCGCGCATCATGCCGAAATCGTCGTTGGTGGCCGCTTCGTTCCCCTTGATGTTGAACTTGCGATACTGGCCCTTCTGGAACCCCTCCGGCCCCGCCACGACCATCGCGCCCAGCGCATTGGTGCCCTGGATATGGCTGTTGTCGTACACCTCGATCCGCTGCGGCGGCTCGGCCAGGTCGAAGAAGTCCGCCACCTCGCGCAGCAATTTGGCCTGGGTGGTCGACTCGGCCAGCCGCCGGTCGAGCGCCTCGACCGCGTTGCGCTTCGCCTGGTCGAGCAGGCGGCGGCGGTCGCCGCGCTGCGGCACGGTGAGTTGCACCTTATACCCGGCGCGCTCACCCAGCGCCTCGGTCAGCAATTCACCTTCGGGCAGGTCGCGGTCGAGCAGGATCGTCTTGGCGGGCGGTACCTCCTCATAGAATTGGCTGAGGAAGCTGGTCAGCACCTCCTCTTCGGGCACGTCGGTGGTGTGCGCGGGGAAAAAGCTGCGATGCCCCCAATTCTGGCCGCCGCGGATGAAGAAGGCCTGGATGCCCATCACCCCCTCGCGACACGCCAGCGCGAAGATGTCGGCGTCGCCCACGCCCTCGGCATTGATCGCCTGAGTCCCCTGGATGAAGGTCAGCGCCTTCAGCCGGTCGCGCAGGATCGCGGCGAGTTCAAAGTCCATCGCCTCGGCCGCCGCCTGCATCTGGGTGCCGAGCTTGGCCTGGACCTGGGTGGACTTGCCGCCAAGGAAGTTCTTGGCATCCGCGACCAGCTCGGCATAGGCGGCCTCGTCGATCCGGCCGACGCACGGCGCCGAGCATCGCTTGATCTGGTAGAGCAGGCACGGCCGGTCGCGCCCCTTGAAGAAGCTGTCGGTGCAGGAGCGGAGCAGGAACAGCTTTTGCAGCGCGTTCAGCGTGTTGTTGACGCTGCCCGCGCTGGCGAAGGGGCCGTAGTAATTGCCGACCGCGCGCCGCGCACCGCGATGCTTCTGGATGCGCGGAAAGTCGTGATCGTTGCGCAGCAGGATGAAGGGAAAGCTCTTGTCGTCGCGCAGCAGGACGTTGAAGGCGGGGCGGTAACGCTTGATGAGCTGCGCCTCGAGCAGCAGCGCCTCGGCCTCGTTATTCGTCGTGACGATCGTCATCGACCGCGTCTGCGCTACCATGCGTTGCAGGCGCTTGGGCAGGCGGTCGACCTGGGTATAATTGGCAACGCGGTTCTTCAGCGCGCGCGCCTTGCCGATATACAGCACGTCGCCGCGCGCATCCTGCATCCGGTACACGCCCGGCCGCAGCGGCAGCGTCGCCAGCACGTTGCGGATCGCCGCCACCCCCGCGTTCAGATCGGGCGCATCGGCCCCGCGCAGGGTGAAGGTGGATTTCTCTTCGTTGAAGCGGTCGACGGGAGGCTCGGACATTACGGCCGATTTAGGAGCGCGGGGGGCGGATCGCTACCCTGTGAGGTGGCTTTGGTTCACGCGAAGACGCGAAGACGCGACGGTTTTTTGTTCGCGCGGAGGCGCGGAGGACGCAGAGGCGTTCCAAACGTGCCGGTCGGAAGACCTTCTTCTTTCTCCGCGCTCTCTGCGCCTCCGCGCGAACCATCTTCTTCGTGTCTTCGCGGCTTCGCGCGAACCAAAATTCAGCCCTCCGCAAACAGCTTGGTCCCCATCACGCCAATTACGGTCAGCACCATGAAGCCCGCCTGGACCGGCGCAATCCTGTCGCCGAAGACGATCGCGCCACCGATCACGACGCCCACCGCGCCCAGCCCAGTCCACACCGCATAGGCGGTCCCGGCCGCAAGCCCGCGCATGGCCAGCGCCAGCAGGCCCATGTTCACGAAGCTGAGTAGGATCGGCACGCTCGACGCCTGCCAAGTGGCGACGGTCGCCGCCCATTTCAGGCTGAGCGCCCAGCAAATCTCGGTAATCACGGCAATGCCCAGAATGACCCATGCCATCGGAGCGTCTCCTTGGTAACGGGCTCAGCACTATGGGCATCGGCGCCGGAAACCCGGAAGAGACGGCGATGCGGCCCCGTGCGTGCGGGACTATGTCATGTGGAGCTTGGCCCCTCCACCACCGGGCTTGGCCCGGCGGTCCCCCTCCCCAAGTCGAGCTTGGGGAGAAATGGGCTTTCCCACCCCCCGCCCTCCGCACACATGCGGGGAGAGGGATTCCCTGAGGCTTCGACTTCGCTCAGCCTGAACGAAGTTGGTGGTCGTTCGACCGCCAAAAACGACCGAACCGCGCCTCGGTCGCCCGAAGCGCGGTCCTGTCACTGGCACTGGCGCCGATCAGTTCGGGCGGCCGAGCCCTGCAATCGAGCGGTCGATCATCGCCCGGTCGGCGTCGACCGAGTGATGCTCGGCGATCAGCAGACCGGCGGCCTTGGCCGCGGCCTCGGCGGCGCGGGCGCGGACCTCGGCCAGCGCGGTGCGCTCGGCGGCCGCGATCTTGTCCTCGGCCATCTTGGCGCGACGCTCCATCAGCGCCTCGGCATCGGCCTTGGCCTTGCTGAGCAGCTGCCCCGCCTCGTGCTGCGCCTGGACGCGCATCGCCTCGGCATCGGCATGCGCCGCCTTGGCCTTGGCCTCATATTCGGCCTTCAGCGCTTCGGCTTCCTGACGCAGCTTGGTCGCTTCGTCGAGCTGGGCGCGGATCGCGGCGATCTTCTGGTCGAGCGAACGACCGATCATCGCGGGCACCTTCTTGACCAGCATCCCGATCAACACGACCAGAGCGGCAAGCGCCACCCAGCCGGTCGAATCGAAACCCAGCGCGGTCGGGCTGGCGGCGTGATGCTCGGTCTCGGCGGGCGCGACCGTGTTCGCGGTCAGGCCATCGCCCTCGCGGATCGGCTGGGGGGCCATGCCCTCGGCCGAGGCCGCATCGGCCAGGTTCTGCGCGACCAGCGCGTCGGCGTTGGTCAGCGCGCCGTTCGCGGAATGATTAGCCATGCGCGCTCACCTTTCGCACCGCGTCGGCCGCCGCATCCTCGCCCACATGGACGCCGGACAGCTTGGCGACTAGATCGCGCGCGGCCTCGGCCGCCACGGACTGAAGATTGGCCATCGCCTCGGCCTTGGCATTGGCGATCGCCAGGTCGTGATGACCCAGCCGCTCGGCCAGGTCGGCATCGGCCGCCTTGACCTGCGCCTCGAAAGCATGGGTGGCCCGCGCCTTGGCGGCGTTGGTTTCCGCCATCGCGGCGGTGCGCGCGGCGTCCATCTCGGCCCGCCATGCCGCCTCGACCCGGTCGGCCTCGGCACGCGCGGCCTCCGCCGCCGCCAGATCTCCGGCGATACGGGCTTCGCGAGCGTCGACGGTCGCCTGAATCTTGGGCACCATCCCACGACCGACCACGAAATAGAGCAGGCCGAAGGTGATCAGGAGCCAGAAGATCTGCGACGCATAGGTCGCACTGATCTGTGCTATCTGGGGCATGGAGTCCTCGTTGCCATATCAACCGGGCGCATCGTCACCGACACGCCCGGCCGATCCGAATGATTAGGCGACGAACACCAGGATGATCATCGTCACGAAGGCGAGCAGGCCCAGAAGCTCGGCACCGGCGAAACCGATGAAGAGGCGGCCCTGCTGGCTGTCCGCCGCACCCGGATTGCGCAGCGCGCCTTCGAGGAACTTGGCGAACACGTTGCCCACGCCGAGCGAGGCGATGCCCATGCCGATAGCGGCCAGACCGGCACCGATCAGCTTCGCGGCTTCTGCGTCCATTTCAATCACTCCAGTTCAAAAAGGGTCGTTTGGGTATTCAAGTCGTGCGGCGAGGCCGCCCGCCCGGTCCGGCTCCCCGGATCAGTGCAGGTTGACCGCGTCGTTCAGATAGACCGAGGTCAGCAGCGCGAAGACATAGGCCTGAATCGCGGCGACCAGCAGTTCGAGAAGGGTGATGCCGATCATCAGCAGGAAGCTCGGCAGCGTGATGAGCGCGGCATAGCCGGGGCCCATGTTGATGCCGTTGATGACGAAGGCGGCAAGAACCTTCAGCAGGATGTGCCCCGCGGTCATTGCGACGAACAGTCGCAGACCCAGCGAGAAGGGGCGCACCAGGAAGCTCATCAGCTCGACCACGAAGATCAGCGGGATCATGAGCGGCGGCGTGCCGTGCGGCACGAACAGCGCGAAGAAGTGGAAGCCGTGACGGCCGAAACCGACGATCAGCACGATCGCGAACGAGATCAGCGCAAGCACGCCGGTCACGGTCACATGGCTGGTCACGGTGAAGGGATGGACACCCGGCACCACGCCGAAGGGCAGCAGGCCCAGCACGTTCGCGAACAGGATGAACATGAACAGCGAGAAGACGTAAGGAAGGAAGCGCTTGCCCTCCGGCCCGATATTCGACGTCAGCATCGAATTGACGAAGCCGGTGAAGCCCTCGACCGCCGCCTGCCAGCGTCCGGGCACCAGATCGCGCTTCATGCCGCCGATCATGAACACCCACAACGCGACCAAAGTCGCCACCATCCACAGAGCGGAATTGGTGAAGGAAAGGTCGTAGCCGCCGACCACCCAGTGCTGACCGAGCACCGGCTCGATCAGGAACTGGTGCATCGGATCAATCTTGCCGCCCGATTCTGCCGCCACGCTGCTTCGTTCCCACATATGACGAACGCCCGGTTACTCCGGGCGTTCGCCAGAAATCCGAATAATCTGCCTGAACGCTACGCCGATCCCCAGGAACAGCATCACGATCAGGGCCCAGGGTGCGGTGCCGAACCAGCGGTCGAAGAGCCAGCCGATCAACGCACTGCCGACAAGACTTCCGATCAGCGCGGAGATGACGCGGCTGCCTTGGGAATACCCCCTGTCGGCGTCCACCTTCACCCCTTGCCGCGATGCCTCGTCCGCTCGCGCCTTGGCCAGGCGCTGATCCAGCGCCGCCAGACGCGGATCGCCCGCATCGTCAAAGTCCCGTCCGGGCTCCATCTCCGCCACGCAGCCACCCTCACCTGTTTTCGTCACCGAAGGGGAGAATGCGCGCGAACGGCGAGCGACCCCGCCAAGGCGAGGCCCGTTTAGAAAGGCCCTCCCCCCAAGTCAACCGCTTGGGGGAGGGCTTGTGACAGATGTGTTAAGGATTGTTGCCGATCGGGAACAGCCCGCATCGATTCTTTCGAGAAGAAGAAGGACGCGGCCTTACACGCAGGCGGGCGCCCGCTCCGGCGCGGCGCCGGTCCGGGTCTTCCACACACCCTCGGGCGTCTTGTACTTCTCGCCCGAAACCGTCTGCGCGATCAGGTTGCAGCCGCTGGTGAACGCCATCTGCTCGACGGTCGCGCCGCTGGCCTGCGCCTTTTGGGTATAGGCCGCCTTGCGCTGGATGTTGATGCTGTTGACCAGGGTGCGCAGTTCGGCCGTCGCGGTGCCGACGATGCCGAGATAGCCGTCGGGCTGCTCGCCGACCTGCCCCGCCGCGCGCGCGGCGGCATAGGCCGGATCGCGCTGCGCCATCGCCATGCCCGACAGGCCTATCAGCGAGACCACGCCGAGGGCCAGGATCATCGTCTTCGTCTTCATCTCAGAATATCCCCGGATTCTGCTGGATCAGCGATTTGGCCTCGCCATCCAGGCGATATACCACTTCCTGCGTCACATTGATGTTCAGATTGATTTCGATCGGCTTTTCGGGCGCGGAGATGTTCACACATCCCCCGCTCATCGCCAAAAGCGCGACCGGCATCCATCGTGCTCCATCCAAGATCGGCATCCTGTCCAGCATTTTCAATCCTGTTACGGTCATGGCACGGTCTCGCTTGCGGAAGGCTGAATAGGGCGACTAGCGGGCGGTGCGGCGCGCTTGTTCTGCTCTTCGAGCAAGGCGGGCAGGTTCCGCTGGATCAGGCGGCGCGGGTCGTAGAAGGACTGCGCCGAATCGAGCAGCCCGCGAAAGGGCGCCTTGATCCACACGTTGAACACGAAGGGCAGCCGCTGAAGCCGCCGGATCAGGAAATTGGTCTTCGCCCCCTTGCCCTGACTGATCCCCGCAAAGCGCACATCGGTGACCATCTCGCCCGCCAGAGGCCCGTTCATATCGATCCGAAGCGATCGATAATTGAGCGAGCGCAGCGCCCCGAAGGCCAGGTTGCCCCAGAACCCAAGATTCTTCTGACTGATCTCCCCCAGATAGGCGATGCTGCCACCGCCCGGCCGCACGACCAGTCGTCCGCCCTCGATCCGGCCGCCGCGCTCGTCGAAGATCATCGGCAACGTCCCGTCGAAGACGCCGGTGGCGTTCAGATTCTGAAAGTCGAACTGAAGCAGGAACTGGTCGGCGGCGGCCCCCTCGACATGGAAGGTCATGCGCCGCTCCACCGGCTGCGAAAAGTCGAGCAAGGTCGGGTCGAGGGTCAGCGTGCCGCCCGCGAAGGGCCAGCGCCCGCTTTCCACCTTCACCCGCGCGCCCGACAGGGTCTGGTAACGGATGGTGCCGTTGGTCACCGGGATGCCCGGATTGATCGTCTTGACCGTCGCCACCTGTCCGGGCGCGCTTTCCAGCGCGAGCAGGTCGGTGAAGCGGATGGTGCCCGCGATCCCGCTGACCGGGCCCAGCGCCGCGGCGAGGTCGACGCCCTCCGTTCCGAACTGCCCGGTGGAACGCACGCCGGCGCCGTCCCAGTCGATCCGACCCTTGCCCGCGATCATGCCGCGAACCTCCTCGATCACGCCCTTGGTCACCGGGGTCAGCAAGTCGGGCTGGAACTCCTTGGTGAAGGTGATGCCGGGGACGTTCAACTCGGCGAAACCGACCGCACGGTCCAGCGCGTGACGGATGGTGACGTCGGCCACCTTCACCGACCGCGTCGGCTCGAACAACTGGCCGATGGCGTCGATCTGGTTGCCCGCCAGCGTCAGCGCGACGCCGCGTGCCGCCATGGGCAGGAAGCGAGGCGAGTCGGTCCGCGCATCGCGGACTTGCAGATCGCCGTTCAGCGACAGCCTGCCACCCGTCAGCCGCCAATCGCCCGCCGCCTGGCCGAGAAGAAGGGGGATTTGTCCGATCTGACCCGAGCCCCCCTCGAACCGGCCGACAATCCCCTCGGGCGTGATCCGTCCGGTCAGGTCGTTCGCGTCGATCCGGGTCGGCGATTCCGGGCGGCCGATCCGGCTCTCCACGCCGGTCAGCGCAAAGCTGCGATCGGCCAGCGCGAAACGGGTGGTCGCCGCCGAGACCGCCAGGGGGCTGCCGCCGATCCGCCCCGCCACCCGCGTCGAACCAAGTTGTACCCCGCCGCCCAGCCGAGCGCCGTCGATCCGCACCAGCGCGCCGTCCAGCGGGCAGAGGCGCGTCGCCACCCGCTCCAGCCGCAGCCCGGACAGAGCGAGCCGGTCGATGGACAAAGGCTGGCAGTCGGGATTGATGCGAAGCGATCGGCCGCCATCCCATCGCGCGGAGATCGGCAGGGTCAGGCCGTCGATCCGGCCGCCGCTGATCGGTCCGGACAGCGCCAGCCGCGTCGTCACGACCGTCTCCCCATTGGCCGCCGCGCGGAACTGCATCCGGTCGAACGCCAGGGCCGCCCCATCCGCCTGATAACGGGCCATCTGCGCGGTGCCGCGAATCGGCGCGCCGGGTGCCGCCTGCCGCAGGGTCGCGCGAATGGCCGGCAGCCCGCCGCCGCCGGTCGCCAGGCTGGTATCGATCCGGACCCCGGTCGCATCATAGACCAGGCCCGTCGCGCCGCGAAACGCGATGCGCGCCCCGCTGTCCGACGCGAGCGAAAGGCTCGGCACACGCACCGACAGCCCCGTCGCGCGGGGCCCGCTCTGCTGGTCGAGCGCCAACCGCATATCGGCGGCGAAGCGACGTCCGCTCCGCACCGCCGCGTTTACCACCGCGCGGACCACCGGCCCGACCGGCGTGGCGGCAGCCGAAGCGCTCCATCCCTGGGCGCGAGCCAGCACGCCGGGCGCGAGCCGCGCACCCCCCAATTGCAGCCGCCCGTCGAAGCGGGTCGCCCGCCCGACCAGATATTGCCCCTGGACAACCCCGCGCTCGGCTCGCCCGGCGCGCGCGGCCAGTCCACGCGCGGTCAGCGCCAGATGCCCGCCGGTCGCCGCCGCATTGCCGGCAAAGTCGATCGTCCCGTCGATCGCGCTCGCGGCCAGATCGGGATGGCGGACCGCCCCGCTGCGCAGCGTCACACGCCCCTGCCATCGGTCGAGCGCGGGGGTGAGGGTGACATCGATCCGCGCCGCCAGCGACCGCGCGGACACGTCGCCGCACTCCATCCCGCCGAGCGTCACCGGGCCGGTCAGCGTCGGGCGTTCCCGCACGATCCGAATCCGAAGCGGGGCGGCCAGGCCGCTGGCGACGCAGTTGCCGAGCGTCAGGCTCGGCGCGACGGCCCCCAATCGACCGGTAAAGCCGTCGCTCAGCACGCCCTTGCCCGACAGGCTGAGCCCGATCACGCCCTGCGGCGTCTCCAGCCGGATTCCGCCATCCTCGACCGACACGTCGAGGGCGGGCAGCGCAAAGGGCTTACCCGAGGATGGCGGCATCAACCGGTCCAGCGTACCCAGCCGGACCTGTCCGTTCACCAGCCGGCCGCGAAGCCGTACCCGACCGGCGCGCACCCCGGTCACCACCGGTCCCGACAGGCCGATGCGGGTCCGCGTTTCCAGCCAGTCGGCCACCAGATCGGGTCGCGCCGGATCGCCGATGACCACATTGGTCAGCCTTTGCCGACCCAGACCCAGATCGGAAATCTCGTAGCGGGCGGGCACGCCGCGCCTGGCCAGCGCGCGGTCGATCGCATCCCCGGCGAGCGACTTGCGCGCGATCCACCCGGCGATCAGCGCGATGAGCAACACAAGCGCGATGGCGATCAGGATATGTTGCAGGCGGCGGAAACGCCGTGTGGGGCTTAGGGGCGTTCCGACCTCCTCGTTCGCGCCCTCCACCCCGATGCCACTCCCTTTTCCTGACTTGCGTCATAGCCGCACGGTCGCGCCGCACGCAATCGCACGAAGCCCGGCGACAGTTCCCGCCGCCGCTCCTATGCTGTCCCGACAGGGGGAATGGACATGAGCGATACGGGGCAGGATCGTGGCAACGACCATAGCGGCCACCGCGCAAGGCTGCGCGATCGTTTGTTGGGCGGTGGCGGATTGCTCGACCATGAACTGCTCGAATATCTGCTGACGACCGCCATTCCCCGTCGCGATACCAAGCCGATCGCCAAGGCGCTGCTGCGCGAATTTCATGACATAAGCGGCGTCCTGACCGCCGACCCGGTCGCGCTGCAGCGCGTCGAGGGGGTGGGGGAAACGGCGGCGGCGGCGCTGAAGATCGTACAGGCCTGCGCACTGCGGCTGGCGCAGACGGAGGCCGCGAAGCGGCCGGTCCTATCCAACTGGCAGGCCCTGCTCGACTATCTTCATGCCGATATGGCGCATCATGGGGTGGAACGCTTTCGGGTGCTTCACCTGAACACCCGCAACATGCTGATTCGCGACGAATTGATGGGGGAAGGCTCGATCGACCAGGCGCCGGTCTATATCCGCGAGGTAATCCGTCGGGCGCTGGCGTTCGGGTCCGCGGCCTTGATCCTGGTTCACAACCACCCCAGCGGGGACCCCTCGCCCAGCCGCGCCGATATCGACGTGACGCGCGCCATCGCGGAGGCGGGGCGCAATCTGGGAATCGCGGTGCATGACCATCTGATCATCGGCACCTCGGGGCATGTCAGCCTGCGGGCGCAGGGCCTGATCTGATCGCCGTGCCGAAATGGGCGCAGGCGCCTGCACCACCGGCTTGTCATCGAAAGGACGGTGCCGCATCGCTTCACCCATGATGTCATCCGCCCGCCTGTTCCAAAGGTTACGCCACATTGGCGATCGGCTGGTCCGCGAGGTTCGGATGCGGGCACATCTGCACGAAGCGCGGCGGGTGCTCGCCACGCCGCCAATCCGCCCGCAGCAGGACGGCGTCGTCCTGATGTCGATGATCGGCTCGCGGGTCCTGCTGCCCTATCTGGTCGCGGTAAAATCGCTCCATCGCCATCTGGGCATGGGGCGGATCGTCCTGATCGACGATGGCAGCCTGACCGATAACGACAAGCGCGTCCTGGCGCATCATTGCGGATCGCCCGACATCATTCCCATCGGCACGATCGACACCGGCCAATGTCCGCGCGGCGGCACCTGGGAAAGACTGCTGACCCTGCTCGACCTGCGCGCAGGCGATTATGTGATCCAGCTCGATTCGGACACGGTCACCATCGGCGATGTGCCCGAGATCCGCTCGGCCATTGCTGCCAATGCCGACTTCATCCTGCTGGGCGGCGAGGATGCGGAGGCGGCGGGGCTGCTGCCCCTGCCCGACTTCACCGCGCGTCGTTATCCAGACGGCCCATCCGCCCCGCCCGCCCATATACAGCGGATGATCGAGTCGCGCCTGGCCTCCTATCCCGATGCGGCCCTCCATCATTATGTGCGGGGCTGTTCGGGTTTTGCCGGCTTCGCGCGCGGCGGCCCGGCCAGTCGGGTCGAGGCCACCCGCTTCTCCCGCCACGCCGAAGCGCTGGTCGGCCCCGCCATCTGGTCGCAATGGGGCAGCGAGCAGGTCACGTCCAACTTCCTGCTGGCCAATGAACCGGGAGTGCGGCTGCTCCCCTATGCGCGCTATACCAATTACTGGCGGCAGAAGGCGTCCGGTGACGAGCGGTTCGTCCATTTCATCGGTACGTACCGTTATTCCGGCCCAAGCTACCGCCGGTTGACCGCGCAAGCGATCGACCGACTGCTCGCAGGATAGGCGACCCGCGCCGACGCGGCCAGTTTTTGCGTCTGGCGCGCCCGATGCTAGGGGCCTGTTCGGTAACGCGAAGAGGAAGATGTGATGCAGGTCTGGACCGGGTTGGGCAATCCGGGGCCGCAATATGCGATGCACCGCCACAATGTCGGCTTCATGGCGATGGACGCCATCGCCGAGGTGCATGATTTCGGCCCCGTGAAGAAGCAGTTTCAGGGCTGGACCCAGGAAGGACGCATCGGCGGGCAGAAGATCCTGCTGCTCAAGCCCGCCACCTTCATGAACGAAAGCGGGCGAAGCGTCGGCGACGCGCTGCGTTTCTACAAGCTGGGCGTCGAGGCGCTCACCGTCTTTCACGACGAGCTCGACATCGCGCCCTTCCGCGTCAAGGTGAAGACCGGCGGCGGCACGGCGGGGCATAACGGGCTTCGCTCGATCGACCAGCATCTGGGGCCCGATTTCCGCCGCGTCCGCCTCGGCATTGGCCATCCGGGGCATAAGGACCGCGTGACCGGCCATGTGCTCGGCAATTACGCCAAGGCGGAGATCGAGCCACTGTCCGACCTGCTCGGTGCGGTGGCGGCGGAGGCGCATTGGCTCGCCGAGGGCGACGATGTCCGCTTCGTCAACGACATCGCACTGCGGCTGGGGGATGCGGCATGAGCGTCCGCCGCCTGTTCGCGTCGCTGCTCTATGAGGGCAATCTCGACGATGCCGACCTGCTCGAGGAGATCGAGCAGAGCTGCTGGGCGCTGGCCGAGGACGATCGCGCCGGGCGGCGATGGTCGAAGGAGCATGGCTATCGCGGCTATACCAGCTATGCCTCGCTCAACGACCTGCCGATCCGCGACCCGGTCTTCGCCGACCTGCGCAAGAAGCTGGATCGCCATGTCGCGCGCTTCGCCGAGGAATGCGCCTTCGATCTGGGCGGTCGCAAGCTCAAGCTCGACAGCCTGTGGGTCAATGTCCTGAAGCCCGGCGGGCATCACTCGGCGCATATCCATCCCCATTCGGTGGTGTCGGGCACGCTCTATGTCGCGATGCCGCCGGGATCGGGGGCGCTGAAGCTGGAGGACCCGCGCCTGCCCATGCTGATGGCCGCCCCGCCCCGCCGCCCCGATGCGCCCGACGATCTGGCGACCTTCGCCACCGCCACGCCCGAGCCCGGCACCGTTCTGCTTTGGGAAAGCTGGCTGCGACACGAAGTGGTGCCCAATGGCGCCAAGGGCGAGCGGATCAGCGTCAGCTTCAACTATCGTTAGGAACGGCCGCGACGAGCAGCACTCCACCCGCGACAAGCCGTAAAGTTCCAACGGCTGAACGCGCATGGAGGGCGTTTCGTCGCGCCCATATCGTGCCGTTAACTTATCTCGATTAAGGGCTGTCCGACCGCATCCTTAGCCCGGACATTATTCCCGATGATCGAATTCGCTGTCTTCACCTTCGGCATGTTGGCGAGCTTCGTGCTGTCGGGCCTTGGCCGCAACAAGAAGGCGAAGCGGGCCAATCCGCCGATGCTCCATTATATGGGTCTGGTGCTGATGGGCTTTTCGGGTGCGCTGGGCGTGATGTTGCTGGCCTGGGCCGCTGCGATGATGGTCGGGATCGCCTGACACCCTAGACGCCTTTCCGCCACCCGTTCAGCCTGAGCGACGTCGAAGGCCAAGGGATGACGGTTGGGCCAGATGCCCTCGCGGCAAGCGTTCCGCATGGCCTTCGCCCCGCTCGGGCCGAACGACGGTGGTCGAGGGCGGGGGACGTCCGCCATCGGTTGAGAAATATCCCCATCGTCGCTAGAGGGACACTTTCCCCTTCCTGTAGGATAAGCGACGCATGGGTTTCCGCTGCGGCATCGTCGGCCTGCCGAATGTCGGCAAGTCCACCCTCTTCAACGCGCTGACCGAAACGGCGGCGGCGCAGGCCGCCAATTATCCGTTCTGCACGATCGAGCCGAATGTCGGCAATGTCGCGGTCCCCGACCCGCGCCTGTACAAGCTGGCCGAGGTCGCCGGCTCCGCCAAGATCATCGAGACGCAGCTCGCCTTTGTCGACATTGCGGGCCTTGTGCGCGGCGCGTCGAAGGGCGAAGGGCTGGGCAACCAGTTCCTGGGCAATATCCGTGAGGTGGACGCGATCGTCCATGTCCTGCGCTGCTTCGAGGATGGCGACGTGACGCACGTCGAAGGCAAGGTCGACCCCATCGCCGACGCCGAGACGGTCGAGACCGAGTTGATGCTCTCCGACCTCGAAAGCCTGGAAAAGCGGGTCCCGGCCTTCGTCAAGAAGGGCCAGCAGGGCGACAAGGAAGCCAAGATCGCCGCCTCGGTGCTCGGCCAGACGCTGGACCTGCTGCGCGAGGGCAAGCCTGCGCGGCTGACCAAGCCCAAAGATGACGAGGAAGCGCGCGTCTTTTCGCAGGCGCAGCTGCTGACCGCCAAGCCCGTCCTCTATGTCTGCAACGTCGAGGAATCGAACGCGGCGAACGGCAACGCGCATTCGCAAGCCGTGTTCGAAAAGGCCGCCGCCGAGGGTGCGCAGGCCGTCGTCGTGTCGGCTGCGATCGAGGCCGACATCGCGACCATGCCTGCGGAGGATCGCGGCGAATTCCTGTCCGAGCTGGGTCTGGCCGAAACCGGCCTGGCGCGCGTGATCCGCGCCGGTTACGCGCTGCTCGACCTGCTGACCTTCTTCACCGTGGGGCCGAAGGAAGCCCGCGCCTGGACCGTCCACCGCGGCGCCAAGGCACCCAACGCGGCGGGCGAAATCCACAGCGATTTCGAACGCGGCTTCATCCGCGCCGAGACCATCGCCTTTGACGACTATATCGCGTTCAAGGGCGAAGCGGGTGCCCGCGATGCGGGCAAGCTGCGCGCCGAGGGCAAGGAATATGTCGTCCAGGACGGCGACGTGATGCTGTTCCGCTTCAACGTCTGACCCAATATGCGCCGGTCGGCAACGGATCGACCGGCGCATCGAACCTTGCAGTGCGTTTTCCACACATTACTTGGTCATGATGATCCAGGTTAACCCGATTCGCCGCATTATCTATAGCAGCCTGGCCGTGGGTGATAATGGTCGTGCGGATCATCAGGCGATCCTCAGCGTCTCTCGCCGCAACAACGGCATGGACGGCATTTCCGGGATTCTGTGGATCGAAAAGGGCCGCTATCTGCAATTGCTGGAAGGGCCGGTCGACAGCGTCGGCGACGCCTTCGAGCGGATCAAGGGCGACCCGCGCCATACCGAAATCCATATTCTCGACGATCGCCTGACCGACGCGACGGAATTCGGCGACTGGGCAATGGCGGGCCTGCCGGGCGATCATCCGGGCGACGCCCAGGCGCGGCTCCGCCTGCTGCTGCGCAACAGCGACGACGAGATTCGCCGCTTCTTCCCGTTGGATTGATCTCAGGGAATCGCCCCCGCCGGGGGTGGCGACGGACCGCCGCGCTCCATCGAGTCTCGCCACTGTGACATGGCCGCGTTATCGGGATGGTCCGAAAGGACCCTCACCCCGTGACCAAACTCCCCTTCGCCACGCTCGCACTGACCCTGCTCGCCGGTTGCGCCTATCCCTATACGCCGCCGTCGCTGTCGACCATCGGCGCCGCGACGCCGCCCGCCATGGCAGCGGTCCCGACCTCAGGCTCCCAGCCCGGTCTCTCCCCTTCCGAAGCCCGCGCGCCGGTGACGATCCTGGTGTCGATCGACGGCTTCCGTGACGATTATCTGGGGCGGGGTCTGACGCCCCATTTGTCGCGGCTGGCGGCGGAAGGCGTGAGCGCCACGATGCGCCCATCCTTCCCGTCCAAGACCTTCCCCAATCACTGGACGCTGGTGACCGGTGTGGTTCCCGACCGGCATGGGATCGTCGCCAACGGCTTCACCGATACGGAGCATCCCGACGAGCGCTTCACCATGTCGTCGGACCAGCCCTATTGGTGGAACAGCGCCGAGCCGATCTGGGTCGCGGCGGAAAAGGCAGGCATTCCGACCGCCACCATGTTCTGGCCCGGCTCCAACGTCGCCTGGGGCGGCACCATGCAGAACGACGGCCATCATCTGGTCACCGGCGGCACGCGCCCGCATGATTGGCAGCAATTCAATCAGAGCGTCTCCGACCGTCAGCGGGTGGATGCGATCATCGACTGGTTGCGTCGGCCTTCGTCCACCCGCCCCCGTTTCCTGACGCTGTATTTCGATGAGGTGGATACCGCCGGTCATGAGGGCGGCCCCGATTCACCAGTGGTCAATGCCGCGATCGGGAGCGTCGACCAGGCGATCGGCCGATTGCTCGCCGGGTTGGCCGAACTGGGGCAGCCCGCCAATCTGGTGATCGTCGCCGATCACGGCATGGCGGCGATTTCCAGCGACCGGGTCGTGGCGCTCGACCGCTTTACCGATCCCGCCGACTCTGTGCTGATCGAGGACGGCCCCTATGCCACGCTGCGCGCGGTGCCGGGGCATGAGGCGGCGCTGGAGCGCCGTTTGCTCGGCCATCACGACCATATCGATTGCTGGCGCAAGGAACAGATTCCGGCGCGCTTCCATTATGGCCGCAACCCCCGCATCCCCCCGTATTTCTGCCTTGCCGATGCGGGGTGGACCATCAAGGCCAAGCCCCCCGAAAAGCCCTTTGCCGGTGGCACCCATGGCTATGACAATGCCGACCCCAGCATGGCGGCGCTGTTCATCGCGCAGGGTCCGGCCTTTCGGGCGGGCATGAAACTGGCGCCGTTCGACAATGTCGATATTGCACCGCTGCTGCGCGATCTGATCGGTCTGCCGCCGGGCAAGGATCTGGACGGAACCGATTCCCCCTTCCGGCGCGTTCTGCGGCGATAAGGGAGGACGGTCGTGATCTGGCTGGAGGATATGGTGGTCGGCGACGTGGCACGGTTCGGCACCCGCCATGTCGATCGCGACGAGGTGATCGCCTTTGCCGCGCGCTATGATCCCCAGCCCTTTCACCTGTCCGACGAAGCGGCGGCGGCCACCCATTTCGGGCGGCTGTCGGCCAGCGGCTGGCACACCGCGTCGATGACGATGGCGATGATCGTCGCCTATTATCGAGACATCGGCTTTCAGAGCCTGGGCTCGCCCGGCATCGACGAGCTTCGCTGGCTGAAGCCCGTCTATCCCGGCGATACGCTACGCTGCGAGACCCGCGTATTGGAAACACGCCGCTCGGCCAGCCGCCCGGACATGGGCTTCGTGGTCAGCGATCTGACGGTCTACAATCAGGACGATGTGGCGGTCACGCGCTTCCGCCCCACCGTCATGATCCGGGCGCGGCCGACCGGCTGAGCCTCAGCGGGGTCCGCGAGGACCACGCGGGCCACCCGGTCGCGGGCCGCCGCGCCAGCCGCCGGGCGTCCCGCGATTGCCGCGCCATCCTTCGGCCCGCGGCACGCCGGGCGCGGGCGCGACCGCTCCGTTGCCCCGCCAGCCATTGCCCCGCCAATTGTCGCCACGCCAGCCGCTACGACCCCAGCCACGCCACTGATCCCGGATCGGCCCGCCACGCCATGCATTGCGCCGCCCCTCCCAGTAAGACCGCTGTCCGTCGTTCCAGCGATAGGGCCGCCGATAGCGGTCATAGACGTAGACGCCGGTGCCCGGATAATAAAAGTCGTTATACCAGCCATAATAGGACGGCGCATATCCATAGCCGCCATAACCGCCATAATAGCCGGGACCATAGCCGCCGCCGAAGCCGGACCCGACCGAGACGCCGCTATAGCCATAGCCGTCGGTGCATCCGCCCAGTGCCAGCAAACCGGCCGCCATCAGCGCGGCCCAACCCGTCTTGCCGAGGCCCATCCTCGCTCTCCATATCCCTGGCCTGTCGCCATGCGGGTGCGGCAGGGGTCCGTCATCCGCGTCGATCGACGATCAACCCGCCGCGTCGCGCCATGGTTCCTGCGCCGCAGCGCATGCATATCCCCTGAACGGGCGGAGCGCTCCCGGACACGGGTCCAAAGGGGATTGGCAAAACAGGTCAAGCAAGGCTAACCTGAAACACCGTTCATCAAGGACGGACCAGTTGAGAGGGCGGCGCATGACCGGGACAATCCGGCACGACCGTCACGGCGTATCGTTTGCGGACGCGAACCAGGTGGAGGGACAGGACGAATGGCGATGACGGAGAACACCGTACCCCCCGGCGAGGCGCCGGAGCCATTCGAGGAAGAGGTCCATGATCCCCGCCGCCGCGACTTCATCAACATCGCCGCCGTGTCCTTTGCGGGCGTGGGTGCACTGGCGATCGTCCTGCCGCTGATCAACCAGATGAACCCCTCGGCCGACGTGCTCGCGCAGTCGACGACCGAGGTCGACCTGTCCAAGATCGAACCCGGCCAGGCGATCAAGACCAGTTTCCGCAAGCAGCCGCTGTTCGTCCGCAACCTGACGCCCAAGGAAATCGCCGAGGCGGACGCCGTGCCGCTGTCCGACCTGCGCGATCCCCAGACGCTGGAGGAACGGACCAAGCCGGGCAAGAAGAACTGGCTGATCACGCTGGGCGTCTGCACCCATCTGGGCTGCGTGCCGCTTGGCGCGGGCGAAGGTGAGAACAAAGGCCCCTATGGCGGCTATTTCTGCCCCTGCCACGGATCGGCCTATGACACCGCCGCCCGCATCCGCAAGGGTCCGGCGCCGAAGAACCTGTTCGTGCCCGACTATAACTTCAACTCCGACACCGTCGTCACGGTCGGCTAAAGGGAGAGGATCGACACCATGAGCTTTCCCTGGGCCAAGCATTACCAACCCAAGCAGCCGGTCATGCGCTGGCTGGACGAGAAGCTGCCGCTGCCGCGCCTCGTCTATAATGCGGTGGGGGCCGGGTATCCGGTGCCGCGCAATCTGAACTATTTCTGGAATTTCGGCGTGCTGGCGGGGGCCGCGCTCGCCATTCAGATCATCACCGGCGTGGTGCTGGCGATGCATTATGCCGCCAATGCGGGTGTCGCCTTCGACTCGGTCGAGGGGATCATGCGCGACGTGAACGCCGGCTGGTTCCTGCGCTATGCCCACGCCAACGGCGCGTCGATGTTCTTCATCGTCGTCTACACCCATATCTTCCGCGGCCTCTATTACGGATCGTACAAGGCCCCGCGCGAGATGGTGTGGCTGCTCGGCGTGGTCATCTTCCTCCTGATGATGGCGACCGCCTTCATGGGCTATGTGCTTCCCTGGGGGCAGATGAGCTTCTGGGGCGCGCAGGTCATCACGGGCTTCTTCTCGGCGATCCCGCTGGTCGGCGACACCATCCGCATCTGGCTGCTCGGCGGTTTCGCGCCGGACAATGCCGCGCTCAACCGCTTCTTCTCGCTCCACTATCTGCTGCCCTTCGTGATTGCGGGCGTCATCATCCTGCACATCTGGGCGCTGCACATTCCGGGGTCGAACAACCCGACCGGCGTCGATGTGAAGGGCGAGCAGGATACGGTGCCCTTCCACCCCTATTACACCGCCAAGGATGCGGTGGGGCTGGGCGTCTTCCTGCTGGTCTTTGCGGGGCTGTTGTTCTTCTTCCCCAATTATCTGGGCCATCCGGACAATTACATCCCGGCCAACCCGCTCTCGACGCCCGCGCATATCGTGCCCGAATGGTATTTCTGGCCCTTCTACGCGATCCTGCGCGCCTTCACCGCCGACTTCATCCTGCCCGCCAAGCTGTGGGGCGTGCTGGCGATGTTCGGATCGATCCTGCTGCTGTTCTTCCTCCCCTGGCTCGACAGCTCGCCGGTACGGTCGAGCAATTTCCGGCCCAAGGCGCGGGTCGCCTTCTGGGTGCTGGCGGCGGACGTGCTGCTGCTCGGCTGGTGCGGGGGATCGCCCGCGACGCCCTTCTTCATCATCCTCAGCCAGATCACCGCGGCCTATTATTTCCTCCACTTCCTGGTGATCCTGCCCTGGATCGCGCGGACGGAGCGGCCCGCCCCGCTGCCCCATTCGATCACCGAGGCGGTGCTGGCCAAACATGGCGGCACGGCACCGACCAAGTCGGCCCTGGCCTGACGCGAACCGATAAGAGAGGATTCTGACGACATGGTTCGTGGCATCGCATTCCTGGTCGGCGCGGCCTTCACCCTGGTCCTGGCGATCGCGCTGTGGGGCAGCGTCTCGGGGCTCGTCTCCGACCCGCCCGCGCCGACCGCCGAGGAGGAGTTCCACCTTCACCCGAAACCCGCGCATCTGGCCTCGGACGGTATTCTGGGCCGGTTCGACCGTCGCCAGCTCCAGCGCGGTTTCCAGGTCTATAAGGAGGTTTGCGCGGCCTGCCACTCGCTGCGGCTGGTGGCGTTCCGCGACCTGAAGGATCTGGGCTATAGCGAACCCGAGGTGAAGGCGATCGCCAACCAGTGGGTGATCGAACAGCCCAGCATCAACCCGGAGACGGGTGAGGCGACGACCCGCAAGAATGTGCCAGCCGACCGCTTCCCATCGCCCTTCGCCAACGAGGTCGCGGCGCGTGCGGCGAACAACAACGCGCTGCCGCCCGACCTGTCGCTGATGACCAAGGCCCGGCATGACGGCACCAATTACGTCTATTCGCTGATCGGCCCCGATGCCTATCGCAACCAGCCCGCCGAATTGCTGCGCAAATTCCCCGATGCCAAGACGCCGACGGGGCTGCACTACAACCCCTATTTCGCAAACCTCAACATCGCGATGCCGCCGCCGCTGACCCAGGACGGGCAGGTGCAATATACTGACGGCACGCTGGCGACCCGCGACCAGATGGCGAAGGACGTCGCCGCCTTCCTGACCTGGACCGCCGAACCCAGGTTGGAATCGCGTCACGCGGCCGGGATCGGGGCGGTGATCTTCATCCTGATCTTCTGCTTCCTGGCCTGGGGCGCGTATCAGAATGTCTGGCGCGACGTGAAACATTGAGGCCGGATTTGAAAAGGTGAGGGACCGGGGCGGTTTTCCGAGGGGAAGCCGCCCTTTTTATCGTGAGGAGCGTTCCCTGCCTTCGTTCGGCCCGAGCGCAGTCGAAGGCCACGCCCCTCACGCTCCACCGCCCCCTTGGGACAGGAACTCCTTTAGCCTTCGACCGGGCACAGGCTGAACGGAGGGTTGGACTGCCCCCTTTACCCCTGCCCGCCGCAAGCCCATGAGGCCCCGCATGAACGCCCATGACGATCTGAAAGCCCTGATCCGCACCATCCCGGACTTCCCCAAGCCCGGCATCCAGTTCCGCGACATCACCCCCCTGCTGCTCGACCCGACAGGTTTCGCACAGACTATCGAGCGGATGGTCGCGGCAACGCGCGGTCCCGTCGACCTGATCGCAGGGGTCGAGGCGCGTGGGTTCCTGTTCGCCGCCGCGCTGGCCGTGCCGTTGAACGCGGGCGTGCTGCTGATCCGCAAGGACGGCAAGCTGCCCGGCGCCACCATCGCGGAGGATTATGCGCTGGAATATGGCCAGGACCGGATCGTGATGCACGAGGACGCCCTGGTCCCCGGCGCCCGCATCTTACTGGTCGACGACCTGATCGCCACGGGCGGCACCGCCCGCGCCGCGCTCCGGCTGCTGCGCAAGGCGGGCGGCGTGGTCAGCCAGGCTCAGTTCCTGCTTGACCTCCCCGATCTGGGCGGTGCGGAGGCGTTGCGCGCCGAGGGGATCATGGTCGATTCGCTGATCGCCTTTCCGGGTCACTGATGCGGCTCGCGCTTTATGAGCCTGACATTGCGGGGAATGTCGGCACGCTGATCCGCACCGCCACCTGTTTCGGCGTGGCCGTGGACCTGATCGAGCCAATGGGCTTTCCCTATTCGGACCGGGCGCTGGCACGCTCGGCGATGGACTATGCGGCAATGGCGCAGGTGGTCCGCCACGCCGATTGGGACGGTTTTCGCGGCGCGACGTCGGGGCGGATCGTGCTGGCGACGACGCTGGGAGCCGTGCCGCTTCCCGAGATGACGTTCCGGCCCGATGATGTGATCCTTCTCGGCTCGGAAGGCGCCGGGGTGCCGCGCGCGGTGCACGACGCGGCCGATATCCGGGTCCGCGTGCCGATGCGCGACGGCGTCCGCTCGCTCAACGTTGCGATCACCGGCGGTATTTTGCTCGCGGAGGCGCGCCGCCAGACGGGGTGGGACAATATCGCGGGGTGACCCCCCGCCCCGCCCCTGGCCCGAACCACCGCGTGGTGACCAGCCGCACCCCCGATATTGCCCTCGACGCCGAGCAGGATGCCGCCCGCCAGTGGTTCGAGTCCCTGCGCGACCGGATTTGCGCCGAGTTCGAAGCCATTGAGCGAGAGGCCGGATCGGACGCCGCCTTCGCCTATACCGCCTGGGACCGCGTCGACCCCAGCGGGGAAGCCGGCGGCGGCGGGGTGCGCGGCGTGATGAAGGGCCGTGTCTTCGAAAAGGTCGGGGTCAATGTCTCGACCGTGGGCGGCACGTTCGAGGGGCCTTTCGCCAAGACGATCCACGGCGCGGGCGACGATCCGCGTTTCGTCGCCACGGGGATCAGCCTGGTCGCGCATATGGCGAACCCGCATGTGCCCGCCGTGCATATGAACACCCGCTTCCTGACAACGACCAAGCGCTGGTTCGGCGGCGGCGCCGACCTCAACCCTCCCCTGCCGATCGCGGAGGATACCGAGGATTTCCACACGCGCCTGAAGGCGGCATGCGACGCCCATGATCCGGGCCATTATCCCCGCTTTAAGGCATGGGCGGACGAGTATTTCTACATCCCCCACCGCCAGGTCCATCGCGGCGTCGGCGGCATCTTCTACGATCATCTGGAACGCGATTTCGAGGGTGACTTCGCCTTCACCCGCGATGTCGGCGAGGCGTTTCTCGATATCTTCCCGCGCATCGTCCGGCGGCGCATGGGCCTGCCCTTTACCGAGGCGGACCGCGCGGCGATGCTGGCCTGGCGGGGGCGTTATGCCGAATTCAACCTGGTCTATGACCGGGGCACGCTCTTCGGGCTCAAGACGGGCGGCAATATCGACGCCATCCTGATGAGCCTGCCCCCACTCGCGACCTGGGAGTAAAAGCCATGGCGCTGATCCCCGTCGATCCGGGCGAAGTCGCGACCATCGTCACCACACTCGAAATGCGCGAGCGGCCGCGGCCGCGCCCCCTGCCCGAGGCGCCCTTGAGCCTGGTCGCCTGGGTCCAGCCCGATCCCGCCAAATATCGGACGCTGTTCGCGCGCGTCGGTGCCCCTTGGCTGTGGTTTTCGCGGCTGGTGATGAGCGACGAGACGCTGACCGCGATCATCCATGACCCCGCCGTCTCGGTCTTTGCCGTGGTCGACCGGGCAGGGATCGAGGTGGGCCTGCTCGAACTCGACCACCGCCAGACGGGCGAATGCGAGATCGCCTATTTCGGGCTGATCCCCGAACTGGCCGGGCGAGGCCATGGCCGCTGGCTGATGGCGCAGGCCCTGATGCGCGCCTGGACCGCGGCGGTCGAGCGGGTATGGGTGCATACCTGTACGCTCGACCATCCCGCCGCGCTCGGTTTCTACCGGCGGCAGGGCTTCACCGCCATTGGCCGGGCGATCGAGACGTTTTCGGATCCCCGCGACCTAGGCCTGCTGCCCCAGGACGCGGCGCCGCAAATCCCCCGGCTTAGAGCTGTCGATTGACCAGCCGGCGATAGGCGGCCACCGCAATCAGCGCCTGCGCCAGGCCCGCCGCCATGGCGACCGCCGCCGCCCCCGCCTGAAGCAGCGCGATCGCCACCGGATTGCCCGGACCATCGCCCTTGGAAAGATCGATCAGCGTCAGAAAGGGCTGTGTCGCGATCATCCCGCCCAGATAGGTGCAGGAGGACAGCGCCGCCATCGGCAGCCCGACGCCGCGCGTCAGCTTGATCGAACGGGCGAGCGCCGCCATCGCCGCCATCCGCCGCTCCGCCAGCAACACCGGCCCGACGAGCAGCAGCCGCCCCGCAACATACAGGCCGGGAAGGATATAGAGCAGCATCCCCGCGCCGACCGGCAGGGCGACCAGGATCATCGCGAGCAGATAGCGCGGCGCGATCGCCACGGCGCCACGCAGCGCTTCGCCCACCGTCGCCCGCCCCCCGCTGAGCGACAGGGCCAGCAAGGCGGCCGTCCCGATCAGGCCGACGACATAGCTGGCGAAATACCAGCCGCCATAATGGCTTGCCCATTGCCCGACCGAGTCGATCCAGACCGAGGCACGCGCCGTCGCTTCGCCCACGCCTTCCTCCGGCAAGGGCGGCGTCGGGACCAGCAGCCCCAGCGCGAAGGCGGGCCAGAACAGGAAAGGCCCCGCCAGCCGGAGCAGCAACGAACGATCCCGGCGGAACAGGCCCCAGGCGTCCCGCAGGGTCGCAATGACATCCAATCCCATCACGATTGCGGCGAACCGTCCTTTCGAAGCGCCTGCTCGCCCGCCGTCGCGACATAGAGACGCGCGACGAAGACATAGGCCAGCGTCATGAATACCGCGCTGACCACCGAACCCAATAGTGCGGTCAGCGCCCGCGCCAGCCACAGCTTGTCGCCGCCCAGGACCAGACCGAATAGGGCGCTCGCCACGCCCTGCACCGCCAGGCCCGACACCGACATGACGATCAGGAACAGCAGCGACACGACGATCAGCCGCCAGGTCATGCCCCGCGTCAGCGCAATCGAGCGGCGAAACGCGCCCAGACCGACCCGCTCGTTCAGGGCCACCGCATAGGTGAGCATCAGCCGCGCGGCCAGCCAGAGCGCCAGCGGCACGATGACGAGGGCATAGACCAGCAGGAAGAGCGCCGCCCCGCCCGGCATGGGCGGCATCCGGGACGGGTCGCCGTTGACCGCCATCATCGCGGTGAAGTCGAAGCCAAACGCGACGAGCCCCACGATAAGGACCAGCGCCACCAGCGCCAACACGAACCCGATCGCCAGCGCCAGTCCCAGCACGGGCAGGAAACGCTGGAATCCGGCGCGCGACGCCTCCGCCGTCGTGGTGGAAGGATGCGTCGCCAGCGCCATGATCCCCAATTGCGCCCATACTCCCAGCGCCAACGACACGATGGTCAGCACCAGCCCCAGGCCGGAGACATTGCCCGCCGGCGAAACGCTGCCGTTCGGCAGGATCAGAATCTGCAATATACCGGGCAACACGAAGCCGATCGCGGCGAAGGGTATCAACATGCCGGCACGGCCCGCCAATACCTGCTGGGTGCTGTCCCACACCGATCCGATCCTGACGGTCATCGTTCCTCCCTTGGTCCGGACGCCTTCGCCCGTCCGGGCGATCGATCGCTGCCTAGCCCATCGCAGGGCGCAACGCCATGGCGACGGCCAACGGGCTGATCGCCCCCGCTTGCATCATGGCGATGGCGGGCGCAGATAGCCGCGATCGTGACCCAAAGCCCCGCACCCATCCCCGATATGCCCGACATCGAATGGCGGATCAGCCCCGGCCTGACGCCCTATGACCAGTCGCTGGCCGAGATGGAGGCGCGTGCGGCCGCCGTGGCGCAGGGGCAGGCGCGCGAACTGGTCTGGCTGCTCGAACATCCCCCGGTCTATACGGCAGGAACCAGCGCCGATCCGGTCGATCTGGTCGATCCGCGCTTTCCCGTGTTCCAAACCGGGCGCGGCGGCAAATACACCTATCACGGGCCCGGACAGCGCACTGGCTATCTGGTGCTGGACCTGAACCGGCGTGGGCGGGACGTGCGGCAATTCGTCCATGGGCTGGAGGACTGGCTGATCGCCGCGCTCGCCCGACTGGGGGTGAATGCCTTCAGCGTGGACGGACGCGTCGGCATCTGGACACGCGATGGCGGCACGGAGGCGAAGATCGGCGCGATCGGCGTTCGGGTGCGTCGCTGGGTCACGCTTCACGGCTTCGCGATTAATATCGCACCCGATTTGTCGCATTTCGGCGGAATCGTACCGTGCGGCCTGCCCGAGTTTCCCGTCACCAGTCTTTTTGCGTTAAACGGCGTCAAGTCGTTGGAAACCTTTGACGAGGCGCTTGCGTTCACCTTTCCGGCGTTCCTCAGGACCCTGGGCGGGTCCGATAAAACGACACTTGAGGACCGGGCGGTATCCGATTAATGTCCACCCCGATTTGGGTAATAGGGCCAGCAAGCCGTTCCAAATCCTTAATATCAAGGGAGCTTCCAATGCGTGCAATCATCTCCAAGGTCCTGACGGGCTCGATCATCGCCGGCGCGGCGCTCGCGGTTTCGGCTTGCGGCTCGAACACCGAGAACACCACCGACGCCAACATGACCACCGAAATGAACGCCTCCGAGGGCATGGACACCGCCACCGACAACATGACCGCCGTCGACGGCGGCATGATGGCCAATGACACCATGGGCAACGACATGATGATGGCCAACGACACGATGATGACCAACGCGACCAACGCGATGTAATCATCGTCGGGGTCATCCCTGACATGCAAGGGGCCGTCCGGGCGACCGGGCGGCCCCTTTTCGTTGGCGATTCCGGCTCCCGCCGCCCTTTCCCAGTCCCAGGCTGTCCGCCATTTTCGCTACCTTTCCGTAACGACACCGCTCATCGCAACCCTGGGCTGGGCCCTCGATTTCCGTTTGGGAAAAAACCGGTAAAGCGTTATGTTTCGGGACGCTCGAAGGCCCTACGGGGGAAGGATCGGAACACAATGAAGGTGGTGCGTACCGCGCTGGTTGCCGGCGTGGCGTTTTGGGGGATGGGTGCCGCGGCACCCGCATCGGCGCAATTTTTCCTGCAGTCCTATAATTTCGAAGGCAAGCCGGTCCGGGGTGACGAGCCCGGCATCGGGCAGCCGCTTCCGGGCGCGAACCCGGCGGAATTGCGCGCGGGCCTGTTGTGGAACATGCGCGCGGCGCTCAACGTCGCGGCGCTGCAATGCCAGTTCGAGCCGATGCTCTCGACCGTCGCCAATTATAACGCGATCCTAAAGGATCACGATGTCGAGCTGAAGGGCGCGTTCGACACGCTGGGCGCCTATTTCAAGCGGACGAGCAAGACCCCGCGCGAAGGGCAGATGGCGCTCGACCAATATGGCACGCGCACCTATTCCAGCTTCGCGGCGGTCGCCGCGCAGTTGAACTTCTGCCAGACGGCGGGATCGATCGCGCATGCGGCGGTCTTCACCCCGCGCGGGCATCTGGGCGAACTGGCGGTCGAGCGGATGCGCGAACTGCGGAACAGCCTGACCCCTTATGGCGAGCAGCGCTTCCCCCGCTATATCGGCCGCGAACATGTCGCCGTGACGATGCCGCGCCTCGATGCGTCGTGTTGGAACAAGAAGGCGCAGTGGGTCGTCAAGAAGTGCGGCGCGCAGAACTGGCCCCCCGCCGGCGGCACCAGCCTGGCCGCACGCTGATCCGGGTCCTCCCCGGGCGTGGCCTGGGGAGGAGGAACGGCGGCGCAGGGGCGCTCCCATCGGTGACGCCCCTTGCGGAGGGTCGCTGGCGGCGGTCCTGACGACCTGCCGCCGCCTCTTGGCGGACCGGATAAGCGCCCCCTCCCCTTTCGCGCCGGAATTTGCTAGGCGCGGCCCATGCTCAATCTGAATGGCATCACCGTGCGCCTGGGCGGCCGCACGATCCTCGACGGCGCATCCGCCGCGCTTCCTCCCGGCAGCCGGGTCGGCCTGATCGGTCGCAACGGTGCGGGCAAGTCCACGCTCGTCCGCGTGATCGCGGGCCAGTTGGAGGCCGATGACGGCGCCTGCGAAATGCCCAAGGGCGCCAAGCTCGGCTATATCGCGCAGGAAGCGCCCGACGGCACCGCTACCCCGTTCGAGACGGTGCTGGCCGCCGACATCGAGCGCGCCGAATTGATGGAGCGCAGCGAGACCGAGAGCGATCCGGAAAAGTTGGGCGACATCTATGAGCGGTTGATCGCGATCGACGCCTATACCGCGCCCGCCCGTGCCTCCAGCATTCTGCAGGGCCTGGGTTTCGATGAGGCGATGCAGGCACGGCCGCTGTCCAGCTATTCGGGCGGTTGGAAGATGCGCGTGGCGCTCGCGGCCCTGCTGTTCTCGGCCCCCGACGTGCTGCTGCTCGACGAACCGTCGAACCACCTCGACCTCGAAGCGGTGATGTGGCTGGAGGATTTCCTCAAATCCTACCGCGCGACGATCCTGCTGGTCAGCCACGAGCGCGACTTCCTGAACAATGTCGTCGACCATATCCTGCATCTCCAGGGCGGCAAGGTAACGCTGTACCCCGGCGGCTATGATTCGTTCGAGCGCCAGCGTGCCGAGCGGATGGCGCAGCTCGCCGCCGCCAAGGCGAATCAGGACGCGCAGCGCGCCAAATTGCAGGACTATATCGCGCGCAATTCGGCCCGCGCCTCGACCGCCAAACAGGCACAGAGCCGCGCCAAGATGCTGTCGAAGATGCAGCCGATCGCCGAGATGGCGAACGACCCGTCGCTGTCCTTCGACTTCCCCGATCCCGACCAGCTGCGCCCGCCGCTGATCACGCTGGACCTGGCGAGCGTGGGCTATGCGGAGACGCCGATCCTGAAGCGGCTGAATCTGCGCATCGACCCGGACGACCGGATCGCGCTGTTGGGCCGCAACGGCAACGGCAAGACGACGCTCGCCCGCCTGCTCGCCGCGCAGTTGACGCCGATGGAAGGCGACATGAATTCGTCGGGCAAGATGCGGGTCGGATACTTCACCCAGTATCAGGTCGAAGAACTCGACACCGACGATACGCCGCTGGAGCATATGACCCGAATCATGCGCGGCGCGACCCCGGCGGCGGTGCGTGCGCAGCTGGGCCGGTTCGGCTTTTCGGGCGACAAGGCGACGACCAAGGTCGGCAAGCTGTCGGGCGGCGAGCGCGCGCGCCTGGCGCTGGCGTTGATCACCCGCGACGCGCCGCATATGCTGATCCTTGACGAGCCGACCAACCACCTCGACGTCGATGCGCGCGAGGCGCTGGTCCAGGCGCTCAACATGTACAAGGGTACGGTCGTGCTGGTCAGCCACGATCGCCACATGCTGGAAATGACCGCCGACCGGCTGGTGCTGGTCGACAACGGCACGGCGAAGGAGTTCGACGGGTCGCTGGACGATTATATCGCCTTCGTCCTGAAGGGCGATGCGGGCCAGGGCGATGCCGCCTCCAAGGCGGATCGTGCGGCGAGCAAGAAGGCCTCGGCCGAGCAGCGCGAACGCTTCAACGCGATGAAGAAGACGCTGCGTGGCATCGAGGACGAGATGGCCAAGCTGACCCGCGAACGCGAGGCGCTGGACAAGGCGATGAACGACCCGGCGGCGGCCGAACCGCGCCATGCCAGGCTGTCGATGGGCGAACTCAACAAGCGCCGCGCCGAGGTGGTCGACAAGCTGGCCGATGCGGAAGCGCGCTGGATGGAAGCCGGCGAGGCGATGGAGGCGGCGTAAGCCGCTCGCCTCCTCCGTTCGCACTGAGCCCTTCGGCGGGCTGGCAAGCCAACCGCTCAGGATAAACTTCGGCGCGTCGCGCCGAAGTCGAAGTGCGCTAAGGGATCTCCGTGGGCTTCGACTTCGCTCAGCCTGAACGGGGGTTTGGGGAATGCCCTCCCCAAATTTCCTTCTGTTCCCCGGCGAAGGCCGGGGCCCAGTTTCGGGCAAGTCGATGGCGTGCTATCCGGCGAGTGGGAGGCAACGACACCCCACCCTCGATAGCGCCCAGCAACTGGACCCCGGCCTTCGCCGGGGTACGCCCAGTAATTACGCTTCGGTTTCTTCCGAATCCTCGGCGGCGTCGTCCTGCGCCGGATTCTCGATCCACGCCTCGACCTCGCCGGTCAGCTTCAGGGTCAGCGGGCGGCCATGGCGGTCGACCTTCTTGCCCAGCGCGACGCGGATCCAGCCTTCGGAAATGCAATATTCCTCGACGTCGCGGCGCTCATTGCCCTTGAAGCGGATGCCCACGCCACGCTGGAGCAGGTCCTGGTCGAAATAGGGGCTGTCCGGGTTGGTGGACAGGCGATCGGGAACGGTATTGGTCATGCCCGGCGCCTTAACGCCGACTCGTGGGTGCTGCCAAGAAAAAGCGGCGCCGGAGTGATCCGACGCCGCCACAGGCTTTAGTTACAGACCTGAACCGGTACGCTGCGGCCCCAATAGGGATCCCAGCGCCAGTCGTTCCAGCAGCGCGGCGCATAGCTGCGATACTGGTACGCCACCGGCGGCGGCGGGGGCGGCGGTGCGTAATAGGGATCGTAACCGCGATCATAATAATAGCCGCGATCGACATAGCGCGGGCGGTTGCTGCTCGCGATCGCCGCGCCCACACCCAGGCCGACGATACCGCCCAGAAGCGCGCCCGCCACCGCATCGCCGCCGCGATCGCGGTGATAATAGCCGCCGCCCCAGCGCTGCGCCTCGGCTGGCGCCGCAGCGGTCAGCGCGGTCGCGGCCAGCGCGACGCCCATCCCCACCTTCTTCAACATTCCGTTCATCTCGAACCTCCGATACTCAAACGCCCGGTCCGCCTGATGGCAAAACGCGCCGCATTGCGTCCGTGTTGCCTTCCCTAATGCTATCGGGCTGAATGGCTGTGGAATGTGGCGTTTAGTCAGGGTTCAGGAGAAGGCAGCGACATGGCCCATTGGCTGTTGAAGTCGGAGGCGGAAAGTTACGGTTGGGACGATCTTGTCCGCGACGGGACGACCGAATGGGACGGGGTACGCAACGCCGCCGCCGCCAAGCATCTGCGCGGCATGGCCGTAGGGGACCAAGCGATCTTCTATCACAGCGGCAAGGACAAGGCGGCGGTCGGCATTGCGACGATCACCCGCACGGCCAGGGCCGATGGCGAGGATGGACGCTGGGTCTCGGTGCAGGTCGCGCCCGACCGCGCGCTTCCCAAAGCCGTCACGCTGGCGGCCATGAAGGCGGAGGCGGGGCTTTCCGATCTGCCGATGCTCCGCCAGTCGCGTCTGTCGGTCTCACCGGTGGGCGAGGCGGAATGGACGCTCCTGATGGCGATGGCGGGGCTGTAATCCTGTCGCGAACCGAGGGGGATCACCCCAGGCTGCGGGCGTAGTCCGCGGCTTCCCGCACCTGCTCCGGCGTCGGCCGGACGCCGGTGTAGAGGATGAATTGCTCCAGCGCCTGGATCGTCGCGACCTGGGTCCCGGTGATGACCCGCTTGCCCATGGCGCGGGCGGTTTCGAGGAAACGGGTCTCGGGCGGATATTGCACCACGTCGAAGGCAATCTCAGCGTGGCCGATCATCGTCTCGGGGAAAGCGAGCTGATCCGCATTGCCCCCGGTCATGCCGATCGGGGTGACGTTGATGAGCAGCGGCGCGCCCTCGCCCAATTCGGCGGCCCAGCCAAAGCCGTAAAGCTCGGCCAGCCCCCGCCCCGCCGCTTCGTTGCGCGCGACGATGGTGCCCCGGTCGAAGCCCGAATCGCGCAGCGCCGCCGCCACCGCCTTGGCCATGCCCCCCGATCCGCGCAGGACGAAGGGCGTCGCGCGGTCGATGTCGGCGATCAGTTCGACCACGGCGGCATAATCGGTGTTATACCCGGTCAGCCGCCCATCATCGTTGACGATGGTGTTCACGCTGTCGATCGCCGCTGCCGAACCGGCCAGGCCATCCAGCATCGGGATCACCGCCTCCTTGAACGGCATCGAGATCGCGCAGCCCCGAATGTTCAGCGCCCGAATCCCGCCGACCGCCGCCGCCAGATCGGTGGTGCTGAACGACTTGTAGACATAATCGAGCCCGGTCAGCTCGTAGAGCCGGTTGTGGAACCGCGAACCGAAATTGCCGGGACGCGCCGACAGCGACATGCACAGCCGCGTGTCGCGACCGATGGGGGGCTTTGTGGTCATGGGCAGGGTTTAGCGGAGGACGGGGGCGGGTGCATCCCCGTTGTTTTCCGGATGGTTTCCCGTGGCTTCGGGCGTCAGGACATTGCGTTGGCGCACCCCGTCATCCGATGATCCGGTATGCAGCGGTCAGCATGGGCCGCGCGGAGAGAGCCTATCGCCGCATCTCGCCGGCGATGGCCCGCACCAGATTTCCCGCCGGCATGGCCCGTGCCAGCGAAGCGCCCTGCCCGGCCCATTGCGCGCCATAGCCATGCTCACCGCGCAGCATGGCGGCGGCGTGGAGCGCCTTTCCGGCGTCATAGGCAATGGGATAATCGGGGGGCGTGACGGACACATGCTTGCCCAGTGCGGTGAAGCGATTGGGCAGACAGCGCGCGGGCCGACCGGAGATCGCACGGGTCATGACCGTGTGTGCGGCCCCCGGCCCCATCAAGGCCGCGCGATAGGCCGGATTCGCTGCGCTTTCGGGGCAGGCGATGAAAGCCGTTCCCAATTGCGCCGCCACTGCCCCCAGCGCCAGTGCCGCCGACACCCCCGCACCGTCCATGATCCCGCCCGCCGCGATGACCGGCCGTGCCGTCCGCGCCGCAAGCAAACGGGTCAGCGCCAATGTCCCCAGCCGATCGTCAGGCGCGTCGGGATCGAAAACCCCGCGATGCCCCCCGGCTTCATAACCCTGGGCGACCAGAGCATCGACCCCGGCACGTTCGGCGGCTTGCGCCTCGGCCAGCGAGGTGGCGCTCGCCAGCAACAGGCATCCGGCGCGCTTCAACGCCGCGATCCGCCCGACATCGGGCAGCCCGAAATGAAAGCTGACCACCGGGGCCCGCATCTCTACCAGCATGGCCAGCATCGCGTCGTCCTCGGCAAAGCTGGCATAGATGCTATGCAGCGTGCCCGGCGGCTCGGCATCCTGTTCGGCAAAGGCGGGGCGGAGCGCCTCGCGCCATGCCGCCTCGCGCGCCGGATCATGGCGGGGCGGGGCATGGACGAAGAGATTGACGTTGAACGGCCGCTCCGTCCGGGCGCGGGTCTCCGCGATCGTCGCGGCGGCCCGATCCGCGTCGCCCGCGCCCAGCGCGATGGCACCGAGACCACCGGCTTCGCTCACCGCCGCCGCCATGGCCGGGGTGGAAACCCCCGCCATAGGCGCTTGCATAAGGGGCAGGCGCGCGATCAGATCGGCGAAATGCACCGGATCAGTGGGGCGCCTTGGCGCCCTCGATCGCAGCCTGCGGATCGACCGAAGGCGCGCCCTTGGCAGGGGTGCCGGTATTGGCGATCGATCCGGTGTCGCCGCGCACGTCTTCCTCGACCCTGTTGACCGCCGCGTCGGCACCATTGGCCGGGGCCTCGCCCGCCGCCGGTTCCTTCGCGGCCGGGGCCGCGGGCAGCGGCAGGTTCGATCCCTGCTGGTTGAGGTACAGGATCACGTTCGCGCGGTCCTGCGGATTCGAAAGACCCGCAAAGGTCATCTTAGTGCCGGGGGCGAATTTGCGCGGGGAGGTCAGCCACGCGTTCATCTTGTCCCAGTCCCAATTGCCGCCGACCGCCTTCAGCGCGTCGGAAAAGGCGAAGCCTGCTTTGCCCTGCGCGATCGCCTCGCCCATGGTGGCATAGAGATTGGGGCCGATACCGTTTGCGCCGCCCTGATTGATGGTGTGACAGGCGGCGCATTTCTTGAACACTTCCGCGCCCTTGGCTGCGTCCGCCGTGGGCAGGAGCGATGCGATCGGCACCTCCGCCGCGGCACCTCCGCCGCCTTCGGCTTCGACGCCCTCGATTGCATAGCCCATTTTTTCCGGCCGTTCGTCGTGGAAGATCATGCCGCCGACGATCGAAAGGCCCAGTGCCACGCCTGCCGCGCCCAGCACCCATCCCGCGATCGTATTGGTCTTTAGGTCCATCGCTTTTCGCTGCCCCGCCAATATCTCTCCTGAACGCGGACCTTAGGTGCGGCTTTCGCGGACGGCAAGTTTTGCTTCTGGGCTTGCCGTCTTGATCGCATGCCGCCCCGCCTCTACGCCGCTGGCCCATGGAAAACTACGCCGCCCCCGCCCGCCCGATCGTCGAGGCGATGACGAACGCCGCGCTGGCCGAGCCGCAACGCGCCGTCGCCTTTCAGGGTGCGCCCGGCGCGAACAGCCATGTCGCCGCGATCGAGGCCTATCCGGACGGATTGCCGCTGCCCTGTTTCGACTTCGCCGACGCACTGGATGCGGTGAAGAGCGGCAAGGCGGACCGCGCGATCATCCCGATCGAAAATTCGCTGCACGGGCGGGTGGCGGACATCCACTTCCTGCTGCCCGAATCCGGGCTGGCGATCGTGGGCGAGCATTTCCTGTCGATCCGCCATGCGCTGATGGCGACGGGCTCGCGCGACGGACTGGTCGAGGCGATGAGCCATCCGCAGGCGCTGGGCCAATGCCGCCACTGGCTGCGGGCGCATGGCATCCGCCCCATCGCCTATGCCGATACGGCGGGCGCGGCGGCGCGGGTGGCGGAGATGGGCGACCCGTGCGTCGCTGCCCTCGCCCCGCCAAGCGCCGCCAAGCTCTATGGGCTGAACCTGCTGGCCGAGGATGTTTCGGACGGCGAGCGCAACATGACCCGCTTCGTCGCGCTGGCGCGGGGCAGCCAGCCGCCGGTCGGCGAAGGGCCGTGGATGACCAGCCTGATCTTCGAGGTGAAGAACATCCCCGCCGCGCTTTACAAGGCGCTGGGCGGCTTCGCGACCAACGGCGTCAACATGACCAAGTTGGAAAGCTATCAGCGCGGGGGAAGCTTCGCAGCGACCGAATTCTATTGCGACGTGGTGGGCAAGCCCGGCGAACCCGCCTTCGACCGTGCGATCGAGGAACTGGGGTTCCACAGCAAATGGGTGCGGATGCTCGGCACCTACGCCCAGGCGCGGCAGCGGGGATGATATCCTCCCCGGCACGGGGAGGTGGCCGGCCGCAGGCCTGACGGAGGGGGGCTTCCACAAAGGACGTCCCCTGACGTACGCGCCCTCCACCAGCTTCGCTGGTCCCCCTCCCCGTACCGGGGAGGCTTACTGTGCCCAGGCCTCCAACAATGTATGCGCGATCGCATAGGCAGGCGGCACGCCGAAGCGCGACGAATCCCCGGCCAGAGCCGCGCGAACCTCATCGCGTGGAACCCAGATCGCATCCTCCAGCTCGGTCGTGTCGATGGTCAGGCGGTCATCCACCGCTGTCGCGACGCATGCGATCATCAGCGAGGATGGAAACGGCCAGGGCTGGCTGGCGACGTAGCGGACATTCTCCACCCGTACGCCCGCTTCCTCGAACAATTCGCGTGCGACCGCTTCCTCGATCGATTCCCCCGGCTCCAGAAAGCCCGCCAGCGCCGAATAGCGCCCGGGTGGGAAGGCGGGCTGCCGCCCCAGCAAGGCGCGCCCCTGATGCTCGGCGATCATGATGACGACCGGATCGACGCGCGGGAAATGCTCGGTGCCGCAAGTCGGACACCGCCGCCCCCAGCCGGCCCGGAACGGCTCGGTCGCCGCGCCGCACCGCGCGCAAAAACGATGCCGCGCATGCCAGTCGATCACCGAGCGTGCCGCCGCATAGGTCGCCGCCTCCCCCGCCTCCAGCGCGTGAAGCGCGGCGATCATCTCGAACGAGCGGCCCACCGCCGGTTCCGGCGACAGCCGCGCGAAATGCGGTACCCCATCCTCGATGCCCAACAGGACATGGTCCTCGGGCTGCGCTTCGGGGGCGACGCGGGTCCATGCCAGCCGCCCGTCCGCCATCTCGGGCTGATAGCCGTCGAGGATCAGCAACCGCGCCGCCGGGTCGGCCAGCGCGGCCGCAAAGCCTTCGGAATCATGGCGCAGCGGATCGGCACGATTGAGCCGCCCGCCGGTAAAGCCGATCGTCACGGACGCGCCCTTCCCAGATCCTGATACAAGGCCGCCGCCACATCGCGGCGCAGCGGATATTTGTCGGCGGGGAAGTAATTGACCATGATCGTCCCGCGCATATGCCGCGTCGGATCGACATAGGCCACCGTGCCCGCCGCCCCGCCCCAGCCATAGGGGCCCTTGCCCGGTCCGCCCGGCGGGTCGGCCAGCGTCACCGAACCGCCCGCGCCGTAACCCATCGCCGCCGTCCCCGCCGCGCCGCCCGTCGTTCCTGCGACGCCGCCGAAGGTGACGCCCGGGGGCAACAGGTTCGACATGGCGAGCCGCACCGTCTCTGGCTTCATCACGCGGACGCCGTCGACCTGGCCCTCATTCTGAAGCATCTGGAGGAACCGGTCATAATCGCGCGCCGACATGACCAGCCCCGCGCCGCCATAAGGAAAGCTGGGCGGCTGGCGAAAGACCGACGTCGCCGCCGGATCGACCGGCACGATCGTATCGCCCAGAAAAGTATAGTTGCTGACCAGCCGGTTCGCCGCCGATGCAGGCACCTGCCAATAGCTGGACGTCATCTTCAGAGGCGCGAACAGCCGGGTCTGGACGAACCGCTCGAACGACATGCCCGACACTTTCTCGACCACCGCCGCCAGGATGTCGAGGCTCATGGAATAGCTCCATTGCGTCCCCGGCTCGGCGACCAGCGGTACGGTGGCGGCGCGCTCGGCGAATTGCTGGAGCGTGGCGGGGCGGGTCGGGCGGACCTTGGCCTCGACCTGTGCATTCGCCGCAAAGGGCATCAGCCCCAACCGCTCATATTCTTGGAGCAGCGGCCCCTTGGCATTGAAGCCATAGCCCAGCCCGGCGGTATGGGTCAGCAGCTCGCGGATGGTGATCGGCTTGGTCGCCGGGCGACTGTCGAGCGAAGCCTGCGGATTGGTCAGCACCCGCATCTGCTTATAGGCCGGATAGATGTCGGACAGCGGCTGATCGAGCGATAGCTTCCCCTCCTCGATCAGGATCATCGCGGCCATGGCGGTGATCGGCTTGGTCATCGAATAGACGCGCCAGAGGCTGTCGGGGGTGACGGCCGGCGCGTTCGGCTCGATACCCGTCCGCCCGGCGGACACGAACACCGGCGGCTGGCCCTGAATCCCGATCGCGGCGACGATGCCCGGCATCTTGCCTGTGCGGACATAACTGTCAAACAACGCCTGGGTCGCGGGCAGCGGGACGGCGGTTCGTGCCTGGGGTCGGCTTTGCGGCGCGACCTGCGCCGGGGCGGTGGCACTCAGCAGGGTCAGCATCACCCCGCCCGTCATCATCACACGGCGCATCATCGGCTTCAGGCCCCTTTCAATCGATCGGCTGCTCGCGCGAACAGCGTGGGCAGGCCGGCGGTTCCCAATTCGGCGATCGGCCACCATTCACCCGCCGCCGAATCATCCGGTTCGCCCTCGCTCTTGGCGAGCGCCAATTCCAGCTCGAAATGGGTGAAGCCGTGGACCACCGTCTCGTTCAGCATGGTCCACGGCCCCCCGCCCGGCGCATCCACCAGTCCGGGGCGGTCATCCTCCCATGGCCCGGTGGGCAGCGCGCGCATACCGCCCAGCATCCCCCTGTCCGGGCGGCGGACCAGCCAGACCTGTCCCTCGCGCTCGATCCAGAAGACGGTTCCGTGGCGATAAGGGCGCTTCTTCTTCGGCGCCTTGGCGGGCAATGTCTCGGCAATCCCCTCCGCCCGCGCCTGGCAATCCATGGCGATCGGGCAGAGCAGGCATTGCGGCTTCTTCACCGTGCAGATCGACGAACCCAGATCCATCATGGCCTGCGCGAAATCGCCCGCGCGCATGTCCGGGGTGATGCGATCGGTCGCCTCGCGGATCGCCGGGCGTGCGGCGGGCAGCGGGGTTCGGATGGCGAACAGCCGGGCGACGACGCGCTCGACATTGGCGTCGACCACCACCGCGCGCTCGCCGAACGCGATCGCCGCCACCGCCGCCGCCGTATAGGCCCCCAGTCCCGGCAATGCGCGAAGCGCCGCCTCGCTCGCGGGGAAGCGGCCGCCATGCTCGGCCACCACCGCCCGCGCCGCCTTCACCAGATTGCGCGCGCGCGCATAGTAACCCAGCCCCACCCAGGCGGCCATGATGTCCTCGTCCGACGCCGCCGCCAGGCTCGCGACATCGGGCCAGCGCTGCGTCCAGGCGGTGAAGCGGGGCGCGACCGCCGCCACCGTCGTCTGTTGCAGCATGACCTCGGACAGCCAGACACGGTAGGGATCGGGCGTCTCCCCCGGACGGCTGCGCCAGGGCAGGTCGCGGGCATGCCGGTCGTACCAGGCGAGCAACCGGGCGGCGGGCGTATCGGATGATGATGAATGCTTGGCGTCCACCCGCCCGCTATGGCATGGAGCGCGACATGAGCAAGCGCGTCCGCGCCCCCCAGGAGCCGCCCCCCCGATCGAATCGCCCCCGTGCGGTATCCGAACTGCTGCCCGCGATCGGCGGTGCGGCCTTTCGCCGCTTCGGCTTCGTCCAAAGCGCGATCGTCAGCCGTTGGCCCGACATTGTCGGCCCGCGCCTGTCGACCGCCAGTGCGCCCGAATCGATTCGCTTTCCGCAGGGTGAGAAACAGAATGGCGTGCTGACCCTGGTGGTGCGCGGGGCCCATGCGCCGATGATGCAGCATATCGCCCCCGAGATCATCGAGCGGGTGAATCGCTTCTTCGGCTATCCGGCGGTCGCGCGATTGCAGATACGGCAGGGCGAATTGCCGATGGCCGCCCCCCGCCGCGCCGCGCCGCCCAAGCCCCAGCCGATTCCGCCGGAGATGGGCGACGGGCTGCGCCAGATCGCGGATCCGGAGCTTCGCGCCGTGCTCGAATCGCTTGCCGCGGGCGTCGCTGCGACGCGCGGCCTTCCCAAGGTGTCGTGATGCGTCTCTTCCTGTCGCTGGCCGCGCTCGGCCTTACCCTCTCCGCCGCCGGGGCCGCCGATGCCGCGCAGGCGCGAGCCAGGACCGACTGGACGACCCACATCACCCAGACGCCAGCGGGTGCCTATGTCATCGGCAATCCGGCCGCGCGGGTGAAGCTGGTCGAATATGTCAGCTACACCTGCCCGCACTGCGCCGACTTCACCGTCAAATCGGCCCCCATTCTCAAGGGGCAGATGGTCCGGTCGGGATCGACCAGCATCGAGCTTCGCCATTATATCCGCGACCGTCTGGACCTCGCCGCCGCGCTGATCGCGCGTTGCGGGGGCGCGCCGAAGTTCGCCGGGCTGACCGACACGATCTTCGCGCAGCAGCGGGACTGGCTGAAGCGCGGCATGGAATTCGATCAGGCCAATGCCCAGCGCATCGGCGCCTATCCGCCCGCCGCGCAGATGCGTGCGGAGGCGGACGGCTCCGGCCTGACCGCGATCGGCAAGAGCGCGGGGCTCAGCGATGCGCAGATCACGACCTGCCTGTCGGACCGCGCCGCCACCGACCGCGTGATCGCGCTGACCACCTCCGCGCCCGATACGATCGAGGGCACGCCGGGCTTCTTCATCAACGGCAAGCAGGCGATGGGCGTCTTCACCTGGGAAAAGCTGCTGCCGCTGTTGCGCGCGGCGGGCGCCCGCTAATTTCTTCTTTTCCTCGGAGCATATGTCGATGAAGTCTCGTCTTCTCCTTCTCGCCCTTCCGCTCGCGCTGGCCGCCTGCGGCGGTGGCAATGGCGACGCCAACAGCACGGCCCCCGCCGCCTCGCCGCTGCCCGCCATCGCGGCCCCCGCGGGCAAGGACTGGACCCAGGTCGTCAGCAAGACCGCCGAGGGCTATGTGATGGGCAATCCCGATGCACCCATCAAGCTGGTCGAATATGGCTCGCGCCTGTGCCCGGCCTGCGGCGCCTTCGCGCGCGAGGGTTATGAGCCGCTGACCAACACCTATGTCAAATCGGGCAAGGTAAGCTGGGAATTCCGCGAGTTCCTGATCCACGGCGCGCCCGACCTGCCGCCCGCGCTGCTCGGCATTTGCGCGGGCGAGGCGACCTTCTTCCCGGTGCTGGAACAGATGTACCAGTCGCAGCAGGGCTTCAACGACAAGCTGCAGGCGATGTCGCCCGCGATGCAGCAGCAGCTCCAGAACGCCAAGCCGGTCGACGTCATCAAGGCGCTGGCCGATCAGATGGACCTGATCAACTTCGTCAAGCAGCGCGGCATTCCCGAAGCCAAGGCGCGCCAGTGCCTGAGCGACATGACGCAGATCGATCGCCTGACCAAGCAGACCCAGGATCGCGGCGCCGACGGCACGGTGACCGGCACCCCGACCTTCCTGCTGAACGGCAAGCCTCTCAAGGGCGCGATCAGCTGGTCGGACGTGCAGGCGGCGCTGAAGAACGCTGGCGCGTAAGCGGCACGGCTTTCGGGTCAAAGGAAAGGCGGTCGGGCGAAGGTCCGGCCGCCATTTTTTGTTTTCCACCAAACGAAGACCACCCCGGCGAAGGCCGGGGTCCAGTTGCGTTACGTTCGGGGGGACGTCGGACGTCGCGTGGAAGGCCTACTCACACCCTTCGACAGCGCACTCTTGGCATTGCGTAACGCGCCATCAGCCGAACCGCTACTGGATCTCGGCCTTCGCCGGGGTGGCATAAACAGTCATGGTCACGCCATTCGCCTCACGTCTATGGAATGGCCATTCTCATCCCACCCTGTTCGCACCGAGCGAAGCCGAAGTGCATGCCCCGCCTGCAACCCCGAGCGAGTCCCGTGGCCTTCGACTTCGCTCAGGCTGAATGGGGGTGGCGTGCAGGGCACATAGAAAAGGGCCCGGGGATCGCTCCCCAGGCCCTTTCTTTTGGCTGTGCCGCAAGGACAGGCCGGTCCGGTCCCCGGCGAGGCGAAGCCCCGCCGGTTCGTGAAACCCGACTTAGAAGTCCATGCCACCCATGCCGCCCATGCCGCCGCCGGCGGGCATGGCGGGCGACTTGTCTTCCGGCAGCTCGGCCACGGTGGCTTCCGTGGTGATGAGCAGACCGGCCACCGACGCCGCGTTCTGGAGCGCGGTGCGGACGACCTTGGTCGGGTCGATCACGCCGGCAGCAACCAGGTTCTCATACGTGTCGGTCGACGCGTTGAAGCCGAACGAGGTGTCGTTCTGGTCAAGCAGCTTGCCCGACACGACCGCACCGTCATGGCCGGCGTTCTGAGCGATCTGGCGAACCAGCGCGGTCAGCGACTTGCGAACGATGTCGATACCGCGGGTCTGGTCGTCGTTGATGCCCTTGACGCCGTCCAGCGCCTTGGTCGCGTACAGCAGCGCCGTACCACCGCCGGGGACGATGCCCTCTTCGACGGCCGCGCGGGTCGCGTGCAGCGCGTCGTCGACGCGGTCCTTGCGCTCCTTCACCTCGACCTCGGTCGCACCGCCGACCTTGATCACGGCCACGCCGCCAGCGAGCTTGGCCAGACGCTCCTGGAGCTTCTCGCGGTCGTAATCGCTGGTGGTGTTCTCGATCTGCGCGCGGATCGCCTCGGTGCGGCCCTTGATCGCTTCGGCATCACCCGCGCCATCGACGATGGTGGTGTTGTCCTTGTCGATCGTGACGCGCTTGGCGGTGCCCAGCATGCCGACGGTGACCGACTCGAGCTTGATGCCCAGGTCTTCCGAGATCAGCTCGCCTGCGGTCAGGATGGCGATGTCTTCCAGCATCGCCTTGCGACGATCGCCGAAGCCCGGTGCCTTGACCGCTGCGACCTTCAGGCCACCACGCAGCTTGTTGACGACCAGGGTCGCCAGCGCTTCGCCTTCGATGTCCTCGGCGATGATCAGGAGCGGACGGCCCGACTGGACGACGGCTTCCAGGATCGGGAGCATCGCCTGCAGGTTCGACAGCTTCTTCTCGTGGATCAGGATGTACGGGTCGTTGAGTTCGACCGTCATCTTCTCCGGGTTGGTGATGAAGTAGGGCGACAGGTAGCCACGGTCGAACTGCATGCCCTCGACGACGTCGAGTTCGAATTCGAGGCCCTTGGCCTCCTCGACGGTGATGACGCCTTCCTTACCGACCTTTTCCATGGCCTCGGCGATCTTCTCGCCGACTTCACGGTCGCCGTTCGCCGAGATGATGCCGACCTGGGCAACTTCCTGGCTGCCCGAAACGGGCTTCGAGCGCGACTTGATGTCCTCGGTCACCTTGGCGACGGCGATGTCGATGCCGCGCTTCAGGTCCATCGGGTTCATGCCGGCCGCAACCGACTTCATGCCCTCGCGGACGATCGCCTGAGCGAGGACGGTCGCGGTGGTGGTGCCGTCACCGGCGATGTCGTTGGTCTTCGACGCCACTTCGCGCACCATCTGGGCGCCCATGTTCTCGAACTTGTCCTTGAGTTCGATTTCCTTAGCGACCGAAACGCCGTCCTTGGTGATGCGCGGGGCACCGAACGACTTGTCGATCACGACGTTGCGGCCCTTCGGCCCCAGCGTGACCTTGACGGCATCGGCGAGGATGTCGACGCCCTTCAGAATGCGCTCACGCGCGTCGCGCGAAAACTTGACTTCCTTGGCTGCCATGGTGGCTACCCTTTCGATCTGGAATTGTCAGAAAAACGGGAGAAGGATCAGGCTCAGCCGATGATGCCGAGAATGTCCGATTCCTTCATGATCAGCAGGTCTTCGCCATCGACCTTCACCTCGGTGCCCGACCACTTGCCGAACAGGATGCGGTCGCCGGCCTTGACGTCCAGCGGCGTGACCTTGCCGTCATCGGCCTTCGCGCCCGAACCGGCGGCGACGACTTCGCCCTCCTGGGGCTTTTCCTTGGCGGTGTCGGGGATGATGATCCCGCCAGCCGTCTTTTCCTCGGCCTCGACGCGACGGACGAGAACGCGGTCGTGCAACGGACGAAAGTTCATTGCCATGTCCCTTTAATCTGGCTTGTTACACTTTTCTGGCACTCGCCGGGTGGGAGTGCCAACGCCCCGGATATGTGAACGCCGGTTCAGCCCGTCAACGACCCCGAACAAAAAATTTCGACGGACCGCCCCGAATGCGGGAACAAAATCCTGGCGGAAGTGCGCCTGTATTGGCCCCACAATACGGGCCATTGCCCCGTTATCACGGCTGGGCTAGCCATGTGGGATGACCGACGCCCGCGCAGACGCCTATCCGCCCGCCTCCCCGCTCGACCAGGATTTCAGCCGACCGGGGCGCAAACGCGGCAAGCGCAGCGGCTGGCGGATCGTCAAGGCGGCGTGGCGGCTGCTGGTCGGGATCAAGGATTTCCTGGTGCTGGCGGCGATGCTGCTGTTCTTCGGCCTGATCTTCGCGGCGCTGAACGCGCGTCCGGGTACCAAGCCGATCACCGACGGCGCGCTTCTGCTCAAGCTGGACGGCCCGATCGTCGAACAGCCCGAGACGATCGCCCCGCTCGCGCTGCTGTCGGGCGGCGACACGCCACGCCAATATCGCCTGCGCGACGTGGTCCGCGCGATCGATACGGCGAAGGGCGATGCTCGGGTCAAGGTGCTGGTGCTCGACCTCGACGCGTTCGGCGGCGCCTATCCGGCTACCTTGCAGGAGGTGGGCGATGCGATCGCGCGCTTCCGCAAGGGCGGCAAGCCGGTGCTGGCCTATGCCACCGCCTATACCGACGGAGCCTATCGCCTGGCGTCGAACGCCAGCGAGATTTGGGTCAATCCGCTGGGCGGCACATTGTTCGCGGGGCCGGGCGGCAACCAGCTTTACTATAAGGGGCTGATCGACAAGCTGGGCGTCAACACCCATGTCTATCGCGTCGGCAAGTTCAAGTCGTTCGTCGAGCCCTATATCCGCACCGACCAGAGCCCCGACGCGCGCGCCGCGTCGCAGGCGCTGTACGGCACTCTGTTCGCCCAGTGGCGCGAGGCCGTCGCCAAGGCCCGGCCCAAGGCACAGATTGATGGCTTCCTGTCGCAGCCCGACCGTGCGGTGCTGGCGGCGAACGGCAGTATCGCCGACGCGAATCTGAAGGCCGGACTGGTCGACAAGCTGGGCGACCGCATGGCGTTCGGCAAGCGCGTGGCCCAGATCGCGGGCGTCGAGTCGAACAAGCCCGCAGGCGCGTTCCGCACCATTTCTTACGCATCCTGGGTGCGCGCCAATCCGTTGCCCACCAAGGGGGATGCGATCGGCGTGCTGACCATCGCGGGCGACATCGTCGATGGTGAAGCCGGCCCCGGCTCGGCGGCGGGCGAAACGGTGTCCAAGGCACTGCTCGACGGTCTGGCCAAGAAATCGCTCAAGGCGCTGGTCGTGCGGGTCGATTCGCCGGGCGGCTCGGTGCTGGCGTCCGAACAGATTCGCCAGGCGATCCTGGAGGCCAAGCGGCAGAAGCTGCCGGTCATCGTCTCGATGGGCGGCCTAGCCGCGTCGGGCGGTTATTGGGTCTCGACGCCGGGTGACATGATCTTTGCCGAGCCCGGGACGATCACCGGGTCGATCGGCATTTTCGGCATCATCCCGACCTTCGAGAACACGCTGGCCAAGATCGGCGTGACCACCGACGGAGTGAAGACCACCCCGCTGACCGGACAGCCCGACGTCTGGGGCGGCACGACGCCGATGCTCGATACGATCCTGCAGGCCGGCATCGAGAATGGCTATCGCCAGTTCCTGACCCGCGTCGCCCAGTCGCGGCACATGACGCCGGAAAAGGTCGACACCATCGCGCAAGGCCGCGTGTGGGACGGCGGCACCGCGCGCCAGATCGGCCTAGTCGACCGCTTCGGCAACCTGTCCGACGCCATCGCCGAGGCCGCCCGCCGGGCCAAGCTGGACCCCGCCAAGGTCTATCCGGAATATCTGGAGAAGAAGCCCGGCTTCGCCGCCATGCTGGCCGAAGGTTTCGGGAGCGACGATGACGACAGCCAGCAGGGTGGCGATGTGTTCGCCATCGCTGCGGCCGAACGCCGTGCGGTCGCGGCACGCGCGCTGGGCGATGTCGCGCGCCTGGTGCGTGGCGGGTCGGTGCAGGCACGCTGCCTGGAATGCGGCGCGATGGGACCGATGGCGAAGGTCGGCGATCAGCGGCTGCTCGATATGGTGATCGCGCGCTTGGGGCTCTGATCTGATCCCCGGCGCCCTCATTCCCCATATCGGTTCAGCCTGGGCGAAGTCGAAGGCCAAGGGAATCCCCTCGCCGCAAAGCGCAGGGCGTGCACTTCGACTTCGCTCCGTGCGAATGGCGGGAGGGGTTTAGCGCAAAGAGGCAAAGGACGTTGGCCTCTTCCGAAGCATCGGTCCCCGCGCTAGGCAGGCCCATCGCTACTGGAGACGCTGCCCCCATGATCGCCATCCGCGCCGCCCGCCCCGATGACGCCGCCGCCATCGCCGCCATCTATGCACCCCATGTCCTGGCGGGCGTCGTCTCCTTCGAGACCCAGGCCCCTGATGCCGATGCGATGCGCGCGCGGATGGAGGGGGCGGACGGTCTCTATCCTTGGATCGTCGCGACGCTGGCCGATGAAGAGGGCCGGGAGGATGCGGTGATCGGCTATGCCTATGCCGCGCGTTTCCGCGAGCGCGAGGCCTATCGCTGGGTGGTGGAGACGACGATCTATGTCGCCGACGTGTCGCAGCGTTCGGGCATCGGGCGGCTGCTCTATGAGGCGCTGGTCGACACGCTGACCGCGCAAGGCTTCACCCAGGCGATGGGCGTGATCGCGCTGCCCAATGACGGATCGATCAAGCTGCACGAGGCGGTCGGCTTCCGCCGTGCGGGCGTCTTCCGCGAGGTCGGTCACAAGCATGGCCGCTGGATCGATGTCGGCTATTGGCAGCGCGAACTGGCCGAACCCGCGCCCCACCCCGCCGAGCCGAAGCGATTCGCTGATGTCGGCGTGGTGCGGGACCCGGTGGCGGTGAAGCACCGCTGACCCTGTGGCAGGGCGGGCCCGATGGGCCCGCCGCCATGCGTCAGCGAAACACGAAGAACGACCCGCCCGGCTTCCAGTTGATCCGCTTGATCCATACGGATCTGACCGCTTGGCCGTCGGCGGCGATGGCGGGACTGAATTTGGCGCGCTTCGTCGCGGCCTCGCACGTCGCGTCCTGAAAGGCCTTGTCGCCGCCCGCCTTGGTCACGACGCATTTCTCGACGCTGCCGTCCGCTCCCACGAGCAGCCGAATGATCACCGCGCCGCCCATCCCCATCTGGCTCAGCCCCGCCGGATAATCGTCCGGCCGGAACCATTTCAGCGGGCTCTCGCGCGGCTCGGGTCCGGTTTTGAGCTGCCGCTGCTGTACGGGATCAAGACCCCAGGACGCGATCAGGTCGTCGGAACATTGGTCCAGCGCGCCGAGCGCGCCCTTCATCGATCCCAGGTCGAGTTGGATATTGTAGCGCCGGACAAAATTGATGGTCAGCATCGTCGGCTTGCCTGCCGCGACATCGCTGCGCAGCGCCTTGGGAAGATCGATATCGGGGCGGAAACGCAGCTGCGACGGCACGTTGCGCATGGCAGCGAAACCTTGCGCCTGGATGCCGGGAACCTCCGCGAAGGTCGTCGTCGCCACCGTGACGGGGACGTTATCGTCGGTGGGCGGGATATGCGGTCCGGCCAGCGCCATCTCCAGCTCGTCCCGGAGATCATAGCGGGCGATCTGGAGCAAAATCTGATCCTTACCCTCGCCAAAGGTCCGCAACAGGCGGCATTCGGTCGGGGCGTAGTTCATATTCCACTTTGATGTCGGCGTCATGGGCGGCTTGGGTTCCGCGGCGTACAGAATAGGCGGCGCGACCACCCCTAGAATCGCGGCGATCCCTGCGGACGCCATAGCCATTCGACGGCGCATCATTCCCTCTCCCATCAGGACGACCGAACCGGCCCATCGGCGGAGAGGATGACATGACGGTTTCCGCCGCCCAACCGAAATCGTAAATTTCTGCCCGTTATGCGTCCCTTCCTGTCTCGACCATACCAATCTAAGGCTTGGCTTTGCGGCCCGGCTTTGTCTAACGCCATGGGTGAACCCCTTGGGGGCACGCTAGAAAGGAACAAGCATCATGGCTGCCGACTGGTCGACGATCGAATCGCTTCCGCAGACCCCGCTTCTCGATCTTTTCGCGAGTGATCCCAATCGGCTGGCCTCGCTCAGCCTGGACGTGGCGGGTATCCATTTCGACTGGTCCAAGACCCACCTGACGCCAGAGGCCGTCGCCGCCTTCGCCGAACTCGCCAAGGCCAGCGGCCTGGCTGCCAAGCGTGACGCGCTGTTCGGCGGCGAGGTCGTCAACGTCACCGAGGGTCGTGCGGTCGAGCACACCGCCGAGCGTGGCGAAGGCAATCCCGAAAGCGTCGCCACCGCCCGCCAGTCGCACGCCCGGATGCGCGCGCTCATCGACGCGATCGAGGCCGAGGCGCTGGGCCCGATCCGCCACGTGCTGCACATCGGCATCGGCGGCTCAGCGCTGGGCCCGGACCTGCTGGTCGACGCGCTGGGCCGCGACAGCGACCGCTATGACGTCGCGATCGTCTCCAATGTCGACGGCGTGGCGCTGGAGGAGGTGTTCAAGCGCTTCGACCCTGCCGCCACCTTGCTGGTCGTCGCGTCCAAGACCTTCACCACCACCGAGACGATGCTCAACGCCACCTCCGCGCTCCAGTGGATGACCGAGCACGGCGTGGAAGACCCCTATGGCCGCGTCATCGCGCTGACCGCCAACCCCGCCAAGGCGGTCGAATGGGGCGTGGACGAGACGCGCATCCTGTCCTTTGCCGAGTCGGTCGGCGGCCGCTATTCGCTCTGGTCGACCATCGGCTTCCCCGCCGCACTCGGCCTGGGCTGGGACGCATTCGAGGAATTGCTGGAAGGCGCGGCCGAGATGGACCGCCATTTCCGCCTGACCGACCTGGCGCAGAACGCGCCCGCGCTCGCCGCCTTTGCCGACCTTTATTACACCCAGGTCCGCCATGCCGAAACGCGTGCGCCGTTCGCCTATGACGAGCGTCTGCGCCTCCTCCCCTCCTATCTCCAGCAGCTGGAGATGGAGTCGAACGGCAAGGGCGTGACCGTCGACGGCCAGCTGGTCGGCCGTCCCACCGCCGCGATCACCTGGGGCGGGGTCGGCACCGATGCGCAGCATGCGGTGTTCCAGCTGCTCCACCAGGGCACCCACCTCGTCCCCGTCGAGTTCATCGCGGTGGTCGAGCCGGGCGACGTGCTGAGCGACGAGCATCACCGCCAGTTGCTGCTCAACGCCTTTGCGCAGGGCGCCGCGCTGATGAAGGGCAAGACGGTCGATGACCCCGCGCGCAGCTATTCGGGCGATCGTCCGTCCTTGACCATCCTGCTCGAAACGCTCGACCCGCGCACGCTGGGCGCGCTGATCGCCTTTTACGAGCATCGCGTGTTCGTGAACGGGGTGCTGCTTGGCATCAACAGCTTCGACCAGTTTGGCGTCGAGCTGGGCAAGGAAATGGCCAAGGCGGCGGACCAGGGCGGTCAGGATTTCGATCCCTCGACCGAAGACCTGATCAAGCGGGCGTTCGGCTAAGCGCATCCTCCCCGCTCGCGGGGAGGGGGACCAGCGAAGCTGGTGGAGGGGGCGTGCCGCAAGGAAAGACCTTGGTGGAAGCCCCCCTCCGTCAGCACTCCGCGCTGCCACCTCCCCGTCAGGGGAAGGAATTTTGAGTTTTCGATCACTGTCAGGGGGACGCTGAACTTGGCTCGGCGTCCCCCGTTGTGCTTTTAGGCGGGTCACACACCCGAGCATCTGCATTCCCGGAGAAACCGATCCCATGGCTGAGTATGACTATGACCTGTTCGTCATCGGTGCGGGATCGGGAGGTACGCGTGCGTCGCGCGTCTCGGCAGCACATGGCGCGCGCGTGGCGGTGGCCGAGGAGTATCGGGTCGGCGGCACCTGCGTCATTCGCGGCTGCGTGCCCAAGAAGCTGCTCGTCTATGGCGCGCATTTCGCCGAAGACCTGAAGGACGCCCGCCGCTTCGGCTGGCAGGTGCCCAGCGAGTGCGAATTCTCCTGGGAAACGCTGCGCGACAATGTCCTGTCGGAGGTCGATCGGCTGAACGGCGCCTATAAGAAGACGCTGGAAAGCCATGATGTCGAGATCATCGACCAGCGCGCGGTCGTCACCGGGCCACACAGCGTCCGTCTGGCCGACGGCACCGAGAAGACCGCCGAGCGTATCCTGATCGCGGTCGGCGCCCACCCCGCCGTGCCCTCCTGTCCGGGGCATGAGCATGGCATTACCTCTAACGAGGCCTTCCATCTCGACAGCATTCCCAAGCGCGTGCTGATCGCAGGGGCGGGCTATATCGCGAACGAGTTCGCGGGCGTCTTCCACCAGTTCGGCGCGCACGTTACGCTGATCAACCGCAGCAAGGAAATCCTGCGCGGATACGACCTGACCATTCGCGACCGGCTGCTCCAGATTTCGATGATGAAGGGGATCGACTTCCGCTTCGATGCGACGTTCGAGGGGATCGAAAAGCAGGCGGACGGCTCGCTGTTGGTCTCCATGTCGGGCCATGCCCCGATCGAGGTCGACCTGGTCATGTTCGCCACCGGGCGCGTCCCCAACACGCATGGCCTGGGCCTGGAAACCGCCGCGGTCGAACTGGACGATCAGGGCGCGATCAAGGTGGACGAGGACAATCGCTCGACCTGCCCCAGCATCTATGCGGTCGGCGACGTAACCAACCGCGTGCAACTGACCCCCGTGGCGATCCGCGAGGGACAGGCCTTTGCCGACACCATCTTCGGCAACAAGCCGACCAAGGTCGATTACGACTGTATCCCCGCCGCCGTGTTCAGCCATCCGCCGATGACGGGCGTCGGCCTGACCGAAGCCCAAGCCAAGCAGAAGCTGGGCTCGGTACGGGTCTACACCTCCGACTTCCGCCCGATGAAGAATGTGCTGGCGGGACGCGACGAGCGGGCGCTCTACAAGATGGTGTGCGACGGCGATACCGACCGGGTCGTCGGCCTGCATATGATCGGCCCCGATGTACCCGAAATCCTCCAGGCCGCCGCCGTCGCGGTCAAGGCGGGGCTGACCAAGGCGCAGTTCGATGCGACCGTCGCGCTGCACCCGACCATGGCCGAAGAACTGGTGCTGATGCGCTGAACCTTGCCCCTTGCCCTGCGACTGTCCCGTCGCAGGGCATATGATGGCTCTTCACGCCCATTTATATATCGCGTGAAACATTATCGCTGTGTATTCATGCGACATTGTGTAGCGCCAAGGGCCGGCAATCGTCTGCGGCCCGATCGTCTTGGAAATAGTGATGCGTGATCAGATCATGTCGTTCGAACTGGTTATCTCTCATGCGCAGGCCGCGATGGACGGCGCCGACGCCCTGAACATGCCGCTGGCGGGCAATCATATCGCCGCCGGTCTCGACATGCTGCGCGCCGCCAAGGAAGAGCTGGAAAGCCGTCGCGAGTCGGCGTGACCGGACGCGTCGCCCGCGCCGTCAGCCGCTTGCCGATCCGCCCTCGTCCTGGCCATCGTCCAGCGCCGTCGCGCGCAAATGCGCGGGGCGATCATGGAGGCGGCCGATATAGGCCATGATCGCATCGGTCTTCGGCATCAGGCCGAATTGCGTGAACCACATCATCTGCGATCCGACATAGACATCCGCTGCGGTGAAGCGATCGCCCGCGATATAGGAGCTGTTCGCCACCGCATCGCTGATGACGCCGACCGCGCGATCGAAATCGCCATATCCCGCCATACGCTGCTGTTCCGGCGTCACCGTCACGCCGAAGGCGCGATTGGTCGTCGCCGCCTCCAACGGCCCCGCCGCAAAGAACAGCCAGCGATAATAGGCGGCTTTCTCGGTGGGCAACGGCGCCAGTTCCGCATCAGGAAACGCCTCGGCCAGATAGGCACAGATCGCCGCCGTCTCCGTCACCACCTGCCCCCGGTGAACGATGGCGGGGACCTTCGTCATCGGATTGATCGCACGATATTCGGACGCCACCATCGTCGTCCCATAGTCGAGCACCACGACGTCATAGGCCGCGCCCGTCTCCTCCAGCATCCACCGCGCGATGCGCCCGCGCGAATGCGGGTTGGTATAGAGCGTCAGGTCGGCGGTCATAGGGTCTCTCCAGCGGGCGGCATTTTGCGCTAAGCTTATGCCCGGTCGAGATGACGGTGCAAGAAGGCGGTGGTCCGGTCCCAAGCCTGTTTGGCGGCGGCGGCATTATAGCGTTCGGCCGAACCGTCATTGTTGAACGCATGGTCGACGCCGGGATAGGTGTACGCCTCTACCGGCTTTCCCGCCGCTCGCAGCGCCGCGACCCAGGGTTCGCCCGTCGCATTCACCCGCGCGTCCTTGCCCGCATAATGGAGCATGAGCGGGGCCTGCACCTTCGCCGCTTCCGCCGGCGCGGGGGCTGGCCCGTAATAGGCCACGCCCGCCGCCAGGGCAGCGCCCGCCGCCACCGCCAGCCGGTTGACGAACGCACCGCCCCAGCAGAATCCGACCGCACCGACCCGCCCCGTGCCCGATGCGTCAGCCGCCGCATGCGCCATCATCGCACGCGCCTGGGCCAATGCCAGATCATAGTCGAGCGAGCCGATCAGCGTGCGCGCCCGATCCTCATCGGCGGGCGTCCCGCCCTGTGGCGCGAGCAGGTCGGGCGCGATGGCGTGGAAACCGGTCAGCGCCAGCCTGCGCGTCACATCCTCGATATGCGGGGTCAGGCCACGATTCTCGTGAATGACCAAGACGGAGCCCAAACGCTTCCGTATGGACTTGGGGGCCGCGATATAGGCTGCCGACCGTGCGCCCGCCTCCATGCCCTCTCGCCGGTCGATGCGCAGGCGCGTGTCATGCGGATCGACGATCGCCGCCGCCGCCGGGCTGGCGGCGATCCCCAGGATCAGCGCTTCGGCCGCCGCGGCCGACCCCGCCAGCGCGGTCATCTGGCGCAGCAGGGTTCGGCGGTCGTGATGCTCATGGGTGAAGGCGTCGTAAATCCGGACGGCCTGGTCGTGCAACGCATCGGTCATGCGGACTTCCTCCCTTCGGCCAACCGTTCCGCCGTTTGCGGTGGCGTATTTGTGGCCGGTGGTGGAACTGTAAACCGCGTATGTTCAGAGGGCTAGGGTCGATCGACATCCTCGCCACCGGGCCTCCGAACCCGTTCAGCCCGAGCGGCGTCAAGGCCACGGAGCCGCCCAAACGAAAAGGGCCGCTCCCTCTTGGGAACGGCCCTTTCGTCACTTGCAGGATAATCAGGCCCCCAGCGGGCTCGGCGAGCCGAACGGCCCCGTGCCGCGACGGGTCTTGGGTATCGAAGTCCCCGCCTTCGCGATCGGCACGGTCTTGGCCTTGGGATCGTCGCGACCGATATCGTCGCCCGCGATCAGCTTCTTGATCTCGTCGCCCGACAGCGTCTCATATTCGAGCAACGCCCCCGCCAGCAGGTGAAGCTGATCAACATGCTCGGTCAGCACATGCTTGGCGCGATGCAGGCCGCCCTCGACGATCGACTTGATCTCGTCGTCGATCAACTGCGCAGTCTGGTTGGACATGCGCACCGGCTGGCTCGACGAGTAACCCAGGAAGCTTTCGCCCTCGGGCTGGGCATATTCCACGGGTCCGACCTTGTCCGACATGCCCCATTTGGTGACCATGTCGCGCGCCAGCCCCGTGGCGTACTGAATGTCGCCGCTCGCGCCACTCGACACCTTGTCGTAACCGAAGATGATCTCCTCAGCGACACGGCCACCCATGGCGACCGCTAGGTTCGCGTACATCTTGTCGCGGTGGTAGCTGTACGAGTCGCGCTCCGGCAGGCGCATCACCATGCCCAGCGCGCGACCGCGCGGGATGATCGTCGCCTTGTGGATCGGGTCCGACGCCGGTTCGTGCAGCGCGATGATCGCATGGCCCGCCTCGTGATAGGCGGTCATCCGCTTCTCGTCCTCGGTCATCACCATAGACCGACGCTCGGCGCCCATCATGACCTTGTCCTTGGCCTCCTCGAACTCGGCATTCGCGACCAGGCGCTTGCCCTTGCGCGCCGCCATCAGCGCGGCCTCGTTGACGAGATTGGCGAGGTCCGCGCCCGAGAAGCCCGGCGTACCGCGCGCGATGACGCGAGCGTCGACGTCGGGGGCCAGCGGCACCTTCTTCATATGGACTTCGAGGATTTTCACGCGGCCGTCGATGTCCGGGCGCGGCACCACGACCTGGCGATCGAAGCGGCCAGGACGCAGCAGCGCGGGGTCGAGCACGTCGGGACGGTTGGTCGCGGCGATGATGATGATGCCTTCATTGGCCTCGAAACCATCCATCTCGACCAGAAGCTGGTTCAGCGTCTGCTCACGCTCGTCATTGCCATTGCCCAGACCCGCACCACGATGGCGGCCCACCGCGTCGATTTCGTCGATGAAGACGATGCAGGGGGCGCTCTTCTTGGCCTGTTCGAACATGTCGCGCACGCGGCTGGCGCCGACGCCGACAAACATCTCGACAAAGTCCGAACCCGAAATGGTGAAGAAGGGCACGCCCGCCTCCCCCGCGATCGCGCGGGCGAGCAGCGTCTTGCCGGTACCGGGCGAGCCGACCAGCAGCGCGCCCTTCGGGATCTTGCCGCCCAGCCGGGCGAACTTCGACGGGTCCTTTAGAAACTCGACGATTTCCTGCAGCTCTTCGCGCGCTTCGTCGATGCCGGCCACATCGTCGAAGGTCACCTTGCCTTCCTTCTGGGTCAGCATCCGCGCGCGGCTCTTGCCAAAGCCCATCGCACCGCTGGCGCCGCCGCCCTTCTGCATCTGGCGCAGAACGAAGAAGGCGATACCGATGAACAGGATGAAGGGCAGCGAATTATAGAGCATCAGCATCCATACCGAGGGCGCTTCCTCGGTCTTGGCGGTGAAGGTTACCCCTTCCTTGCGGAGGCGTGGAATGAGCTGCGAATCGGGGACGGGCGTGGTCTTGAACCGCTCACCCGAGGACAGCGTGCCCGTGATCGAATCGCGCGAGATGACGGCGGTCTTCACCGTCCCCTCGTCCACCTTGTCGAGGAAGGTCGAATATTCGATCTGGTTGCCGCTCTGCGCCGACGATCCCGCGCCCGACAGGCTGACGAACAGGGCGAGCGCCATCAGGATGCCCACCCAGATCAACAGGCTCTTCATCCAGGGGTTGCCGCCCCCATTGGGATCGGGGCTCTGCTGCTTGTCGTTATCGTTCATCGGTGCCGGATACCTTTCATGCTCCAAGATAGGCATGACGAGGTTAATGGCAATGGAACAACGCCGATCATTGTGATCGGCGGACCGAGACTATTCCCACCGTCGGCAAGCGCGGGGGAAACAGCTTCCAAAGCGGCAAGCCTTGCGCCCCTCCGCCTCGCCCCACCTACGCCGCCTGGGGAATCACCCCGTCCTGCGAGGCGGGGCAGGGCGGAAGCGCCATACCCCCGATCGGACGCTCGCGATCACACCGGCCTGGGTCGCGCGGCGACCTTCATAAAGCGACTCGAGCAACTTCTCGATATTGGCGCCCTCGGTCCAGCCGGGCGCCTCGATCGCCGCGGCAACGTGCACCGTTCCGATCGCGCGGCGGGCCAGCCTGCGGCCCAGTTCGCGCGGCAGATTCGCGGCATCGATGCGGACATTGTCGGCATCGATCTTCGCCCGCTCTTCCCACAGCCAGTCGACGGTAGCGCGAAGATCGCTGTCCGCCTCGGCCAATTGCTGCGCCGCGCGGGCGAGCTGCGCCACGCCCAGCCACTCATGTCCGTCGAGCAACTGGCGGAACCGGGTGCGATCGTGACGCGGATCGTGATTGGCAGGATCGTCGACAAAGGGGGCCTCCGCCCGGCGGACGATCTGGCGCAACTCGGCCCGCCGCCAGTCGAGCAGCGGCCGCAAGATCGTCATCCCCGCAATCACCGTACGCGCCCGCACACCCGAGAGGCCCGACAGCCCGGCCCCACGCGCCGCGCGCATCAGGAAGGTCTCCGCCTGATCGTCCGCGTGATGCGCGGTCAGGATCACCGGTGCACCGAGTGCGCGCGCCTGCGCCGCAAGCAACGCATAGCGCACGTCCCGCGCCTGGGACTGGATGCTCGCCCCCGCGATCGGCGTCGCGGGGTGCAGGCCATGGTGCGGCACGCCCAGCCCGGCGCAATGCTCCGCCACCATCCGCACCTCGTCCGCCGCCTCGGGACGAAGGCCGTGGTCCACCGTCGCCACGGCGATCTTCCCAGGAAAGGCCGCCGCCGCCAGGGTCAGCATCGCCATGCTGTCGGGCCCGCCCGATACGGCCAGCAGCAACGGCGTGGCATGGCAAGAAGGATCGTGAAGAAGCGTCAGATCGGCGGCGAAGCGCGCAATCTGATCGACGGCCGTGGCATCGGTGGCCATGATGCTCTCAAAACTGGTCAGGGACGTGGGCGCTCTGGCCCTTCCGGGGGACGGGCGCAAGAGATTTTACGAGCGGCCCGCCCGATCCAATCCCCCTCCACAAGCCAGGGGGCTCTTGTTCAACAGGGTAGAGGGGTTGTCAGCGCCGCGCCGGAAGCCTGCACCCGCCATGCCTCTCCGCCAGTCCCCCGCCCCCTTTCGAGGCGAGAATATTATGCGATCACTCGCACTTGGCGGCCTTTCGACCGCTGACGACCTGCGTCTTCATCGATGCCGACATCTTCGCGCCATACACGTCGGTCAGTTCGTCATAGACCTTGCAGGCATCGGCGGACTTGTTCAGCTTGGTCAGCGCCTGGCCCAGATAGAGCAAGCTGTCGGGCGCACGTTCGCCGTCCGGGAATTTCTTGTAATTCTCGTAAAAGGCCATCGACGCCAGGCTGGGCTTGCCCGAGTCCAGATAGGTGCGGCCCAGCAGATTCTGCGCATAGCTGGCACGACGGCTCTTGGGATAGTCGGTGACCACCTTCTTCAACTGGGTCTCCGCCTCGGCATAGCGCTTGGCGGTCCAAAGGCGATAGCCATAGAGATAGGCGTCCTCCGCCGGATCGCCGGTCGAGGGCTTGTCGACCGCCGCACCACCCGCTGCCGGAGTGGTCGAGGCGGTATCGCCGGTGACGACCGATGCAGCCGCCGGGGTCTTGCCGGGGCGCGGGCCGCTGGGCGCGGCGGGCTCGGACGGGTCGAGCGGCGCACTCTGCCCCGCTGGCGCGATCGGCGCGGGGCCAGACTCCAACGCCTTCAGCCGCGCCTCGGTGCCGCGCTTATACGCGTCGAACTGATCCTGGAGCTGGCGGGTGCGAAAGCCGTTCTGCTCGATCTGGCCGGTCAGGCTCGCCATCTGTTCTTCCAGCGAGGTGACGCGCGCGGTCAGGTCGCTGATCGCGCTGGTGGCGGGCACGCCGGGGGCCTGTGCCTGGGTCTGGGGCGCGGTGATCTCGGGCTGGACATAGCCCCCCGCTCCGTTCGGAAAGACCTTGCGCTGGACCGCGCGCATTTCACTTTCCAGCTTGCCGACGCGGCCCTCGACATTGGACTGCGCGGTGGCGGCGGTCGGCAGGATCATCACGGCCGCGACCCCGGCCAGCAAAAGATTACGCATCGGCTTCACCCCCCGGTGGGCATGGTGTTGAAAGGACGGGAATATCCTACCCCGTCGCGGCTGTCTCCAGCCTGAAAGCAAGGCCCCTTACAAATCCGCCGGAGCCGTGGCGGCGGTCGTCGGCGACGGCGCAGGTGCCGCTGCGGCCGGGGTTGCGCCACCCGCATCGCCCGCCCCCGTCGTGGAGGAGCGCCGCGCCGGCCGGTCGCGCGGTGCATTACGGCTCGGGGCCGGGCTCGTCGTGGTCGCGGAAGGCGCAGGCGCCCCCGACAGCCGCGCCGCAATCGCGCTGGAGTCCAGTCGCACATCCTTGATTGCACGCGATCCGTCGCCCAGCGGCGGCAGCGCCGTTCCGTTCAGCGTCACGGTCAGCTTGTCGGGACGACCGACATTCAACAGCGGCCCGTTGGCATCCGCAGGCACCTCATATTGCTCGCCCGGCTGGAGCGTGCCGATCTTCAGCGTCTTGTTGTCCGCGTCATAGACCCGCAGCCACACCTCGCCCTTGGCGGTCAGTACGACCTTGCCGCCGGTTACCGGCGTCGGGCTTGGCGCGGGCGCGGGTGCCGCCTCGGTCGCATTGGCGAGCGGGGTCGCGGCGGGAACTTCCTGCGCGGTGCGGTCGCGGCGGAACAGGTCGGTGCCATACCACAGCCCCGCCAGGATCAGCACCGCCAGCGCCAGCCCGACGCCGATGATCGCCAGGCCACGCGAGGGCACGCGGGCCGGATCGGCAATATCCTGCGGCACATATTCGGTCGTGCGACGGCCGAGGCGATCGACATCGGCGCGAACCGCATGGGCGATCGCAACCTCGTCCGCCCCGACGGCACGGGCATAGGCCTTGGCGAAGCCGACCGCATAGGTGGCCGACGGCAGGCTCTGATAATCGGATGCCTCGATCGCCGCGAGATGGCGACTGGGGATGCGCGTGCGAGCGCCGATATCGCCCAGCGATAGCCCTTGCGCCTCACGCGCCATGCGCAGGACGTCACCGGCGCGGGCAGGTGCCGCTGGTGCGGCATCGTGGCCGGGATTGACCTCGTCCATTCTCAACTCCGAAGTGACCATGGCCCACCCCATGATCGCGGTCGTTCTTTCAGAGCCCCGGGCTCAAGTCAACGCGGGGCCCCGGCCAGGGTCAGGCCAATTCCACACCGTTCGTCGCAGCCCAGGCACCAAGCGCCCCACGCATGTCGCGAACGGGATGCGTGAGCAGCCGCGCCATCTCCTCGGCGATCGCCGAACGGTCGAGCGAGCGGATCATCGCCTTGACCGGCCCCACCGCCGCAGGGGTGATCGATAGGCGTTCGATGCCCAGGCCGATCAGCGCCATCGCCTCCAGCGGACGCCCGCCCATTTCACCGCAGACGGCCACCGGCACCCCCGCCGCACGCGCCGGATCGACCACGCGGCGAAGGAAGCGCAGGATCGACGGGCTAAGCCAGTCATAGCGCTCCGCCAGCTTCGGATTGGCGCGATCGGCGGCGAACAGGAACTGGGTCAGGTCGTTGGTGCCGATCGACAGGAAATCGACATTCGGCAGGATCAGGTCGAGCTGTTCGGCGAGCGCCGGCACCTCCAGCATCGCGCCGTAACGGACATCGAGTGGCAGGCGGCGCCCGCGCGTGCCCAGCCATGCCCGCTGCGCCTCGAACAATGCCTTGGCCTCGTCGAACTCCCAGGCTTCCGACACCATCGGGAACATGATGTGGAGCGTCCGCCCCGCCCCCGCCTCGATCAGCGCGCGGGCCTGTGCCTTCATCAACCCGTCCCGTTCCAGCGCGAGGCGAAGCGCGCGCCAGCCCATCGCCGGATTCTCCTCATGCCCATCGGCGGTGTTGAGATAGGGCAGCGCCTTGTCCCCGCCGATGTCGATGGTACGGAACACGACGGGACGGTCGCCCGCCGACTCCAGCACGTCGCGGTACAGCCGCTGTTGCCGCTCACGTTGCGGCAGGGTGGCGGACACGAGGAACTGGAATTCGGTGCGGAACAGGCCGATCCCGTCCGCGCCCGTGGTGTCGAGCGCGGCGGCATCGTCGCGAAGACCCGCATTGACCATCAGGGTGACGCGGTGCCCGTCCTTCGTCACCGGCGGCACGTCACGCAGAGCCGCGAAGGCCGCTCGCCGTTTCTGGCGCAGCGTCAGCTTGGCCTCGAACGCCTCCTCCATCGCGGAGGTGGGACGGACCAGCACGCTGCCCTCGGTCACGTCGAGCAGCAACTGGTCGCCATCCGCAATCTGGCGGCGGACATCGCTGACCCGGCCCAGCACTGGCACGCCCATCGCCCGCGCCACGATGATGACATGCGCGGTCAGCGACCCTTCCTCCAGGATGACACCCTTCAACCGCCGACGGTCATATTCCAGCAGCTCGGCGGGCCCCAGATTGCGCGCGATCAGGATCGTGTCCTGTCGCAGCCCCAGTTGCGCCGCCGTGCCCATCTGGCCCGACACGATGCGGAGCAGCCGGTTGGACAGGTCCTCCAGATCGTGCATGCGGTCGGCGAGCAGCGGATCGTCAATCTGGCGCATCCGCTGGCGCGTACGTTGCTGCACGCGTTCGATCGCGGCCTCGGCGGTCAGGCCGCTGTCGATCGCCTCGTTGATCCGGCGGGCCCAGCCTTCGTCATAGGCGAACATCTTATAGGTCTCGATGACCTCGACATGCTCGCCGCCGACACCGAACTCCGCCTCGCGCGCCATGCGATCAATCTGTTCGCGCATCTTGTCGAAGGCGGCATAGACGCGGCGACGCTCGGCATCGATGTCCTCGGCGACCGTATGCTCGATGACGATGCGCGGCTGGTGATAGACGGCGAACCCGCTGCCCATGCCGTCGACGAGCTTCTGGCCGCTCAAGCGGATCGAGGCGGTCATCTGCGGCCGCGCGCCCGCCGCGCCCGCCGCATCGATCAGCCCGGCATTGGCGATCAGCTCGGACAGCACCATCGCGACAGTCTGAAGCGCTTCGATCTCGACATCGGCATATTTGCGCGGGTCGGTATGCTGTACCGCCAGCACGCCCACCGCCCGTTCCCGCCGGATGATCGGCACGCCCGCAAAGCTATGGAACCGGTCCTCGCCCGTTTCCGGCTTATAGGCAAAATCGGGGTGGCTGGCCGCTTCGTCGAGGTTCAGCACCTCGACATCCTCGGCGATGGTGCCGACCAGCCCCTCGCCCAGCGCCATCTTGGTGACGTGCACCGCCTCTTCGGCCAGACCGCGGGTCGCGAACAGTTCCAGCACGCCCTCGCGCAGCAGATAGATGGAGCACACCTCACTGCCGATCGCCTCGCCGATGATCTGAACCACCTGGTTCAGCTTGGCTTGAGCGGGCGTGCGCGACGCCATGACGTCGTGCAGGCGAACGAGGATCTCGCGGGCGGATGCGGCGGCCGAAACGGGCATGGCGACAGGGCTAACAGACGGGATGCGGCGGTGTCATGTGCTAATATCGCAGCGCCGGGGTTCAATGTCGCAGGCACCCCAAATAAAGATGCTGATTTGCATTATATCTCAGATATTTATCTGGAACAGCGGCGAGTGCGGCCGGTTGGTTTGGCTATTCGTCACGGGAGAGCATCATGCCCAAGATCCTATCCGTCGCGCTTGCCCTGGGGGTCACCGCTGCCCCGGCCATCGCGCAGACCCCACCTCCGCCGCCGCCCGCAGAGGCCAAGGCGCAAGCCGACGCCTATGTGAAGGCCGCCGGGACAAGCGATCTGTACGAGATCACCTCCAGCCGCATCGCGCTGCAGAAATCGCGTAACGCCGATGTCCGGCGATTTGCGCAGATGATGATCGACCACCATCAGAAGACGACCGCCGCCGCCGTCCGCGCCGCCAAGCAGGACGGCCTGTCGGCCACGCCGCCCAGGCTGGGCCCTGCCGAGGCGTCGATCGGCGAACTGCGCCGCGCCTCCGCCCAGGACTTCGACCGATTATATATCGGCCAGCAATTGCCCGCGCATCAGGCCGCGCTCGACCTGCACCAGAGCTTCGCCGCGAATGGCGACAAGCCCGCGCTGAAGACCAGCGCGCAGAGCGCGGTGCCGATCGTGCAGCAACATATCCAGATGCTGCAACAGATGCAGCCCTGAGCCTGCCCCCTCCCCGAGCCTGGCTCAGGGGAGGGAACGCCGCGAAGCGATGGTAAAATGGTATCGGCACCCAGCGCCAGCATCCGCACCCCCAGGTCGTGCGGTCAGCTGCGCCCCCCATCCCACGCCCAACGCGGATGAGTCACCGTCTAGCATTCTAGGAACTGCAACTTCGTGACCGTCCGGCACGATGTCGGCCAGGACGGCTTCATCCGCTATCGCGCGCGACAGCAGGACTGTGGCGGCTGCACCCTGCAGGATCGCTGAACGCCCAACATGCCCGTGCGCAAGGTCATCCGTTCGATCCACGAAGGGGCCCGCGACATAGCCACTACCCGCCTGAGCCGGTCGGCGCTGTACCGTGCAACCCAGCCGCAGCTTGCCTCCTTTCTGCACCCCAACGTCTTCAACACGATCGGATCGTACGGGACCCTGCTGGGACAGCGTGCGATCGAGTGAATTCACATCCGGCTAAAAGAGTCCGCAGAGTTGCGGCCGACAACCGAAGCTGGCCCTTGCAAGGCAGCGACAAGCAAGCTCTTGCTCGCACAGGACGATTCAAGAATTTCCGCTAGATGTTCGGTCAATATCCTGATCGAGATATGACGCCACATGTGGGCAGCAATATCACATCCAGCATTGCGAACCAGGCAAGCCAAAGCGCGCTCCTGGTTCCAGCTTTTGCGGGGGGATTGATATGCACAGCCCATCGGCCACGTCGGTTCCTGACGGCAGCCGCAACATATTCTTCGGTTCGCAGCGTACGCGATCGCTCGGGGCCGCCCTGCTCGCTGGCAGCGCGCTTTGCGGAACGCTATTGTCGCCGGGTTCGGCGGTGGCGCAAAGCGGTCAGGCCATCGCCGTGGATGCGCGCAGTCGCCCGGCCACGGCCCCCGTCACGGTCGACAGCACAAGCATCACGACGACGCAGGGCCAGCAACCGGGCATCTTCGTCAGAAGTTTTGACAGTCAGACCGCTTATGCAGGCACCATCAACGTCGCGAGCGGCTCGATCTCAACAGAGGGTGTCAATTCGTCCGGTATTGTCGTCGCTGACGCCGTTCGCCCGGGATTTGGCCTGCGCGCCGCGCGCGGCGGCACGGATATGCTTTCGATCGTCAGTCAGTCGATCAGCGTCAATGGTGCTGGCGGCATGGGCATCCTCGTCGATCATCGGGGTCCGATCAGCATCAAGAGCGGCTCGATCACGACGAGTAGCCAAAATGGTGGGAACGCCGGCATTTACGTTTGGGCCGGCGACCGGGTCGACATCGACAGCGACCGCATTACGACGCCGAACGGGCCAGGCATCGTCATATACGGTGCTTCGGGGGCCGTTCGCATCAATGCCGCGTCCACGACGGTCGGCACCGGCGGCGACGTCGGAGTGTTCGCACGGACCAGCACCGGCGACATTTCTATCGTAGCGGGCACAACCTCGACCGCGCGGCGGGATATACTGAACGGTCAAATCACGGCCGATGGCGTGATCGGCATCTCGACGGGCGGCGGGGCGATTACCATCGACGCCGGTACCACGACGGTCGCCGGCGTGTCCGCGTGGGGCGTAGCGGCCAGTACGACCGGCGTTGCCACGATCAAGAGCGGCACCGTATCCACCAGCGGCAGCGACGGCATCGGTGTTTATGGTCGCGGCGACGGGGGCGGCGTGACGATCGCCAGCCAGAACGTCACTACATCCGGCAGCAATGCGCACGGCATCTTTGCCGTATCGACCAGTGGCAGCGGCCGGGTCGACAGCACCGGCACGATCCGCACGTCCGGCGCCGGCGCGTCGGGCGTGCGGATGCGGGCGACGAGCGGCGCGCTGCAGGCGACCGTGGCCGCCGTTCAAGCCTCCGGTGGGGCCGCCCATGCGATCGATCTGGCGACAACAGCGGGTGGAACCATCGATCTCAAGGTCCGTGGGGCCGTGGCGGCATCCGGCGGAGAACGGTTCGCCGGCGCGTTGTTGAACGGCAGCGGCGCGCTGGCCGTCTCAGTGGACGCCGGCAATAGCCTGACCGGATCGGGCAGTGGCCTAATAGCGCAGGCGGGCAAGCTGGTGCTCGACAATGCAGGATCGATCATCGGCACCGGCGTGCGTGCCACGACATCGGAAGCGCAAGAGGCTGGCGTCCGCGTGCAGTCGACCGCGGTCATCCGCAACACCGGGCTGATCGAGGGCCAGGAACACGGCATCGTCACCACCCAACTGCCGGTGACCGACGCGAACGGCACGACGCGGCTGGCGTGGGTGTCGGTCGATACGGACATTACCAACAGCGGCACGATCCGCGGTCGCACCGACGACGCGCTCGCGATCTTCGGCGGCGGGACGATCCGCAACACCGGCGTGATCGAAGGCCTGGACGGAACGACGACCGATGGCATTCAGCTGCAATGGTATCCCGGCGTCGACAGCGGTCGCGCGCAGATCGGGACGATCACGAACAGCGGTCGCATCGCCGGCGCGCGATACGGCATCCTGCTGGCCGGCGGCGGCGACATCAACAATAGCGGCCGGATCGAAGGCGGCACGGCAGCAGTGGTCCTGTCCAACCAGCAGCAATCGGGCAAGACCGGTACGTTGACGAACAGCTCGAACATCTACAGCCGCGATGGTTCGGGCGTCGTGTTCAACCTGGCGTCGGGGACGATCAGCAATTCGGGCATGATCGAAGCCGGCGCCTTGGGCATCGATGCGTCAGGAAGCCTTACGCTGGAAAATCTCTCCAGCGGAGCCATCATTTCGGCTGGCACGGCACTGCAAAGCCGGGACGAGGTGAAGATCGTCAATGACGGTGCGATCATCAGCAACGGCACGTCGGCAATCGTCGCAAGCCGCGGCGGGAACATCGACAATCGCGGAACGATTTATGGCGCGGCCGCACCATCGATCGTCACCGGCGCTCCGACGATTTTATCCAATTCCGGTACTATCGGGCAGTTCGAAGACTTTCTGGGCGTCCGTCTAAGCAGCGGCGACGATCAGGTCTTCCTTCGCACCGGATCGAAGATATTCGGCGGTATCTCAGGCGGCGGCGGCAACGACAGCGTAACGCTGCTGGGCACCAGCACGCAATCGGTCGGGCCACAGATCGTCGAGCGACTGGATGGTTTCACCGCGCTCAATGTCTCGCAGGGCTATTGGAACACCGGCGGCAAGGTCGGAAGCGTCCTGGGCCTGACTATCGCTGCGAACGCCACATTGCAGATGAATTCGGTTACCGGCAGCGCCGGCGTGCTGCCGGTGCAAGCCGAGTTCATTCGCAACGACGGGCGACTGGTCCTGAACTTCGCCGACACGGTCTAGCTCGGCACCGACCTGTCGTCGATCACGGGGACTGGCGCCGTATCGCTGATCGGCTCGGGCACGCTAAATGTTGCGGGCGACGTTCTGCGGCATAGTGGCGGAACCAGCATTTCGAACGGCACCTTGCGTCTAACCGGGACGATGGCGGGCGATGTCGCGACGTCCGGCAGCGGCAGCTTCATCCTCGGCGACGGCGGCACCAGCGGCAGTTTCACGGGCAATCTGGTCAACAACGGCAGCTTCGTCTTCGCCCGCAGCGACAGTTACGATTTCAAGGGCGCATTCTCCGGCACCGGCAAGCTCGAGAAATACGGCAACGGCGTCCTGACCTTCTCCGGTGCCTACAACTTTACCGGAACCACACAGGTTTTCGGTGGGTCGGTCGTCCTTGCCGGCGCGGTCCAACCATCGGCGAAGTTCGACGTGTCACAGGGCACCTTGTCCTTGGCCGGAAACCAGACCATCGCCGGCCTGTCCGGGACATCCGGCGGCACGGTCGCGCTCGGCAGCGGCGACCTGACGATCAACCAGAGCGCGTCGAGCACATTTGCCGGAACCATTGCCGGCACCGGCAACCTTCGCCTGAGCGGTGGCGGGACGCTGAACCTGACGGGCGCCAGCACCTTCACCGGGACCACGACCGTCGAGAGCGGCGTACTGAAGGCAAACGGATCGCTGGTTTCCGCCGTCCAACTGGAAAGCGGCGGTACGCTTGGCGGAAACGGGTCCGTCGGCAGCACGTCCGCCAATGGCGGCCGGATCGGCCCGGGCAATTCCATCGGTCGACTGACGGTGGCCGGCAACCTGACGTTCGGCGCCGGATCGGTATTCGAAGTCGAGGTCGACGCGGCCGGTCGAGCCGACCGGATCGATGCGACCGGCGTGACGACGATCGCACGGACCGCAAGCGTCCAAGTGCTCGCGGAAAACGGAACCTATCAGCCGCGCACCGAATACACCGTCCTGACCAGCGCGGGCGGCATCAACGGCACCTTCGGTGTCGTCACGTCGAACCTGGCGTTCCTGTCGCCCCGGCTGACCTATGGCGCGACGGCGGTGACGCTGGTCCTATCGCGCAACGACATCGATTTCTCTGCCGTCGCCGCGACGCCGAACCAGGCTGCGACCGCGAATGCCGTGGAGACGTTAGGCGCCGACAGCCCGATCTTCGACCGGGTGCTGGTGCAATCCGCCGATACGGCCCGCCAGTCGTTCGATCTATTGGCCGGCGACATCTATGCCAGCACCTCTGCCGCCCTGGTCAGCAATGCACGCAGCGTTCGCGATGCGATGGCCGCTTCCGCGCCCATATCGTCCGCGCAGGGTGTCTTTCCGATCGCATCGACGAAGACGGGATGGGGCAAGGCGAAGTCCGTCGCGACGAAAATGGAAAGCAGCGCAGCCGTGCTCGGTGTCGGCTATGCCGCGAACGGCGCCTTCGTTGGTGTCGCCGGGACGGTGTCACGGTCCGACCAGGCGGCCGGTCCGCGTGCTGCCTATGCCGCGGCCGATGGCTGGGGGGTGGCCGGGGTCGTCGGATACGGACGCGACTCGCTGCAATTCCAGGCTGGCGTCAGCGCGACCTGGCACCGCGTCCATGCTGATCGCCGCGTCGACTTCGGCGGCGCGACCGTGCAGCGTGGCCGATACGACGCCACGACCCGACAGATCTTCGGCGGCGTTTCCTATGACCTGTCGAACGGCCCGCTCGACTTCGCGCCCTTCGTCCAGCTCGCGCAGGTCCGCGTGGTATCCGACGGCTTCACCGAAACGGGCGGTGTCGCGGCTCTCGCGGTTCGCCGACACGGGATGGAAACCCGCTTCATGACGACCGGAGCGAATGTCCGCATTCCCGTCGGCAGTGGTACGCGAATCATAGGCCGTGGCGGATGGCAGCATGGCTGGGGCGATCTGGCCTCGGTGACCGACAATCGCTTCGTCTCGGGCGGCAACCCATTTCGGATTGCGGGCGCGACGCTCCCCAAAGACGCCGCGATCATGGACGCGGGGATCGAAGCCGAAATCGGTCGGGCGCGGGTTCGCGTGTCCTATGCCGGCAGTCTCGCATCGCAGTGGAGCGACCACGGCGCACAGGCGGCGATCACGCTGGCATTCTGACGTCGGGTCCGGCCTCGCTTCGACACGCAGCGAGGCCGGACCCAAACAAATGGCACTGTCAGGACAAGCGTTCAGATATTGATCTGCATTGATCTGAATCTATAAATTCCGCCCGAGGAATGGAAACGCTTCGGCCCTTGGAACCTGCCGGTTCGCGCGTCGCCGAGTTGCTTGCGGATGCCCCGTTAAGCGCTGATGGATGGACCGTCGCTCTGAAGGCGCTGGCCGAGTATACGGACGCTGGTCGCGCGCAACTTATCGGCTTCGGCGCGATCGATGCGCTGCCATTCAACCTGTTCGCCGGGATGGACCCGATCCCTGCCGATAGGCAGATTGAATCGGGCGGCACCGATCCCGACAGGAGCTGGCGGCTGGGGAGTTCGGGCGCCGTCCTGAAGGTGGTCGGAGAGTGGGACTACGCCGCGCGGCGGAATCGGCCACGAAGCGATGCCTACAACGCCGTGTGCGAAGCGTGGGACATTCCCTACGGCGCGCAAACCATCTTATGGGACGACGACAGCGCCAAAATCGGAATCGCGACGTTTCGCGGGTTCCGCGAGGGGCCAGGACGTCGCGAACACGAAGCGCGCTTTGCCGCCATCGCGCCGCACGCCCGCACTGCCGTTAGGATGCAGCGCGCGATCGAATGCCAGGGCGAATCCCTTACCCTCGGCGCTATCGAAGCATTGGGTGTCGCGGCATTTCTACTCGACCGATTGGGCCGTGTCGCGACGATCAGTCCCGAAGGCGAAATCGCTCTGCGACAGGGTACGTTACGGCTGGATGGCGGCCGATTGGCGGGCCGAACGACGCTCGACGATGGCCTGCTGCGTACCGCGGTCAATCGCGCATTGCGCGGCCTGCCGCAGTTGTCCGAACGACTGTGGCTTTCACCGCGCGAAGATGTGCTCGATCGCAGTTGGTGCGAAGTCTACCCGTTGCCCCGGCGCGAATGGGCGACGCTGTTCCGCCCGCATGTGCTTGTCACGGTCAATCGGACGAAGCTGCTCGCGTCTTCGGACACACAAATGCTGGCTCTGCGCCAACTGTTGCAACTGACACCAAGCGAAGCGGATATTGCTATACGGCTAGCCAATGGGGAATCGCGCGGCGATATCGCGGAGTCGCGACAGACAAGTGTCGGAACGGTCTCTATTCAACTCAAAAATATTTTTCAAAAATCGCGAACACACAGAGAAGGCGAACTGATTTCACTGATCAATCGTTTGATAGGGGGATAGTAAGCTTCAATCATTCGGATATAAAAGGGTACCATCACTCCATCTCATTCTCCTATATAACTGTTGGCGCTTTTTGATAGCTATCGCACTGCGATATGAACGGAGATCCGCTTGCGGAACTGAACATATGTCTGGAGTGATCATAAATAGGTCAGCTTGCTTCGACTTGAGCTCTCAATCCCTCACTCGAGTCCAGGTGACGTGCCCCCCCGTTTCTTCATCCACCTGGAGCTAGAGACCGGCCCTTGAAGGGACGGACGGAATGAGGCGGAAGCAGTTTTCGGAAGAGCAGATCATCGGCACTTGGAAGGAGGCCGAGGTGGGTGCGGTGGTGACGGAGCTATGCCGCAAGCACGGCATATCGAGCGCGACCTACTATGCATGGAAGGCGAAGTTCGGCGGCCTGGAGGTATCTGACGCAAAGCGGTTGCGGTCGCTCGAGGAGGGGAATGCCCGGCTCAAGCGGCTGCTCGCGGACACGATGCTGGACAATGCGGGGTTGAAAGACCTGCTGTTGAGCTGCCCCCTTCTGAGTGGTCCATCGACTATGACAGTCTGGACCAAGGATGACGGTCCCCCGGTTTCTCATCCGGGCATGATGCGAGTTTCCGGTTTGCATCCGTCGGGGTTAACCCCGACGGATGCAGCATATTCGGCTGGCGTGAGCCAGCCAAGCGCCGTGTGAGGACGGCTCTCGTTATAGTCCCGCCGCCAGGCCTCGATCTTGGCACGAGCGTCCGCCAGCGACAGGAACCAGTGGCTGTTCAGGCACTCGTCGCGAAGCCGGCCGTTGAAGCTCTCGACGAAGGCGTTGTCGGTCGGTTTGCCCGGCCGCGAGAAATCGAGCGTGACGCCGTTCTCATACGCCCATCGGTCGAGCGCCTTCGAGATGAACTCCGGGCCATTGTCCACCCGAATGGTCTTCGGTGCACCACGTACTGACGCGATCCGCGTCACCGCCGCGACAACCTGCTCGCCCTTGATGCCCTGATCGACGTCGATCGCCAGCGCCTCGCGGGTGAACGCATCGACCACCGTCAGTGCCCGCAGCCGCCGGCCATCGAACAAGGCATCCGAGACAAAGTCCATCGACCACATCTCGTTGGGCGCCGAGGCCGCAGGCTGGCGTTCGCGGTTCGCCGCGCTGACGTTGCGACGGGGACGCTTGAGCCGAAGGCTCAATCCATCCTCCCGATATAGCCGGTAAACCCGCTTGTGATTCACCAGCCAGCCCTCCCTGCGCAGCAGGATGTAGATCCGAAAATAGCCATAGCGCACCCGTGCTGCCGCCAGATCGTGGATGCGCAGCCGCAGCGGCGCCTGGTCCGGCTTGTGCGACACGTAGCGCACCGATGAGCGGTCGACGCCGAGCGCGAGGCAACTGCGCCGCTCGCTGACGCCGTGGGACGCCTGGACGTACGCGACGATCTCGCGCCGTCGCCCAGGCGTCAGAGCTTTTTTGCTAGGACATCCTGCAGGATATGCTTGTCCAGGCTCAGATCCGCGACGAGCTGCTTCAGCTTGCGGTTCTCGTCCTCGAGTTGCTTGACCCGCCGCAGCTCGCCGACGCCCAGCCCGCCATACACCTTCTTCCAGCGATAAAAGGTCTGCTCCGATACGCCCATACGGCGGATGACCTCCGCCACCGGCGTGCCCGTCTCCGCCTGCTTCAGCGCAAACGCAATCTGCTCTTCCGTGTATCTCGACTTCTTCATGTCCCAGCTCCTTGCCCGCAGGCTTCAAAGGGCCGGAAAACTCTCACTCAGCTTGGATGAAAAAATAGGGAGGACGTCAAGGAAGGGACAACGAATGCCTGCGAAGAAGCACAAGCCGGAGGAGATCATCGGCAAGCTGCGTGAGGTGGAGATCGTGCTGGGCCAGGGCGGCACGACCGCGGAGGCATGCCGGCGGATCGCGGTCAGCGAGCAGACCTACTATCGCTGGCGCAAGGAATATGGTGGCCTGAAGACGGATCAGGCGCGTCGGATGAAGGATCTGGAGAAGGAGAACGCCCGGCTGCGGCGTGCGATTTCGGATCTAACGCTGGACAAGCTCATCCTGCAGGAGGCGGCGAAGGGAAACTTCTGAGCCCCGCACGGCGCCGGCGCTGCATCGACCAGGTCCGGGAGGTGGTGGCCGTGTCCGAGCGGCGCGTGTGCCGCGTGCTTGGCCAGCACCGGTCAACGCAGCGCAAAGTGCCGTGCGGGGCAGATGATGAGCAGGCGCTCACCGACGACGTCGTCGCGGTGGCAAAGCAGTACGGGCGCTACGGTTACCGTCGGGTGACCGCGCTGCTGCATGCGGCGGGCTGGTCGGTGGCCGACGGTTCCGCGTGCTCAACATCGTCGACAACGTCACGCGCGAATGCCTCCGGGCGGTGGTCGATACGTCGATCTCGGGCCGGCGGGTCGTGCGCGGATTGACCGATCTGATCACCGAGCGTGGCAAGCCGAAGATGATCGTCAGCGACAACGGGACCGAACTGACGTCGAACGCGGTGCTCGCCTGGTCGGGCGATGCAGGCGTCGAATGGCATTACATCGCGCCGGGCAAGCCCACGCAGAATGGGTTCGTCGAGAGCTTCAACGGTCGCATGCGCGACGAGCTGCTCAACGAGACGCTGTTCTTCACCATCGGTCAGGCCCGCTCGATCCTCGCCCGCTGGATCGACGACTACAACACCGAGCGACCGCACTAGTCGCTCGGCTACGCCACTCCGGCAGCCTTCGCTGCCGGGCTCGAACAGCAACGGGCGGGATTAACCCCGCCCGTTGCTTCACCTGCGCTCAGGCGCGACAACACAGGTCGGTCTCTGGTTGCCGCTGGATGAAAGACCGGGGTCACGTCAGTCCCGCAGCGGAGGTGGTGGCCAGCGCGGCGTCGCCAGCGCGTATGCCCTAAACGACAACGCCGCCCGTGAGGGCGGCGTATCGAGTTCTATGGCGGTGGTTGCGGGGGCAGGATTTGAACCTGCGGCCTTCAGGTTATGAGCCTGACGAGCTACCGGGCTGCTCCACCCCGCGACACTGGGTATAGGGGCAAGGACGAGTGAATGGGTTTTTGTATTCGCGGGCTGTAATGCCTGGCGACGCCCTACTCTTCCACTGCTTGAGCAGTAGTACCATTGGCGCAGTCGGGTTTCACGGCCGAGTTCGGGATGGGATCGGGTGGGACACCGACGCTATGGCCACCAGGCAATAGAGTCCGCGAATAACAATCCCCATCAAGTGGTACTTGATGGGGGCCCCGAGGGGAGGAGACCTCGCTTCGGGGGATTGGGTATAAAATCGATGCACCTGGCTTGGTAATGACCGCACCCTGCCATCTAGCCCAGGGCTGATGGTGGGGGTGTGGAGCTCTCAAGCGCGAATAGGACAATTAGTATCGGTTAGCTCCATGCGTTACCGCACTTCCACATCCGATCTATCAAGGTCGTGGTCTTCGACCGTCCTGAGAAATCTTATCTTGAGGGAGGCTTCCCGCTTAGATGCTTTCAGCGGTTATCCCGTCCGTACATAGCTACCCTGCTGCGCCGTTGGCACGACGACAGGTACACCAGAGGTACGTTCAACCCGGTCCTCTCGTACTAGGGTCAACTCCTCTCAAATTTCGACGCCCACGGCAGATAGGGACCAAACTGTCTCGCGACGTTCTGAACCCAGCTCACGTACCACTTTAATTGGCGAACAGCCAAACCCTTGGGACCTGCTCCAGCCCCAGGATGTGATGAGCCGACATCGAGGTGCCAAACAACCCCGTCGATATGAGCTCTTGGGGGTTATCAGCCTGTTATCCCCGGCGTACCTTTTATCCGTTGAGCGATGGCCCTTCCACGAGGGACCACCGGATCACTATGACCGACTTTCGTCTCTGCTCGACTTGTCAGTCTCGCAGTCAGGCTGGCTTATGCCATTGCACTCTAACAGCCGGTTTCCAACCGGCCTGAGCCAACCTTCGCGCGCCTCCGTTACTCTTTAGGAGGCGACCGCCCCAGTCAAACTACCCGCCACAGAGGGTCCCTGTACCGGTTTCACGGTACGAGGTTAGACATTAAACAACAACAGGGTGGTATTTCACCTATGGCTCCACATCGGCTGGCGCCAATGCTTCAAAGCCTCCCACCTATGCTACACAGTTCTTGTCCAATGCCACTCTGAAGCTGCAGTAAAGGTGCACGGGGTCTTTCCGTCTAACCGCGGGTACTCCGCATCTTCACGGAGAATTCAATTTCGCTGAGCATGTCCTGGAGACAGTGGGGAAGTCGTTACGCCATTCGTGCAGGTCGGAACTTACCCGACAAGGAATTTCGCTACCTTAGGACCGTTATAGTTACGGCCGCCGTTTACCTGGGCTTCATTTCAGAGCTTGCACTCCTCCACTTAACCTTCAGGCACCGGGCAGGCGTCAGGCCCTATACGTCGTCTTGAAGCCGACTTAGCAGAGCCCTGTGTTTTTGCTAAACAGTCGCTACCCCCTGGCCTGTGCCCCCCATGAGAGCTTGCGCTTACATGGGGCCTCCTTCTTCCGAAGGTACGGAGGCAATTTGCCGAGTTCCTTCAGGACACTTCTCTCAAGCGCCTTGGTATACTCTACCTGACCACCTGTGTCGGTTTCGGGTACGGTCTATACGGTGGGGCTATTTCCCGGGACCTCTTCGAGGCACGTCCAATCCGATAAGGACGTACAACACACGAGATCCGTCACACACCACCAGGCCCACGAATATTAACGTGGTTCCCATCGACTACCCCCTTCGGGCTCGTCTTAGGGGCCGGCTCACCCTGCGCGGATTAGCCTTGCGCAGGAACCCTTGGTCTTTCGGCGAGAGGGCATCTCACCCTCTTTATCGCTACTCATGTCTGCATTCGCACTTCCGATACCTCCACGACCCATTACCAG
>NZ_CBCOPO010000001.1:462500-747500 GCF_965112005.1 Sphingomonas sp. Marseille-Q8236
TCCTCCCCTTATCGTCTTTTCAACAAAAAGGGGCGCGTCCCCGGTCCGGGACGCGCCCCGCCATTCCTTAGCCCGGCTGGCCGTCGACCAGACGGGGCAGCGTGCCCGCCGCTTCGTCCTTCAGATCCTCAGGCAGCAGCGCCGCGCTGAGGTTCTGATAGGACACCGGCCGCAGATAGCGGTCGATCGCGAGGCTGCCGACCGAGGTCGTGCGCGCGTCCGAGGTCGAGGGGAACGGGCCGCCATGGACCATCGCATGCGCCACTTCGACGCCGGTCGGCCAGCCATTCGCCAAGATCCGCCCCGCCTTGCGCTCCAGCACCGGGACCAGCCGCGCGGCCATGTCGGTATCGCCTTCGTCCATCTGGATCGTCGCGGTCAGCTGTCCCTCGGCCGCCTTGAGCACCGCAATCAACTCCGCCTCGTCGCGGCAGCGGACCAGGATCGACGACGCGCCGAACACTTCATGACCCAGCGCCTCGTCGGCGAGGAAGGCTTCAGCGGTGGTCTGGAAGAAGGCGGCGCGACCGGCGGTGACGCCCTCGCCCACCTTGCCCTGCGCGACCGTCTCGACCTTGTCGTGGCTCGCCAGCGACTCCGACGCCTTGGTATAGGCGGCGTGGATGCCGGGCGTCAGCATGGTCTGCGCTGCCGCGTCGGTCAGCGCGGTGCGTGCCGCCTCGACGAACGCATCCAACCCTTCGCCCTCGATCGCCAGCAGCAGGCCCGGATTGGTGCAGAACTGGCCCGCGCCCATGGTCAGCGAGCCGACAAAGGCGGTGCCCAGCGCCGAACCACGCGCCTTCAGCGCCTCGGGCATCAGCACGACCGGGTTGATGCTCGACATTTCGGCATAGACGGGGATCGGCACCGGCCGCTCCTGTGCGATCTTGACCAGCGCCAGGCCACCCGCGCGCGAGCCGGTGAAGCCGACCGCGGTGATGCGCGGATCGCGGACCAGCGCACCGCCCAGCTCGTTGCTGGGGCCGGTCAGATGGCCGAACACGCCCTTCGGTAGGCCGCAAGCTTCGACCGCCCGCGCGATCGCAGCGGCGACCAGCGCACCGGTCTGCGGATGGGCGGGGTGGCCCTTGACGATGACCGGGCAACCGGCGGCCAGCGCGGACGCCGTGTCACCACCAGCGGTCGAGAAGGCGAGCGGGAAGTTGGATGCGCCGAACACCGCGACCGGGCCCAGCGGCACCATGCGCAGGCGCAGATCGGGGCGCGGCAGCGGCTGGCGGTCGGGCATGGCGGGGTCGATACGGACCTGAAGATAGGCCCCGGCGCGCAGCACCTTGGCGAACAGGCCGAGTTGGCCGACCGTGCGGCCACGCTCGCCTTCCAGGCGCGCGCGCGGCAGACCGCTTTCACGCATCGCGGCCTGGATCAGGTCGTCGCCGATGGCCATGATCTCGGCGCCGATCTTGTCGAGGAACACGGCGCGCTCTTCGCGGCTGGTGGCGCGATAGACGTCGAACGCCTCCTCTGCCGCGGCACAGGCCGCGTCGACATCGGCCGGTCCGTGCACCGCAAAGGCGTCGCCCACCGGCTGGCCGGTGGCGGCGTCGATCGAACGGAAATCGGTCATAGGGGAAGCTCCTTTATATTACTCCGACATATTCATTTGACGGAGTGATGGCAATGTTAAACGTTGTGCGCCAAGATAGGGGCGGAGAGGTGAAACACAGGGAATGAGCGACATCGACAGGCAGGATACCCCCCCTTCCCCGACAGTAGAGACGGGTGATGACGCGACGACGACGGGCACGGCGAATTCGCCCCGGACGCGGCGCGGAACCGGCCGCCGCCTGCACGGCGCGATCGCGCACAAGCTGGGCGCGGCAATCGTGTCGGGCGAGTATCGCCCCGGCGACACGCTGTCGGGCGAGGTCGCCTTTTCCGAAGCGCTCGACGTATCGCGCAGCGCCTATCGCGAGGCGGTGCAGGTGCTGACCGCCAAGGGGCTGGTCGAAAGCCGTCCCAAGACGGGTACCCGCGTCCTGCCGCGCAACCGCTGGAATCTGCTCGACCCCGACGTGCTCGCCTGGGCCTTTTCGGGCGAGCCGGACATTCAGTTCGTGCGCAGCCTGTTCGAGTTGCGGTCGATCGTCGAGCCCGCCGCCGCGCGCCTGGCAGCGGAGCGGCGCGACAAGGCGGATCTGAAGGAGATGCGCGACGCGCTGGCCGCGATGCGCCGCCATACGCTGGCGACCGAGGCGGGGCGGACGGCGGACCGCGATTTCCACAACGCGGTGCTGGCGGCGACCCGCAACGATGCGCTGGTCGTGCTGACCGCCAGCATCGGCGCGGCGGTCGCCTGGACCACCCAGTTCAAGCAGCGTTCGCGCGCGCTGCCCCGCAATCCGGTGCCCGACCATGTGAAGGTCTATGACGCGATCGCGGCGGGCGATGTCGAGGGGGCGGGAGAGGCCATGCGGCTGCTCGTCGATCTGGCGCTGGAGGACACCCGCAGCGCCATGGAGGAATAAGAAGCGGCCCGCCCCGAAAAGGAGCGGGCCGACCCGAGACGCCGGGTTCGAAAGCCAAATGGGTCAGATCGCCGCGCGGTGCACCGGCTTGGCCGGCACGGTCACGCGGAAGGTGAAGATGTCCCCCGCCTGCACCTGCCCGGCCAGTTGTTCCTCCGACAAACCCTGCCGCGCGGTGGTGGCATAGGCGGTGCGGCCATCGGGACCGCCCAGCGCGATCTTGGTGATGTTCGACACCGGGAAGCGGACCTCATCGGTCATCACGCCGTCCGGGCCATAGCGCCGTGCCGCCCAGCCGCCGAAGAAACCGACCCACACGCCGCCCTCGGAATCGCAGATCGCACCGTCGGGATGCCCATCCGCATCGCCGAAGCGCGCAAACTCGGTCGCAGGGCCCAGCGTGCCGTCGCCCAGAATCGGATGCGCCAGGATCACCTTGCCCAGCGTATCGACGTGATAGAGCGTCGAATCGTCCGGCGAGATGGCCGGGCCGTTGGTGATGCACACCGCGTCGGCACTGGTCGGCGTGACCAGCCCGGCGGCCCATTGGAACAAGCGACCCGACAGCGAGGTCTCGTCATTGTCCATCGTACCGAACCAGATACGCCCCTGCCCGTCGACGCACGCGTCGTTGAGGCGGTTGGCGGGCAGATGCGCATCGACCTCCGCCAGCCGCTCGAAACCGCCGGTCGCGGGATCGAAGTGATGCGGCCCCGACTTCAACCCCGCGACGAAACCGCCACGCTGCGCGGGCACGACCCAACCGACCATTTCGGGCGAGGCCCAGTGATCGAGCGTGCCCGCCACCGGATCGTGACGATAGATGCGCTGCTGCTTGATATCGACGAACCACAGCGCGTCATCGACCCAGATCGGGCCTTCGCCCAGCGTCGCACCCACGGTCAGGCAGTGTTGGGCCTGCTGCATCACTCTCTCCTATGCTCTCGCCCGGTTTGTCAGCGCCAACCGGCGTCGATGAAATAATCGTGGCCGGTGCACATCTTCGCATCGTCCGAGGCGAGGAACAGCACCAGCGCCGCCACGTCCGAAGGCTGGATACGCCCGTCCAGGCACTGCGCCGCGACGATCTCCGCCTCGCCTTCGGGCGTGTACCATTTTTCCTGGCGCGGCGTCTGGACGTTGCCGGGAACGATGGTGTTCACCCGGATATTCTCGCGGCCCAGATCGCGCGCGAGACTGCGGGTCAGCCCCTCGATCGCCGCCTTGCAGGTCTGGTAGAGGACCAGATCGTTGAGGCCGAGGTGCCAGCTGATCGACCCGAAGTTCAGGATCGCGCCGCCCCCGGCGCGCTTCATCGCGGGGATCACCGCTTGGGCGGCGAAGAACTGGTGCCGCAGATTGACGTTCAGCCGCTCGTCCCAATAGGCCGGGGTGACGTCTTCGATGTTGTGGCGATCATCATTGCCCGCATTGTTGACCAGGATATCGACCCCGCCCAATGCCGCTTCCAGGTCGGCGAAGACCGTCTTGAGGTGATCGAGATTGGTCAGGTCGCAGCGGCGATGGATCGGCGCATGGCGAGCATCGGCCGACAGCCGGTCGACCAGCGCCTGACTCGCCTCCTCGGCGATGTCGACGAAGGCGACGCGGGCGCCCTGCGCCACAAACGCCTCGACCAGCCCCTTGCCGATCCCCGATCCGCCGCCCGTCACGATGACGCGCTTGTCCATCAGGCTGGGATAGCGTGCGGTCATGTCCGCCGCGCTGGTCTTCTGCAACATTTCGTCCGACTCCGTCACAACAGGCCGCGCCGGGCCAGATTGCGCATCAATTCGCCCAGACCGAAGGTCCAGGCCGGGGCGTCGGCGGAGGTCGTCACCGGGTTGACCAGCGTGCCGAGACGCGGGTTGGTGATGACGACGCTATCGCCGACCTTGTGGGTGAAACCGCGACCGGGCTCGTCGCGGTCCTGGGTCGGCGCGAACAGCGTGCCGAGGAACAGGACGAAGCCGTCGGGATAATGATGCTCGCTCAGCGCCTGTCCCAGAAGGTCCTCGGGATCGCGGCTGATCTGGTCCATCGAGCTGGCCCCCTCCAGCACATAGCCGTCGGTGCCGGTGATGGTCAGCTTGACCTCGCTCGACCGGACATCGTCCATGGTGAAGCCGTCGTCGAACAGGCGGACCAGCGGCCCCAGCGAGCAGGAGGCGTTGTTGTCCTTCGCCTTGCCGAGCAGCAGCGCCGAACGGCCTTCGAAGTCGCGCAGATTGACGTCGTTGCCCAGCGTCGCGCCGACCGCCTTGCCATGCGCATCGGCGACCAGCACCACCTCGGGCTCGGGGTTGTTCCAGGTCGAGTCGGAGCGGACGCCGACCGGCATGCCCCAGCCTACGGTCGAGAGCACCGGCGACTTGGTAAAGATCTCCGCGTCCGGGCCGATCGCGACCTCCAGATATTGCGACCACAGCCCCTCGGCGATCAGCGCATCCTTGAGCTGCGCGGCTTCGGGCGAACCGGGCACCACCGAGCGGATATTGCCGCCCAGCGCCTGTTCCAGCGTCGCGCGGAGTTCGGCCGCCTTGCCATAATCGCCGCGCGCGCGCTCCTCGATCACCCGCTCCAGCGCGGAGACGGCGAAGGTCACGCCCGCCGCCTTCACGCATTGCAGATCGATCGGCGAGAGCAGGCGATGGGCCGCACCCTGTTCGGGTGACAGGTTCAGTTCGGTCAGTTCGCCCAGCGCCTCGCCCTGCGATGCATCGACCGTGCCGCCCGCCAGCAGCGCGGAGACGGTCGGTGCGACACGGCTCATGTCATAGGCCTTGCCGCCCTTGACCAATATGGGACAGGGACCTTCGCCCCGGTCGATCCGACCGACAAAACGCCCCTCGCGCCAGTCTTCCGGCAGCGCACTGATCAGGTCGGTGAATTCGATCGGCATATATCCTCTCCGCATACTTTGTTAGCGGTATCGATTGGTGTGGTTCACAGGTCAAGGTCTCGTTCGAAACAGTCGCGGGCTTTGCCCTGGCTGTACCAAAGCCGGCAACATGGTTTGGCCTCACGCGGCGATTCGCATATGGTCGGTTTTGGTATTAATCCTGTCATCGCCCGGAATGCGATGGAAATGCGTCGGGAGAGCCGGATGACACCAGAAAAGGTCGAGGACGCCGCATTCGCGATCGCGATGGGCGATCATCACATCATCCATGTCCGGGCGCGCGGGATTTGGACGCCAGACATTGCGGACCGTTACTGGCCCGCCTTCCACCCTTTCCTGATCGAGTCTCGGGCGCATCTCGGCCATGCAAAGGCGCTGATCGACCGGCGGGGCGCGCCGATCATGCCGATGGCGATGGTCGAGAAGATGCGCGAGGGCATCGTCACCTATTATGCCCCCGGCGACCGCCTTGCCCTGGTCGTCGATTCCAGTCCGCTCAAGTCGCAGGTGCGCCAAAGCTATCCGCTGGAAAATCTCGACGCCTTCCTGTCCTATGGCGCCGCCCTGGCCTGGCTGGAGAATAGCTGACCGCTGGGTCAGGCCCGAGCGGACCGAGCGATGGGGTATTCGCTCGATCCGCTCGTTCTTGCCTGCTCTTAGTGGTTGTCGCGCGGAAGGCCCTGGGTCTGGGCGATACGCTGATACTTCTCAGCGCCCTCCAGGATTGCGCCGGTCGACATCTGGCCGACCACCGAGCGCTGGATTTCCTGCCACGGGGTCTGCGACGCGGGATATTTATACCCGCCCGCCGCCGCGAGGGTCTTGCGACGCTCGGCCAGTTCCTCGTCGGAGATGAGGATGTTGGCGGTGCCCTTGTTCAGGTCGATGCGCACCCGGTCGCCGGTCTCGATCAGCGCCAGGCCGCCCATCGCCGCCGCTTCCGGGCTGGCGTTCAGGATTGAGGGGGACCCCGACGTTCCCGACTGACGCCCGTCGCCGATGCAGGGCAGCGAGTGCACGCCCTCGGTGATCAGATAGGCGGGCGGGCGCATGTTGACGACTTCCGCCGCGCCCGGATAGCCGATCGGCCCCGCGCCGCGCATGAACAGCAGCGTCTGCGGCGTGATGCCGGTCGCGGGATCGTCGATCCGGTGGTGATAATCCTCCGGCCCGTCGAACACGACCGCCGGACCTTCAAAGGCATCGGGATCGTCGGGGTTGGACAGATAGCGCTCGCGGAATTCCTCCGAGATCACGCTGGTCTTCATCACGGCGGCGTCGAACAGATTGCCCGACAGGACGATGAAGCCCGCTTCTTCTTTCAGCGGCTGGGCGAAGGGACGGATGACCTTTTCGTCCTCGATCGCCTTGCCACGGCAATTTTCGCCCATGGTCTTGCCGTTGACGGTCATCGCGCCCTCGTGGATCAGCCCCTGCTCGATCAGCTGGTTGACCACGGCGGGCACGCCGCCCGCACGGTAATAATCCTCGCCCAGATATTCGCCCGCCGGTTGCAGGTTCACCAGCAGCGGGATCTTGTGCCCCTCGGTCTCCCAGTCCTGCACGGGCAGGTCGACGCCGATATGGCGCGCGATGGCGGCCAGGTGGATCGGCGCGTTGGTCGAGCCGCCGATCGCCGAGTTCACCTTGATCGCGTTGTGGAACGCTTCCTTGGTCAGGATGTCGGAGGGCTTCAGGTCCTCGTTCACCATCTCGACGATGCGCTTGCCGGTCAGATACGCGACTTCCTGGCGATCGCGATACGGCGCGGGGATCGCGGCCGAGCCGGGCAGCGACATGCCCAGCGCCTCGGCCAGCGAGTTCATCGTGGTCGCGGTGCCCATGGTGTTGCAATAGCCGGTCGACGGCGCCGACGAGGCGACCAGGCGGATGAACTCCGCATCGTCGATCTCGCCCGCCGCCAGCATCTGGCGCGCCTTCCAGACGATCGTGCCCGAGCCGGTCCGCTCGCCCTTGTGCCAGCCGTTAAGCATCGGCCCGACCGACAGCGCGATCGACGGGATATTGACGGTGGCGGCGGCCATCAGCGCGGCCGGGGTCGTCTTGTCGCACCCGATGGTCAGCACCACCGCGTCGAGCGGATAGCCGTACAGCACCTCGACCAAGCCCAGATAGGCCAGGTTGCGGTCGAGGCCCGCGGTCGGGCGCTTGCCGGTTTCCTGGATCGGATGGACCGGGAATTCCAGGACGATGCCGCCCGCCTCGCGCACGCCCTCGCGCACCCGCTCGGCCAGCACCAGATGGTGGCGGTTGCAGGGCGAGAGATCCGAGCCGGTCTGCGCGATGCCGATGATCGGCTTGCCCGACTGAAGCTCCTCCAGCGACAGGCCGAAGTTCAGATACCGCTCCAGATAGAGCGCGGTCATGTCGATATTCTCGGGATTGTCGAACCAGGCGCGGCTGCGCAGTTTGGGCATGTCGGTCATGTCAGGCTTTCGGTCAGCGAACGGTGGAGAAGCGGTAGATCATGGTATGCCGGTAGGGCTTGCCGGGATCGACGCGCGGCGAGACGAAATCGGGCTTGTTGGGCGAGTCGGGGAATTTCTGCGGCTCCAGCGCGATGCCGTCGCCCATGCGGTACAGATGGCCCTTCTTGCCGACATAGGTGCCGTCGAGGAAATTGCCCGTATAGAATTGCACGCCCGGTTCGGTCGACAACACTTCGAGCACGCGGCCCGACGCCGGGTCCTCGAGACGCGCGGCCAGTTGCGGCGTGGCGGTCAGGCCCTTGTCGAGCGCGAAATTATGGTCATAGCCCTGGCCGTAGCGGATCTGCTGGTCATTGCCGTCGCGGATGCCGTCGGCGACGACGCGGGGCGCACGGAAATCGAACACCGTGCCCTGCACCGGCTTGCGCTCGCCGGTCGGGATCAGCTTGGTATCGACGGGGGTATAGGCGGCGGCGGGAATGGTCAGCTTGTGGAAGGTCGCGCCCAGGGCCGAGCCCTCGCCGTTCAGGTTGAAGATCGCGTGGTTCGTCATGTTGACGATGGTCGGCTTGTCGGTCTTCGCCTCGAACGCGATGGTCAGCGACCCCGCCTCGTCGAGCGAATAGGTGACGGTGGCATCGACCTTGCCCGGATAACCCTGATCGCCATCGGGGCTGGTCAGGGCCATGACGACGTTGGCGGTCGGGCCGTCCTTCATCGACACGATCCGCCACAGATGCTTGTCGAAGCCCTTGGTCCCGCCATGCAGCGAATTGACCTTGTCGTTCAGCGTCAGCTGATAGGGGCGCCCGTCGAGCGTGAAACGGCCACCGCCGATGCGGTTGGCGAAGCGCCCCACCGTCACGCCGAAGAAGTTCGGATGGTTCACATAATCCTCGGCCTTGTCATAGCCGAGCAGCACGTCGGCCAGCTTGCCCTCGCGATCGGGCGCCATCACCGACTGGAGCGTCGCACCATAGGTCAGCACGCGCGCCGACAGCCCGGCCTTGTTGGTCAGCGTCACCGACTCGACGCCCGTCCCCTCGACCGAATAGCCGGCGGGCGCACGCTTTGCCTCGCTCGCCAAAGCGGCCGTAGAAGTCATTGCGGAGGTTACCGCTACCAAAGTAAGAAAGCTCTTGATTGACGCCATCGACATGCCTCATCCCTCCGTCGCCCGACGCCATTGACGCGCCTTAGGCATCACTATAGTCAGACAAAATATCAGGAGCAAGCCGGTCGACGAACATCTTTTGATGATGATCACCGGTCCGTAGGAGAGGAATGCATGGCCGCACCCGTCACGTCCCGCGCCACCGGCGCACAGCCTGTCGGAGGAGGGACGACCAATTACGGGTCGGCATTGACCCTGCTGGCCAGCCTGTTCTTCATGTGGGGCTTCATCACCGTCATCAACGGGACGCTGCTGCCGCATCTGCGCAGCGTGTTCGAGCTGAGCTATTTCCAGGCTTCGCTGATCGAGAGCGTGTGGTTCATCGCCTATTTCTTCGCCTCCATCCCTTCGGCCAAGCTGATCGAGCGGATCGGGTATCAGAAGTCGCTGGTGACCGGGTTGCTCATCATGGCGGCGGGTGCGGTCGGCATGATGCTGGCGGCATCGCTGCCCTCTTACGGCGTCACGCTGCTGATGCTGTTCGTGATCGCCAGCGGCATCACGCTGCTGCAGGTCGCGGCCAACCCCTATGTCGCCGTGCTGGGCCCGGCGGACACGGCGTCGTCGCGCCTCAATCTCGTCCAGGCGATGAACTCGATGGGCACGATGCTGGCCCCGCTGTTCGGCGCTTATCTGATCCTCGGCCGGTCGAAGGGCGGCACGGCCGAAGCCGGTAGCGCCGCGCTGACCCAGGCCGAACGCCTGGCCGACGCCCATGCCGTGGTCCTGCCCTATGGGCTGGTCGCGGTCGTGCTGGTCGTCCTCGCCCTTGTCATCGCCCGCTTCCCCCTGCCCGCCATGGGCTCGGCGACCAGCCGCGTCGCCAAGGAGGATCGCAAGAACCACTCGCTGTGGAAGCATCGCAATCTGGTGTTCGGCATCGGCGCGATCTTCATCTACCTGATCGCCGAGATCGGCGTGGGCAATTTGTTCGTGAACTTCGTCAGCCGCCCCGACATCGGCAACATGACCACCGAGGCCGCGGGCCGTTACCTGACCCTGCTCTGGGGCGGGATGATGGTCGGTCGCTTCGTCGGCTCGGCGATCATGCAGAAGGTGCCCGCCGGGACCGTGCTGGCCGTCTTCTCGATCGGCGCATTCATCGTGATGCTGGCGACCGTCTTCACCACCGGCACCGTCGCCATGTGGTCGCTGATCCTCGTCGGCCTGTTCCACTCGATCATGTTCCCAACCATCTTCACGCTCGGCATCCGTGGCCTGGGTCCGCTGACCGAGGAGGGTTCGGGCCTACTGATCATGGCGATCGCGGGCGGCGCGCTGGTCGCGGTGCATGGCTGGCTGGCCGATCATTACGGCCTGCAGGAGTCGTTCCTGCTGACGGCGGTGTGCGAACTCTACATCCTGTTCTACGCACTTTGGGGGTCGAAGCCGACCAACGCCTTCCCCGACGAAGACGCGGGCTGATCCGCGTCGCTTCGGCAGACGGACGGATGGGGCGGTGCCGAAAGGTGCCGCCCTTTTCCTTATGGACGTGCCCGCCCCTGACGGTCTTTCGCTCTCTGACGCCATCTGGTAATGTTACACCGTAACACTGATGACTGATGATGGCAGGCGTGATCCAGACCATAGAATTCGAAGCTCCCCGCACGGCCCCCATTTTGCCCGATCATGTGCGTATCGGCGGTGACGCCTCAATCCTCGGCAGGATCGACGATCCGGCCGTGACCCTCGCCATCTGGCAACGCGCCTCCCCGCTGCCCCGCCCGACGCTGGAAGACTTTCCGGCCCTGCGTTTCGCCTGTGACATGCGATCGGTCGCGCACCGGATCGCGGAGGCGCTCGCGCCACTGCGGCCGCGCGATTGGCATCACCTGCTCGCCGCCGACGCGCAGCATCTGGCCCTGCATTATGCCGCGCTCACCGGGCAGGACCGGGTGGAGGTGCGGATCGAGCGGGTAACGGGCAATGGCTGCTGGAAATTTCATGCCGACTATGTCGCGCTTCGCCTGATCACCACCTATTGCGGACAGGCGACCCAGTGGCTGCCCCAGGGCGCGACGACCGACACCGAGCCCCGTGCGCTGTCGGCCGGAGACGTCGGGCTGTTCAAGGGGCGCGAGCGCGCCGGCGACCAGGCAATCATCCATCGCTCGCCGCCGATCGCGGGGTCGGGCGAGGATCGGCTGCTGCTGGTCATCGATGCCGAATGGCCGGAGCGGGAGGCGTGACCAGCTTGGCCATTCCCCATGACGCGGCCCGGACGGTCGCGCGCCCCGCCGCCACGACCACTCGGCTGACCGGCATCGACGCGGTGCGCGGGCTGGTCATGGTCATCATGCTGCTCGACCATGTGCGTGACACCTTCTGCACCCATTGGCAGGTCGGCGACCCGATGGACACGCGGGTCGTTGCCCCTGCCCTCTTTTTCAGCCGGACGCTGGCGTCGCTCTGCGCCCCGACCTTTATCGCGCTGACCGGCCTGTCGGCGTGGCTCTACGGCCAGACGCACAGCCGTGCGGAGACGAGCCGCTTCCTGCTGACGCGCGGCCTGTTCCTGATGCTGCTGGAGGTAACGCTGGTCAGCTTCGCCTGGTCGGGGCGGTTGCCGCCGCAGACCCTGTGGTTGCAGGTCATCTGGGCGATCGGCGTGTGCATGATCGCGCTGGCGGGGCTGATCCATCTGCCGCGCATTGCGATCGCCATGATCGGGGGCGTGATCGTTGCGGGGCATAACCTGCTCGACCCCGTCGTCTTCACCCCCGACAGCCCCTGGTCCGAACCTTGGGCGATGATCCACCAGCGCTCCGCATTCGCCTTCATGGGGATCACGATCAAGACGAGCTATCCGGTCCTCCCCTGGATCGGCGTCATCGCGCTCGGTTATGCGATCGGCCCCTGGTTCCAACGCACGGCCCAAGAGCGGCGGCGCTGGCTGGCTTCGCTGGGCTTCGCCCTGATTTTTGCCTTCGTTCTGCTTCGGACGATCAACGGCTATGGCGATGTCCCCTGGGCGCGGGTGCCGGGCGATACGCTGCGCAGCGTCATGAGCTTTCTGGCGCTGACCAAATATCCGCCATCGCTTCTGTTCCTGCTACCCACCCTGGGCGTCGCCGCGCTGCTGCTCGCATCGTTCGAGGGGCGTAAGGGCCCGGTGACGCAGACGCTGGCGGTAATGGGCGGGGCGCCGATGTTCTTCTATCTGCTCCATCTCTACGTCCTGCGCATCCTGTATACCGGCGCGATCGCGATTTGGGGGCCCAATCACGGGGAGGTGTTCGGCCTTCCATCGGTCGGGGCGATGTGGCTGATGTACCTGCTGCTGATCGTACCGCTTTACGTCCCGACCAAATGGTTCGCCGAGTTGAAGCGCCGCCGCCGCGACCTGCACTGGCTCCGCTATCTCTAGAACCAGCTACGGATACCGAGCACCAGCGCTGCACCGCCCCCGCCGCCCGCGCCGTAGCGCCGCTCCCAGTTGACGCCGACATAGGGCGCGAATTCGCGTGCGACCTCGTAGCGGAGGCGCAGGCTCAGTTCGAGGCTGGAGACGCCCGCCGTGATCCCCTGCTCGGGGACGTCCTGTGCGGCCAGATTCACCTCGGCGCGAGGCTGCAGGATGGCGCGCTGGGTGATGCGCTGATCGATCCATGCCTCGGCCCGGCCATGGAGTTCGCCCTTGTCGGACAGGAACAGCGTGGCTTCGACGTCGAACCAATAAGGGGCAAGCCCTTCGACGCCCAGCACCGCATAGGTCCGCCGCGCACCGACGCCCACATCCTGCCGGACGCCCGCCTGTACGTTCCAATAGGGGTCGATCGCCCGGGAATAGAGCCCCTGCACCTCCGCGGCGCCGATCCGTCCGCCCAGCGTGCCCTCCCCCTCTGTCTTGACGACCAGCCGGTCGACATCGCCGCCGAACCAGCCCTCGCCATCCCAGCGATAGCCGTCGCGGCCGTCGCGCCATTGCACCTCGGCCAGATTGAAGAGAATCTGCGAAAAGCGCATGCCGCCATGCTCCATCCGCATCTGCCGATCGGCGGCCGCCATCGTGGCGGGGTCATAGAAGCGATCCGCCGCCCGGTCCCCGGGGGGTGCTGGCGGCGGCGCATGGCCTATGGCCTGCTGCCCGTCGGCCATGCCGGGCATGGCGCCGTGATCCATGACCATCTCGGTGCCCATGGCGGTGCCCGGCTGGCAATGTCCCATCGCCGCATGCTCGGGAGGACAGGCAGGCGCGGCGGCGGGCGCCATGCCCGGCATCGCGCCATGATCTTGGCCCGACATTCCCCCCGCGGCGTCCGCCCCCGGCTGGCAATGCCCCATCGCCGCATGCTCCGCCGAGCAAGCGGGTGCTGGCGATGGCATGGTCATGGGTGGCATCGCCTCGTGAGCCATGCCGTCATGCTCCCCGATCGGGGTAGCGGCAGTCGGGCGGCAATGCCCCATCGCTGCGTGCTCCGCCGAACATGATCCCGTCCGGGCAGGCCGAACCCCACCGGGCTTGCCTCGCTTGGCCGGCGTCGACGAACCACCCCGCCGGGGCTTGGGAGTGGCCACAGGCTTTGGCTTTGCCATGGGCATCGTCATGCCGGGCATGGCCATGCCCTGATGCTGCATCGTCGGATCGGCGAGCATCAGCATCAGCGCGATCATGCCGCCGCCTCCCCGCCGGCGTCCGGTCGCACGGTGACGACCTGCATCATTCCCGCATGCATGTGATACAGCAGATGGCAGTGAAAGGCCCAGTCGCCCTCGGCATCCGCCGTCAGGTCGAAGCTGGCTGTGCCGCCGGGTGCGACATTGACGGTATGCTTGCGCGGAGCATGATCGCCATGTCCCGTCACCAGCTCGAAGAAATGGCCATGAAGATGGATGGGGTGCGCCATCATCGTATCATTGACCAACGTCACGCGGACCCGCTCGCCCAGCCGGAACGGAATGGGTGCGGTCACCGCGTTCAGCTTCACCCCGTCGAACGCCCACATATAGCGTTCCATATTGCCGGTCAGGTGGATGGTCAGCGCGCGGGACGGCACCCGTCGATCGGGATTGGGGGCAAGGCTCACGAGATCGCGATAGGTCAGCACGCGGTGCCCGACATCGGCCAGCCCTTGCGGCGGCTCGCCCGTCCGGTCGACCGGCATCGGCGACACCGTCTGGACGACGGGCGTACGCGGCAGGCCGGGCGCATTGGCGAAGTCGCGCATGTCGTGCTTCATCGCGCCGTGGTCCATCGTAGGCGCGGTACCGGGCTGGCAATGCCCCATGGCGGCATGCTCGGGGGTGCAGCCGCCGCCCTCTCCACCATGGTCCATCGTGCCCATATACCCCATCCCCATATCCTTCATCGTCGCCAGCGGACGCGGGCGGAGCGCGGGCACGGCGGCGACCATGCCAGGGCGCGGGGCCAGCGTCCCCCGCGCCATGCCCGAACGGTCCCACGCCTCCGCCACCAGCGTATAGGCGCGGTCCTCGGTCGGCGTGACGATCAGGTCATAGGTTTCGGCGACCGCGATCTGGAGTTCGTCGACCGCGACGGGCCGGACATTCTGCCCATCGGCCTGCACCACCTGAAGCGACAGGCCCGGTATCCGCAGGTTGAAGTTGGTCATGGCCGAGGCATTGACGACCCGCAGCCGCACCCGCTCGCCCGCCGCGAACAGGCCGGTCCAATTGTCCGCCGGACCATGACCGTTGATCAGGTAGCGATAGGTCGAACCCGTCACGTCGGACACGTCGCTGGGATCCATCCGCATCGCGCCCCAGCGCAACCGCTCCGCCAGCGGCTGGTCCCGCCCCGCCAGCAGGCCCGACACCGACTGCTTCTGATAGTTGAAATAGCCGCCCTGCAGCTTCAACCGCCGAAAGATCGCATGGGGATGGAGCGGGCTGTGATCCGACAGGACGATGACATGCTCCCGATCGGACAGGATCGGATCGGGACCGGCGGGATCGATGACGATGGGGCCGTAATGCCCCTCCTGCTCCTGCAAGCCCGAATGGCTGTGATACCAATAGGTCCCCGCCTGCACGACCGGGAATTCATAGGTGAAGCGCCCGCCCGCCGGAATACCGGGAAAGCTGATTCCCGGCACTCCGTCCATCTGGAACGGCAGGAGCAGCCCGTGCCAGTGGATCGACGTCTCTTCATCCAGCGTGTTGACGACCGTGATCCGCGCCTTTTGCCCCTCCCGCAGGCGGATCAGCGGCGCGGGGGTCGCTCCGTTGATCCCGATCGCATGATAGGGTTTGCCGTCGATCCGCATCATCTGCCGCGCGACGGTCAGGGTCACGTCCGGACCGGTCAGCATCTCACGCGGGTTTGCCATGGCGGCCGGTCCATGCGCCAGCCCGCCGCCATGGCTCTGTGCCCAGGCGGGCAGTGCCGCCAGGGCACTCAGCCCCATGCCGCCGGCCAGAATCTCACGGCGGCGGATCGAAATCGCGGTGTCGGTCATGCCCCTTATACGCGCGGGCTGGGCCGCCCCCTCACCCATGGCGGAAATTCAGGGAATGGCATCGCGCAACGCCGCGCGCGCACGGCGAATGCGAAGCTCGATCGCCTTGACGCTCAGGCCCAGCGCTTCGGCCGCCTCCATCTGGCTTAGCCCCTCGATCGCGCAGAGGATCAGCGGCACCCGCAACGCCTCGGGCAGGTCGTCCAGCGCCGCCAGCGTCCGCGCCAGCGAATCGCGCTCGATCGCCGCTGCTTCGGCTCCGATCCGGTCATCGGCGACCGCCGCGGCCGCCTCGACCGGCAAGACACGCGACAGCATCGCGCGCACCCGCCGCCGCCGGGCCCAGTCCCGGCATTTGTTGAGCGCGATCCGGCTGAGCCAGGCGCGGAGCGAGCGCGTCTCGTCGAAGCGTGCCAGCGCGTCATGCGCCGCGACGAAGCTCTCCTGCACCAGATCCAGCGCCTCGTCGGCGTCGCGGACATGCGCCAGGATCAGGCGGTAGAGCGCCGCCTTGTGCCGCGTGACGATCGCCGCATAGGCGCCGGGGCGGCCGCTCCGCGCCAACGCCACCAGATCGCCATCGGCCAGTCCCGCCAGATCGCGGCTCACCCCGCCCGGCTCAATGGTCGCTATCGGTCAGCTTGGCCACGACCAGCCGATCGAAGGTCGCCGCCTGATCCGGGCGCAACTGCGCGCGCATGGCAAAGACATGCGCCAGCGTCGCCTTTTGCAGATCGCCCATGCTGTGATGGACGGCGTCGATCGCCTGGGTGACACGCGGACCATCGCGATGCTCGGCCTCGATCGCTGCCGCCAGCCGCGCATTGTCACCACGCAACCGCGCCTCCAGCGTCGCACGGGTGGCGGCAAACCGCGCCTCCAATCGGTCGAGCGCCACATTCTGCGCCGGATCGAGCGGAATTTCGTGATGAACCAGCGTGTGGAGATCGCTGGCCTGCGGCTCGGCGGGCATCAAAACCCGGCACCCGATGGCCACTCCCGCCAACGCGGCGACAAAGGCGATGACCAACGTCAGGAGATTCTGTCGCATCACCGCCCCAGCAGCAATGTCGAGGGCGCCAGCCCCGCATCCAGCGCGACGAGTGCGACGGGCCGCTCCCGTGCCTCGATCCGCCCCGCCATCACCCCGCCCCCGGCCAGCCCCAGCAGCAACGCCGCGCTACCCGCGACGGCCATGCCCCGCAGGGAGGATGACCGGCCGGCCGGCACGTCCGCCCGGATGGCCGACACCACCCGGTCCTCCAGCTCATGCAGGGAATCCGGCGGCGCAAGGCTGGCCAGCCGGGCAAGATCTCGGTCGAAGGGATCGGTCATGATCCCATTATACGCAAAATCCCGCCAATCCCCTCATGCACGTTTCGCGCAAGGGCGATGACTCGTTGCCCCCGCAACGCTCCGGGGCTCAATGGATGTCATAAAGACGGCGAGATACCGAAACCCGCCAATCGAAGCGACCAGCTCGCCAACAACAAAAACCCCGCTAAGCCTATTGGCCTAGCGGGGTTTTCGATGGTGGGCGTGGCAAGGATTGAACTTGCGACCCCTGCGATGTCAACACAGTGCTCTACCACTGAGCTACACGCCCGCCGGAGGCCGGCCAATTAGCAGGTTGTTCGGGGCTGGCAACCCCTAAATTGCGCCATCGACCGAATCTGCGTGAAAAAGTCGGTCGACCTCCATCACCAGGTCGCGCAAGTGGAAGGGCTTGGAGAGGACGCGGGCGTTGGGCACGGCCTGACCGGCCTTCAGCGTGACGGCGGCAAAGCCAGTAATGAACATCACCCGCAGGTCGGGGACGATCGCGGCGGCGCGCTGGGCCAGTTCGATGCCGTCCATTTCGGGCATCACGATGTCGGTCAGCAACAGATCGAAGCGCTCATTCTCCAGCAGCGGCAAGGCCGCCGTCCCGCGATCGACCGCCGAAACCCGGTAACCCGACCGGGTCAGCGCGCGGGTTAGATATTCGCGCATGACGTCGTCGTCTTCGGCCAGCAGGATGTGAAACATGTCGTGATTCCGATTCATCTTGGCGTCGAGCTTAGCGAAAAGCTGGTTAATATTTCCAGTCCATTGCGCCCTTTCCCGGCCCGACCTACTGTCCCGCACAATGGCCAGCCCAAACCCCGGCGCATCTTTTCAAAGCCTTTGCGGACCGATGGCGGGCCCGGTCGTGATTTCGGTGCCGCATGGCGGGCGCGATTATCCCCCCACGCTGATCGAGGCGCTGCGCGTACCGGTGTCGGCCGTGATGGGACTGGAGGATCGATTGATCGATCGGGTCGCCCTGGCGGCACGTCGGCACGAACCGACGCTGTTCCAGAGGCTGCCCCGCGCCTGGATCGACCTCAACCGGGACGAGGAGGAACGCGATCCGGTCATCGACCTGGGGGCGAGACCACAGGGGCGCGCTTCGGCGAAGTTGCGCAGCGGCCTGGGGCTCGTGCCGCGCCGGGTCGCCGGGCATGGCGACATCTGGACCCGCCGCTTCACCGATGCGGAAATGATCGAGCGGATCGCCGCCGATCATCGCCCCTATCACCAGGCACTCTCGGATGCCCTGGCGGAGGCCAGGGCGCAGTTCGGCGTGGCGGTGCTGCTCGACCTTCACTCGATGCCGCCGCTGGGGGCCGCCAACCTCATGCCACGGATCGTCATCGGCGATCGTCATGGGCTGACGGCTGACACGCGCTTTGTCCGGCGGATCGAGGCCGAGGCGCGCGCGGCGGGCGTCCCGGCGACGCGCAATACGCCCTATGCCGGGGGCCATATCGTACAGCGGCATGGTGCACCGCGTCGAGGACTCCACGCGATCCAGCTGGAACTCGATCGTTCGCTCTATCTGGACGAAGCGCTCGAGGCGCCGGGGGCGGGCTTCGACGCGACGGTAACGCTGGTGCGCAATATATTGTCCGCCCTCAACGCCGAGGCGCTGGGCCAGCCGGTCGCACTGGCGGCGGAATAGCCCATACAAAAAACCACCTCGCACAAAGGGGGAGGAGCGCGAGGTGGCCAAGGTTCAGGGAGGAGACACGCTGAAAGCGTGTCATACGACATCGCGAAAGGGGGGACACGACGTCGTACAGGATATAAATAAGAAGGGGCCTATTTGGTTCAACCCCGCATCGCACAATTCGTCATTTTTTCGTCACGGGTGATGGCGGAACCGGCGCACGGCTTCCCTGCATGAGGCGAGCCCCGGCGAATCTGGTCTGTAGATCCGGAAGCTGCCAGTCTGCCGACGTCCATTGCTTGCCGCTCCCGGACGGGATTCGCTTGCTGCCGAATGGCCGATCCCCCGGTGTCAACCAATGCCGAATGACAGCGCTTACCAGGGTGGCGGAACCACGGGAGGAAAGCTCGGCTGCGCGGTGGAAGCCATCACCGGCCTGCCCCTTCTTGGTGCCGCATTTATCTATGCTTCGATGGGGCATTGCATCCCGGAAGCGGATTGCATCGATGGCTGGAAGATGATCGCAGCCGCCGCAGCCATATCCGGGATCATTGGCGTCGCCGCGAGAGGCACGATCAATGCCTTCCTTCGCTATCGACAACGCGGCCGTTGACGCCCAGAAGCGGACATTCGCCGTACGGGCGATACTGAGGTATGAAAATGCCAAGCCCCGCCGCAAGTTGTCTCATCATTGGCGCGCGATCATCGGTGCGGCGTTATGGGCTTTGGGCGATCGGACCAGCGCGATCGTGCTCTTGGCAGCAGAGGCACTCGCTTGGGCTGCACTCTATGCGCTCGTTGGGCGCGAGCGCTAACGTCCGCCTTCCCCCCATGTTAGCCGTACTGATGTTTTGGGCCTTAGTCCGCTGACGCCCAATCCGGCCATTTGGGCTGCTCCTGAGCAATGGATCATGGAGCGATGGTTCCCTAGCGCCCAATCCGTCGGGGGCATCGCCTCGGAAAGCCGGGCTAAGCAGCTCAGCCTATGCGAAAACCCATACGCGCCAGAAGACCGTCGCGCAGCAGATAGTGATGGCGCAGCGCCGCCGCGACATGGATCGCCACCAGCGCCAGCATCACCCAGCCCAATATCTCATGCGCTTCGTGACCGAGCCCGGCGGCGGCCTTGCCGATCGGCAGGGGCGGCACGTCGAACAGGCCGAACCAGCTGACGGGACGCGGTACGTCGCGGCCGGACCCCATTGCCCAGCCGGTCATCGGCATGGCGATCATCAGGAAATAGAGCGTGGCGTGGACCGCATGGGCGCTGCCCCGCGCCCAGACGGGGATCTCTGCGGGCAAGGGCGGCGGGCGGTGTCCCAGCCGCCAGACGATCCGCGCGGCGGTCAACGCCAGCACGGTCAACCCGATCGCCTTATGCAGCGGAATCGTCCCCTGCAACAGGCTCTCATGGAGAAGCCCGATGGCCAGATTGGCCACGACCAGCGCCGCGATCGTCCAGTGAAAGACGATCGCGACCTGGCTGTAGCGCGGACTGGCGACGACCGGTCCGCGCATCGGATCAGCCGACCGGCTGAAGCTGGGGCTGCGGCGTCTTGCCCAGCTGCGCCTGACGGGCGAAGATGTCGCGCATCAGCGACAGCGAGAAGAGGTGCGCATAGAGCAGCGGGAGCATGCCCGACTGGCTCATCTTGCGCAGCTGGTCACCGCGCAGGTCGACCAGCTTTTCCTCGTTGATCATCTGGAAGCCGCGATAGACGAAGGGCTGATCCGCGCCATCCGGCTGGATCGAGACTTCACCGTCCATCAGCAGACCCATTTCGGTCAGCTCGGTCATGAAGTTCTGGGTGCGGGCGCCCGCCTGTTCGAACGATTCGTTGAACGACAGGATGTTCTTGGTCAGCTCGCTGGGCTGGTTGCCGTCGAACAGGGCATCGCCCTCGTCGAACGCACCGATGGTCGGCGAGGTCGGATCGAAGCACAGCGACAGCTCTTCCGCCTCGGGACGCAGCCTGGCCAGCATATAGGGATAGCGGCGGATATAGGCCGGGACGTAGAAGTTCGTCTCGGTCAGGCGGCCTTCGTCGTCGACGAAGACGTTGACGCCTTCGTTCAGGCCCATCAGCGCCAGCGGGATCGGCTGCTCACCGACCGAGAAGACGATCGGCATGAAACGCTGCACCAGCGGGAATTCGTCGACGGTGACGGGAATCGCGTGCTGGCCGACGAGGAAGGGCGCCGTCTCCTGCGGACGAACCTTGTAATTGGCGTGCGCCTCGCTCGAAAGCGGCTCCAGGCCATTGTAGAAAAGGGGAAGGGACGGCGCGCTGGCCATGATGATCTCCAAAAACTCAAGTCACGCGAGCCCCCCGGCCGCGCGTCCTGGCCCCGTGTCTATGGGGCCGGAGCCTTATGCGCAAGCAATCAGCTTGCCCGGATTGAACAGGCCGTGCGGATCGAGCGCCGTCTTGATCGCGCGGATCGCCGCAACCCGTTCCGGCGATAGGCGGGCCAGTTCGTCGCGCTTCATCTGGCCGATGCCATGTTCGGCGGAGATCGTACCCCCCGCCGCCATGACCAGATCATGGACGAAGCGGGTGATGGTCGCGGCCTGCTCGGCATAGAAGCGGTCGCGATCGGTGCCGGGGGCGGCGCGGACATGGAAATGGATATTGCCATCGCCGAGATGCCCGAAGCCCGAGGCATGGGTGCCGGCAAAGCGCGCATCGCATGCCGCCGCCGCCTCCACCATGAAACGCGGCATCGCCTCGACCGGCACGGCAATGTCGTGCTGCACCGCCGGGCCCAGCGCCCGCTCGGCATCGGACAACGAATGGCGGAGAAGCCAGAACGCCTCGCTCTGCGCTTGCGATGCGGCGATTACCGCATCGGTGGCGATGCCTTCGGCCAGCGCCCTGCCCAATTGCGTCTCCAGCATCGCGGCCGGATCGACGTCGGGGTCGCCCGTCACGGCCTCGATCAGGACGTGCCAGGGATGATCGGTTTCCAGCGGACGGCGCGCACCGGGCAGATGCGCGACGGCGGCGGCCAGGCTTTCGGCGGGCATGATCTCGAAACTCTCGATCATGTCGCTCGCCGCCTGCAACCGGCGGAGCAGCGCCAGCCCGGCCGCGGGATCGGCCAGGCCGACCCAGGCGGTCGCGCTGGCCGCGATCCCCGGTGCCAGCCGCAGCGCCGCCGCCGTGACGATTCCCAGCGTCCCCTCCGCCCCGATCAGCAACTGCCCCAGATCGTAACCGCGATTGTCCTTTTTCAGCGCCGACAGGCCGTCATGGAGTGTCCCGTCGGGCAGCACCGCCTCTACCCCCAACGTCAGCCCGCGCATCGTGCCGAACCGCAGCACCTGCGTTCCGCCGGCATTGGTCGACACCAGCCCGCCCACAGTCGCATTGCCCTTCGCCCCCAGGGTCAACGGGAAGCGTGCCCCCTCCCCCTCGGCGGCGGCGTGCAGATCGGCCAGGATCACGCCCGCCTCGGCCACCACCATGCGGGCGTCGGCGTCGATGCGGCGAATTCGGTTCATCCGGCGGGTGGAGAGGATCACCGCCGATCCGTCGCCCGGCGGGGTCGCCCCGCCGACCATCGAGCTGTTCCCCCCTTGCGGGACCAATGGGACCCGATGCTCGGCCGCTGCGCGCAGTACCGCCTGAACCTGCCCGGTATCGGCGGGCGCGAGGATCGCAGGGGCGTAGCCTGAAAAGCGACGGCGCCAGTCGACTTCCCACGGCGCGATCAGCGCGGCGTCGGTGACGATCCCCTTTTCGCCCAAAATAGGCGACAGGGCATGGATCAGGGCGGTCTGGGCGGGGTTCATGATGCATCCGCCTAGGCCAGGTTCATAAAGCGTTCAACGATGGGTCTTATGAAGGGCTCTTGCTGACATGTTGCGCCGCACACGAAACCTCGCCGCCATCGCGTCGATGACGCTGACGACGCCCGCTCTGCTGGGGGCGGCGGATGCGCCGGTGCGTGTGCAATATGCGCAGATGATCCTTCGCGAGCATGTCGTCATCCGCGTGCCCCGCACGCCGATCCGCCCCGCCGCCCCGATCCGCTGGAAGGAGCGCAAGGGCCCGCGCTGTATCCCCGCCCAGCAACTGGCCGGGGCCCTGCCCGGCGACGAGGGGACGATCGACATCGTCCTGACCGGTGGCAAGCGGGTGCGCGCCAAGCTGGCCCGTGCCTGTCGGCAGATCGATTATTATTCCAGCTTCTATATCCGCCCTGGGCTGGACGGACAGATTTGCGCCGACCGCGACCCCATTCGCACCCGAGCCGGACAGACCTGCGAGATTCAGCGCTTCCGCCTGTTGACGCCCATCCGCTGACCGGGCCGCAATGCTCCCGATTCGGGAGAAAACTTGACTTTTCCCGCCAAATCCGCAAGCGCCCGAAAGCTGCTGGGCGAGCGCGGGGCGATTCCCATCCCGCCATATCTCGGAAAACTGCATGAGCTTTGCCGATCTCGGCCTCTCCGACGAACTCCTGAAGACGGTGAACGACGCCGGCTATACCGAGCCGACGCCGATTCAGGCCTCCGCCATCCCGTCCGTCCTGATGATGCGCGACATCATCGGCATCGCCCAGACGGGCACGGGCAAGACCGCCTCCTTCGTGCTGCCGATGATCGACATATTGGCGCATGGACGCAGCCGCGCGCGCATGCCGCGCAGCCTGATCCTGGAGCCGACGCGCGAACTCGCCGCGCAGGTGGCCGAGAATTTCGAGAAATACGGCGCCAACCACAAGCTTTCCATGGCGCTCCTCATCGGCGGCGTGTCGATGGGCGACCAGATCAAGGCGCTGGAAAAGGGCGTCGACGTGCTGATCGCGACGCCGGGCCGGTTGATGGACCTGTTCCAGCGCGGCAATATCCTGCTGACCGGCTGTTCGATGCTGGTCATCGACGAGGCGGACCGGATGCTCGACATGGGGTTCATCCCCGACATCGAGGAAATCTGCACCAAGCTGCCCTCGCAGCGCCAGACCCTGCTCTTCTCCGCGACCATGCCGCCGCCGATCAAGAAGCTGGCCGACAAGTTCCTGGACAACCCCAAGACGATCGAGGTGGCCCGCCCCGCCTCGACCAATATCAACATCAAGCAATGGGTCGTACCCGTCGCGCCGCAGTCGTTCGAGAAGCGCAAGCGGCTGCGCCAGCTGCTCCAGCAGGACGAGGTCCGCACCGCGATCATCTTCTGCAACCGCAAGACGACCGTGCGCGAGTTGAACAAGTCGCTCAAGCAGCACGGCTTCCGCTCGGGCGAGATTCACGGCGACATGGAACAGCCGCAGCGTCTGGCCGAGCTGGAGCTGTTCAAGCGGGGTGAGGTGAATATCCTCGTCGCATCGGACGTTGCCGCGCGCGGGCTGGACGTCAAGGGCGTCAGCCATGTGTTCAACTTCGACGCGCCCTGGCATCCGGACGATTATGTCCATCGCATCGGCCGCACGGGTCGCGGCGGTGCGACGGGCGTCGCCTACACCTTCGTCGCGCCCGACGATGCCGAGAATCTCGACAATATCGAGAAGCTGACCGGACAGAAGATCGATCGCCTCGAACTCCCCGCCCCCGCCGAGGAAGAGCGCGCGCCGCGCCGGTCTCGCCGCGATCGCGGCGCACGTCAGGCCGAGGCGGAAGCGCCCGCTCCCCAGGCCGAGGACGCGCCTGTTCTCCAGGCCGAACAACCCCGCGCCCGGACGCCGCGTCCGCGCCGCGAGGAACCCCGGTTCGAGGAACCGCGCGCACCGCGTGCCGAAACCCCGCACCGCGACCGTCGTCGCTCGGGCGGCGATGAGGCGGCGGACGATAATGGCTGGAACGGCCCGATCCCGGACTTCCTGAAGGTTTCGTTCGGACTCTGACCGTCCCATGTCGCTCGACATCATCAGCTTCGTCGAACCGCAACCGGTGGACCTTGCCAGCCCGTGCGTCCTGGTCTGCACGATGGACAAGGCCACCGGCTGGTGCCTGGGCTGCGCGCGGACGATCCGTGAAATCTCCAACTGGAGCGCCAAGCCCGCCGAGGAACGCCGCGCGATCCTGGCCGCGCTGCCCGCGCGCCAGGCCGAACTGGCGGCGCGCAAAGGCTGAGGCCCAACCGCGACTCCGCTGCTGATCCGCGCTTGCCGACAATCCCCCACCGCCGTTCAGGCTGAACGACGGGTGGGGGCTTCGGTGAATTGCCGTATTACCGTCCCACGAACCGCCCCGGTCGCCGCTCGGCAACTGCGCGCACCCCTTCGGCGAAATCCTCGGTCCGCATCAGCTTCGCCTGTTCGGCCAGTTCGTGATCGGTCGCCGCCTCGACCAGCGCCCGCAGATCGCCGCGCAGCGTCCGGCGGGTGGCCGCCACCGCCAGCGGCGCGGCCGCTGCGATCTCCTGCGCCAGAGCCAGCGCCGTTTCGTCCAGCGCCTCGGCAGACACAAGCTGATCCACCAGACCCCAGCGCTCGGCTTCCTCGCCGCGAATGCGTCGGCCGGTCAACAGCATCATCGCGGCGCGTTGCCGCCCGATCACCCGCTCCAGCACCGCCGAAATCCCGAACCCCGGATGCAGCCCCAGCGCCACAAAGTTCGCCACAAACCGGGCCTCGGGCGTGGCGATGCGGAAGTCGGCGACCAGCGCGAGGCCCAGCCCCGCGCCGACCGCCGCCCCCTGCACCGCCGCGACGATCGGGGTCGCCACGCCGAACAACCGCGCCGCCGCCATGTAGAAGGGGCTGCGCTCGCCCTCCGGCAAAGGATCGGCGACCGGGTTGGCGTTGACCAGATCGGCCCCCGCACAAAAAACCCTACCCTCGGATCGAAGAAGAATTGCCCGAACCGCAGGATCGGCATCGGCGGCATCGAACGCATCCGCCAATTGCGAAATGGTTCCCAGTCCCAGATGATTATTTGGCGGATTCCGTAGCGTTATGATCGCGACAGGTCCGTCATGGCGAATTTCCACATTCATACAGTCCTCATAGCGCGATAGTCTGGCACGACGCCACCACCATACCCGTTGCTCGAAAGTCACACCCGCCGCGCTTCGTACCGGAACCTATCATCAGGTGCTTGAGTGGCCCGGCAGGTCGGGACTAGATGACCTCCATGTCATGATGATCGGCCGGCACAGGTCGACATCGGGCATCTGGAGCCTGCGGGCTCCGTGCCGGGAGAGGATGCCGGGCGGCCCGATGGCGGGCCGCCCCTTCCTGCCTCCCAACCGTCTCGCCCCGCACATCCTTCGCCAACGCGCCGCACGGGCCGTTGAAGCAAATGTGCATCGTCCCCGGTATCGGTAGGATCGACAAAGAGGATCCGGGCATCGATCAGGGACCCATGGTCGCGATGGCCGAGAATCACCGCATGGCCCGGTCTGGAGGACGATGCGGCGGAACCCGCACCTCCGGCGGGGATTGCAACGGGCAGGTTTTACCGGCGGCCGGCTGAACGATGAGCCGCCGCCCCTGTTGGGAGCGCGGCCATGACCGACACCATCCTGATCACCGGAGCCTCCGCCGGTCTGGGCGCGGACTTCGCACGGGCGCTGGCGAAGAAGCCTGTGACGTTGGTCCTGACCGCCCGACGGACCGAGCGGCTGACCGCGCTGGCCGACGAATTGGCGCAGCGGCCGGGGGTGGAGGTGCAAGTCATCTCCGCCGATCTGGGCCATGCCGAGGGGGTCGCGACGCTGCTCCACGCGGTGGCCGATCGCGGCCTGCATATCGACACGCTCATCAACAATGCGGGCTATGGCGCATTGGGCGACTTTGCCGATGGCGATCTGGCGACGCAGACCGGGATGATCGACCTGAACGTCCGGGCGCTGGTGACGCTGACCCATGCGCTGCTGCCGCCGATGCTGGCGCGCGGACGCGGCGCGGTGCTGAACGTGGCCTCGACCGCCGCCTTTCAGCCGGGGCCGTATATGGCGGTCTATTATGCCAGCAAGGCGTTCGTGCTGCATTTCTCCGAAGCACTACACGAAGAGGTGAAAGGGCGCGGCGTGACCGTCACCGCGCTGTGCCCGGGGCCGACCAGGACCGAATTCGCCGATGTCGCGGGGATGGGGGAGACGCCGCTCTTCACCCGCTTCGCATCGGACTCCCAACAGGTGGTGCGCGACGGCCTGGCGGCATTGGAGCGAGGGCAAGCGGTGATGGTATCCGGCCTGCTCAACCGCCTGACCGCCGCCAGCACGCGGGTGGCGCCGCGCGGCGTTCTTCGGCGGGCGGTCGCGAAATTGCAGAGCGGGCGGCGATAGGTTTTTGTTCGCGCGGAAGCGCGGAGCCGTATGGACGCACCGCGCTCAGACCGCTCCTCGCAAATCGGCGTACAAAACCGCTTGATTGTCGAGATTGGCAGCCTGTGGCTGGGTCCGAACCTATTCGGCCGTCGCCGGCGTTCGACTCCCTCGCACGCTATCGACAGCGTAGAGCACACACCCGGTCCAGATCAGCGCGAAAGTGACGATATGGACGGGCCTGAGCGGCTCGCCGAACAGCAGCACGGCCTGCGCGAATTGCAGCGTCGGCGCGAGATATTGCAGCAGCCCCAGCGTCGCATAGCGCATCCGCCGCGCCGCCGCCGCGAACATCAGCAGGGGCACCGCCGTCACCGCCCCCGCCAGGATCAGCAGCAGGTCGAGATGCCGGTCCGTTCCGAAGGCGGCCGTACCGCTGGCGCTCGCATGGACCAGCACCGCCAATGCGGGCCCGGCGAGCAGCGCGGTTTCGACCGTCAGCCCGCCCAATGCATCGATCGCGGCGATCTTGCGAACGAAACCGTAAAAGCCGAACGACAGCGCCAGCGCCAGCGAGATCCAGATCGCGCCGCCCCCGCTGACCGCCAGTATCGCGACGCCGAGCGCGGCGATCCCGACCGCGACCGCCTGTCCCCGCCGAATCCGCTCGCCGAGCAGCGCGACACCCAGCGCGACATTGATCAGCGGGTTGATGAAGTAACCGAGACTGGCCTCCAGCACATGATCATGCTGCACCGACCAGATATAGATCAGCCAGTTGACCGCGATCAGCGCGGCACTCGCGCACAGCAGCAGCAGGGTCCGCCCCCGCGCCGCCGCCCGAATCGCGGGCCCTCGCCGGGCGATCAGCACGACCACGGCCAGCAGCAACAGCGACCACAATATCCGATGGGCCAGCACCTGAAGTGCGGGCACGCCCTTCAAGAGCTTGAGATACAGGGGCAAGATACCCCAGGAGACATAGGCCCCGATGCCGAGCAACAGGCCGGTGCGCGCGGTGCGGTCGGTCGTCATGCCGCACTCTGTCGACGCTCGGGACGCGGATGGCAAGCCGGGCGTTACCCGGCGACCATGCCCCTCACCTCGACCGCACCGCCCCGATTGACGACCCGGCCCGACACCATGCCTGTGATCCGCACCGATGCGCCACGCTCGACGATGATGTCGCCCGCGACCATGCCCTTGATAGTCGCATGGACGCCGGGCGCGACGACGACGTCCCCGCCGACCATTCCGCGCACCGTAGCGTCCGACGTCATTTCCAGCGATCCCGCCGTCATTCCGCGCATGGCATCCTCCTGCTCTGGGGAAAGACGCGCTCTCGGCGGATAGGTTCACGCGTGCGCTTCGACTTCGCGCAGCGCGAACGGAATGGTGACTCCCGACCCCGTTCAGCCTGAGCGTAGTCGAAGGCCAAGGGAAACGTCCTCAATCCGCGAACAGCATCACCGGCGTCTCCAGCAACCGCTTCAGCGCCTGGACATAGCTTGCCGCGTCATAGCCATCGACGACGCGGTGGTCGCAACTGATCGACAGGTTCATCAGCTTGGCCCGTGCGATCGTCTCGCCCCCGCGTCCGTCGGAGCGGAAGACGGGCCGCTCGACGATCCGGTTGGGGCCGATGATCGCCACCTCGGGCCGGTTGATGACCGGCGTCGTCGCGATCCCGCCGAGCGGTCCCAGCGAGGTCAGCGTGATGGTGCCGCCGCCCATGTCGGTGCTGGCAATGCTGCCCGCGCGGGCGGCGTCGGCCAGACGGCCTATCTCGGTCGCGAGCTGCCAGACATTGCGGTTCTCGGCATTGCGGATGACGGGGACCATCAGCCCGGCCGGGGTCTGGGTCGCCATGCCCATATGCACCGCGCCCGAGCGGGTCACGACGCCCGCCTCGTCGTCATAGCGCGCGTTGAGCATCGGGAAGTCGGGCAACGTCTTGCAGATCGCGACGATCAACAGGGGAAGCAGCGTCAGCTTGGGCCGATTGCCCCGGCCTGCGTTCAACTGCGCGCGCGTGTCCTCCAGTGCGGTGACGTCGATTTCCTCGACATAGGTGAAGTGCGGGATGGCGCGCTTGGACGCCGCCATGTTCTCCGCGATGCGGCGGCGCATGCCGATGACGCGGACCTGCTCGTCGGCGCGGGGGGTGCGGGCGGGGGTGTAGCCCTGCCCCGAACCGTAGCGCAGGAAGGCGTCGAGGTCCGAATGACGGACGCGGTCGCCCTCGGCGGGCTTCACGCTGCCCAGATCGACGCCCAAGTCCTGCGCCCGCGCCCGGACGGCCGGAGACGCCAAGACCTTCTTCTCCTGCTCCCTCTCCCCTCCGGTGAGAGGGCCGGGGTGAGGGGCAGCGGCAGGCGATTCGTCGGAGGTTTCAGCTTGCGGCATCCCCTCACCCCGACCCTCTCCCCGGAGGGGAGAAAGAGATTGCGCTTCTTCGACGCCGGGGTTCTCGGCTTCGAGCACCGCCTCTTCCGTCGCGGGCGAGGCAGCCTCCTCGACCGCATCGGTCTCGATCACCATCAGCGCCGATCCGATCGGCACTTGGTCGCCGACCTCACCCGCCAGCTCGACCACCGTGCCGGACACCGGCGATTCCATCTCGACCGTCGCCTTGTCGGTCATCATGTCGGCGACCGACTGATCCTCCTCCACCCGATCACCGAGCTTGACGTGCCAGGCGACGATCTCGGCCTCGGAGATGCCTTCGCCGATATCGGGCAGACGGAAGGTGAAACGAGCCATGTCAGGCGTCCTTCAACAGGGTCTTGAGCGCCTGGCCGATACGGACCGGGCCGGGGAAATAGGCCCATTCCAGGCTGTGGGGATAAGGCGTGTCGAAGCCGGTCACGCGCGCGATCGGCGCTTCGAGGTGGTAGAAGCAGCGTTCCTGCACCAGCGCCGACAATTCCGCGCCGAAGCCCGCCGTCCGCGTCGCCTCATGCACGATCATGCAGCGGCCGGTCTTCTTCACCGACTCCTCGATCGCCTCGATGTCGAGCGGGATCAGCGTGCGCAGGTCGAGGATCTCGGCATCGACGCCCATCTCCGCGACCACGGCGGCGCAAACATGGACCATCGTGCCATAGCAGAGGATCGTCACCGCCTCGCCCGCGCGCACCGTCGCCGCCTTGCCCAGCGGGATGCGGTAATAGCCGGTCGGGACTTCGCCTCCGGGATGCTTGGACCAGTTCTCGGCCGGGCGACCCCAATGGCCGTTGAACGGGCCGTTATAGATGCGCTTGGGCTCGAAGAAGAGGACGGGGTCATTGTCCTCGATCGCGGCGATCAGCAGGCCCTTGGCATCGTACGGCGTCGCCGGGATCACCGTCTTGATGCCCGAGACATGGGTGAAGATGCCCTCGGGCGACTGGCTGTGCGTCTGGCCGCCGAAAATGCCACCGCCGAACGGCGAGCGCACCGTGATCGGCGCGGTGAACTCGCCCGCCGAGCGATAGCGCAGCCGCGCCGCCTCGCTGACCAGCTGGTCGAGCGCGGGGTAGATGTAATCGGCGAACTGAATCTCCGGCACCGGACGCAGGCCATAGGCACCCATGCCGACCGCGACACCGATGATGCCGCATTCGGTGATCGGCGTGTCGAACACGCGGGTCTTGCCATATTTCTTCTGAAGGCCCGCCGTCGCGCGGAAGACGCCGCCGAAATAGCCGACGTCCTCGCCCATCACGACCACATCCGGATCGCGCGCCATGACCACGTCCATGGCGGAGTTGATCGCCTGGATCATGTTCATGCGGGTGGTTTCGCCCGCTTCGGGGGCAGTTTCGGTGATAAGATCGCTCATCGATTATCTTCCACCCCGGCGAAGGCCGGGATCCAGTTACAAGACGAGTGGAGGCGCGCGATGCCCTGCGGTCGCGGGGACGTGGCGTCTGTACCCCGGCCTTCGCCGGGGTGGTGCCGCAAGGGGGTCACTTGCGCGCCCATGGCCGCCCGCTTGCCTGTTCCTCGTCGAGCATCTGCTGGCGCTGCTCGCGCAAATGCCAGGGCATTTCCTCGAACACGCCGTCGAACAGGCTGTCGAGCGGTTGGTGCAGGCCGTGGCCGAGAATGCCGTTCGCCTCGGCCGCCTTTTGCGCGGCGCGGACTTCCTCGGCGACTTCGCGGTCCTGGATCGCGTGACGTTCCTCGTCCCACTCGCCCAACGCGATCAAATGGTCCTTCAGCCGCCGGATCGGATCGCCCAGCGGCCAGGCGGTCGGCTCACCCGCCGAGCGATATTGGGTAGGATCGTCCGAGGTCGAATGGCCCTCAGTGCGATAGGTGAAATGCTCGATCAGCGTCGCGCCCTGGTTGGTCCGTGCGCGCTCGGCGGCCCATTGGGTGGCGGCATAGACCGCCAGAGCGTCGTTGCCGTCGACCCGGAGGCCCGCAATGCCATAGCCGATCGCCCGCGCCGCAAAGGTCGTCGCCTCCGCCCCCGCGAACCCGGAAAAGCTGGAGATCGCCCATTGGTTGTTGACCACGTTCATCACGACCGGCGCGCGGTATACGGCGGCGAAGGTGCAGGCCGAGTGGAAGTCGCCCTCCGCCGTCGAGCCCTCGCCGCACCATACGGCGGCGATTCGGGTATCGCCCTTGGCGGCCGAGGCCATCGCCCAACCCACCGCCTGCGGGTACTGCGTCGTCAGATTGCCCGAGATCGAGAAGAAACCCGCTTCCTTGGCCGAATACATGATGGGCAGCTGCTTGCCGCCCAGCCGATCCGCGCTGTTGGAATAGATCTGGTTCATCATGTCGACCAGCGGCCAGTCGCGCGCAATCAACAGCCCCTGCTGGCGATAGGAGGGGAAGCACATATCCTCATAATCGAGCGCATGGGCGGCGGCTACCGCGACCGCCTCCTCGCCCAGCGCCTTCATGTAGAAGCTGGTCTTGCCCTGACGCTGCGCGCGGAACATGCGCTCGTCGAACGCGCGGAGCAGCACCATGTGGCGCAGCATCCGGCGAAGGCGCTCTGGTGAGAGTTTGGGGTCCCAGGGGCCGACTGCGCGGCCCTCGTCATCCAGCACGCGGACCAGCGTATAGGCCAGTTCGTGGAAGCTGTCGGCAGGCGCGGCGGTGTCCGGGCGGCGTTGCGCTCCGGCGGGGGGAACCTCGACACCGGCGAAGTCGACGGCATCGCCCGGCCGGAATTTCGGCTCGGGCACATGCAGTTGCAACGGGGCCAGATTGGCGCGCGAAATGGCTTCCGGCGGCACGGCCATGCTCTCTCCTCAACGCTTCGCCCGATTCCACCGGGTCGTTGCTATCTTTCAACCCGATGGAATTTTATTTCAAGCGCCTTTTGGAGCGCTTCGTCCGATGGATCGCGTCGCGTGATGGCGTTTTTCGCGTCCTCCCCCGGAAGGAGAGGAAGAGTAGGTCAGTTCCCCGCGATCGCCGCCTCGAACGGAACCACCGGATGCGGTGCTTCGTCATAAAGATTGACCACCGGCGCATCAGCCCAGGCATAGCGCACCCGCACATCGCTTGGCTTGGCATCGGCCAGCCGCACCTCGGCCCCGTTCACCAGGGCATTGGCGTAGCGGCAGGCCGTGGCGTCACACAGCTCGAACCCGATCGGCGCCGCCGCACTCCAGGCATGGAGCGCCCCCTGAACCCCGGTGAAGCGCAGCACCACCTCGCCCTGGCCTCGCGTCGCCGAGGCGATCATCGGGCCGGACGCATTGGCGCGGTCGCCCGCCTCCAGATGCGCTTGCGCAAAGACCAACCGCTTGGCCAATTCGTTCTTGTCGGCCGGGTGGATGTCGTTCCGCACGCCGATGTCCACCGTCGTGGCGAGCGCCGCCTGGGGATCGCGCAGCACCGCCAGCCGCTGCGCCTCGCGCAACGCCGCCCAGCCGCTATCCTCGATCCTGATCGGCGGCGCACCGAAATTGGCGAGCTGGACGATCAGGAAGGGCAGGTTGGGATTGCCGAACTGCCGCCGCCATCCGGTCATCAGCGCGGCCAGCCGGTCGCCATAGCTGGCGAGACCGACATCCGATTCTCCCTGATACCAGGCGACGCCCTTCAACCCGATCGGCCCCAGCGGCGCGATCATGCCGTTGTACAGCGTCCCCAGCCCCGCATGGCTTTCCCAAGGGCTGCGCGGATAGCTCTGGTCGTTCGCCTTGTAGATGGAATAGCGCCATCCCGACCCCAGCGGGATGGGCTGCCCCCCGGCGGGAGTGAATTGGATTTTGTCGCCCGGGCCGAACATGCCGCCCGGACCATAGGTGTCACCCAGTCCGACGACGATTTCGTTATGCCCCTTCTTCAACGCGGCGCGCGGCACGGTGTAGCGCCGCCAGTCGCCCCAGCCGAAGGTCGCGCCGACCACCACGCCGTTGACCCATACCGTGTCGAGTTCGTCGATCCCCGCCAGCTCGATCACCCCGTCGCCGCTCGGAGCGGTGGGAAGCTCGAAGCCCTGCCGGAACCAGACCAGCCCGTTATAATCGGCGAGGGCGGGCACGCCCCATTCCTCCCAGGGGCTGAACTTGGGAACGGGAGCCCAGGTCAGGCGATCGGGTGCGTTCCACGGCTCCTGTCCGCGCCTGGTCCCGCTTGCCTTGCGCCACCATTCGCCCCAGCGATCCCCGAAGCTGCGCAGCCCCGCCGCATGATCGCGGGCATAGAGCGCCAGCAGATCGGCATCGGCGGCCAGGCCGGGCAGCTTGCGCGCATCGCTGCCCGCGACCCAGGGAAGAATCTTGGTGCCGCCCCAACTCGAATCGATCGCGCCTATCGGCACGTTGGACTTGGCGGCCATGTCCTTGACCATCAGATAGCAGGCGGCCGAAAAATTGGCGACGCTGGCCGGGCTCGCCGCCGCCCAGACGGGGCGTTTCTCCAACATCTCGTCGGCGGACAATCCGACATGATGCGCTATATCGAGCAGGCGGATGCGATCATTGGCCGACATGGCGACCAGCCCCTCACCATTCAGCGCCTGCTTGGTGGGATATTCCATGTTGGACTGGCCCGAACACAGCCAGACATCGCCGATCAGCAGATCGTCCATCGTGTCGACGGCACCGTCCTTGCCGGTCGCGGTCAGGGTCAGCGGGGTGGCCATCGCCGCCATGGCGGGCAGGGTCGCGCGCCAACGGCCCTGACGGTCGGCGGTGGCATCGGCGCTCTGGTCGCCCAGTGTCACCGTCACCCGTTCGCCCGCATCGCCCATGCCCTCGACAATGATCGGAGCCCCGCGTTGCAGGACGGCGTGCGCGCTCATCGGGGTCAGGATGCGGGGCCGGGCTTCGGCCATGACGGGCCATGCCGCCGCCGCGCCCCATGCCAGCGCCAGAATCGCGTAACGCTCTGAACCCGAACGCCGTTGCCCCTTTCGCATCCTCATCCCTCTCCTATGTCCGTCAGGCCACCCGTTCGCGGCCATCGGCTGTTTGCCGATCATAGGATCGCGGAAATGATAACGCTATCGCAAAGACGTTATCGGCCGCCGGGATCTGCGAAGGACAGGGTCGCACGGACGGGAAAATGGTCGGAGGGATAGGTCGTGCCGCGATGCCAGCGATCGACGGCGATCGCCTCCGCCCGGAAGCCGCGCACGAAGAGATAATCGATCCGCCGGTCCGCCGTGCCGGTAAAGTCGTGGAAGGTCTTGTCCGGCCCTTCCCGCTTGGCCGCGCTGGTCCAGGCATCGGTCAGGGCGGCGGCCAGCGTCCGATAGGCCGCGCTGTCGGGACGCGCATTCATGTCGCCCGCCACGATGATCGGCATATCCCGTGCCAGCGCGGGCAGACGCGACAGGATCAGCCTGGCGGCGCGGTCGCGCGCCTCCGCATCCTCGTCGCGATGCGGCAAATGGGTGTCGAGGAACAGGAACTGGCGTCGCTCCGCGCCCTTGGTCTCGAACACCGCCCAATTCGCCATGCGTGGCAGGTCGGTACCCCAGCTCTGACTGCCCACTATGTCTGGCGTGTCGGACAGCCAGAAATCGCCATGCCGGATCAGGGTCAGACGGTCGGCCCGATAGAGGATCCCCATATGCTCATTATCATGCCCCCCGCGCCGGTCGCGCCCGAACCAGCGATAGCCGGGAAGCGCCCGCACGATGTCGTCGCCCTGCCGCTGAAGCAGTTCCTGCGTCCCGATCACGTCGGGCGCGGCGCGACGGAGCAGTTCGACCATGACAGGCCGCCGCACCGCCCAACGCTGCTCCCCTTCGTCCGAGGCATAGCGGACGTTGAACGTCATGACCTTGAGCGATTGGGCTCCGGCCGCCACCGGCGCGAGGAGCGCCGCCGCCAGCGCCATGCCATTTCGTACACACTGCCACGCCTTCATGATCGCCATCCTTACGCAAATGGGGCCGCCCGCATCGGAAATGGCCATGGCCGCCCCTGGCAGTGTCACATGGCAGAGGCATGACATGACAAGCAATTCCAATCGGCCTATTTTACGATTGCGAGTTATTATCACTATCGATAATGCGCCGCCGAAATCGATTGATTCGGGGGGTTGTTGAACATGTCGAAGGCGATTTGGCGCGCCATGCTGCTGGCCGGGGCGACGCTTGCACAGGCGGCGCATGCGCAAGCCGTAAATGGTATCGGCCAGGCCGATAGGGATGAGCGGGTCGAGGATCGGGGCGACGTGGTCGTCATCGGCCTGCGCGACGCCAATGCCAGCATCACGGGCACCGACACGCCCCCTGCCCGCTATCCGCAATCGCTGCGAGTCATCGACCGGTCGCTGATCGATCGGGTGGGGGCGACCCGACTGGACGACACGATCGATCTGGCGGGCGGGGTCGCGCGGCAGAACGACTTTGGCGGGCTGTGGGACAAATATTCGATCCGTGGCTTTGCCGGGAACGAGAATAGCGGCCCCGATATCCTCATCAATCGCTTCAACAGCAATCTCGGCTTCAACGCGCCGGTGGATGTCGCCACGGTCGAGCGGTTCGAGTTTCTGAAGGGCGCCGCCGCCGCGCTGTCGGGTTTGGGGGAACCGGGCGGATCGCTCAACATCGTCACCAAGACCCCGACCACCACTCTCCAAGGCGAAACCTCGCTCAGCTATGGCAGCTGGAACCGCGTGCGCGCGACCGGCGACATCAGCGGGCCCATCAGCGACACCCTGTCCGCCCGGCTGATCGGCGTATCGGAGGAAGGCGACAGCTTCCGCAACTTTGTCCATACCGACCGGCTGCTGCTCGCGCCGTCGCTGTCGTTCATGCCGACCGAGAGCCTGCGTTTTCTCTATCAGGCCGAATTCATGCGAAACCGCGCGCCGATCGACCGCGGCGTGGCGGCGATCAAGGGCGATGCGCGAGCAATGGACCGCACCACCTTCCTGGGCGAGCCCGCCGATGGCCGGATGACGCAGCGCATGTTGTGGCAGCAGGGCAGCGTCTTCGCCGCACTGTCCGACCGGGTCTCGCTGGAGGCCGGGCTGTCCAGCCGTGACGGTTTCCTGACCGGTTTCGCAACCCAGCCGGATTTTGGCGGGCGCGGGGTTCAGGCGAATGGGCGGACCATCGGTCGCTCGCGCCGGTTCCATGACTTCCGCTGGCAAGACCTGACCGCGCGCGCCGAGCTGACCGCCAAGCTCGACTGGCTGGGCATGGCGCACGATCTGCGCTTCGGCGTGGACCGGGTGCGGCACGGCATGGACTTCCGCATGGACCAGGCCCGCGGACGCCCCGGCGCGCCGATCCTGACCATCGACGCCTTCGCTCCCGTCTATGGCCAGCCGCTGCCCGTGCCCGCCCCCTTCGCGCACCGCTACTCCTCGTTTCGCAGCGAGAGCGTCTATGCGCAGGACCTGATCCGCTTCGGCGCGTTCACCGTGTTGGTCGGCGCGCGGTGGAACAGTTTTCGCGAGACGATGACCAACTATCTGCGCGGCGATTTGCGGCTCGACACGGTCGATCGCGGCATCACTCCGCGCGCCGCGCTGACCTGGGCGGCCAGCCCGCAATTCTCGCTGTTCACCAGCTGGGGCCAGTCGCTGCGCCTCAACCCGTCGGACGGGATCAGCAGCTTCGACGCCGAGCGCAGCAATTCGACCGAGGTCGGCGCGAAATATGCCCTGTTCGGCGGCGCGCTGACCGGCCAGACCGCGCTGTTCACCATGACCAAGCGCAACGTGCTGAACCCCCATGCCACCGACGTCTTCACCAAGACCCAGATCGGCCGCCAGCGGTCGCGCGGGGTCGAGACGGTGGCCGATCTGCGGCTGGCCGGCGGGCTGACCGGCACGGCGACCTATACCTATACCGATGCCACGGTGCGCAACGACAAGAATGCCGCGCTGATCGGCACGACGCTGTCCAATGTCCCGAAGCATCTCGCCGCGCTCGACCTGCATCAGCGGGTGGGTGCGGTGACGGTCGGCGGCGGCGTCACCCATGTCGGCGCTCGCAACGGCGATCCCTTCGCCAGCGGTTATCGCCTGCCCGGCTATACGATCGTGCGGGCCGATGCGACCTGGGCGGTCAACCCGCGCTTCGACGTGCGGCTCGACCTCGAGAACCTGTTCGACACCTATTATATCAGCAGCAGCTATGCCGATGTGTGGACGATGCCGGGTGCGCCCCGCAATGTCCGGGTGACGCTGCGCGGGCGGTTCTGACGCCGTCGGGCCGTCAGGCGTCGGCCCAGCGGCGTAGCAGATTGTGATAGACGCCGGTCAATTCGACCACCGAACGATCGCCCTGCCCCTTCTCGACCCCGACCCGCTGGATTGCGCGGTCGAGGTCGAACAGGATGCGCCGCTCACCATCGTCGCGGACCATCGACTGAATCCATAGGAAGGATGCCACCCGCGTGCCGCGCGTCACCGGCTCGACCCGGTGGAGGCTGGAGGCCGGGTAGAGCACCGCGCTACCCGCCGACAGCTTGACCCGCTGCTCGCCATACAGATCCTCGACCACCAGCTCGCCGCCATCATAGGCGTCGGGATCTTCCAGGAAGAGGGTCAGGGACAGGTCCGAACGAATCCGAAAGTCGCTACCCCGCTTCAGCCGGACGGCATTGTCGACATGGGTGTCGAAGGCCTGCCCCCCGGCATAGCGGTTGAACAGCGGCGGATAGACCTTGAGCGGCAAGGCGGCCGCCACGAACAGCGGCGAACGCCCCAGCGCGTCCAGGACTATCCGTCCCGCCTCGATCGCGGCCCCCGAATCCTCCGGCAACTGGTCGTTGCGCTTGGCCAGCGCCGCCTGCGGGCCGGAGGTCGCATTGCCGTCCGCCCAGGGGCCCGCGTCGATGACGGCGCGGAGCCCGGCGACTCCCGCCGGATCGAGGATGTCGGGAAGGACGATCAGCATGGGGTCAGCCTAGCCTGCTCAGAAATTGTAGAACAGGCTCAGCGTTGCCTGCCGCCGGTCGCCGGGCACCGCCCAGCCGCCGGTGACGATGCCGGTCGTCGCGTTCACATTGTTGCGCACGCCCGTCACATATTTCTCGTCGGTGAAGTTCTGGACGTTGAGCTGCAAGGTCCAGCGCTGCGCGAGGGTATAGGCCAGGAAGGCGCGGTGGATCAGATAGTCGTCCACATGGAACTGGACCGGATTGGCCGCGACCGGCGCATTGGTCGCGAACGATCCCTGATAGGTCAGGCCATAGCCCAGTTCCAGACCGAAAGGCAGTTTGTAAGTGGTGAACAGGCTGCCCGAATGCTTGGGCGTCTGGAAGAGCTGGGTGCCCGCCTGAGGATCGACCACGCCCGCCGCCTTGTCGCGGTTGGAAATGCTCTGAAGCACCTTGCCGTCGAGATAGGTGTAGTTGGCGAAGATCGTCCACGCATGGGTGATCGCCCCCGACGCCCCCAGCGCGATGCCGTCCACCCGGCTGCGTCCGTCGAGCACCTGCAGATTGGCGGGCAGCGAGGGATCGTTGGAGGGGACGCGGTAATTGGTCCGCTCGTTGCGGAAGACGGCGGCGGTCAACTCCAGATGGCGGTCGAACAGCCCGGCCTTGATCCCCGCCTCGTAATTCTTGGCGGTTTCGGGCGCGACGGCGCACGGATCGGCCGCCGTCGCGGTCGTGGGCACGCCGCACCCCAGACGAACGGTCGTGGACGAGGGCGACTTGGCATTGCCATAGCCCGCATAGAGGCTGACATTCTCCACCGGGTGGAACACGGCCCCGACCCGCCAGGAGAAGAGCCGTTCGCTGCTCAGCTGGGGCCGAGCCTGGAGCGCGGTCAACTGGGTCGAGCCCGGCGGCACGACGGTCAGCGGCAGGGCGCGGAAATTCGCGTCCTGCGTTTCCCAGCGCACGCCACCGTTCACTTCGAAGAAGCGATTCAGCTCCAGCGTGTCGAAGGCATAGACGGCCAGGTTGCGCGTCTCGCTGCGCGACTGGCCGGTGATCGTGAAGTTGACCGGCCCGGTATAGTTGGTGTTCGGGTTGGCAATCGAGATCAGGGGCAAGGGTGATACCGCGCTGCCATTCGCATTGCGCAGCAGCGACCCCTGGGTAAGCCGGTAATTCTCGATCATGCCCGACAGGCCGACATTCAGGACATTGTGCAGGCCGCCCTTGGCCCCCGCCTCATGCCGAAGATCAGTCTGGTTGTAGAGCATCTGGTTTTCCTGGTTCCGCACCAGCCCGCGCGGGCCGGAGGGCAGATAGAAACCAGCCGGGACGGTGGTGGGACAGGCCTGGCCAACCGTCGTTCCTGCCGCCGTCGTCACCGGCTGAAGTCCGGTCGAGGCCAGACAGAACGTTCCCTGCGGCGCGGAGGTGACGCTGTTCTGCTTCACCTGTTGCCAGCGGGTCAGGTTGCGCACGCTCAGGTGATCGTCGATCGCGTGGCGGAAGGTCGCGGTCAACCGATCGACGGTGATGTCCTGGTGGTCGAGATTGGCGATCCCGAAATAGGCGCTGCGGCTCGCGCCCGGCACGAAGCCGTCGATCATGCCGTTGTCGAAATAGGGCACGCCGTAGACCGGCGTGTTGCGATCCTCCTGATGGACATAGGCCAAGGTCAGGCTGGTCGGGCCATCCATGCCGATCGTGACCGAGGGCGCGATGCCCCAACGCTCCATCTTCTCGACATCGCGGCCGGGCACGTCATTATGGTGATAGGCGCTGTTCAGCCGCACCGCGACCAGATCGGACACGCGGACATTGCTGTCGATCGCGCCGCGATAATAATTGTCGGTGCCGACCGAGCCCTGCATGATGGTCAGCGTCTCGCGCGTCGGCACCTTGGAGACGAGGTTGATCGTGCCGCCGACCGATCCCGATCCGTTGAAGACGCTGTTCGCACCGTTATAGACCTCGACCTGCTGCAGGTTGAACGGGTCGGTGCGGCTATATTGGGCACTGTCGCGAACGCCGTCGATCGTGACGTCGTTGTTCGCCGAATAGCCGCGCAGATTGATCGAGTCGCCATAACCGCCGCCGCCTTCGCCTGCGCCGAAGGTGATGCCCGGAATCGTCTGGAGCACGTCGCGCAGCGTCTGGAGATTCTGCTTTCGGATGGTCTGTTCGCTGACCACGGTGATGGTCTGCGGCGTGTCGAGCAGCGGCGCGGTCGCCTTGGGGCTTTCCAGCGTCGCCGCGCCCGTAGCGCGCTGGCCGGTGACGACGACGATGTCGCGCTGGCCGGTCGAGTCCTGGCCACGCGCGGCCGAAGCATGGGCGCTCGACGGATCGGCACGACCGTCCGCTTCTGCGGCGGCGATATTCGGTGCGGTCGCCAGAAAGCCCACGCACGACAAGGCGATGAACGTTTGTGACATGAATATTCCCCTTCAGCGCCGCCGCTAATGAGAAACACTCTCATCGTCAATGCGATTGATAGCTACTCGCATAAAGGCATGAACGGCGGCTCGGGTCGGCATCTGCCCGGCACCCCTCTTTCGACCGTTCCACCCCAGCCACTGCCCAATTCGGACAGAATTCAGGCTTTTGAGGCCGTTCAGGAAAAATCAGGTGGTTTGACGAAGGCGCTTCGGCAACCAAGTCTTCACAACCCTTTGATACCTGTGGCTTCATGACAAAACGGCCAAACAAGGTTCGATACGTCCGTATCGAAGGGGCACAGGTTGAGTTGGGAATGTATGTCCACACTCTTCACTGTTCGTGGCTAAACAGCCCATTTTGGCGAAAATCGTTCCTGCTGACCGACCCAGAGGATCGTGCGAAAATTCAGAATTCGGTGCCGCATGTCACGATCGATCTCGCCAGAGGTCGCGGGCTGAAAGAACCCAAAGCCGGCAACATGGTCGAACGGATCGATCCGCCTGCTGTGGAAGCCTACGCCTCCCCCGTTCCCACGAGCGCGCCGACCAAGGTTCGGCGGCGCAAGTCGCCAACGGAATGGGAATTGGTCGGCATCGTCGCCGAACGCGCGACCGCCGCCGTCAGCCGATTGTACGGCGAGGCGCGGCTCGGTCGGGTCATCTACGCCGCCGACCTGGTCCCGATCGTCGAGGAGATCGCGCAGACCATATCGAAGGGTAGCGCCGCCATGGTGGCGGTGACCCGACTGAGGGACCGGGATCATTATACCTATATCCACTCGGTCGCGGTCGCCACGTTGATGATGGGGCTGGCGCGGCATCTGCGATGGAGCGAGGAGGATGTCCGCGTCGCGGGCATGGCGGGATTGCTGCACGACATCGGCAAGATGCAGGTTGCGGCGGGCATCGTCGAGAAACCCGGCCGCCTCGACCCCGAGGAACTGGCCCAGATGCGCCAGCATCCCGGCATAGGCCACAGCATCCTGCTCGACATGGAGGGGCTCGACCCGCGCATCCTGGATGTGTGCCGCCATCATCATGAGCGGATCGATGGCGCGGGCTATCCCGACGGGCTGAAGGGCGATGAACTCAGCCCGCTCGTCCGGCTGTCGGCGGTATGCGACGTCTATGACGCGGTCACCTCGATCCGACCCTATAAGCGTGCCTGGTCGCCGCATGAGGCGTTGGCGCAGATGCTCGAATGGGACGGCCATTTCGATATGGAAATGGTCCACGCCCTGATCGCCAGCCTGGGTATCCAGCCCCTGGGTGCGCTGGTCCGGCTGACCTCCAACCGGCTGGGCATCGTGGTGCGGGAAGGCGAAAGCCCGACCACGCCGGTCGTCCGCACCTTTTTCGACGTGCCGGAGCAAAGGATGCTGCCCGCGGAGGAAGTCGCGACGGCGCATGACGCAATCCTTCGCGTCGAACGCGGGGAATATTGGTTCGGCACGCATTGGCCTGCACTTCAGGCGGAGATCATGGCACAGACCGAAATGCCGGAACCCCCGCATCACCGTCTTGCCGGATGATCCGGTCCCCCTCATGACCGAAGACGCCCCGCCATGCTGATCCGCCCCGCCATCGAAACGGACGCTCCGGCGATGAGCCGGGTCCTGCTCGACATCATCGCGCTGACCGGCCGCATGCGTCCGCACGACCCGGCCTTCGTCCTGTCCCATTATATCGCCAACCGGGACAGCGTGCGGTGCAGCGTCGCGCTGGATGCGGATGGCGCGATCTTGGGCTTTCAGTCGCTGGTCCGCGCCGTCCCGGGCAACCGCTACGACGTTCCCGAGGGTTGGGGGATCATCGGCACGCACATCAGTCCACACGCGCATCGCAGGGGCGTGGGCACCGCGCTGTTCACCGCGACCAGACAGGCGGCGGTCGCGGCGGGCCTGCCCAAGATCGACGCCTATATCGGTGCCGACAATGCGATGGGCCTGCGCTATTATGAGGCGATGGGCTTTCGCACCTATCGCGAGGGCGACGGCATCGTCCAGAAACTGCTGACGCTCGGCGCCTGACGGGGCCCGCGCCGTTTCCTTGTCGCAATGGCGGCCCACAATGGCGGGACACGCGACAAATCTGTATGGCGCGGGGCATGATCCGCCTCAGCGAACTGAAACTGCCTCTCCACCATGCGGACGAGGCCCTGCCCGCCGCCATCTGTCGCCGGTTGCGCGTGACGCCGCGCGACCTGATCCGCTTCACCGTCGCCCGGCGCGGCCATGACGCGCGCGACAAGAACAATATCCAACTCGTCTATTCGGTCGACATCAACCTGAAGAACGAGGCCGCCGTGCTGGAGCGGTTCCGCCGCGACCGCGATGTGCAGCGGACGCCGGACACGCGCTATCACCTGCCCTCCGCCCCGCCGGCGGGTGCGCGGCGGCCCGTGGTGATCGGGGCCGGCCCCTGCGGCCTGTTCGCCGCGCTCATCCTGGCGCAGGCAGGCTATCGCCCGATCATCCTGGAGCGCGGCAAGGTGGTGCGCGAGCGGACCCAGGACACCTGGGGCCTGTGGCGGCGCAGCGTCCTCAACCCCGAATCCAACGTGCAATATGGCGAAGGGGGCGCAGGCACCTTTTCGGACGGCAAGCTCTATAGCCGGATCAAGGACCCACGCCATCTGAACCGCAAGGTGCTGACCGAGTTCGTCAAGGCGGGCGCACCGCCCGAAATCCTGACCGAGGCGCACCCGCATATCGGCACCTTCCGCCTGGTCACGATGGTGGAGAGCATCCGCGCGACGATCGAGGAATTGGGCGGCGAATACCGATTCTCCACCCGCGTCGACGGGCTGGACGTCGAGACCGACGGATCGGGCACGCGGCGGGTGCGTGGGCTTCACCTGAACGGCGGCGGCTATCTGGAGGCCGATCATGTCGTCCTCGCCATCGGGCATAGCGCGCGCGACAGCTTTGCGATGCTGCAGGCGGCGGGCGTGCATGTCGAGGCAAAGCCCTTCTCGATCGGCGTCCGTATCGAGCATCCGCAAGGCTGGATCGACCGGGCGCGCTTCGGACATCAGGCGGGACATCCGATCCTGGGCGCGGCGGAATATCACATCTCGCACCATTGCCGGAACGGGCGCACCGTCTACAGCTTCTGCATGTGTCCGGGCGGCACGGTGGTCGCCGCGACCAGCGAAGAGGGGCGCGTGGCGACCAACGGCATGAGCCAATATTCGCGCAACGAGCGCAACGCCAATTCGGGCTTCGTCGTCGCGATCGATCCCGAACGCGACTATCCGGGCGATCCGCTGGCGGGCCTCACGCTACAACGCCATTGGGAGGAACGGGCGTTCGTCGCAGGCGGATCGAACTACAAGGCCCCGGCACAGCGGGTCGGCGACTTCCTGGCGGGGCGTCCCTCGACCAGCCTGGGGTCGGTCACCCCATCCTATCGCCCCGGCGTGACGCCGACCGACCTGTCCGAATGCCTGCCCGATTTCGTGGTCGAGGCGATGCGCGAGGCGATCCCGGCCTTTGGTCGCCAGATCGCGGGATATGATCATCCCGATGTGGTGATGACCGGCGTCGAAACCCGCACCTCCTCGCCGGTCCGCTTCACGCGTGGCGAGGACGGACAAAGCCTGAACACTCCGGGCCTGTTTCCGGCGGGCGAGGGCGCGGGCTATGCGGGGGGCATCCTGTCGGCAGCGGTCGACGGCATCAAGACGGCGGAGGCGGTCGCGCGCAGCATCGCGGCCGGGGCGTGAAGATCTTCTTCGACGGCGGCCACCGCCCCTCCGGCATGGAATGGGCGGTGGTGCTGGGCGGACAGGCCTATGTCGAGCGAGCGCCGGGGCCGGGGTCGGCGATGGAGGCCGAATGGCTGGCGCTGATCGCCGCCACCCGCCTGGCGCATGAGCGGGGCATCGCCGATGCAATCCTGCTCGGTGATGCGCTGGCCGTCATCGCACAGGCGAATGGCACGGTGCGCGTGCCGCCACTCTGCCGCCCCTTTCGGGATCGCTGGTCCGCCCTGCCCCGCCCGCCGGGTCGGTTCCGCCTGCGCCACGTCAAGCGGACGCAGAATCTGGCCGGGATCGCGCTGGCCCGATCGCAATCGACTTAGGTCCGACGTCAGGAACAAGGCAAACCGGCGATCGATGCGGAAGGACGGGCTGGATTATCGGCCGGCATTCAGCAAGACGAAATGGCGTCGAACCTACCCGGCATGTTGGTCTTTCTGGGCATCCCTCGCCTGCTCCGCCGGCCGTATCGCAAAGGTGCGGGACAGGCCGTGGTACAGCTTCTCGCGGCACACCAACTGGCTGACCCCATCGGCGATGAAGGCGGTGGCGAACATGGGGAGCATCAGGCCACGGCTGGCGGTCGTTTCCGACAGGATGATGACGGCGGTCAGCGGCGCGCGGACCACACCCGCGAAATAGCCCACCATGCCCAGGATCACGATGGCCGAGGCGGGGGAGTCGGGAAAGACGGAGCGCAGCAGATTGCCCACGCCCGCCCCGACCGCCAGCGACGGCGCGAAGATACCGCCCGGCAGGCCCGCCACCGCCGTGGCCAGCGTGGCGAGGAACTTGGCCGGGCCGAACCACAAGGGCGCATCGACCCCGACGATCATCGCTCGCGCCGCGCCATAGCCGGTGCCCCAGGTCAGCCCGGTGCCCACGCCCAAGCCCGCGACGATAGCCCCGCACAGCGCGGCGAACAGGATCGGCCGCTGCTTGCTCCACATAGTGACGCGGTTGGTGCCCGTCGCCATCATCAGCATCAATCGGGCGAAGCCGCCGCCGGCCAGTCCGCCGACGATGCCCGCCAGCGGGGCGGCCACCAGCGCGGTGACGATCGGCATATGCGCACCGATCAGCCCGAAATAGACGTAATCGCCCTGCACCGACTGCGCGATCATCCCGGCGATGGCGATGGCGGCGATCACCAGCAAGGTCACCTTTTGCTCATAGGCGGAGGCCAGTTCCTCGATCGCGAACAGCAGGCCTGCCAGCGGGGTATTGAACGCCGCCGCCACGCCCGCCGCGCCGCCCGCGATCAACACCGCCCCGCGAAGCGGCACGCCCAGGATACGATGGGTCAGGCCCATGATCGCGGCGGCGATCTGAACCGTCGGCCCTTCGCGCCCGACCGACGCGCCGCCCAGAACCGCCGCCAAGGTCAGCCCCGCCTTGCCGATGACCGTCCGCATCGACACCAGCCCCCGGGTCGCATGGTCGGGATCGGCCTGCGCCGCCATCACCTGCGGAATGCCCGATCCACGCGCCAGCGGCACGAAACGCCGCGTGATCCAGACCAGGGCCGCGAACAGGAGCGGCGTCACGACCAGCGGCGCCCAATGCCAACGTGCGGCGAAATGGCCGAAAATCTCCCCAGCCAGATCGGCGGCCTGGGCGAAGGCGCTGGCGGCCAGGCCCACCGCGACCGCGCCGATCAGGATGGCCAGCCGTGTGCGGAACCGAACCGACTTCGGCCCCTGCGCCCGCAACAGCGCGCGGTAACGGGCGGGCGTCCATTTCCGGGCGCCGACATTGTCCGATCGGGGGTCTGCCATGCGCCCATCCCTACACCGGGACCGCTAGCAAAAACCAGCCGAAGCACGGCCGCTTTCCCGCACCCGAGCGATGGTGCTTCAGTCGGCCAGGGCGATCTCGACCGCGGCGGCGGCGTGGAGTGCGGTCGTATCGAACAGCGGCACGGCGCTGTCCTCCGGGCGGACCAGCAGCATGATCTCGGTACAGCCCAGGATCACCGCCTCCGCGCCCGCCGCGACCAGCCGGGCGATGACCGCGCGATACGCCTCGCGCGATGTGGCGGTCACCTGACCCGCGACCAGTTCCTCATAGATCACCCGGTGCACCTCCGCCCGGTCCGCCGCACCGGGCACGATGACGTTCAAGCCATGGCGTTCCGCCAGACGCCCCTTGTAGAAGTCATGCTCCATGGTGAAGGCGGTGCCGAGCAGCCCGACCGTCCGAATGCCCACCGCGCGGATGCGCTCCGCCGTCGGATCGGCGATATGGAGCAGCGGGATCGCCACCGCCTGCTGCACCGCGGCCGCCATCCGATGCATGGTATTGGTACAGATCAGCAGCAGTTCGGCACCGCCCGCCTCCAGCCGCCGTGCGGCGTCCACCATACGCGCTGTCAGCGCGTTCCAGTCGCCGTGATGCTGCAACGCCTCGATCTCGGCGAAGTTGAAAGACCATAACAGGCAGGACGCCGAGGCCGTGGGGCCCAGCCGGTCGCGAACGCCCTCGTTGAGGATGCGGTAATATTCTGCCGAGCTTTCCCAGCTCATTCCCCCGATCAAGCCGATCGTCCGCATTCCGTCGTCTCCCGTCCGCCCATCTCTGCTTATCGCATCAGGAGGTCAGACGGGAGCCTGGCGATAGGAACGAAGTCCGCTCCGTCGAAAGCATGGTTTGCTTTGGCACAGGGCCAGCACCGGGCAAGGATAACCCACCAGACCCGGCGCTGCGCCCTATTCGTACCTGAACCGCTTCAGACAGGCGAGGAATGATCGGGCTTCCCCGCCAAATCTTCCGGATCAATCCGCGCGTTGCAGCGCGGTGGCGGCCAGATGCTCGCCGATGAACCAGACCTGCGGCTCGTTGGAGCGGATGATGTCGCTGACCAACAGGTCGTTAGTGCCGTCATCGCCCGACTCGTCGGCGACCTTGGCGCCTTCATGCGCCTCTTCCAGCACGATCTTGTGCGCTTCCAGCAAACGGGCGAGCATGGTCGGCACATCTTCGCGACCGCGCGGCGGGCGTGCGATCTTCGTCATCTCGGCCACGTCGTGCGGCGTCGCGATACTGATCCCGCCCAGCGACTGGATACGCTCCGCCACCATGTCGACCAGTTCGGCCTGCTTCTCATAATGGGTGTCGAGCAGCAGATGGAGTTGATAGAAGGTCGCGCCCGACATCTGCCAGTGATGCTTCTTGTACAGGTCGCGCAACATCATCGTGTCGGCCAGCACCTGATTGAGGATCGACACGCTCTGCTTGCGGGCATTGTCCGACAGGCCGAGCGGCAAGTCTTTCAGCGTGTTGAATGCCTGGATTTCGCGATATTCGATCTTGTATTGCGGCTGCGCTTGGTCGGTATCGGCCATGACGTCACTCCTATGATGGATGCAGTTCGTGCCGAAGCGCTTTTCGGGCGGACAGGGTTCCATGAAATTATCGACGGGAAATCGGGAACCAAATCATCCCACTCATAATCCAAATTAATTTTTGATCGTCGGTCGCGACGGGGAACGGTCCCGCTTTTGTAACGTCCAGCATGGGATTTACTCGGGTGAGACGATATGACCCAACCGACATTGGTTTTTCTTCATGCGCTGGGCGCCAGCGGGCGCGAATGGGATCGGGTGCGTGAGCGGCTTGCCCCCATGCCCGGCATCGCGCTCGACCTGCCCGGTTTCGGTGAGCATGCGGACCAGGGCTATGCGGATGTCACCGCCATGGCGGACGGGTTGGCCGATGAAATCCGCAAGCGGCGAATGACCGCCTGCCTGTTGGTCGGCCACAGCATGGGTGGCAAGATCGCCACCCTCGTCGCGGCGCGTGCCGCCGCGGGCGAGGCCGGGCTGGCAGGCGTGGTCGGCGTGGTGCTGGTCGCGGCCTCCCCACCTTCGCCCGAACCGATGGAGGAAGATCGCCGCGCGCAGATGATCGGCTGGGTCGAAAATGGCCCGATCCGCCGGGAGGATGCCGAGACCTTTGTCGACGCCAACACGGCCGCGCCGCTGCCCGAACCTTTGCGCGACAAGGCGATAGAGGATGTGCGTCGCTCCAGCCGCGAGGCGTGGTTGGGCTGGCTGGAGCGCGGCAGCCGCGAGGATTGGCGCGCGACGGCCGGTCGGATTTCCATTCCCGCGCTCATCGTCGCCGGGTCGGAAGACGGCGATCTCGGGGAGGACGCCCAGCGCCGCCTGAACCTGCCGCATTATCGCCATGCCGACATCCGCGTCGTCAAAGGCGCCGCGCACCTCATCCCCTATGACCAGCCCGACGCGCTGGCCGATCTGATCGCCGAGCATGCCGCCTCGGTCGCGGCCGCGATCCTGCCCGCCGGGTTCGTGCACGCCCTCGATTCCAACCGGGTCAGCCGCCGAACCCGCGCGGCGATGCTGGAGCGGACACGTCCCGCGAAGCGGCCGGAAACCGGCTGGTCGGACCATCAATGCGCGCTCGTCGCCACGCTGATCGCGCATATCCTGCCCGACCGGGGCGCCGATCATGATCTGGCGCGCCATGTCGAAGCTGCCGTCGTCGCAGGGCCCGGCGATGGCTGGCGTTTTGCCGATCTTCCCCCCGATCCGATCGCCTGGACGCGCGGATTGGCGACGCTGGACGCTCTGACGGGCGGCTTCGCCTTGCTGGAACGGTCGGTGCAGGCCGACTGGCTGACGCAAATGGCGGCGGGCGGGGCGGGTATCGCCGGTGAAGACGCCTGTCCGTCCCCCGAGCAGATGGCGCTGTGGTTCACCGATGTCCGTGCCGAGATCGTCCGCCAGTGGATCGCATCGCCATCCGCCATGGCCGCGATCGGCTATGACGGCTTCGCGGTCGGTGGCGATGGCCCGCGCAAACAGGGATATGCGCGCACCGCCGCCAATGATCGCGAGGCGTGGCAGCACGGGGCAGAGAGCGGAACGGAGATCGGGATGGGGACCGGCGCATGAGCCGCCCTCCCTATGACGGTCGGGATGCGGTCGACGCCGTGGTCATCGGCACCGGCGCGGGCGGGGCACCGCTGCTGGCGCGGCTGGCGAAGGCGGGACTGTCGGTCGTGGCGCTGGAGGCCGGGCGCGCCTTTCGTCCCAACGACCATGTCGCCGACGAAGTGGCCGCCGACATTTATTGGATGGAGGAACGGCTGAGCGGTGGTGCGGACCCCACCGCCTTCGGATCGAACAATTCGGGCATGGGCGTCGGCGGATCGACTCTGCATTGGGGCGCTTTCTGTCCACGGCCCGACCCGCGCGACCTGATGCTGAAGACGTTGACCGGGCAGGGCGCGGACTGGCCCATCCCCCATGCCGAGCTGACCGCCTATATCGAGGAGGTCGAGGATTTCACCGGCGTCTCCGGGCCCGCTCATTATCCCTGGGACGACACGCGCCGCTATGCCTATCCCCCCGTGGCACGCAACGCATCGGCCGATGCGATGGCGCGGGGCTGCGCGGCGCTGGGCATCACCGCGACCGACGCGCCCGCCGCACTGGTTTCCCGCGACCGCGACCAGCCCTATTGGGGGCAGCGTCAGGCGTGCGTAAACTGCGGAACCTGTCACCAGGGATGTCGCAACGCGTCCAAGACCAGCATGGATACCAGTTATCTCCCCTACGCCGTGGCGCATGGGGCGGAGGTCCGGTCCGAATGCCGTGTCCTCTCCCTCGATCGCGATCATGCCGGGCGGATCGATGCCGTGGTCTATCACCAAGCGGGCGAGGAACGCCGCCAGCGATGCCGCGCTGTATTCCTGTGTGCGGGCGGCGTGGAAACGCCGCGTCTGCTGCTCAATCTCGATCTCGCCAATTCCAGTGGGCAGGTCGGGCGCAACTTCATGGCGCATGTCGCCACCCAGGTCTGGGGTCGGTTCGACGACGATATGCGGATGAACCGGGGCTATCCGTCTTCGTTGATTACCGAGGACATGATGCGTCCCGCCGAAGCGGGATGTGCCGGTGGGTATCTGATCCAGAGCCTGGGCGTGTTGCCGGTCAACCTCGCGACAGGGCTGGCGCGCGGGGCGGGGCTGTGGGGGGAGCGGCTACAGCATCTGCTCTACGGCTATAACCGCATGGCCGGGATCGGCATCAACGGCGAATGCCTCCCCCATGACGACAATCGCCTGACCCTGTCGGACGAGCGGGATGGCTTCGGTCATCGCAAGGCGCGGATCGACTTCAGCTATCATGACAATGAACGGGCGATCGATGCGCATTCCCGCCGGACGATGACCGCGATCTGGGCGGCGGCGGGAGCGCAGGACATTTTCGCGGTCGATCGTTCGGCGCACACCATCGGCACATGCCGCATGGGCGAAAAGGGCGACGAAGCGGTCGTCGATGCCGATGGGCGCAGCTTCGACATTCCCAACCTGCTGATCTGCGACAATTCGATCTTCCCCAGCGCGCTGGCCGCCAACCCTGCGCTGACCATCATGGCCCTGTCGTTGCGCACTGCGGATCGCTTTCTGGCATCGGGGCAATAGCGGCGGAGTGACGTGACGCTCAGGCGGCGCCGATGCTCAGCGTGATCCGATCCCCCGCCCGTGCCGTGAAGCGCAGGCCGTCCGCCTCGCTACGCGTGGCGACGGCCACCCCGCCCCGGGTCGCGGCACGCAGGCGACGACCGGCGGGCAGGCGTACCCGAAACTCTCCGCCGTGCGTGGACAGCAGTTCCGCCTGCTCCAGCATCCCCGCCGCCCAGCGCTGATCGACGGTCACCCCGCCCCGCGCGCGCAAGCCACGGACGCTTCCGTCCCGCCAGGCCGGGGGCAGTGCGGGCAACAGCGCGATCGCGCCGTCATGGCTTTGCAACAGCATCTCGGCGATGGCGGCGGTGATGCCGAAATTGCCGTCGATCTGGAAGATCGGCCCCTTGTTCGACGGGTGGGTGTCGAACAGATTGTCGAGCGTACTTCCCTTGAAAAAGGCGTCGATCGACCGGCCGGAGCGGCCCGCATCCCCCATCCGCGCCCAGATACAGGTCGCCCAAGCGCGGCTCCAGCCCGTCTGCGCCCCGCCATTGTCCTCGCGACGCTGCATCGAGGTCGCCACCGCCCTAGCCCATTGCGGCGTGTGGCGGGGCGTGAACTCATCGCCGGGATAAAGCGGATAGAGGTGCGAGATATGGCGATGGCCAGGCTCGGCCTCGGCGAATTCGCGCGACCATTCGAGCAATTGCCCCTGGCTGCCGATCCGATAGGACTCCAGCCGCCCGACCAGCCCGCGCAGTCGGGCCGCGAAGGCCGCGTCGGTGTTCAACAAATCGGCGGTCGCGATGCAATTGGCGAACAGCTCGCGGGTCAGCGCCAGATCCATGGTGCAACCCGCGCTGATCGACGCCTTCTTGCCGTCGGGGGCCAGAAACTCATTCTCGGGCGAGATGGACGGCGCGGTGGTCAACCGACCGCTCGCCGGATCGGCGACCAGCCAGGCGGCGCAGAACTCGGCAGCGCCGCGCATCAGCGGCCAAGCCCGTTCCCGCAAAAAGGTCAGGTCGCCACCGAAACGATAATGCTGCCACAGATGCTGCATCAGCCATGGTCCACCCATCGGCCAATTGGCCCAGACCGGCGTCGCATCGCCCTCGCCGACCGGGTTCGCCATCGCCCAGATGTCGCTGTTATGGTGCAGGCACCAGCCGGGCATGCCGTAATAGCTTTGCGCGACGCGGCGACCGCGCACCGCGACATGCTCGATCCAGTCGAACAGCGCGCCATGGCAATCGGCGAGATTGGCGACCTCGGCGGGCCAATAGTTCATCTCGGTATTGATGTTGGTGGTGTGATTGCTGCTCCAGGGCGGCCGCACCTCGGCGTTCCAGATGCCCTGAAGGTTGGCGGGCTGGGTGCCGGGGCGCGAGCTGGCGATCAACAGGTATCGGCCGAAATGGAACAGCAGCGCGGCCAGTCCCGGATCGCTGACCCGCTCATTCGCTGCGCGGCGCTGTGCGGTGGTGCCCTGCGCCTCTCCCGCCAGCCGAAGCTCGGCACGGCGATAAAGCGCGCTATGGTCTGCGACATGCGCCGCGCGAAGGGCGGCATAGCTCTTGCCCCGCGCTGCCGCCAGGGCGGCGACCGCCTTCGCCTCGATGGTCGCGATCGGCAGGTCGGGTGGCTGGTCGAAACGGCGAAAGCCGGTGGCGGCGGCGATGCGGATCTCGACGCTGCGCGCGCCGCGCACCGCGATGGTCTCGCCCGATGGGCTGGCACGCCCGCCCTCCGTCGCGATTTCGGCCACCGCCGCGAACATCATGCCGCGTCCGGCCGCATCGTCATACCGGATCGGATCGGCCACTTGCTGGTAATTGGGCGCGGCATAGGCCGGGGCCTTGCCATGCAGGATCAACCGATGGCCCTCGGCCCGCGCTGATCCGCGCAACAGGGTGGAGAGCGACAGGTCCGCATCGATCGTCCCACCCTCCGCCGTCAGCCGCACGACGACCAGTTGCGCGGGATGCGATACGAACACCTCGCGCCTGTGGCGCGTCCGGCCGGCGGTATAGGCGACACCGATCACCGCCTGGTCGAGGTCAAGCTCGCGCCGATACTCGTTCACCGCCCCGCCCCCCGGCAGCGCGATCACCAGATCGCCGAGCGGCGCATAGCTGTTGGAATAGGGGCCCTGCAGCCGCTTCGCCCGTTCGTCGGCGGCGTGATAATCGCCCGCCAGCGTGGCCTGGCGAACGCCCGGCAGCGCGGCCTGGCCCTCGGAACTGGTGTCGGGGGTCGGATAGCCCGACCACAAGCTGTCCTCGTTCAGCGACACGATCTCGCGATCCGTCCCGCCGCGGACCATCGCGCCCAGCCGTCCGTTACCGACCGGAAGACCCTCCACCCAGCGAGTCGCGGGGGCATCGAACCACAGGCGATGCGAGTCGTCGGCGGCCACCGGCTGCGCGAGCAACGGCAGGTTGCCGAGCCCACCCGCGGCAGCCGCAAACGCCCCTGCCCCCAGCACGCCCCGCCGCGTCAGATCGGTCGACATCCCGCCCCCTCAATCGCCTGTATAAGATTCACTGTTCGTCGATGACGGTGACCCATTTAACGCCATGAAGAAAGAACGAATTTTCGTCATGTCTCAGGCGACAGATGCATCATGAGCAGGCGGCCAACGGCCATTATCGGGGACCCGATCATCGTTCGGCATTTCACCGGGGATGATCGGGCGGCTCGCCGTCCCCTGTTTCATGCTGGCCTTGCCTTCTGTTAATGACAGATGTTCAAAAGGACCCTATTGGGGCCGAGTCGGGCGCAACTCCCTAACGGCGTTCGACCGCAGGGCCTGCTTCTTCTCCCAACTGGCAGGCCCTGCATTCTCCTATTGCTCCGCAACCGATACCGAATGGAACGAAGCCTGCTGCAAGGCCGTCGTGATGCCAGGTCGCGCCGTTCGGATTTATCGATCACCCCCGGGCGGCGCGGCTCGCAAAGCATGGCGCCCGGTCCGGAGCGTTTCGCGGCGGATGGTTGGCGGCTTGCCAAATTTCCCATTTACGCCGCGATTCCATCGGCTAAACTTTCAAAGGAAACCCATTGATGATGGAGCCAGCCAATGCGGACCGTTCCTGACCAAGCGCGGCTGGCGCAGATCGAGGCGCTGCTTCAAGAGGCTCTGGCGCTCTTGGATGAGCAAGGCCTGTCGGTCGCTGCCGCGCATCTCGACGGGGTCATCCAGATGGTCGAGGCCGCGTCAGTCGGAAACGGGCACATCATACGCTGAGGCGAGCATCCGCTCCATCTTCGATATGCCGAGATGGGTGAATTGCACGTTCCGGCCCATCTTCGAGCCGGGTTCGAGCACACCCTGATCGGTCAGGTGGTTCACCCACCGCGTGACGATATGGGGCGGCAATTTGCTTTCGGCGGAAATCTCGGGGCTGCCCACGATGCGCCCTTCCGCCTCCGCCAGATAGATGCAGTTCAGAATATCGCCGAGCGGGCTGATCGCGACATCGACGCCGAATTCCTCCCGTCGCACTTCGCGCAGCCGACGCACGCGCAGCGCCATTTCCCATAAGCGCGCCGGGGGTAATTCACGCCCGACCTCGTTCCAGAACAAGGTGCTGACCAGCCGATCGGGATTGTCGAAGCGCGAGACGTAGAGATTGGCTGCAATCAACGAGCCATCGGGCCGGATATAGCGCTTCTGCAACCGCACCGGGGCCGCCCGCTTGATCAACGACGCGAGCATCGCGCCACTGCGATCGAGATCGTCAGGGTGAGTTATGTCCTTGTAGGACATACCCAATATCTCGTCCTCGCGGCGCCCGACAAGGTCCAGAAAGCCCCTGTCCGCCTCTAGGATGAAGCCGTCGATCGTAGAGACACAATGCGCCGTCGGCATATCAAGAAGGTCCCCGCATCGCTGCAGATGACATGCCGAATTTTTCTGCGTCAATGATTCAGGTCAATGACCGGCGCGTTTCCTGACGATGGCGTGGCAGCGGGACGATCGGCTAGGAAATTGACCGACCATGCGCCGGTCGAAAGTCGGTCGCCGACAACCGGACCCGCGCGAAATGCGTGTCGCCGGGAGATGTGGGACCCAGGGTTCGAAAACGCTGAAATATCGAAAAGCTAATGACTTGAGCAAAATTTGGCGGAGCGGGAGGGATTCGAACCCTCGATACGGTTTTGCCGTATACTCACTTTCCAGGCGAGCGCCTTCGACCACTCGGCCACCGCTCCGCTGAAATCATGCCTGGAGCACGGGCCCCTAATGCGCTTCTGCCCGGCGCGCAAGCGATTGCGTGGGGGAAGCGGGTGAGGCAGTCTGTTCCGCCATGACGATCGCGCTTCTGCTCGCCGCGCTGTTTGCGCAGGCCTCGCCCGCTCCCGCCCCGGCCGCCGCGCCACCGGGCGATCCCCTGCCCGGCGACTGGATCGCGGTTCCCGATGACGAGGTGCTGATCTTCACCCTGTCGAACGGCAAGATGGTGACGGTACGGCTCGCCGCCGCCCAGGCGCCGGTGCATGTCGCCAATATCCGCGCATTGGCGCGGGCGCATTGGTGGGATGCGGGGACCAGCGTCTATCGCGTGCAGGAGAACTATGTCGCGCAATGGGGCGATGCGACCGAGAAGAAGCCGGTGCCGCCCGGTATCGTCGCCAATCCGCCGGCGGAATATGTCCGCGCCGGCAACAGCGCGGTGGCGCGGTTGAGCAAGCCCGATCCCTATGCCGCCTGGGCGGGCTATAGCCGGGATGGCTGGCCGTTGGCGGGGGATGCTTCGTCCGAATGGATACCGCATTGCTATGGCATGGTCGGCGTCGCGCGCGATCTGGCGCCCAGCACCGGGACGGGGGCGGAGCTTTACACGATCATCGGCCATTCGCCGCGCGGGCTCGACCGCAATATCGCGGTCGCGGGGCGGGTGATCGATGGGATGGAGGCGCTGTCCACTCTGCCGCGCGGCACGGGGGATCTGGGTTTCTACAAGGAAGAGGGGCAGCGTCTGCCGATCGTGTCGGCGCGGCTGGCGAGCGAATTGCCCGCCGCCGAGCGGCCGCATTATCAGTATCGCGAGACGGCGTCTCCTCGCTTCGCCGCCTGGATCAAGGGACGGGAGAATCGGAAGAACGACTTCTTCACCGTGCCGGCCGGGGGTGTGGACATTTGTGCGGCATTGCCGCCGCTTCGGAAGGCGCCTTGATCGGTTTGGTTTGAGCGTTGGGTGTGGCCAGAAGGCCCATGGGCGAAACGGGGCCGCTTACCGCGAAGCGGCCCCATCCGGCATCACGCCGCCTTCTTCCCCGGCTCGACCCGGTTGGCGACCAGATGATCCACCACCGCCGGGTCGGCCAGCGTCGAGGTGTCGCCCAGCGCATCGACCTGATTCTCGGCGATCTTGCGCAGGATGCGACGCATGATCTTGCCCGAGCGGGTTTTCGGGAGAGCGGGCGCGAATTGCAGAGCGTCGGGGGTGGCGATCGGTCCGATCTCGCGACGGACCCACTGGACCAACTCGGCACGTAGCGCCTCGTCTTCCTCGACACCGGCATTCAGCGTGACGAAGGCATAGATGCCCTGCCCCTTCACGTCGTGCGGCATGCCGACCACCGCCGCCTCCGCGACCTTCACATGGGCGACCAGCGCGGACTCGACCTCGGCGGTGCCCATGCGGTGGCCCGAGACATTGATGACGTCATCGACGCGGCCGGTGATCCAGTAATAGCCGTCCTCGTCGCGCCGGCACCCATCGCCGGTGAAATATTTGCCCGGATAGGTGGTGAAATAGGTCTGGAAGAAACGGTCGTGATCGCCCCAGACGGTGCGCATCTGTCCCGGCCAGCTATCGGCGATGACCAGATTGCCCTCCACCGCGCCGTCCAGCACCTTGCCCTCGGCATCGACGATCTGCGGCAATATGCCGGGCAGCGGCTTGGTTGCCGAACCGGCCTTCAGCGGGACGGCGCCGGGGATCGGGGCGATCATGTGACCACCGGTCTCGGTCTGCCACCAGGTGTCGACGATCGGGCAGCGCCCGTCGCCGACGACATGATAATACCATTCCCAGGCTTCGGGATTGATCGGCTCGCCCACCGACCCCAGCACGCGCAAGGACGAACGATCGGTCTTCTTCACCCATTCGTTGCCCTCGCGCATCAAGGCACGAAGCGCGGTCGGCGCGGCATAGAAGGTCGCGACCTGATATTTGTCGACGATCTGCCAGAAGCGGCTGAAATCGGGGTAATTGGGCACGCCCTCATACATCAGCGTCTTCGCACCATTGGCGAGCGCGCCATAGACGACATAGCTGTGCCCGGTGACCCAGCCGACATCGGCGGCACACCAGAAGACCTCGCCCTCGCGGTAGTCGAAGACATGTTGGTGGGTGTAGGACGCCCAGAGCAGATAGCCGCCGCTGGTGTGCAACACGCCCTTGGGCTTGCCGGTCGAGCCGCTGGTATAGAGGATGAACAGCGGGTCCTCCGCCCCCATCGGCTCCGGCGGACAGTCCGTGGCGGCGGCTTCGACCAGATCGCCATACCAGACGTCGCGGCCCGGCTTCATCGTCACATCGACGCCGCTGTGGCGGACCACCACGACATGATCGACCACCACCCCGTCATGCTCCAGCGCGGCATCGACATTGGCCTTGAGCGGCACCGCCTTGCCCCCGCGACAGCCGCCATCCGCGGTGATGACGATGCGCGAGTCGCAATCGACGATGCGATTGGCGAGGCTTTCGGGGGAAAAGCCTCCGAATACGATCGAATGGATCGCGCCGATCCGGGCGCAGGCCAGCATCGCGAAGGCGGCTTCGGGGATCATCGGCAGATAGATGGTGACCCGGTCGCCCCTGGCGACGCCCAGCCCCTTCAGCGCATTGGCGAGGCGCGAGACCTGTTCATGCAACTCGCGATAGGTGATCCGCCGCTCGGTGCCGGGGGCATCGCCTTCCCACAGGATCGCGACCTGATCGGCGCGGGTCTCCAGATGGCGGTCGATGCAATTGGCCGCGACGTTCAACTGCCCGTCGGCGAACCAGTTGATACGGAAATCCGCCTCGGCGAAGCTGGTGTCCTTCACGGTGGTGAAGGGCGTGATCCAGTCCAGCCGCCCTGCCTGTTCGCGCCAATAGCCGTCCGGATCGGTCCGCGCCGCGTCATAGGCGCGGGCATAGCCATCGGCGTCCATCGACGCGCTGGCGGCCCAATCGGGTACAGGGTGAAGTTGTGCGCTCATGCCTGTCTCTCTCCTATTTGCAGCAATCTTTAGCAGTCCAACATGGCAAATGCCTATCGGGTCCGTGACAAAGTGTGCGCCGCAGCGGCTCGCCGGATCGGGTACGCAATACGTCAAAGGTTAAAAACGTAACGACGCCGCCGACAAAGAGCAGGCGAGGTTTTACAAAAAATTACTTCATTCCGAGCAAGATGCGGGCAGCTTCCCCTGTTCCTCAGGTCAAAGCAACGCTACAGCGTCACTTGGGCCAGGTTTCGAGGGGGGACGGACCGAGCATGATCGCGACTGCCCATGATCCAGCCGACATTCCCGCCGGGTTTGCCGCCATCTTGGCGCGCAGCGGCGAAATGGGACGGCTGATCGCGGGCTTCGACTGGAACGAGACGCCGCTGGGCCCCATCGCCGGCTGGCCGCAAAGCCGCCTGACCGCGATCGGCATCGCGCTGGCGTCCTCGATTCCGACCGCGACGATCTGGGGGCCCCAGGGCATTCTGATCTACAATGCCGCCTATGCCGCCTTTTCCGGGGACCGGCACCCCGCGATCCTGGGGCAGAAACTGGTCGACAGCTGGCCGGAAGCCGCGGTCTTCAATGCGCAGGTGATCGCGACCGTGCTGGGCGGGGAACCGCTGGCCTATCGCGACCAGGCGATGTTGCTGGCACACCGAGGCGTGCCCGAGCAGCATTGGCTCGACCTGGACTATACGCCGGTCGCGGACGAGAGCGGGCGGCCCGCGGGTATCATGGCGACGGTGATCGACAGCAGCGCCCGGATGCGCGACCGGCAGGAGCGTGAGGCCGCCATCGCCGCCGCACGCGAAAGCGAGGCCCGGTTCCGCAACGTCGCCGACCATGCGCCGATCATCATGTGGGTCACGCGGGCGGACGGCCACTGCGTCTATGTCAACCGCGCCTGGACCGTGCAGACCGGCCTGCCGATCGAGCAGGGGCTCGACTTCCAATGGCTGAAGGCGATCTTCCCCGACCACCGCGCCACGCTCGAGGCCGCATTCCGCGACGCGAGCGAAAGGCGCGAAGCGTTCAACCTCGAATTCCGCATGCTGCACCATGACGGCGGCTATCGCTGGTCGATGGTGACCGCGATCCCGCGCATCGACGAGGACGGCACCTATCTGGGCATGGTCGGTTCGGTGTTCGACATCGACGAGCGCCGCCGCGCCGAAGAGACGTTGCGCGACGTCAATGCGGAGCTGGAGCGGCGTGTGGCCGAGGCGCTGTCCGAGCGCAAGCTGTTCGCCGACATCATTGATTCGACCGGCACGATGGTTCAGGTCCTGGGCTTCGACCATCATTATCTGGCGATCAATCGCGCCGCCGCCGACGATTTCGAGCGTGTCTTCGGCATCCGCCCCCAGATCGGCCAGAACAAGAGCGACGCGATGGCGCGTCGACCCGACATATTGGCGATCATGCGCGGCTATTGGACGCGCGTGCTGGCGGGCGAGGATTTCTCTGTCATCCAGGCGCTGGACGATCTGGACGGCACGCGGCGGCATTACGAACTGCGCTTCAGCCCGCTGGTCTCGACGGACGGCACCCCGCTGGGCGCCTATCAGTTCGCGACCGACGTGTCGGAACGACTGGCGCAGCAGGAAAGGCTGGCCGACATGGAGGCGCAGCTCCGCCAGAGCCAGAAGATGGAAGCGGTCGGCCAGTTGACGGGTGGCATCGCGCACGACTTCAACAATCTGCTTCAGGTTGTGGTCGGCAATCTGGAGATGCTCGATCGTTTCCTGCCGATCGACGAGCATCCCCGCGCCAAGCGGGCCGCGATCAATGCGATGACGGGGGCCAAGCGCGCCGCGACGCTGACCCAGCGGCTGCTCGCCTTTTCGCGGCGGCAACCGCTCGCCCCGCAATCGGTCGATACGGTGCGACTGGTCGACGGGCTGTCCGATCTGCTGACCCGGACGCTGGGCGAGCAAGTATCTCTGGCGGTCGAGGCCACGCCGGACCTGTGGACGGTTGAGGCCGACCCCAACCAGCTCGAAAGCGCGATCCTGAACCTGGCGGTCAATGCGCGCGACGCCATGCCGCATGGCGGCACCCTGTCGATCAGGATGCGCAATGCGACGCTGGACGGGCTGGCGACGATGGCGGCGGGGCCCGTCCCCTATCCGACCGATCCCGGCGACTATGTCGCGATCGACGTCAGCGACACCGGCATCGGCATGGACCGCGCGACGCTGGGCCGGGTGTTCGAGCCCTTCTTCACCACCAAGGAGGTCGGCAAGGGTACCGGCCTGGGCCTGTCGATGGTCTATGGTTTCGCCAAGCAATCGGGCGGGCAGGTGCATATCGATTCGCATCCCGGTCGGGGCACCTGCGTCACGCTTTTCCTGCCCCGCCACCATGGCGAGGCGGCTCGGATCGTCGAGGCCCCTGCCGCCACCCGCCCGACGCGGGGCTCGGAGACGATCCTGGTGGTCGAGGACGATGCCGATGTCCGCGCCTATTCGACCGAGGCCTTGCGCGAACTCGGCTATGACGTGCTGGAGGCTGATGACGGCGCCTCCGCGCTCGTGCTGCTCGACGCGCCGGAGGCGTGCCGGATCGCGTTGCTGTTCTCGGACGTGGTGCTGCCGGGGGGCATGACCGGAGCGGACCTGGCCTCCGCCGCGCGGTCGCTTCACCCGCAGTTGAAGGTGCTGTTCACCACTGGCTATGCCCGTGACGTGATCGTCCATGGCGGACGACTGGACGCCGGCGTGGCGCTGATTACCAAGCCGTTCGACTTCGCCGATCTGGCGGCGCGCATCCGGGCGATGCTGGACGAGTGACGAGACGGACCGGAGGCGGGCGGCCGTTCCTACGCCGCGCCATCCGTGCCCATGGCCATGCTGTTCGAAACCGGCATGGCGATGGTGCAGTGCACGCCCTCCGGCCCCAGCACATAGGTGGTGCGGGCACCCAGTTGATAGGGCAGCGCCTGCTCGATCAGCTCGCGCCCCTGCCCGCCGCGATGCCGCGCCGGGTCGGTCGCGCGCATATCGACGCCGCTTTCCTGCCAGTCGATATGCAGCCACGGCTTTCCCCCTTCGCCGTCCGCCTCCAGCGTCCACCGGATCGACAGGCGGCCACCCGACTGCCCCAGCGCGCCATATTTGACCGCATTGGTCGCCAGTTCGTGCAGCGCGATGGCGAGCGTGTGGATGGTCGAGGAGCGGAGGCGGACGCCGGCGGGCCCGTCCAGCGTGACGCGGTCGGCGCGTCCCCCCATCGCGTCCACCTCGCCGCGGATCAGGTCGTCGAACGACACCCGGTCATGCTCGCTCAGCCGCGACAACAGGCCCTGCACCCGCGACAACGCCTCCAGCCGGTCGTTGAACTGGGTGTGGAAACCCGCGAGATCGTCGTTCGCCCGCACGCTGTCATTCGCGATCGATCGGACCACGCCCATCAGATTGCTGGTGCGATGCTGCAACTCGGCGATCAGCACGCGCTGCAATGCATCGGCCTTGCGCCGTTCGGTCAGGTCGGAAGTGACGACCAGAAAGCGGCTGGCCCGATCCTGCCCGTAAGGCAGCAACGAAATGGTGCTGCTGGCCCAGACCAGCGTCCCGTCGGGGCGGCGATAGCGCTTGTCGAGCGCGCCGGGCGTTCCCGTCGCGGCGGCCCGCTCCATCGCGTCCAGGCTGGGGCCGACGTCATCGGGATGGGTCAGGTCGGCGACGCCCAATGCCAGCACCGCGTCGCGCGGCCGCCCGACGATCCGGCAAAGCTCGTCATTGACCCGCAGGAACCGGCCATCGGGCGCGATGACGGACAGACCCACCGGTGCGGTGGCGAAGATCGCCGCCAACTGGCTCTCGCTATCGGCCAGCTTGATCCGCACCATCTCCTCGCGAAGCCGCATGAGTTCGGCCTGCGACGTCTTCCACTCGGTAATGTCGCGCGTGGTTGTCGCCACGCCGTCACCCAGCTTGACCACCGTCTGATAGAACCAGCCATCGAACTGCTCATGGACATAATGCCGTTCGTTCTGCTCGGCGATCCCGGTCTCCGTCACCCGCCGGAAGGTGTCGAAAATCCCCTCCACCACCACGCCGGGATTGCGCTCCAGCAGGCTCTGGCCGCGGACATCGCCGTACAGGCTTTCGGAGGTATGGTTGTTCAGCACCCAGCGGAAATCGACGATCTGCCCCGCATCGTCCCGGATCGCCTCGAACACCTGGATCATGTCGGTCGACGCATCCATCGTCGCCTGAAGCAGGTCATGGCTCACCGGCAATCCGGGCTTACGCTTATCCATGGCTTCCTCATCCACGTTCGTGCGCGCCGCGAATGCCCGCCGCACCGGGACAGAGAATAGCAGGGGTGGTCGGCTCCGTAACGAACATATGTCGGATCGGCCCCGGCCTTCGCCGGGCCGCGACGAATCGCCGATGGCGCGCTTTTGCGCCGGTCCGCGTGCCCCACGCACCCGAGTCGCCCGCTTGCGCGTTTGGCGCGACGGGATGAAAGGATGGGGATGGCATCGCGGTTTCGGCAATTCTGGAGCGAGGAGGACTGGTCCTTCGCCCCGCATGAGCGGCCGACCATTCCCGGATCGCCCGGCAATTTCGACCATCCCCACCGCCGGCGCATCGCCTATGGCGTCATCGCCGTCCTGATCGGGCTGACCGGCGGGCTGGGCAATGCGCTGGTCCAGGTCAACACGGTGCAGTTGCAGGGCGCACTGGGGCTGGACCCGACCGAGATCGCATGGCTGCCCATCGTCTATGTCATGACGAACGCCTCGATCAATCTGTTGCTGATCAAGTTCCGCCAGCAATTCGGGCTGCGCCCCTTCGCGCTGCTGTTCGCCGGGCTCTACACGATCCTGACCTTCGCGCATCTGTTCGTGCGCGACTTCTCCACCGCGATTGCGGTGCGCGCGGCGAGCGGCATGGCGGCGGCGGCGCTGTCGTCGCTGGGGCTATACTATATGATGCAGGCCCTGCCGGCGAAGTGGCGGTTGAAGGCGATCGTGCTGGGCATCGGCGTGCCGCAATGCGCGACGCCGCTGGCGCGGCTCTTCTCGCCCGAGCTGCTCGCCATGTCGCAGTGGCGGACGCTTTACATGTTCGAGTTCGGGCTGGCGGCGGTCAGCCTTGCCGCGATCATCGCGTTGCGCCTGCCGCCGACGCAGCGGGTCAAGGCGTTCGAGCCGCTCGATTTCCTGACCTTCGCGCTCTACGCCCCCGCCATCGGACTGTTTTGCGCGGTGCTGGGCCAGGGTCGGCTGGTGTGGTGGACCCAGGCGGCCTGGATCGGCTGGGCGCTCGCCATCGCCATTCCGCTGCTCGCCGCCGCGCTCTGGATCGAGCATCACCGCGCCAACCCGTTGCTCAACACCCGCTGGCTGGGGTCGATGGACATCATCCGATTCGCCATCGTCACGATCATGGCGCGCATCGTCCTGTCCGAACAGAATTTCGGCGCGGTCGGGCTGCTGACCGCGCTGGGCCAGAACAACGACCAGTTCGGGACGCTGTTCACCATCGCCTTCCTCGCCTCGATCGCGGGCGTGATCATGAGCGCGGTGACGCTGGACGTGAACCGGCTGACCCATCCGGTGATGTTCGCGATCGGGCTGGTCGCCATCGCCGCCTATGCCGACAGCTTTTCGACCAACCTCACCCGCGCGCCAGAGCTGTACGCGACCCAGGCGCTGATCGCTTTCTCGACCACCTTCTTCCTGGGCCCGTCGCTGCTGTTCGGGATGACCCGCGCCCTGCAACAGGGGGCTGGGCATGTCATCAGCTTCATCGCGCTGTTCGGGGTGCTCAATTCGGTCGGCGGCCTGGGCGGCACCGCCTTGCTGGGCACCTATCAGGTGATCCGCGAAAAGGCGCATAACGCCGCCATCGTCCAGAATATCGACCCCACCGACCCGCAAGTGACGCAGCGTATCCAGGCGGGCGGCGCGCGAGTCTCAGGCGTGGTCGGCGATCCGACGCTCGCCCGCGCCGAAGGAGCCGCTTTGCTGTCGCAGGCCGCCACGCGCGAGGCCAATATCCGCGCCTATAACGATGTCTTCCGACTGGTCGCGGCGCTGGCCGCCGCCGTCACCCTGTTCCTCGCGCTGCTGACCTGGCGACGTGCCCGGCGCACGCGCGCCGCTGCCAAGGCATAAGCCATGACCGACACACGATCGCCCGTCTCCCCCACCCCCATGTCAGAGGAGGCCGCCGCCGAAGCGGGCGTGCCGCCGCCCGCCCCCGCCCGGTTCCCCCGCCCGCCCCGGCCTCGGGTTGGCGGCCGCCATCGGGCGGATGGCGGTCGCGCACGCTGATCGCGCTGCTCGTCATCGGCGGGGTGGCGGCGGTGCTGGCGGCGTGGCGGCTGCCGCCCTTTGCGACCGATCGCCAGTCGACCGACAATGCCTATGTCCGCGGGCGGACCACGGTGATCGCGCCACAGGTCAGCGGCTATGTCACCGCCGTGCTGGTCAAGGATTTCGAGACGGTCCGGGCCGGCCAGCCGCTGGTCCGCATCGACGACCGAATCTATCGCCAGCGCGTCGATCAGGCGACCGCACAGGTCGAGGCGCAGGCGGCGACCCTGGCGAACAGCCGACAGGCCGCCGCCTCGCGCACCGCAAGCTTGGCCGCGCAGGACGCCGCCGTTGCCAATGCCGAAGCGCAGCTGATGCGCGCCCGGGCCGATATGGCGCGGGTCAACGACCTCGTCACCGACGGATCGGTGTCCTTGCGCGAACGCGACCAGACGCTGGCGACCCTGCGGCAAGCGCAGGCAGCACTGCGGCAGGCCCAGGCGGCGCGCGAGATCGCGCGACAGGACATTCGGACGGTGCAGGTCGGGCGCGGCGGGCAGCAAGCGGGCGTATCGGGGGCGGAGGCCGCACGGCGGCTGGCGCAGATCGACCTGGCCAACACCGTCATCCGCGCGCCCGAGGACGGTCGCCTGTCCGAAGTCGGCGTGCGGCTGGGCCAATATGTCACGGCGGGGTCGCAATTGATGTTCCTGGTGCCGCCCGAGACCTGGGTCATCGCCAATTTCAAGGAAGCCCAGACCGCGCGCATGGCGGTCGGACAGTCCGCCAGCTTCACCGTCGACGGCCTGAACAATGCCCGGCTGAAGGGACATGTCGAGCGCATCTCCCCCGCCGCCGGTTCGGAGTTCGCGGTGCTCAAGTCCGACAATGCGACCGGCAACTTCACCAAGGTACCGCAGCGTATCGCGGTGCGCATCCGCATCGATCCGGGCCAGCCGCGGGCGGCGCGGCTTCGTCCCGGCATGTCGGTGCAGGCCAGCGTCGATACGGCCGGCGGGCCGAGCGTGCGATGAGGACCCGCATCGCCCTCTCCCTCGCCGCCGCGCTGGCGCTGGCGGGCTGTATCGGCCCGCGCCCGGAGCGCCCCGCCGATACCGCCGTGGTGCCTCCGCCCGCCTGGCGCACCGCGCTGGGGCCGGGCAGCCCGATCGCCGCCGACTGGTGGCAGGCCTTCGGCGATCCGCAAATGACCGCGCTGATCGCACAGGCACTGACCAACAGTCCCGATCTGGGCAGCGCCGCGGCCCGCGTGGAAGAGGCGCGCGCGCAGGAACGGCTGGCCCGAGCGCAGCTTTCGCCCAATGTGACGGCGGGCCTGCCGCTGACCGAGGGGCGCAGCGTCACCGCCTTCGGCACCGGGCTCGACCAGTTCGGGTCGCAGCCGGTGGTGCAGGCCAGTTATGATTTCGACCTGTTCGGCCGATTGCGCAACGCGCGCGCGGCGGCACGCGCGCAACTGCTGGCGACCGAGGCCGCTCGCGATACCGTCCGCCTGGCGCTCGCCGCCTCGGTCGCGAGCGGTTACGTCTCGCTTCGTGCTCTGGACCACCGTCTGCATATCGCCGAAGAAACGCTGGCGGCGCGAGCCGATGCGCTGCGTATCGCGCGGCGGCGGGCGGAGACGGGCTATACCTCCAACCTCGAACTGCGGCAGGCGCAGGGCGAGTATCGTGCGACCGAGCAATTGGTCGCCGCCGCCCGACTGGCGGTCACGCGGCAGGAAAATGCGCTGAGCGTCCTGATCGGCGGCACCCCCGGTCCGATTCCACGCGGGCTGCCCATCGACAGGCTCGTCCGCCCCGCCATCCCCGACGGGTTGCCCGCCGACCTGCTGCGCCGCCGTCCCGACCTGTTCCAGGCCGAACAGGCGCTGGTCGCCGCCGACCGCTCGCTCGACAGCGCGCGCGCGGCGATGCTGCCCAGCCTGGGGCTGACCGGGTCGGCGGGGGTGGTTCTGTCCAACGCGCTCGCCAATCCGATCACCATCTTCTCGATCGGCGGCAGCGTGCTCGCGCCGATCTTCGACGCCGGGCGCCTGCGCGCGCAGGCGGATGCCAGCGCGGCGCGGCGCGATCAGGCGGCCTATGCCTATCGCCGCACTGCGCTGACCGCCTTTCGCGAGGTGGATGACAGCCTCGCCTCGGTCCGCCGATCGGGGGAGCAGGCGGTGGCCTTGGCGGGGCAGCGCGATGCGCAGGCCGACGCGTTGCGCATTGCCTCCAACCGCTATCGCGCGGGATATTCCTCCTATCTGGAACAGCTCGATGCGCAACGCGGCCTCCTGAACGCCGAACTCGCACTGGCCGAGGCGCAGGCCAGCCAGTTGACCGCCTATATCACCCTGTATCAGGCGATGGGTGGCGGCTGGTCCCCCGATGCGATCCGCGCGACGGGACGGTAATCGGTCCGTCATGGAACGCACGCGACCTTGACGCGCTGACGCCATCGAACCGATTCTGGACCAAATCGCCAATGGGAGATTCGATATGGCTGTGAATGTGATCTACAAGACCAAGGCGACCGCCACCGGCGGGCGCGACGGCGCGGCGCGGTCGGAAGACGGCTCGGTCGACGTCAAGCTGGTCGTCCCCAAGGAAATGGGCGGACCGGGCGGCGAAGGCGCCAATCCGGAAAAGCTGTTCGCCGCGGGTTATTCGGCCTGCTTCCTGGGCGCGATGAAGGCGGTTTCGGGCAAGGAAGGCGTGAAGGTGCCGCCGGACGCCAGCGTCACGGCAGAGGTCGGCTTCGGCCCGCGCGAGGAAGGCGGCTATGGCATCACCGTCGATCTGGCGGTGAGCCTGCCGGGTGTCGATCGCGCGGACGGCGAGCGCCTGATGCACGCCGCGCACTAGGTCTGCCCCTATTCCAACGCCACCCGCAACAATGTGAATGTCGGCCTGACGCTCGCCTGAGCCCCGCCATTCACCGACTCGAAGCCCTTCGCCTGTATCCGGGCGGGGGGCTTTGCCGTTCAAAGGACCCGATCATGACCCGTCCCACCGGCACCGAATCCTTCGCGCTCAACCAGACGATGCTGCGTATACGCGATCCCGAGCCCTCGCTGGCCTTTTACCAGCAGGTGCTGGGCATGACGCTGCTGCAACGGCTCGATTTCGAGGAGATGCGATTCTCGCTCTACTTCCTCGCCTATCTGGCGGAGGGGGAGACGATTCCCGAGGATCCCGCCGAACGCGCCCGTTTCATCTTCAACCGCGAGACCACGCTGGAGCTAACCCATAATTGGGGTACCGAGTCCGATCCCGCGTTCCAGGGCTATCATGACGGCAATAGCGATCCGCGCGGCTTCGGCCATATCGGGATCAGCGTCGCCGACGTGGCGGAGGCCTGTGCCCGGTTCGAGACGCTAGGCGTGCCCTTCAAGAAGCGTCCCCAGGACGGGAAGATGAAGGATATCGCCTTCATCACCGACCCCGATGGATATTGGATAGAAATCCTGTCGGCGAGCGGAATGACCGAAAGCGTCGGAACCAATCCTTAATCAAATATTACCTTCAAAACCTGCGATTATCGAAACCGGATATTTACGGCTTGTGACCATTATGGGCATTCAAGCCGGAGGAAATTGGTACGCGCCGACCCTCCGTCTTCCCGAAGACGAGCTTCTTCCTGCTCGTCCGGTCGGTCGTTGGAGGGTTTGCCGTAATGTTGTCCTGGTTTGCCAAGACGGCGCCGATTCGCTTGAAGTTCGACGTCCTGACGATCGTCTATGGCGCGATCGCGGCCACCGGCCTGGCGGCGACGATCGTCGCCAGCGGCGGCATCGCCCCCACCCCACCGATCATCGCGGCGGGCATTGCGTTGCTGGCCTCGCTGATCGTATCGCGCGTCAGCCGCAAGCTGATCTGCGATCCCTATGTTGGCAGCGTCGTGACGATGGAAAATCTGGCGGCGGGCCGGATCGAGGGCGACGTCCCCTATACCGAGTATCGCGACTGTATCGGCCGCATCGCCAAGGCGGTTCAGGTGTTCCGCCAGAATGCCGCCCATGTGCAGCAGGCCGCACAGGCGCAGCAGGTCGTCGTCAGCGCACTGGGCAAGGGGTTGAGCGAGCTGGCCGATGGCAATCTGACCGAGACGATCCACGCGCCCTTCCCCGCAGATTACGAGAAGCTGCGCACCGACTTCAACCGCGCGATGGAAACGCTCGCCCGCGCCATGGGCACGGTGACGGTCGCGACGCACGGCATCAATGCGGGTGCCAACGACATCCGCCAGGCATCGGACGACCTGTCGCAGCGTACCGAGCAGCAGGCCGCGAGCCTGGAGGAAACCGCCGCCGCGATGGACGAGATCACCTCGACCGTTCGCCAGACCGCCGAGGGTGCCAACCGTGCCAACCGCGCGGTCTCCGACGCCCGGATCGAGGCCGAACAGTCGGGCGAGGTCGTGCGCCGGGCGGTGGACGCCATGGCCGGGATCGAACGCGCATCGAGCGAGATTTCCGAGATCATCAGCGTCATCGACGGCATCGCCTTCCAGACCAACCTGCTCGCGCTGAATGCGGGCGTCGAGGCGGCCCGCGCCGGTGATGCAGGCAAGGGCTTCGCGGTCGTCGCCTCCGAAGTGCGCGCCCTGGCGCAGCGCTCGGCCGACGCGGCCAAGGATGTGAAGTCGCGCATCCTCGCCAGCTCCGAACAGGTCGAATCGGGCGTCAGCCTGGTCAGTGACACCGGCAAGGCGCTGGAGCGGATCATCGTCCAGATCGCCGAGATCAGCACGCTGGTCGAGGACATCGCCAGCTCGGCCGAGAAGCAGGCGATCGGGCTTCAGGAAGTCAACACCGCCGTATCCGCGATGGACGGCGTGACTCAGCAGAACGCCGCGATGGTCGAGGAAGCGACCGCCGCCGCGCGGTCGCTGGCGGTCGAGGCCGACGGGCTGGCACGCGAGATCGCCCGGTTCCGCATCAACAACCCGCCGGGCGACAGCTTCGTCGCACCCCAGCCGGTCCACCAGATGCAGCAGCGCGCCGCCGCCGCGGGCCGCCGCATCGTCCAGGCCTCGCGCGCCGTGCCGCAGTCGGCGGGCAGCGCCGCCCTGGCCGTCAACGAGGACGACTGGACCGAATTCTGATCGGTCGCGCTCCCGTCCCGTAATGGGGTGGGGGCTTCGGCCCGGTCTGGGACCTGCATCGCCCTTTCCGACCCGCCGACCATGACGTGGCCCACCAACCTCCCCGGAGTTCAGCCTTGACTGCCTTCCCCCTCGCCCCCGTGCTCGACACCGCCGCCGCGGCTCCGCTGCGCCAGACGCTGCTCGACCTGATCGCATCGGGCGATGCCGTCATCCTGGACGGGTCGCAGGTGGTCCAGACCGGCCAGGCCTGTCTTCAGGTGCTGGCCGGAGCCCAGGCGATGGCCGCGACGCTGAACATCGATTTCGAATTGAACGCACCATCCGAGCCGCTGGCTTCGATGATCGCACTGGCGGGGCTCGACGCCCTCGTCGCTGTCGCCTGAAAGGCCCGATCCGATGAATCTCGACGAGATCCAGCAAATCTTCTTCCAGGAATGCGAGGAAGGGCTCGGTACGCTGGAAACCGCCTTTGCCGATCTGAAGCGCGAGCGCCATGACGACGAGACGATCAATACCGTGTTTCGCGCGGTCCATTCGATCAAGGGCGGCGCGGGCGCGTTCGGTCATGAGCGGCTCCAGCATTTCTCGCATCATTACGAAACGCTGCTCGACCTGATCCGCAACGGCAGCCTGGCACTCAGCGAACCGCTGATCGACCTGATCGTCGCGGCATTCGATACGTTGAGCGACCATGTCGCCGCCGCGCGAGGCGAAGCATCCGTCCCCGCCGACCAGGCCATGCTCGATCGGCTGGCCGCCGCCGCCGAGGGCGAGATACCTGGTGGCGCGACCGAAGCCGAGGTTGCTGCCGATCCCGCTCCCACCTCGCCCGCCGCCGCCGCCGCGCTCGATGATTTCGACGCGCTGTTCGCGATGCTCGAAGACCCCGCGCCGATGCAGGCCGCGGCGGAGGAGGAGGCCGGTCCCGCCGAGTGGATCGTCACCATCCATCCCGGTCCGCGCGCCTTCGACCATGGTGCCGAACCGATGCTCACGCTGCGCGAACTGGTGCGGATGGGCGGGCGGACGCTGGGGGTCGATCTGTCCCCCCTTCCGCCGCTCGACACGCTGGATGCCGAACGCGCCTATATCGGCTTCACCATGGCGGTGCCCGGCACGGTCGAGGAAGACGACATCCGCGCGGTCTTCGACTTTGCCGATCCGCAATGCCGCCTGACCATCGTGCGCGACAGCGCGATCGCGGTCGAGACGCCGCCCCCGCCGAGCCGATCCCCGTCGAGCCAGTCCCGACGCCGGTCGCCATCGTCGAAACAGCCGCGCCCGCCCCGGTCGCCCCTGCCCCCGCCCCTTCGCCGGCACCCGCGCCGGTCGCCGCCGCCCCCGTGACCGAAGCGGCGAGCGGCCCGCGCGTCGCGGCGGCCGCAGCGCAGACGATCCGCGTCGATCTCGACAAGCTGGACCGGCTGGTCAACCTGGTCGGCGAACTGGTCATCACCCAGGCGATGCTGGCGCAGCGCCTGTCCGAAAACGACATGGGCTCGATCTCCGAACTGTCCGACCTCGACCACCTGACGCGTGAGCTTCAGGATTCGACCATGGCGATCCGCGCGCAGCCGATGAAGACGGTGTTCAGCCGCGTGCCGCGCATCATCCGCGAACTGGAGGTCGAGACCGGCAAGCGCGTCCGCCTGGAAGTCGAGGGCGAGATGACCGAGGTCGACAAGACCGTGGTCGAGCGTATCGGCGAGCCGCTGACCCATCTGATCCGCAACGCCGTCGACCATGGCCTGGAGACCCCTGCCGATCGCAAGGCGGTGGGCAAGGATGGCGAGGGCGTGGTGACGCTGTCCGCCGCGCACCAGTCCGGCCGGATCGTCATCACCGTCGCCGATGACGGGCGTGGCATCGATCGGGCGCGCGTCAAGGCCAAGGCGATCGAGCGCGGCATCATCGCCCCCGATGCGCAATTGTCGGAGGAGGAGATCGACAATCTGATCTTCGCCCCCGGCTTTTCGACCGCCGCCGTCGTCTCCAACATCTCCGGTCGCGGGGTCGGGATGGACGTGGTGCGCAAGAATATCCAGGCGCTGGGCGGGCGCATCGGCATTCAGTCCGAACTCGGCAAGGGGTCCAGCTTCTCGCTCAGCCTGCCGCTGACCCTCGCGGTGCTCGACGGCATGATCGTGACCGTGGGCGACCAGACCTTCGTCATTCCGCTGACCCATATCGTCGAAAGCCTGCGTCCCGGCATCGACGAGGTGCATGTGGTGGGCGGCCAGTCGCCCTTGCTCGACGTGCGCGGCACCTATGTTCCCGTTCACCGCGTCGGCGAGCAGCTCGGCGTGAACGGCGCGAAGGCGCGGCCCGAGGATGCGGTGCTGATCGTGGTGGAAAGCGACCAGGGGCAAGCGGTCCTGATGGTCGATTCGATCCAGGACCAGCGGCAGGTCGTGGTGAAGAGCCTGGAGGCCAATTACCGCGCCATTCACGGGCTGGCCGGCGCGACCATCCTGGGCGATGGCCGGGTCGCCCTGATTCTCGACGTCGATGCGCTGATCGGACGCTGGCGGCGCGACGGGCGCGGCCCGAGCGCGTTCATCGAAGATCTCGCCGCGTGAGCGCACTGTCCGCCATTGTCCCCCAGGGCAACGACCGCGAGATGGAGTTCGCCTTCTCGGAGTCCGACCACCGCGCGATCGCGGACATGATCTATGCCGAATCGGGCATATTGCTGCCCGATAGCAAGGCGAAGCTGATCTATGGGCGGCTGGCCCGGCGCCTGCGCGCCTGCGGGCTGTCGGACTTTCCGGCCTATCTCGCGATGATCGAGCATGATCCGGAGGAAAAGGCGCGGGCGGTCGATGCGCTGACCACCAACCACACCGCCTTCTTCCGCGAAAATCATCATTTCGAGCATTTCCGCGACGAGCTTTGGCCCGCTTTCCTCCAGCGTCTGGCGGGTGGCGGGCGGGTGCGCGTCTGGTCGGCGGCCTGTTCGAGCGGCGAGGAACCCTATTCGCTGATGATGACCATCGCGGGGCAGGATGTCCGCGCCGCCGAGAAGCTGGCGAACCAGGATTTCCGCCTGCTCGCGACAGATCTGTCGCCCAGCGTGATCGCGACGGCACGCGCGGGGCGCTATCCGCTCGACACGACGCGCGCCATGCCCGCCTCGATGCGCCAGGCCTGGTGCCGCCGGCTCGGGGAGCAGGACGAACTTCACCCCGCACTGCGCGCGCCGATCGCGTTTCGCGAACTCAACCTGTTGCGCGGCTGGCCGATGAAGCGGCCGTTCGACGTCATCTTCTGTCGCAACGTCATGATCTATTTCGACGAAGCGACCAAGGCCCGGCTGTTGTCGCGCTTCGCCGACCAGATGGTCGACGGCGGCATCATTTACATTGGCCATGCCGAACGCGTTCCGCCGGAAGTATCGGCGCGCTTTCGCTGCATCGGTCGCACCGCTTTTCAGAAGGTCTCCTAATGGCCATACGCACGCTGATCGTCGATGATTCCCCCACCATGCGCGCGTTGATCGCGGGGATGTTGAGCCGCGACCCCGAGATCGAGGTGGTCGGTGCCGCCGAAGGGCCGCATCAGGCGCGCGACATGATCAAGACGCTGGACCCCGATGTCCTGACGCTGGATGTCGAAATGCCCGACATGAACGGGCTCGATTTCCTCGAACGCATCATGCGGTTGCGCCCGATGCCGGTGGTGATGCTGTCGACGCTGACCCAGGCGGGCGCGGAAGTGACGATCCGCGCACTGGAGCTGGGCGCGGTGGACTGCTGCGCCAAGCCCGCTGCCGGCTGCGTCGACCGCAGCCTGATCAACAGCGTCAAGGCCGCGGCGGGCAGCCGCCGCCCTCGTCCCATAGGCTTGCCGCCGGCACCGGTGTCGATGGCGAATTTCCAGCCGCGCCCCCAGTCCATGATCGCCATCGGGGCATCGACCGGCGGGGTCGAGGCGCTGATCCAGGTCCTGAGCGGCTTTCCCGCCAATTGCCCGCCGACGGTCATCGTCCAGCATATGCCCGCGACCTTCACCACCAGCTTCGCCGCGCGGCTCGACCGGCTGTCCAAGCCGACCGTGGCCGAGGCACGGCACGGCCAGCCGCTGCTCCCCGGCCATGTCTATCTGGCGCCGGGCGGCACCCATCATCTGGAGATCGGCGGCACGGCGGGCCAGTATCGCGCGCGGCTGATCCCCGACGATCCGACCAGCGGCCACCGCCCCTCCGTCGATCGCCTGTTCCAGAGCGTCGCCAAGGTCGCGGGCGCGCATGCGGTGGGCGCGATCCTGACCGGCATGGGCCGCGACGGGGCCGAAGGGCTGCTGGCCATGCGCGGACAGGGCTGCCTGACCGTGGGGCAGGACCGCGACAGCTGCGTCGTCTATGGCATGCCCGGCGTCGCGCACGAGATCGGCGCGGTCAGCCGACAGCTGACGCTCGCCCGGATCGCGCCCGCCCTGATCGACGGGTGTCGCGCATGATGGTCGCCACCAGCCCCCCAATGCCGCCCATCCCCCGCATGGCGCAGCGCGACGGCCTTCGCCGGATCAATGTGATCCAGGGCGAAACCCGCGTCAGCCAGGAAAAGGATGTCGTGCTGACCACCGTGCTGGGCAGTTGCATCTCGGCCTGCCTCTACGATCCGATCGCGGGCGTGGGCGGGCTCAATCATTTTCTGCTGGCCGAACCGGGCGTCGCGGATACCGATCCTAAATCTATGCAGCGTTATGGTGTCTACGCGATGGAAGTCTTGATCAACGCGATGATGGCCGTGGGAGCGCAACGGCATAGCCTGAAGGCGCGGCTGTTCGGCGGCGCGATGATGCGCGACGGCTTTCGCGACATCGGACAGGCCAATGCGCAATTCGCGCGTCGCTTCCTGGCGGACGAGCGGATCGCGCTGGTCGGCGAGGATGTCGGCGGGATCAGCGCGCGCCGCGTCGAATTCCGTCCCGCGCTCGGCCTCGCTCGGTGCCGCCATGTCACCGACGCGCCCTTGCCGCCACCGCGCATCGCCCGCCCCACCCCTCCGCCCGCTGCGACCGGCGACGTGGAGTTCTTTTGATGACCATCATCCCATTCCCGAATTCGAAGACGAAAGGCCAGTTCGTGTCCCAGACCATCATGACCGTGGATGATTCGCCCAGCATGCGGATGCTTCTGCGTGCCGCGCTGACCGACATGGGCTATCGGGTTCTGGAAGCCGAGGACGGCGTCCATGCGCTCGACACGCTGGACGGCGTGACTCCCGACACCGCGCCCGACTTGGTCATCACCGACATCAACATGCCGCGCATGGACGGTTTCGGCCTGATCGAGGCGCTGCGCCGCCAGCCGGGGCATCGCAACCTGCCGATCCTCGTCCTGACCACCGAAAGCTCGGACGAGAAAAAGGCGCGCGCGCGTGAGGCCGGGGCGACCGGATGGATCGTCAAGCCCTTCAATCCCGAAAAGCTCGCCGCGGCCATTCGTCGCGTGCTGCATTGATCCCGGAGGACAGGACCATGTCGCGTCAGCTCATCACCTTCCAGCTCGGCGACCAGATACTGGGCGTCGACATCATGGCGATCCGCGAAATCCGCGCCTGGTCGCCCGCCACCCCGCTGCCCAACGTGCCCGCCCATGTGCGCGGCGTCGTCAATCTGCGCGGCGTCGTCCTGCCGGTCCTGGACCTGCGGCACCGGCTGGGCTGGGGCATCACCGATCCCAGCGCGCGTCACGTCATCATCGTGGTCCGGATCGGCGACCAGCTTCAGGGCCTGATCGTCGATGCGGTCAACGACATCGTCTCGGTTCCCCCCGAATCGATGCAGCCGCTGCCCGACATGGGCGAGGCGACGGCGGCGCATTTCCTGGAAGGGCTGGCGACCATCGAACAGCGGCTGATCCTGATCCTGGCGCTCGACCGGCTGTCGGACAGCACCCACCTCACCGCCGAGGCGGCGTAACAACTCAAGTGACGTGACGGCGTATCCGTTTTGGAAGGTATTGCGTAATGGCCGACGTAAAGGTTCTGGTTGTCGACGACTCGCTGACGATGCGGGTCCTCATCTCGGGGGCGCTCGAACGCATCAAGGGGGTGGCCGTGGTCGGCGCCGCCGACGGCGCGGCGGAAGCGCGCGCGATGGTCGATCAGTATCGGCCCGAGGTGATGACGCTGGACGTCGAGATGCCGGGCATGAGCGGGCTGGATTATCTGGCGGAGATCATGGAGAATCGGCCGATGCCGGTCATCATGTTCTCGACCCGCACCGCCGCCGGTGCCGCCGAGTCGATCGAGGCGTTGCGGCTGGGCGCTATCGACTGTTTTCCCAAGCCCAAGGTGGCGGTTCAGGCCGAACTCGACGCGATCATCGGCAAGCTGGGCAAGCGGATCAAGTCGGCGCGCAATGCCGATCTGAAGCGGACTAAGGCGGGCGCACTGGGCCATGCCCGAAAGGCGCCCCCCGCCGCCATGAACTGGAACGGCCGTATCCTGGCGATCGGGGCGGACGCCGCCAACACCCAGGCGCTGTTCAACCTTTTCCAGGCCTTCCCCGCCAATTGCCCGCCCACCCTGGTCGTGCAGCAGATGACCGACGGCCTGCTGACCCCGATGGTCGAGCAGTTGCGCGATCAGATCGCCCCGAAGGTGGTCGAGGCGACCGATGGCATGAAGGTGGAACAGGGCACCATCTATTTCGCGCCGCAGGGTGAGACGCATATGGTGGTCGACAGCTGGCCCTCCGGCACGATCCGCCTGCTCGCCCGCGAACCCGTGGCGGGCGAGCGTCCGTCCATCTCGCTGCTCTTCGCCTCGGTCGCTAAGGCGGCGGGCAGCAACGGCCTGGGCGTGCTGGTCGCGCTGGACGATGAGGACGGCTCGGCGGGCCTGCGGGCCATGCTGGCGGGCGGGGCCTATGCCATCGGGCGGAACGGCACCGACTTCACCCTGTCCAAGGGCGCGGTGTCGCAACCGGTGGCGGGCGATGCGATCGCCGCCAATATCCTGAAGCTGTGCAGCAAATGATCCAGGACATGTCCGGCATGGTGTCGGCGGGCGGTGTCGACCGCCCGCTGGCCCATGCTCTGGCCGAGGAGCTGGTCGAACTGACCCGCTCGCTCGCCGACCTCGCCTATGAGCTGGCGAGCGATGCGGACACGCTGCGCCGCCATATGGTGGGCATCCAGTCGGTCGACCGGATCACCCAGGTACAACTGGCGATCGCCGACATATTGCGATCCGATGCGCCGCTGTCCGATCGGATCGACGGCGTCACGCTGGAGACCCTGGCCGACAGCCTGCGCACCCGGATCGCCGACGCGCGCTGACCCGGATCAAATCGTACCGGGCAGAGGCTCGCGCAGCGTCATCCGCTCGATCAGCGGGCGCAGCGACGCCAGCCATTGGCGCACGCCCTCCCGCGTCGACTCGCTCAGGCTGAGCAGCGCCAGACGGCGATCGGTCGGGTGCGGCGCACTTTCGAACATCCCCAGCGAGATCAGCATATTGATCCAGCGGACCGCCGTGGTGCGCGGCACGCCGGACGCCCGGTAGCAGGCGCTGGTTTCGACCGGCCGTCCCGCCTCTTCCTCCAGAAAGACGAACAACAGCATGTCGAACGCCGGATCGGCGAACAGGCTGGCGTCGAAGAACTGACCGACCCCCTCGCGCGCGAAACGGATGACCCGGCCAATATCGGACGGTGCGATCCGCGTCTCATTCTCCTGACGCACCATCGACTCGACCAAGGCCAGTTCATCGCGAGTGCGACGAAGGCGATCGTCAATGCCCGGCAGTCCGGCGTCTACCCCTGTATCGTAGCGGTCATCCATGACCTCCACTCTCCGACCCATATTAAACCCCACCGTCAGAAAGCTTGCGTCCGCACGGCAACTCGATCGGTATTCCGATTCCGCTGCGCCGTCGCAATTCTTCACTGGCCATGATGACGTCGAAATTAGGGTAGGTTAACCAAAAACTTAAGTTTGCGATCCGGAATTCGTCCCGATCCGGAGTAATTTCATGTTCTGCTATTATGCTGCGTCAGAAAAAGAGTTTTCGGATCGATAGCCGGATCGTGCGCCCCAGCGGATCGAGATAACCGGGCTGGTAACCGATCGGCACCGTGCCCGTACCATCGGTGACCCTCTGGCGCTGGTTGAACAGATTGTCGACCGACAGGCTGATCCGCGTCCCACGAACCCAGGGGTGTGCGCGGACCAGGTCCAGCCGCTGGCCCAGATCGGCGAACAGGCGCAGATCGATCGTCGCCAGACTGCCGAAGTTCAGCGCCTGCGGATTGGCGGGGGTGCCGCCATTGACCCGCGTCGCGCTACGCCAATCCCCCGACAGCCGGACACCGACGCCGTTGTTGGAATAGCCCGCCTGCACTTCCAACTGATGGCGCGAGGTGCCACCGCTCGACCCGATCGCATCGCCGCGCAGCAGGTCGAGCACGGGCCCGCCATCCGCCACGGTCACCCGGTCGGCTAAGGTCCAGGTGTGGTAGAGTGCGAACTGCATCCGCCCGCCGCCGCCGCCACGACCGCCGCCAAAGCCGCCGCCGCCGCCCCGGAAACCCCCGCCACCCGGACCACCCGGACCACCCGGACCACCCGGACCACCCGGACCACCCGGGCCGCCGGGGCCGCCGGGGCCGCCGGGGCCGCCGGGGCCGCCGGGGCCGCCGGGGCCGCCGGGGCCGTCCGCTGCCGCACGGGGCGCGCCCTGTCCACCGCCCTGCCCCTCGCCGCGCTGGCTGCCGCCCCGGCCGGGGAAACTCATCCCCGCAAAGGGATTGGGCCCGGTGCCCGCGCGAAACGCCTCCAGTTCCTTCTGGATCTTCGACTTGATCGGCCGCGAGAAGTTGATCCCCCAGCGAAGCTGCGACCGCTCGGTCTGGGCGAAGTTGATCGGGCGCGAATCGACGCGGAGCAGATTGCCCGCCGCGTCGCGCGAGAAGCGATCCGGGAACGCCGCCTCGATCGCCGCGGTCGGCGTGGGGAAGGAGGCGATCGGATCGTCGGTGTTGATCCGATAATAGTTGGCGGTCAGGTTGATGTCCCGCTCACGCCATGGCTTCAGCGTCAGGCCCAGCTTCATGACATGGCGATTGTCCGCGACCAGCGCCGGGTTGCCCCCGGTCACGGCGGTGATCGTCGCGGTCGTCCCGCGCACATAGTCGAACAGGCGGACATTGGGCGTGGTGATCGTCGGATTGCCCAGTTGCTGCGCGGTGGGGGCGTCTTCCTGATCGGTCCAGGAGGCGATGACGCGCACGCCGTCGAGCGGCGACCAATTGGCACCATATCCCACCGTGGTCAGCGTGCCGAAGTCCGACAGGTGATCCGCCCCGACATTGACGTTCAGCGACAGGTCGCCGATCGCGCCGAGAATCTGGCGGTCGCGATTGGCGATGGGCAGGTCCAAATTGACCTGGCCATTGACGATGTCGCGCGACACGTCGCCGGTCTGGATCACCCCGAACCGCGTCGAACGGCTGGAGAAATCGCTGGTCTGTCCGCCCAGCTTGACGCTCGCCTGCACATCGCCCGCCGGAAGCGCGAAGACCCGGCCGTTGAGCAGCGCATCGACTTCGCCCGAGGACGAGGTCGAGCGGGCGAAATTGCGCGCCGCCATCCCCAACCCGTCGAGCGGACCATAGGGATTGGCGGTCGGATCCCCCGCGTTCAACCGCGCCTGCAACCCGGTGACGTCCAGCCCGGTATCGGTCGCGACCCGGCTCTCCGCCCGGTCATAGGCCCCGGTCAACGACCAGCGCCACTTGCCGATGTCACCGTTGAACACCGTGCCCAGATGTGCGGTCAGCCCGGTATTGTTCTGGACCAGCGGACCATAGGCATCGCTCAGGCGGCTGACCGTGGCGGTCGTGGCGAAGGGCGAATAGGGATTGCCCGCGGGCACCACCAGATTGGCCGATGGCAGGCCGTTCCAGCTGTTGCTCTGCGTCGTCTGCACCTCGGCGTTGAACGAGGCGGACACCTTGTCGAAGATGTTGCGCGCATAGACGATATTGGCGTCCCATTGCCGCTGTGCCGATTGCAGCGTGCGATAGGGGGTCACGTCGGTGCTGGTCGCGGGGCTGCCCGCCAGTTGCGCGAGGCTCGGTGCCGCGCTCAACCCACTCGGCAGCCCGACCACGCTGGAGCTGGTGCCGGTCAGCGCGGCGAGGCCGGGGTCGGCGGTGACGATATTGCCGCCCAGCGATGCGTTGGACGAGGGCGCGATGATCCCGCGTTCCGCCTCGGTCAGTCGCGATGTTTCCGAATAATCGGTGTGGATGCTCAGCCGCCGGTCGCGCCGGATCTGCAACTGGTCGAGCCGCAACTGCCCCATGGCGGAACCGCCCTGCGTCGGCACCTTGCCGATCGCCTCGACCGCCAGCGAGCGGAAGCGGGGGCGCAGGACGAAGTTGACCACCTTCTGATCGGCGCGATAGCCATATTTCAGCGCGACTTCCTCGGGCAGGATGTCGACGCGCAGGATCGCCTCGGTCGGTAGGTCGCGGATTTCCTGGAAGCCCGCGATGCGGCGACCGTTGAGCAAAATCACCGGCGATCCGCCGCGCCCGCTGGTCGTCTGCGGCGCGAGTTCGGTCAGCAGGTCGGCGACGCTCGACACGCCATAGCTGCGAATGTCGGCGGGGCTCAGTTGCTGGTCGGGGGGAATGTCGCCGGGCACGCGGCCCGGCTCACGCCGGGCGGTGACGACGACATCGCCCTCCTCGCCCTCTTCCTCATCGGCCTCCGGCTCGGGCTGGGTGCGCGAAGTGGTGGACGGGGTCCCCTGGGGCGCGGCTGCCGCCGTGGCGGACGGGGAGGATGAGGTCGCCGCCTCCGGCGTCTGCGGCGTGGGGGCGGAAGTGGCAGGGGTGGCCGCCACCTGCGCCTGCGCGATCGCCGGCATCGCACTCGCCAGCATCAAACCCGCCCAAAGCCGCATGTCCGTCCCTTTTCCCTATGTTCGGGTTTTGGGCGTTAGGACGCAAATGTCGCACAAATGTGCCGTGCGACGTGCCAAATGTCGCGGATTGGGGATTATGCCTCCGCCGCCATCCCAGTGAAAGCCGGGATGACGGCAAGATAGCGAGTCCGCCCGATCAAGGCCCCAGCCTTCGCTGGGTGGACGGATAAGGGATCAGCCGGCGAAGGCCTTTTCGATCACATAGGCCCCGGGCTGCGCGTTCGAGCCTTCGGGGAAGCCCATGTCCTCGAACTTGGCACCCAGCGACTTGATCATCTCCATGCTGCCGCACATCATGATCCGGTCGGTTTCCGGGTTGAAGCCGTGCGCGCTGGGCAGCCCCGCGAACAACCGGCCATCGTCGATCAGCGCGTCGATGCGCCCCGACGTGTGGAACGGCTCGCGCGTGACGGTCGGAACATAATGGAGCTTCTCCGCCGCGACCTCGCCGACCAGGGGATCGTCGGCCAGCTTGCCCGCCAGTTCGTCGTGGAAGGCCAGGTCGCTGACCCGGCGGACCGAGTGGACGATCACGACCTCGTCGAACATGTCATAAATGTCCGGGTCGCGCGCGACCGACAGGAAGGGCGCCAGGCCCGTGCCGGTCGACAGCATGAACAGCCGCTTGCCGGGCAGCAGCGCGTCGGCGACCAGCGTGCCGGTCGGCTTGCGGCCCAGATAGATCTGGTCGCCGGGCTGCACCTTTTGCAGCTTGCTGGTCAGCGGGCCGTCCTGAACCTTGATCGACAGGAAATCGAGCTTTTCGTCATAAGACGGGCTGGCCACCGAATAGGCGCGCAGCAGCGGCTTGCCGTTGTCGCCCTGCAGCCCGATCATCACGAACTCGCCCGAACGGAAACGGAAGCTGTCGGGGCGGGAGACCGAGAAGGAGAAAAGATGCTCGTTCCAGTGATGGACGCTCTGAACCGTCTCGACGCTCAGCGCCGCGGTCGGGGTCAGTTCGGGCAGGGCAGTATCGGTCGACAACCTCAAAACTCCTTTGCGCCCCGCGCCCGCCAATCGGTCGGCGGGGCGGGCGGATACGTCATGTGCGAATGAATCGGATGCGCCCTTACCAAGAATAGCGCAGGCTGCCTACAAAGGTCCGCGATGCCCCATAATAGCAGCCGTTGTTGAAGAAACAGCTGGTGATGTGGCGTCTGTCGAACAGATTGGCGACATTGGCGGTCAGGCTCAGCCCCTCCATCGCCGGGCTGACCCGGCCGAGGTCATAGCCCAGCATCAGGTCGGCCAGCCAGTAATCGGGCGACTGGAAACGCCGGACCACGGTACGGCCCGCCGCAACGGTGGTCGCGGTCCCGTCCGATTCGCCGACATAGCGCACGCCAGCGCCCAGGCTCAGGCCGCCAAGGGCATTGGCGACACCGGCCTTGCCCAGATCATAGGACAGGAAGCTGGAGGCACTCCATTGCGGCACACCCAGCGGCCGGGTACCGGTAACCCCGCTCAGCTGGTCGCCGGTGCCGACCACGGGTGTGCCCTGCCGGACATAGGGATCGCTATAGGTGGCGGCGACGACCACGTCGAAGCCGGGGGCCACCGTGCCGCGCCCGTCCAGCTCGATCCCGCGCACCGAGACTTCGCCGATCTGAACCTGCGAATTGCTGGGGATGTTGCCCGTGCCCGCGCGCGGATCAGCGACCGGCACATTGCGGCGGCGCAGGTCGAAGGCGGACAGGGTGAACAAAGCGGTCGTGCCGCGTGGCTGGTATTTCAGCCCCGCCTCATATTGGCGGCCCGTGACGGGAATGAAGTTGCTGCCGTCCCAAGTGCTGCCCGCCTGCGGCTCGAAGCTTTCCGAATAGCTGACAAAGGGCGAGAGGCCGATCTTCGTCTCGTACAACGCGCCCAGCCGCGTGGTGAACGCCGTCTGGTTCAGACGGGTGACGGCATTGGTGTTCAGATTCTGCGTCGTCTGATTGTACGTGTCCCAACGCCCGCTGGCGATCAGTTGCAGCCCGCCGATCGCGATCTGGTCCTGAAGATAGACGCCCACCTGATCGCGCTTGGTGTAATTGTGCGTCTGGGTGATCGGGAAGCTGGGCAACGGCACGCCATAGACCGGCGCGAACAGGCTGAGATTGGGGATGTTGAACACCGGGTTCGCGTTCGTGCCGGTGAAGAAGGCCTGATAGTTCTCGCCGCGATTATGCTGCCAGTCGATGCCGCCCAGGATGGTGTGGCGGATCGGACCGGTGCCCAGCTTGCCGACCAGGTGATTGTCGACGGTGAAGGTCTGGAACGCCTCGTCCGATCCGCCGCCGCCGCGCTGCAGGGTGGAGAGGTCGCTGTTGGCATTGGCGCCGGTGCCACGCGTGACGAACCCCGACCCGTAAATCTGCCGATAATGCAGCCCGATCGCCAGATAGCGCGCGCTGCTCGTCCAGCTCAGCCGGTCGGTCAGGTCGTGGCGGAACAACAGGGTCGCCGACTTTTGCGTCCGGTCGAATGCTTCGTAGGACGGCTCGGACGTGTTGAAATCGACCGGCAGCACCCCGAACGGATTGGGCAGCGCCGATCCATAGGCGGGCACCCCGCTATAGGATCCCGATTCGGGGTCGCGCTGATAATTGAGGATCAACGTGACGCTGGTGGCCTTGTCGGGCGCGAAGGTCAGCATCGGTCGCGCATAATAGCGCCGGTTGGCGGTCGCCCGGATGAAGCCGTCCGATTCCTCCGCGCCGGCGATCATCCGGAACAGCCAGCGATTGTCGGCGTCGAGCGGCTGGTTCACGTCGATGCTGGAGCGTAGCAGCGCGTAATTGCCGGCGGCGAGCTCGATCCGCCCGCCCGACCCGGCATAGGGCAGCTTGCTGGTCAGGTTGATCAACCCGCCCGGCGTGCCCGAGCCATAGGTGACGCCCGCCGGCCCCTTCACGACATCGACCGTCTCGACCAGATGAAAATCGACCTGCGGGATGGCATAGACCCCGCCCAACAACCGCATCCCGTCCATGAACACGCCGGGCGAAAAACCGCGCAGGTATAGCTGGTCGTACCGGGTCGCGACATTGCCGCGCTGGTTGGGGGCGACACCCGCGACATAGCCCAGCGCCTGATTGATCGACAACGCGTTGCGCCGGGTCAGTTCCGCCTGGTCGATGACCGTGATGCTCTGCGGCGTGGCGATCAGGGGAATGTCGGTCTTGGTGCCGGAGGCCGCGCCCTTCTTCTCGCGCTCGCCTTCGACCACGATCTCCTCATTGCGCAACCGCTGCTGATCGTCATTCTCGATCCCGTCGCGGGGCGAGGCGAAGGCCGGAACGGCAGCCCCCAACATCCCCCCGGTGGCGCAAGCCGCCAACAGCGCTCCGCTCAGCCTGCGCATAAATTTCATTCCCTGCTATTGATAGTGACTCTCAAACTCTGCTAGGACCGTGTCCAAGGATTGACAAGGGGAAAGCGCGGGTGGCGTCACGCCAAGCCATGGACGACAAGGCCGGAGGGTCCTCGTACGCCGCCGCCACGGGGTGGCGCGGCGGATTCGCGATGGCGTGGCGCTGGTTCACCGCGATCGTCGGCGGCTATGGCTTCGCGGTCGCCGCCGCGATGCTGACCGCGCGGCTCCTGCCCGCCCCCGATGTCCTGACGCGGGTCGAGGTGACGGGCTGGCCGATGCTGCTGTCCTTCCTGGTCTATGTCGGGATCGGGCTTTGGGCGCTGCATGAGATTCGGTTGCGGCGCGTCAGCGCGGTGATCTGGGGCGGCGCACTGGCGATGGCGGCGCTGATCTGGTGGCTGGGCGTGCGGGCATGAGCGAAGCGACGATGAACGGCCAGCGCGGCTGGCGGCAGACCATGGCCTGGGCGCATGGCTGGCTGGGCCTGATCGCCGGGTGGATATTGTTCACCATGTTCCTGACCGGCACCTCGGCCTATTTCCGGCCCGAGATCACCCAATGGATGCAGCCCGAAATCCGCGCCTCGGCCGCTTCGCCCGAACAGGCGACCCAATCGGCGGTGCGGTATCTGCAGCGGATCGGATCGAACGATCTGCAATGGTATATCTATCTGCCCGATGGCCGGACCACCGCCACCCGCGTCTTTCGCATCCCCGCCAAGCCCGAGGGCAAGCGGCGCGGTGGTGAACTCGACCTCGATCCCGTCAGCGGCGCCCCCCTGACCGCGCGCGAAACGCGCGGGGGCGAGCATTTCTATCGCTTCCATTTCCAGCTTCAACTGCCGTATCCCTGGGGCCGCTGGCTGGCCGGACTGTGCGCGATGGCAATGCTGGGGGCGATCATCTCGGGCGTCATCACGCACAAGCGCATCTTCGCCGACTTCTTCACGCTGCGCTGGAACAAGGGGCAGCGCAGCTGGCTGGATGCGCACAACGTCACCGCGGTGCTCGGCCTGCCCTATCATGCGATGATCACCTATACGGGGCTCATCACTCTGGTCACCATGTACATGCCGTGGCCGGTGCTGATGAACTATGCCAAGCCCGCGCAGTTCATGCAGGTGGCCTATGGCACCCCGGAGGATGTCGTCGCCACCGGCGTTCGGGCCCCGATGGTGGAGATCGCGCCGCTGATGCGCGATGCCGAGCGGCGGCTGGGCGGCCCGGCAACGCGCGTCATCGTGGAAAATCCCGGCGACAGCGCCGCGCGCGTGACCATCGCCCAGGCAGGACGCGGCGCGATCAGCGCGCGGACGCCGACCGTCACCTATGACGGGGCGACCGGTCGTTTCGTCGCCCAGACCGGCCAGCTCAGCTCGGCGATCGGGACCGCGGGTGTGCTGCTGGGCCTGCATCTGGCGACCTTTGCCGGCCCCGCCCTGCGCTGGGCCTATTTCGTCATGGGGCTGACCGGGGCGGCGATGGTCGGTACCGGCCTGCTGCTCTGGACCGCCAAGCGGCGCAAGCCCGGTGCCGCGCCGTTTTTCGGGCTCACCTTGGCCGAACGGATCAACATCGCGACCATCGCGGCCTTTCCCAGCGGCATGGCGGCCTATCTGCTCGCCAACCGGCTGACCCCCGCCGGGATGGAGGGCCGCGCCGATATGGAAGTGTCGGCGATGTTCTGGACCTGGGGCCTGTTGGCGGTGGCACAGTGCGGCCTGCCCGCGCGCCGGGCCTGGACGGTTCTATTCGTGGTCGCCGCCGCGCTGTGGACCGCCATCCCGCTCGTCAACGCGCTGACCACCGCGCGCTGGCTGCTCCCCTCTCTGCTCGATGGCGACCGGGTCTTCCTCGCCTTCGATCTGGCGACGCTGCTCATCGGGGTCGGCTTCGCCGTCGCCGCCCGGGTCAGTGCCCGCCCCGCCCCCGAGCCCCCACGCGGTCCCGCCGCTTTTCGGAGCCTGCCCATGCTTGATACCATCGCTGTGTGCTTTGTCGGCTTCTGGCTGCTCGCCGCCGGTTCCTATCGCCATGCCCGCGACGCCGGGACGATGCACGATGCCCGGCTGCGTGGCGGACTGAAGCTGCTGGGCGTGGCGGTGCTGTTGCTGGCGCTGTCGGGATGCGGGACGGGCATTACCGGCGAGCGGATCGTGCGGTTGCTGGGCGCGGCGTCGATCGCGGGGATCGCGCTGAACCTGCTGCTGTCGGTGCGTGCGGGGGCCGCCTTCGCCCCGCTTCGCGCCGTCAACCGGCTTGTGGGTCGAACACGGACCAGCCAGTCCGCTGCACCAGCCGTTCGAGCGCCAGCGTACCAAGCTGCGAATTCCCGCGCGCGTTAAGGCCGGGGGACCAGACGGCGATCGAGGCCCGGCCGGGCACGATCGCCAGGATGCCGCCGCCCACCCCCGATTTCCCCGGCAGGCCGACGCGGAAAGCGAACTCGCCCGACCCGTCATAATGGCCGCAACTCATCATCAGCGCGCTGATGCGCCGCGCGCGCTGCGGTGACACCACCGAGCGCCCCGTCCCCGGATTGACCCCGCGCGCCATCAGGTAACGGCCCGCCAGCGCCAGTTGCCGACAGCTCATCGCCAGCGCGCAGAAGTGGAAATAGACGCCCAGCACCCGGTCGACGGGGTGATGGAGATTGCCGAAGGCGTGCATGTAATGCGCCAGCGCCTGGTTGCGGTGTCCCGTCTCCATCTCGGCCTGCGCCACGGCGGCATCGATGACGATATCGTCCTCCCCCGCCAGGGCGCGGACGAAGCGCAACATCTCCCCGATCGCCTCGCGCGGTTCATAGCCGCCGAGCAGCACGTCGGCGACCACGATCGCCCCCGCATTGATGAAGGGATTGCGCGGGATGCCGCTTTCCGTCTCCAGTTGCACGATCGAGTTGAATGCCGTGCCCGACGGCTCGCGCCCGACCCGCCGCCATAACTGGTCGCCGACCGCGCCCAGCGCCAGGGTCAGCGCGAAGACCTTCGAAATGCTCTGGATCGAGAAGCTTTCCTCGGCATCGCCCGCCAGATGGCACTGGCCGTCCGCCTCGACGATCGCGATGCCGAATCGGTGCGGATCGATCCCCGCCAGCGCCGGGATATAATCGGCGGGTTTGCCCCGATCGGGAGCCTCGGCCATTTCGGCGGCGATGTCGGCAACGATGGCGGACAGATCCATGGGACAGGTCGTGCCCTGCCGCCCCGCCTTTGTCGAGCCGCCGCGAACCCGTCACAAACCGCCGCTAGGGAGCCAGCGCTTCCTCCCAAGCCCGACCACGGACCGCAATTCACCATCATGCGCGAGACGGACACGCCCCCGCCCGCCCCCGGATTCTGGACGCTCGCCAGCGTCGAGGGATGGGAGCGATTCGCCATCCAGGGCGCGAAGTCGCTGCTCACCCTGTTCCTGCTGACCGATTTGCTGGTCCGCCCCGCCGGTTCGGTCGCCGGCATGGCCGCGCTGCGTCGCACGATCGAAGCGGTGACCGGCGCGCATGGCGACATCGCCTTCGCCTCGCAGCTTTACGGCCTTTACGGCGCGATGACCTATCTGGTCCTGCCGCTGGGGGGTTGGATCGCGGATCGCAGCGGGCGGCGGCGACCGGCCATGTATATCGGCGCGGTGCTGATGGCATCGGGCCTGCTGATGCTGGCCGGTCGGCAGGGGGCGCTCGGCGGACTGGTGCTGATGATCGGCGGCATCGGCCTGTTGAAAGGCAATCTGGCGGCGGAGGTCGGTGCGCTGCGTGGCCGGGCCGGGGGCGAGCGGCTGTTCGCGGCCTATCTGGCCTTTCTCAACGGCGGGACACTACTCGGACCGCTGATCGGCGGCTGGCTGGCCCTGCATGCCGGATTCGGCGCGAGCTTCGTGGCGATGGCGGGCAGCATGGCGATCGCGATCCTGCTGCTTCGTACCGCGCCGCGCGTCGCCCCCGTGGCGGCCGTGCCGATAGGTGGGGCGGCCACCGATTGGTCGCGCGCGGTGCCCGCGATCCTGGCCGTCACCCTGTGCTTTTGCGCCTATGAGCAATTGACCAACATGGTGCTGGTCTGGGCCCGCGCACGGGTGGCCTTGGACATCGGGAGATGGGCGATCCCGCCAAGCTGGCTGGCGGCGGCGGATGGAGCCTTCACCATCATCCTCGCGCTGATCGCCTATCGGCTATGGCCCTGGCTGGCCCGGCGCGGGCGGGAGCCGAGCGCCGCCGCCAAGCTGGCGCTGGGCGGGGCGGCGATCGCTTCGGGCTATGCGCTGCTGGCGATGCTGTCGCGCGGGGTGGGACCGGTGGCGTTGGGCGGGCCGCTGGGGGCGATCCTGCTGCTCGACATCGGGGTGGTGCTGACCTGGCCTTCGGCGCTGGCGATCGTCAACGCCGCCGCGCCGCCCGCGCGCCGGGGTCTGATGACGGGGCTATTCTATCTGCACGGCTTCGTCGCGCATCTGGCGGTGGGACAGTTGGGCGCACTGTATCCCGGCATGGCGCAACCGGGCTTCTGGGCGATCCATGTCGGCCTGGCGCTGGCGGGGGCGGGCGTCGCGCTCGCCATCCCGCGCGATCAAGCGACCACCACCTCCACCGCCGCCAACGCCTCGGCATAGGCCGGGGGCAACGCCACGTCGGTCACCAACATCGCCACCGCGTCGAGCGCGGCGACCTGGATGGTGCCGGGGCGATCGAACTTGCTCTGATCGGCCGCGATCAGCGTGCGGCGCGCGCGGGCGATCATCATCCGGCACACCGCCGCCTCGCCGCTGTGATAATCGGCAAAGCCATGGTCGAGATTGACCGATTCCACCGACATGATCGCCAGCGCCGGGGTGAACATCGCCAGATAGTCGCGCGCGGTCGAATCGAAACAGGCGTGATATTCGTAATCCAGCTCGCCCCCGGCCAGCATGATCCGGTTGTCGTTGCGCCCGCCCAGTTCGGCGGCGACCCCGACCGCGTTGGTGACGACGGTCAGCCCCTGATGATCGCGAAGCGCCCGCGCGACATAATGGCCGGTGGTGCTGGCATCGATATAGATGGTCTGCCCATCGGCGACCAACTGGGCGACCGCCGCGGCGATCTTCTGCTTGGCTTCGGCATGGCGTTGCAGGCGGGTGGCGAAGGACCCCTCCGTCTCCACCTTGGCCAGCCGGGCCGCGCCATGCGCACGCACCACCGCGCCCGACGCCTCCAGCACGCGCAATTCGCGCCGGACCGTCTCCTCGGATACGGACAGCGCCTGGGCCAGTTCGCCGATGCCACGAAAGCCGCCCTCTCCCAATAGCGCCACAATCTCGTCCTGGCGGCGCTGGCGTTTCATCATGGCGTTACAGCTCCCATTATCGGCGCGATGCTAACCGTCGTCGCGTTTCGGTCAATCGCCTCGGGCATTCGGCCAGAATCGCCACATGCCCCACACAAGGACGCCGATGGCCGTTGGGGGGCCATCGGCGCGAAGGTGCGATCCGATGCCGCTGGGGGGCGGGCACCGGATCGGGGGAGGGGTAAAGGTTAGAAGGCGTAGGTCAGGTTCAGCATGTAGATGCGACCCGTCTCGACATAGCCGCCCTTGCGGTCGTTCGAGAGATAGGCCTTACGCTCGCTGGTGGTCGCCCAATAGCTGTGCTCGTTGAACAGGTTCTGGACCGAGGCCCCCACCGTCAGACCCGACGGCAACGTATAGTTGACGATCAGGTTGGAGATGGTCGTCGGCTGGATATAGGTGTCCGGCCGGCTGGAGCGCAGGTCGTACAGGCGATCACCGGTATAGTTATAGTTCCATTCCGCCGCGAACCCGCCATGGCTGTAGAACAGCGCGGCATTGTACATCACCTCCGGCGCCTGGGTCATGCGCTGCTCGCGATTCTGGCCGTTGACGAAGACATTCGCCTTGGCCTTTTGCAGCGTGACATTGGCCTGAATCCCCAGGCCGTCGAGCAGGCCGGGCAGGCCTTTGAGCGAATAGCGCGCGAAGAACTCGACGCCATAGATCTGGCCGGTGGCATTGGTGGTCAGGCTCGACACCTCGACCCCGCCCTGCTGTTCCGACTGGGGATTGCCCCAGATGTTGTAATCGCCCCCCGCATTGGTGGTGCCGGTCGCGAACAGCACATGGTTCAGCGACTTGTAGAAGGGGCTGACCGAGAAGAAGTCGGTGCCCTGCCCCTTGATCTCCAGCGAGGTGTCGTAGTTCCACGACGTCTGCGCATCGAGGTTCGGGTTGGGGATGAATACCCCGGTCACTTCGCCCAGATCGTTGCGCGATACGCTCGTCGGGCCGAGCAGCAGGTCGAATGCGGGCCGCGAATAGCTTTTGCGGACCGACGCGCGGATCACGACATCGTCATTGGGCCGGTAATTGGCGATGACGCTGGGCAGCCACTGGTCGTAATGGCGGGCGGAGGTCACGAACTTGCCGGTGTCGTTGCCCTGGTCCTGCCAATAGGTCCCCTTGAACCGGTTATATTCGTAGCGGACGCCCGGCACGACCTGCAGATCGCCGAACTGCAAGGTCGCCATGACATAGCCCGCCAACCGGTTCTCGCGCCCGTCCAGACGGTTTTCCTTCAGCTTCACCGGGTCCAGCCCGGCGATCTTCGGGGTGGAGAGCTGTGCGACCTGATTCTCGATATAGTCGGTGTCGATCAGGTAGATCGGCACCTGCGCGGCGTTGTTCATGAACCCGCCCAGCAAGCGTCCCGGCAGCGAGGTCAGCGCGGGGCCGGTCGCGGCGTAACGCGGCGAGTTGCTGCCATCCGCATTGGGGAACGTATATTGCAGCGCGCCGTCGTCGCCCAGCGCATTGGCGTAACGCTTGGCATCCTCGACCTTGGCGCCCGCCGCGATCGAGACCAGACCCTGGTCGGCGTGGTGCCATACGGTGTCGAACTGGCCCTCCAGGCGGCGTTCCCAGGTGTTCTCGAACTGCTGGGTGACGTACCACTGCTTCAGCTTCGACAGGTCGGTCAGATAGGCGCGCGCCGCGTCGGTCAGCACCACCTGCGGGAAGGTGCGGTTCCCGATCGAGGTGACCATGCGGTAAGCCGCCGTACCCCTATTGTCGGCCGTGCCGATATAGGGACGGCCCGCGAACCCCGACTGGATACGCAACGGATAATCCTGCGACCCGCGCGAAAAGGCGCCGTGATAGTCGAAGGTGAAGTCGCCCGAACGCGTCTGCCCGCCGACCTTGGTCGTCACTAGCTCCTGCTTGCTATGCTCGGTCCGGAAATAATGCGTCGCGGTCAGGCCGTAATCGGCGCGATAGCCGGCGGAATCGTAGGAACCCTTATTGGGGTTCGGATTGATCTGGTCTGGCGCGAGGCTGGTCTGGCGGAGCGCGGTCTGATCCATCCAGCTCTTGAGGTTGTACCGGCCATAGGTGGAGTGCCAGTAGAGGTCGGTCCCCTCGCCCTTCCAGTCGAAGTTGAGCGTGCCGCCCATCCGCTCGATACGGTTGCGGAAGGACTGCCACTGCACGCCGCGCGGGAAGATATTGTCCAGATTGTCGCGGATCATGCCGGGGATGTTGGTGTTATATTTCTCCCAGTCGTGCTGCATCGCGGTCGATTCACCCAGCACATGCTTCAGCCCGTAATAGGCCGAGGCATAGACGCCGAGATCGCCCAGACGCTGCGCGGTCTCGACCTGTACGGTGCCGCCCCATGGGTCCTGGCGGCGGGCATCGGCGCGACCGGCCAATTGGCCCTGGAGACGGATCTGCGTGCGGTGTTTGGGCAGATCGAAGGCGGTGATCGGCACCATGTCGATGATGCCCGCGATCGCATCGCCGTCGAACCGCGCGGTCGGCGCCTTGTCCACCCGTACCGTCTGAAGCGAGAAGGGCGACAACAGGTTCATCGAGATGGCACGGGTGCGCGCATCGGTCTGCGCCAGCCGGACACCATCGAGCGAATAGGCATTGTACGAGGTGTCGAGACCGCGGATCGAGACATATTGCGCCTCGCCCGTCGCCGCCGCGTTGCGCGACTGATCGACCGAGGAACTGATGCCCGGCAGGCGGGTCAGCAGGTCGGCGAGATTCTGCTGCGGCTGAAGCCGCAATTCCTCGCCCGAGACGACGGTGGCCAGCGACTGGCTGCGCAATTGTTCGTCCTGCGCGTCGACCACGGCCTGGCGATGACCGCTCACGACCACTTCCTCGCCGACCTGCGGATCGGGTTCGGCCGTGGTGACAGGCTCGGCGGCAACGGGCGCGACCGGATCGGCGGCCAGCGCCGGTCCGGCGATCAGAAGCGTGGCGGCGGTGCCGCACAACAGGCGCACGACATGCGCCCGCTTGAACGAAGCGGTCATGGAATTCCCCCTGGATCAAATCGTGATGGCGACGCCCCCAGGCGCCTTCGACGGCCCCGCTAGAGATGGGCTGTGACAATCCGATGACTTATTGACCGTTTTTTGATGACATTTGAAAATTCGGTCGCGCGTGGCACCGGCGGGAGAGAATGGCCGACCGAATGTCACAGTTCTGACCCTGAAACTTGGCAGAGCCGCGCCATGTCCATCATGCTTGCACCCGCCCGCCGCCTCGCCCTGATGCTGGCTCCGATCCTCATCGGCGCCGTCGCCGCGCCGGTGGCCGCGCAATCGGGGGAGGCTCCCACGGGAATGACGCTGGACCGGGTGGTGATGCTGATGCGCCACGGCGTCCGCGCGCCGCTGGACGGTGAGGTGCCGAAGGGGACTCGCACCGCCCAGCCCTGGCCGACATGGTCCACCCCCGAAAGCGCGCTGACACCGAACGGCGCCGACGCCCTGGCGGCCGAGGCTCGTGCCGACCGCGCCGACTGGGTCGCGCAAGGATTGCTGCCCGCCAATGGCTGTCCCGCGCCCGGCACGATCCGCATCTGGACCAACAGTTCGTCGCGCACCATCGCCAGCGGCACGGCCTATGCCCGGGGGTTGGCCCCCGAATGTCCGCTGGCCGTCGGACATAAACCCATGGGAGACGTCGATCCCCTGTTCGAGCCGCTTCGCGCCCGTGCCACGCATTTCGATGCGGCGGCGACGGTTGCGGACATCGACCGGTTCACCGGCGGCATGGCCGCGCTGGTCGCGCGACACCGCAATGCGCTGCGGCTGCTCGACGCGGTGTTGGGCTGTGGCGCCCCGGAGGGTTGCGATCCGGCGGGGCCGCCGCGCCTGACCCCGTCCGCCGATGGCCATGGCATCGACCTGAGCGGGCCGATCCGCACCGCATCGGGCACCGCACAGGTGCTGCTGCTGCAATATGCCGAAGGCCTGTCGCCCTCGGTCGGCGGCCTACCGGTCGATGGCGCGGTGCTGGCCCGGCTGGGCGCGGTGCATGCCGCGCTGTTCGACGTCTATTCGCGCTCACCCTATATGGCCGCGCACCAGTCGGCGGCGTTCGGCCGCCACATGATCGCCGCGCTGACCGATCCGAAGGGCGCCCGGATCGACCTTCTCGTCGGTCACGACACCAATGTCACCGCGCTGGCGGCGCTGCTCGGCTTCGACCTGGTCGCGCCGGGCTATGCCGTCAACGACGCGGCACCGGGCGGCGCGATCCTGATCCGGCGCTGGCACGACCGGGCGGGCAAGACATTCGTGACGCTGGCCTATCGCACCCAGTCGCCCGACCAGATACGCACGAAGTCCGATGCCGTCACGCTGACCCCGGTACAGGTGCCAGGATGCCCCGCCGATGCGCCCTGCCCGCTCGACCGGTTCGTGACGCTGTTCGGAAATCGGCTGGCGCCGCTGGCCAACTGATCCGCTGCGGCGCGGGAGTCGTCGGCGTGAACGCTTCGCTTACCCTTTCGGGGGTAGAGCGGGCGCCATGTCCGCCCGCCAAACCGTGTCCACCGATGAAGCATCCGCCGCCGGCCTGATGCCGGTGGTGCGCGGATGCCGTCCGCATCTTGTGGCGGCGGCGGCCTTTTCGGGGCTGATCAACCTCCTCAACCTCGCGCCCTCGATCTTCATGCTCCAGGTCTATGACCGGGTGGTCCCGACGCGGGGAGTGCCGACGCTGGCGCTGCTGACGCTGATCCTGGTCGCGGCGCTGGCGGTCTATGCGATTCTCGACGCGGTGCGTATGCGGCTGCTGTTGCGGGCGAGTATCCGGCTGGAGCGGCGGCTGGCCCCGACGATCCTGCTGCGCATCCTGGGGTCGCCCAGCGGCTCGCCCGCGGAGCGCGCGCAGGCGATGCGCGATTTCGATACGGTGCGTTCGACCCTGACCGGTGCGCCGGTCATCGCGCTGTTCGATGCGCCATGGGCCCCGATCTATATCCTGATCGCCTTTCTGCTGCATCCCTGGATCGGCGTGCTCACCTTGGTCAGCGCGCTGCTGCTCGGCGGTATCGCCGTCGCCAGCGAGCGCGTGACAGAAGCTGCCGTCGCCAGCCTTCGCGGCCGCACCGCGCTGGCGCAGCGGGAACAGGACGCCTCGATCCTCGCGTCCGACGTGGCGCAGGCGCTGGGGATGCGCGACGCGCTCGTCACGCGCCATCTGCTGGAACGTGCCGATCTGGCGCGGCGGCAGGCGACGCTGTCGGGCAGGTCGGGCCAGTTCCTGGCGGTCACCAAATTCCTGCGCCAGTTACTGCAATCGCTGGCGCTGGCGCTGGGGGCCTGGCTGGCGGTTCGGCAGGAGATTTCGGGCGGCGCGATCTTCGCCGCCTCGCTGCTGCTGGGTCGCGCGCTGCAACCGGTCGAACAGATACTCGCCGCGATCAAGCCGCTGACCGCGGCGCGTCAGGCCTGGCACTCGCTCGACGCCTTTTGCCGCCGCCCCGGACCGGACCGGACGACCACCACCCTGCCCGCCCCCAAGGGCCGGATCGAGGTGCGCGCGCTGGAGGTGAAGGCTCCCGGCAGCGACCGCGTCATCCTGTCCGACATCCATTTCACCGTGAACCCCGGCGAGGTGATCGCGCTGGTCGGACCCAGCGGCGCGGGCAAATCGACGCTGCTGCGCGTGCTGGCAGGGGCGATGACCCCCGATTCGGGCGAGGTGCGGATCGACGGCGCGTCGCTGTCCGACTGGAATCGCGAGCAACTGGGCCGCCATCTGGGCTTCATGCCCCAGGCCCCGACGCTGTTCCCCGCCACGGTCCACACCAATATCGCGCGTTTCCGCAGCGTGCTGGACGGCGAAAGCGAGGCGCTGGATGCCCAGGTCGTCGCCGCCGCGCAGGAAGCGGGGGCGCATGACGTCATATTGGGCCTGCCGCAGGGCTATGCCACCATGCTGGATCGCGGCGAAGCGGATCTGTCGGCGGGACAGGGACAGGCGATCGCGCTGGCCCGCGCGCTGTTCGGCCAGCCCAGCCTTCTCCTTCTCGACGAACCCAATGCCCATCTCGACAGCGAGGGCGAGGCCCGGCTGGCACAGACGCTCCAGTCGCTGCGCGCGCGCAACGCGACCGTGATCGTGTCCACCCACCGCACCGGCCTGCTCCAGACGGTCGACAAGGTGCTGTTGCTGCGCGGCGGCAAGGTGCATCTGTTCGACGATCGCGCCAAGGTGATCCGCCAGCAGCCCCCCTCCCCGTCCCGGGACGACATCGTCACCGCCGGAGGAGTACGATGACCGCCGCGGCCCGCGCGCATCTGGCCGAGCGGCTATACCTGGACGATTCGCCGCGCAGCGCGATCCGGGTCGGCGTGCTGGTCGCGATCCTGTTCTTCGTCGTCGGGCTGGGCTGGGCGGCGTTCGCGCGGCTCGACGCCGCCGCCGCTGGCGAGGGGCAGGTCACGGTGTCGGGCAATCGCCGCACGGTGCAGCACCGCGACGGCGGCATCGTGAAGGCGATGATGGTCCGCGACGGCGACCATGTCCGCGCCGGGCAGATCCTGTTCCGCCTGGAAGGGGCGGAGGTCGCCGCCAGCGAGCGCGCGCTGGCCGCCAGCGTCATCGATCTTCAGGCCCAACGGGCCCGGCTGGAGGCCGAGGTGGCGGGACGTGCGATCGTCTGGCCCGCCGATTTCGCCCGCGCCACGGGCGACGACCGCCGCCTGATCGCGCGGGCGCAGAGCCTGCAACTGGCACAGATGCGCAGCCGCTCCGCCGCGCTCGCCGCCGGGGATCAGGTGCTTCGCCAGCAGGCGGCCGAGGCGGGTCGCCAGACCTCCGGCTTCGACGCCCAGGCACAGGCCAGCGCCCGCCAGCGCGCCAGCCTGGCCCAGCAACTGGAAAGCACCCGGCGGCTGGCGGACGAAGGCTATGTCTCGCGCAACACGGTCCGCGCGATCGAGCGGTCGATCCAGCAACTCGAAGGGGCGGACGCGGATTATAGCTCCCGCTCCGCCGCCGCGCGCGAGCAGATCGGCCAGAGCCGTGCCCAGATCGTCCAGACCCGCCGCCATCAGGTGGAGGAAGCCGCCGCCTCGCTGCGCGACACCCAGTTCCAGTTGAACGAAATGCTGCCCAAATGGGCCGCCGCGCGCGAGCAACTGGCGCGGACCGAGATCCGCGCACCGGTATCGGGCCGGGTGGTCGGCCTGCGCGTCTTCACCGTGGGCGGCGTCATCCAGGCCGGTCAGCCGATCCTCGACATCGTGCCCGATGCCGCGCCCCTGATCGTCCGCGCCAATTTTGCGCCGGGCGACATTGACGGCGTCGTCGCGGGACGGCCCGCCGAGGTGAAGTTCCTGTCGCTGCACGACCGGGGGCTGCCGATCCTGACCGGCAGGGTCCATTCCGTCTCCGCCGATGCGTTGCGCGACGAAGCCTCGGGTCGCAGCTATTTCAGCGCGGAGATCGCGGTGCCGCACGACCAGATCGCACGGATCGCGGCGGTGCGTGGCGGCGATACCGGTATCCGGGCGGGCGTCCCGGTCGCGGTCATGGTGCCGCTGCGCAGGCGGACCGCGCTGCAATATCTGTTCGATCCGCTGACCGAAGCCTTTTCGCGGTCCTTCCATGAACGCTAGGTCCCGTCTCGCCCTGTTGCCGCTCGTCGCGCTGGCGGCCGCGCCCGTGGCGGCGCAGGAGCTGTACGATCCCGACACGCTCGACCGCGCGATCGCCGATGCCTATCGCACCAACCCGACGCTGGAGGCGGGACGGGCGCAGCTTCGCGTGCTCGACGAACAGATCGTGCAGGCGGGCTCCCCCTATCGGCTGACCGTCGGGGTCAACGTCAATCTACAATATCGCCAGCAGGACCAGCGCAATATCCTGGACCAGTTCGGCACCGTGCGCGCGCGGACGATGGGCGCGACCATTTCCGCCTCGCAGATCCTGCTGAACGGCGGGCGCACCGCCGCGCAGGTCTCAGCCGCCGAGGCGACGGTGCTCGCCGGGCGCGAGCGTTTGCGCGAGACGGAGAATGCAATCCTGCTGGCGGTGGTCGATGCCTTCTCATCCGTCCTGCGCGACCAGGCGCTGGTCGCGATCCAGACGCGCTCGCTCGACAGCTATGGCCGGCAGGTCGACCAGGCGGTCGCGCGCGAGCGCGGCGGCGACCTGACCCGCACCGACATCGCGCAGGCACGGGCGCAGCGCGAGATCATCGCCGCACAACTGGCCCAGGCTCAGGCCAATCTCCAGGCCAGCCGCGCGCGCTTCGCCGCGCTGGTCGGGCGCAATCCGGGTCGCCTTGCCCCGCCGCCGCGCCTGCCGGGGATGCCCGTTTCGCTGGATTCGGCCTTTCAGATCGCCGAGAAGGAAAGTCCCGCCATCTGGCAGGCGACGATGGCCGCACGCGCCGGGGACGCGCGCATCGCGGCGCAGCGGGCGGAACGCGCGCCCATCGTCGCGCTGACCGGCGGCTATGGCTATACCAGCCCCTATTCCTATCAGTTGCGCGACATGGGCGGCCAAGCGAGCGGAGGGCTGAGCGTCACCATGCCGCTGCTCGCCGGAGGGCTGATCGGATCGCGCATTCGGGCCGCCGTTGCCGAACGCCAGCAGCTGGGCTTCGAGGCGGAGGGGACACGTCGACAGGCACTTGCCGATGTGCAGGAAAGCTGGAACCAGGCGGTCGCCGCCACCGAACAGCAGGATTCGGGCCTGCGCGCCACCGAGGCGGCCGAGGCCGCGCTGACCGGCGTGCGGCGGGGGTTCCAGGAGGGGTTCCGGTCGAATTTCGAGGTGCTGGATTCCGAACAGCGCCTGCTCAACGCCCAGATCGTGGCGACCAATGCGCGTTATTCGGGCTATGTCGCACAGGCCCGGCTGCTGGCGACGCTCGGGCGTTTGCAGGCCGGGATCATCGAGGCGGGCGTGCCCGTCTATGACGCGTCCGCCAATATCCGTCAGGTGCGCAAGCAGGTGTTCGGGCCATTCGACCCGCTGCTCGCACCGATCGACCGCGCGTCACGCCCCGATGCAACGGCGCGTCCCGCCCCCGTTCTGGCGGCGGCGGAGGCCCCCGCGCTCCGCAACACGGCCACGCCCGCCGTCACGGGGCCGCTCGGCACCGCCCTGCCCGTCGCACCGATCCCGAAACTGCCCATGCCGTCCTTCGCCGAATTGAGCGACACGGTGGTGACCGGCGGCTCACGCTAGGTCACGGAGCCGATCCCCCACCACTCAGGGTGAGAGGTTGGGCTATGTGCCCACCCCGCCCAGGCCGGACAGGATCATCCCCGCGCCGCCAATTCCCCATAGAGCCGCCGATACGCCCCGATGATCGTCGGGTGATCGTAGTCGCGCTTCACCCGCTCGCGCATCGTTTCGCCCATCCGGTCGCGCAGCGCCGGGTCGTCCAGGATCTGCCGGATCGCCGCGGCGGTGGCGGCCGGGTTGACCAATGGCGTGACGATTCCACCATGGCCGCTGTCCGATCCGCCGCGCCCCTCAATCATCTCGCGGCAACTGCCGACATCGGGGGCGACGACGGGGATGCCGCATGCGCCCCCTTCCAGGATCACCAGCGGCTGCGCCTCGGACAGGCTGGTCAGGACGAGCAGGTCGATCCGCGCCATCCAGTCCTCGATCCGCACCCGCCCCTCGAACGACAGCGCATCCCCCAGCCCCAGTTCGGCGACCAGCGCCGCGCATTCGGCGGCATATTCCGGGTCTTCGTCCTCGGGCCCCAGCACCACGAAGCGGATGTCGGGCCGCGCGTCATGGACGATCGCGGCGGCGCGGATATAGGTCTTCACGTCCTTGATCGGCACCACCCGCCCGAGCAGCGCCACCACCGGCCGCGCCGGATCGCGCGCATCGGCCAGATGCGCGAAGCGGTGCACGTCGACGCCATTGGGGATCGCCCGCACCCGGTCCGGCTTCGCGCCCAGCCGCCGTTGCACCGCGTTATTCTCGCCATATAGGGCGACGATCGGGTCGCATGCGTCGTAACAGGCCTCGGCATAGCTGGTGAAGGCGCGCACCCACAGGTCGCGCAGATCGCGCACGCTTCGCTCCATCTGAAGCCCGGTATCGATCTGGTCGCCGATCCATTCGGCCATCATCACCTCGATCTGGCGTTCGAGCAGATAGATGCCATGTTCGGTGATGAAGGCAGGCCGCCCGGTCTGGTGCCGTGCCCGCGCCGCGAGCAGCCCGGCAAAGCCGGTCGAGATGGTGTGATACACCCGCGCGCGCGGCAAAGGCGCCGTCAGCACCGCCAGCAATCCGCCCAGCAGCGTGCGCATCGCCCAGAAATAATGGTGGAAGGACGCACGCGGCAGGATCGCGCGATAATGGCGCTGCAACCGCTGAAAGGTCGCCGGATGCGCCAATATGTCGCCCGGCGCGGGCATGGGATCGAGCCCGGCGAACAGGTCGAGCAGCGTGGCGATCGCCTCCTGCCGCCCGGTGGCGACGAAGACCATCAGTGCGTCGGCGATCCGCACGGCCACCGCCTCGGGGATGCGACGAGGCGCGCTGGCGGCGGGGGCGAGGCCGATCTCGGTGATCGCCACCACATTGGGCGGCGGGGCGATGCGAAAGGGCAGTTCGGCGGGGCTCGGCTTGATCGCGGCGATGGCGAAGCGGATGTCGGGCAGGTTGGCGATCAGATCCTGAAGCCAGCCCGACACGCCCCCGATGACATAGGGATAGGCTCCCTCGACGATCAGGCAGACATCGGCCTCGACCTCGCCATGCAGCGCCGCATTCATCGCACCGCCTCGGCCCGCCACCATGGTGCCATGTCGTCCTCATCCTCCGGGCCGGAGGATGCCGCATGGATCCGGTCGATCGCGGCATAGTCGCGCGCGCGCCAAGCCGCCTCGACCGCCAGTCGTGCCGCGTCCTGGCCCAGGCCCTGCCGGTCGAGCAGGCGCGCCGCATCGTCGCGCAGCTTCTGGCGCTGCGTATCGGACAGCAGGTGATTGGCGCAGCCATGCTCGGCCAGCAAATGCCCCAATATCTCGACCGCGGCCTCATCCCCGGCGGCGATCCGCGCCTCCAGCGCGGCGCGCTGCTCCGCCAGATTCTGGGTGATCCGGGCGGAGGCGGCGGCGGCCAGCGCGCGGATCGTCTGGTCCGGATCGTCGAGCATCCGTGCGACCAACGGCGACAGGCCCGGCTCGAAGGCGCGCACCACGGTTTCCAGCGCGCGCCGGCGGGCCGCGACCGATCCGTGGCGGAGGACCGCGACCAGCGAGTCCAGCCCCTCCGGTGCGGGATAATGCACCCGCCCATCGAGCAGCCGCGCCATTTCCAGCGCGGCTCCCTTGCGCCGCGCCCCGTGGCGCTCCGTTCCCGCCACGGGGTCGAACGATGGCCGCCCCGCCCGGCGATCGGCGATCCGCCCCAGCTTCTGTCCCAGCATGACACCGACCGGCCCCGCCAGTCCCAGAACCGCCGCCGCGAAACCGCCATGGGGATCGGATCGCAGCCAGATGACGCAGGTCCACAGGGTCAGCGCCGCATGGCCCAGCAAGGCCGCCGCCACGCCAAGCCCGCCCTGAAGCGACACGGCGATCCAGCCCAGGTCGAGAATGGCGAGCGCCGTGTAGCGCGCGGTCATGCGACCCGCCCCGCCGGATGATCCTCGCCCCGCGCCGTGCGGACGGCTCGCAAGCCGCCCTGCCCCTGGTCGAACACCAAGGGACCCAGCCAGCCGGCGATTTCGGCGAGTTCCGCGATGCGGTGCGCGTTGAACGCCTCGATCGGAATGGAATGGAACAGCAACAGGCCCCGAACCGCCCCGGCGGCATCGGCCAGCGGCACTGCCGCGACGCCCAGCCCCGCCAGCCATTCGCGGTCCGATCGCCGCGCGACATGGCGGATGCCCGGCCTGTCGGCCAGCCCCTCCGTCATCGCCGGCGGCAACGTGGCGGGACGGCCCAGGCTGTGCCCCTGCACCCCCCGGCCACGCAGCCAGCCATGCGCCCCGTCGGGGCCCAGGCGATAACAGGTGAAGTCGTCGCTCGATGCCGCCAGTTCGATCAGTTCCGCCATCGCCGCGTGACGCCCGGCGGGATCGATGGCACTCAGCCGGGTCGCGATCGCCACGACATGGCCCATGGTCCGGGGGTCGGTCGCCACGCGGCGTTGCAGGATGCGGTTGGTACGGGTCAGCCGGTCATGCGCATCGGCCATCCGCCCCATGTCGCGGACCGCCTGGGTCGCGCGCCGCACGGCCCGGGCCAGCCGCCGCTGACGCAGCAACGTCACCTCGCCGATCATCACCGCCGCGACGCCCCAGAGCAGTGGCGGCAGCGACAGGTGAAGCAGCGTGTCGAGATAGTCCCTATCCTGCCCATCGCCATGCGCCGCGACCAGCCACAAGGCGGATGCGATCGCCGCCGCGACCACCCCCGGCCCGGTGCCATAGACCAGCGCCATGACCAGAACCGGCATCCAATAGGGGCTGGGCCGGACATCGGCGAAACCCGTGCCGCCGGTCAGGCCATGGTCGATCGCCGCCAACAGGCCGAACACGATCGCGATCTCCAGGGCGATCCGCACGCCGCGTCGCCAGTTACGCGGCGGCTTGACCTGGGATGGTGGCGCCTCCTGCATCACAGCCCGCCCAGACTGCGCGTCAGGACGGCGCGGCCAAACAGCTGCTGACCCGAGAAGCCCGGACGGCTGATCGAGGTCAGGCCGCCCGATGCCTCGACGCGCCACATCAGGCCGATGGGTGCCGCCACCGCCAGGCTCGCATTGGGGCCATCGCCGCCGAACCGGTCGACCGTCCATCCGGCCAGCCCGGTCAATTGAACCGAGCCCACCGCCTCGCCCAGCATCGCCTGGACGGTGTGATTCTCGCGATCCGCCAGCGCGATCAGCGGATTGCCGTCCCGGTCGAGCGCGGTGCGGCGAACATATTCGGCCTCCATCCGGTAGCTCAACCCGAGCAGCGGATAGCGCCGCCGGATCAGATATTCGATTCCGGCGGCCAGCGTGATCGTGTCGGTCGCCCCGTGCTCCCCCGCCAGGCCATAGCGATTGACGCCCAGATCCGCCTGTCCGACCAGCCCGGAGTTGATCCGATACACCCCGCCCAGTGCGGCGCGGGAAAGATAGCCGCCCGCCAGCACCTGCGCCGGGGCGGCATAATCGGGCATGTGACGGGTCAGGCCGACCCGCAACTGCGCCTCGGCGGGGCCATAGGTGATCCGCGCACCGCCGCCGGTCACGCCATCGTCCAGCGCGGCGGAGGCGATCAGCGACAGTCGCACCGAATCGCTCAGCGCCACGCCCAGCCCGGCATCGACGATCGACGCCGCCGCCTCACGTCGCCCGGCGGGGCCATCGACCCGGCTGACGAGGTGACGGGCCGCCGCCTGGACGGCCACCCTATCCGCCACCGGCGCCTCGACCCGGACGCTGGCCTCCAGCTGGCCCAGATCGCCGCCTTCACGCGCAACGATCCCGGCACTGGCGGTGCCGCTCGATGCCGCAATCACGCGCCGCGCCGCCGGATCGTTCGCCCCGACGTCCCGATAGGCGCGCGCCGCGCCCGCCACGTCGCCGTCCAACGCCCGTGCATCGCCGAGCAATCGCCGCGCGCGCCGGTCCGCCGGATCGCTGGCGAGCAACTCTTGCGCTTCGCGGCGGCCGCGCCCCGGATAACCCGCGGCGAGATCCGCCTCGATCATGGTGCGTGCCAGTTCTCGCCTCGGCTCTGTCCCGTTGCCTTCCGAACCGGTGGCCGGAATGGTGGCCGGGCGGAAATCGACCGTCAGCATCGTGCCGACGATCCGCGCATCCATGCTCCATCCGGTCGCAGGGCGCAGCACCAGGCTGACATCGTTCCAGCGAAGCTCGCCGATCGCCGCCCCTGCCAGATCGCGGAACAGGGCGATCGCGTCCTCGGTCGGCGGGCGATCGAAGGTGACGATCAACTCCCCTTCGCGCCGGTCGAGCGACAACAGGGTGCCGCCCGGCCAGATCAAGCGCGGTTCGCCCGATGCGACGATCCGGCGGTCGATGAAGACCGTGTCGGGCACCACCAGTTGCGCCGCGCCCGCCAAGGAAGGATCGACCGCGATCATGGTGTCAGCACCGCGCGGGCGCGGCCCGGCTGGCCCGAGGCGATCAGCAACCGCGCCTGCAACGCCGCCAGTTCGGGATCGCGCGGCGATTCCCGGCGTAGCGTGCTCACCAGCTCCAGCGCCTCGGCCTGCCGCCCCAGCCGGTCGAGCAACTCGGCACGGGTCCGTCCACCCGGCGGCGCCTGAAGAAGCGCCCGCTCGAGCCAGGGCCGCGCCGCCGCCGCGCCGCCCAATCGCGCCTGCGCATCCGCCATCAGGCGCAGCGCGGGCAGGTCGGCGGGGGCCGCGACCAGATATTCGCGCAGCCAGTCCCGCGTCCGGGCCGCATTGCCCGCATTCCATGCCGCCCAGGCCAGATCGAGCCGATCGCGTGGCCCCGCCACCCCGGCGGCGACCCGGCGCTCGGCCAGGGCCCGGCTCTGCGCGGGATCGAGACCGTCGGCCAAGGCAGTCATCCGACGCAACAGCCCCAGCTCCAGCGGCCGCCCGTCGAGCAGGGCCGCCATCGCCTGCCGCGCACCGCCCCGATCACCCGCCGCCTGCGCCAGTTGCAGGCGCAGCAGCAACGTCTCGGTCCTGTCCGCCAGCGGATGCCGCTGGACGAAGGCGAGGGCCGCACCCGGCGCCTCGCGCTCGGCATAGGCGGACAACCAGCGGGCCTGTTCGGACGGCGCGCCGGACAGGGCCTGCTGCCGCAACCAATCGCGGTCCGCCGCTGCCGGGCGCGGACCCATCAGATAGAGCAGCCGCTGGCTGACCGACGCGGTCGCGGACTGCCCGCTCGCCGCGCGACGCAGCAGCGCGATGGCATCGTCGCGCGCCCCGAGCACCAGCAGCTGTTCGGCCAATGGGGGCAGCATCGCGCCCGGCCGCTCGGCCCGGGCGAGCAGCCATCGCCGCATCCCCTCCCGATCGCCGGTGCGGGTCATCAACTGGGCCTGCGCCGCGTCCCTCTCGTCGTCGGGCAGGCCGGTGATCGCCCGCAGGGCGGCGGCGCTGTCCCCCTGGCGCAACGCGATGCGCAGGGCCAGCCAGGGGTCGACCGCGCGCCAGTCGGCGGCAGGCGTATGATCGAGTCGCGCGATCCAGTCGAACCGCTGCTTCGCCTCCGCCCGCTGGGCCAGGTCGCGAGCCAGTTTGACATCGGGCGGGGGAATCGCGCCGGACGCCGCCGCCGCGATGACGAGGTCGGGGCGATCGAGCGCATAGCCCGCCGCGACGATGGCGGACGGGGCCACGCCGCCCGGCCGCCGGACGGCTTGCTCCAGCAGCGCCTCGGCCTGGGCGCGGCGGCCCAGCTTGCGCAGGGTTTCGACCCTGAGCGGCCATGTCGCGGGTGTGGCGCCATCGGGCATCGCCGCCAGATAGTCGAGCGCCACCGCCGGTCGGTTCGCCGCGACTAGGTCATAGGCGACCTGCAGGCTGGCGACCGTTACGCCCTGCCCGGCGAGCGTGCGGGTCAGCGCGGCCAGCGTCCCGGCGTCGGCGGTGTTCAGCACGGCGGCGAGATCGGGATGCGTGGGCGCGCGCGACGGGCTTGCGACCGGCACCGCAGGAGACGATGGCACCGCCAAGGTCGCCGCGACCGGCGCGGTCGCGCGTCGTCCGGCCTGCTCCACCTCACGCGTGCTGGGCATCAGGAACAGGCCGAGCGCCAGCACCGCGCCCCCCGCCCCCACGGGCAGCGCGATCGCCATCCAGCGCTTCGAGCCGGTGCGCGTCATCCCGCGGGCTCCGCCACCAGATGGTCGAGCGCGAGCGTCGCGACATAGGGATGGAAACCCGCCGCCCGCTCCCGCGCATAGAGTGCCGCGACGGTACGCCGATCGCTGGGATCCCAATAATCCAGCGTGGTCAGCGACAGGCGGGGGTTGCGGACCCGGGCGGCACGCAGCCGCTCGGCCTGCCACTGCCAGTCGCTGTCGGACAGCATCTCATACCGCTTCTGCGTGAAGCTCCAACGCGAGGCCATCGATTCACCCAGCAGATAATCGATATGCGGCGCGGCCTCGGGCAAGGCGGCATAGCCCCGGTTCAGCATCAGCGAGATGGCGGGAAACCGCGCGCGCAGGGCCGCGACCAGCGCGGCACCGGCGGCCACCATGCCCTTGTTCTGCGTCGGGTTCTGTCGCTCCATCGCCTCGGCGTTATCGAGCGTATCCATAAAGATTCCGTCATAGCCGAGCGCCAGGATCGCGGGTACCGCCTGTTCGATCAGAATCCGGGTCCATTCGGGATGGCGCAGGTCGACATGGCGCGCATCGGGCCAGTTGGGATTGGGCGCGCGCAACGCCCCCGCCCGGTCGAGTGCGGCGAAATAGCGTCGGTTATGCTCGACTTCACCCAGGCTGACATAGCCGAACAGGCGGCTCCCGGGCCCCCGCAGCGGTGCGATCGGCCGGGCGTGATGCGGCTCCAGCACCAGCAGTTCGAAACGCCGCGCCAGTGCCGGGTCGGTCGCCGCGCCATAATCGACGCCCCAGTTCCAGGCGCCGCTTTCCTCCGCCATCCCGTGCCGCGACGCCACCGCGAGCCCCAGCGCGCCCGCCCCCAGCCCCAGGATAGTGCGGCGTCCCATCATCTCACCCGTCATGCCCAACGCCCTTCCCGCCCGACCACGGCGGGGTTGTTTCCGACGAACAGCAGATAGACCAGCCGGATCGTCGCATCGGCGACCAGTGCGATCCCGACCGAGGCCGCGACCACCGCCCCCGCCATATAGCCCCAGCCGAACGCCGCCGATCCGGCATCCCATTGCAGCCAGACCGCCAGGGCGCTCGCCACCGCAAAGCTCGTCCAGATCAGCACGATCCGCGCGAACAGGTCGTAATAGGACAGGACGATGGTTGCCCCGATCGCCACCAGATGGAACACCGCCCCCGCCGCGCTGTGGCGAAAGGCGAAGATGCCGCGCGGATCGGCGCCGATCAGTTCGAACAACGGCACCGCCAAGACCCAGGCCAGCGCCGCGACCAGCGCCTGCATCAGCACCAGCAGCCGCAGACCGTCGAATAATGTCTCGATCAGTTCGCCGCGCGCCTCCTCGATCCGGGCGAGCGTCGAGGTGCCGGTGCAGCGCGCCATCACATTGTCGAAACCCCGGTCGAACCGCGTCTCGCTGACGATCAGGAGCAGGGTCAGACCGGGCACCATGGTCAGCAGGCCGAGGAAGCTGCCCGCATCGTTGATCGGGTTGAGCCGCAACCGCCCCAGCGCCGCGATGCTGCCCGGCCCGCTCCAGAGCAGCCATTTGTCGATCCAGATCGCCACCGCGCCCGCCAGCCCGGCGGCCGCGACGATCAGCGCCAGCCGCCAGCCGATCAGGTCGCGCGACGGCAGGACCGGCGATACGGTGAAATAGCGGTGGAGGATCACCAGGATCGCACCCAAGGTCACGCCCACGCCCCCGGTCACCGCCGCCAGCACCAGCGTCCCGCCCGGATGCCGCAACAGCATCAGCGCCACCGCCGCCACCGCGATCCCGATCAGATAGGCGACCGGCACCGCACGGTAGCGCCGCAACGCGGTCAGCATCGGCGAGGCGATCCATATCTGGGTCAGCCAGCCGAGCAACAGGCTGGCGAGCCCCGCCCGAATGAAGGGCAGTCCGGCCAGCCCGCCGAACACCACCGCCCCCATGACCAGCGCAAGCCCCCGCCCGCCACCATCGCGACCAGCAGGATACCCGGCACGCCGCCCGCATCGCGCGCGAACAGCCGGTCCGCCGCCAGCCGGGTCGCCAGGATCGCGATCGGTCCCGCGATCAGCGCCGACAGGCTGAAACCATAGATCAGGACGGTGCGCACCATGGCCGCCTCGCCCGCGCCGATCGCGCCGGGGGCCCAATGCTGAAGCAGGATCATCGCGATCGCGGTGATCAGCCAGGGGCCGGAACTGATCAGCGCACCGTGAAGGGCGGCGCCGGCGATACCGCCGACACCGCCCTCGCGTGCCATCTTGGCCAGTTGGAACCCGATACCCGCCATAATGGCGGTCCTAACCGCCAATTATAAATAAAAATCGTTCGCGGTCAGATTGTGGTGGCCGAGCAGCGCCACGGAGAAATCGGCCAGCCCCAGCGCGTCGGTATTGCCCTCGACGACGGTATATTCCTTGCCGCCGATCATCTGATAGCTGAAGCGCAACTGCCCCGCGCCGGTGAACCGGGCACCGGCCGTATCCAGGAAGGTGAAGGCCTGATCGCCGCGCGCGAAGAGCGAGGTGTTGGCGTCGATCGCCGACAGGTCGATCTTGTCCTCGCCCGACCGGAAGTCGGTGATGACATCGCGCAGCGACGAGGCCAGGCTGTCCAGCGTCGATTCGAAGCGGAACACATCCTTGCCCGCGCCACCGGTCAGGGTGTCACGGCCCCAGCCACCGATCAACACGTCATTGCCGTCGCCGCCGTTCAGCGTGTCGTCGCCCAGACCGCCGACCAGCCGGTCGTTGCCGCCCAGGCCGTTCAGCACGTCATTGCCCCAGCCGCCGTCGAGTACGTCCTGCTCGCGGGTGCCGTTGATCGTGTCGCCGAAGATGGTGCCGGTCTTGGTGATGCCGACCACATCGGTCACCCCGATCGACAGCGTCTGGGTGTCGATCGCGCCCTTGGCGTCGATGGCGATCACGGTGACGTCGTAAAGATTGTCGCGATTGGCGTCGGTCGGATTCTCATAATCCGGCGCGGCAATGAACTTGAGCACGCCGCTGGTCGCATCGATCGTGAAGGCCGCGCCGTCACCGCCCTGCGCGATCGAATAGTGGATCGAGTCGCCCAGCGCGATATCGGGGTCGGTCGCGGCGATCGTGGTCACCGCCGTACCATTCTCCGCGATCGTCATGCGGCCGCTATCCGCACCGCCAAAGGAGGTGATGGTCGGGCCGCTATTGGCGACATGGCCGATCGACACGTCATGCTGGCCGATCGCGCCGATGTCGAGGGTCAGGATCTCACCCACCAGGCTGGTGACGGCGGCACCCTTCACGGTGGTCCAGTCGGTGCCCGGCGCCTTCAGGTCGACCACGACCTTGCCCTCGCCCTCGACCGAGAAGCTCAGGTCGCGCCCGTCGCCGCTCAGCGAGATCAGCGAAGCGCGCATCGGCAGGTCGGTGATGTGGGTCACATCGTCCGCCGCCTGGCCCATGGTGATGGTATAGGTGCCGCCCGCCTTGGGCAGGAAGACCTTGTTCGCGTCATAGGCGTACCAGCCCGCGACTCTCTTGATGACCTGTCCCGCCTTCTGCCCGTCGACATCGAGTGCGAAGGTCCCGAGCGCCTCCGCCGACGACACATTGGCGGTGATCGTATCCCCCGACACGGTCGTGGTGATCGACGCCTTGTGAAAGGCCGAGACGCGGCTGGCGAGGTCCGCCAGCGTCACGAACTCGACGCCCGCCGCTGCCGCCTTGGCGATGAAGTTGGTGAACATCGCAGTGACATAGGGGCTCTGGGTCGCGTCGCCCGTCCACATGGCGGGGCCGTAATCATGCCATGGCCAGACGATGACGGGCGCATCGGCATGCGCGGTCAGCGTCGCCAGTTCCCTGGCCCATTCCGCCTCCGCCTCGGCGACCGTCTTCTTCTGGAACTCGATCAGCGAGAAGTCGAACATGGTGTTGGGCGCCAGATAGACCTTGCCGTCCGCCGCATTGTCTGGGGTCATGTAACCAAAGGCGTTGGGATAGCCCGCCCCGACACCGGTATAGCCGCCCGACAGATAGGAGACGTATTTCAGGATTTCCTGGCTGGTCGCGATGGTCTCCGGCGCTCCGGGCACCGCCGCGCCGCCCAACGATACCTGACGGCCCAGATAGGCGCTCATCTGCTTTTCCAGCTCGGCGCGTTCCGCCCCGAATTCATAGGCGATCTGTTCGGGCGTCAGGACATTGGTGTCCTCGGGATGGGTATAGCTGTGCAGGCCGATCTCGTTGCCCGCCGCCATCATCTTCGCATAGATCGGCGCCGAGACCGACCAGTCGGTCGAACGCTGCTGCGACGGGTCGTTGCCGATATTGACGTAATAGCTGCCGACGAAATTGTAGAGCGTCTTCCACTGGTCGAGGATGGGCAGCAGCTTGGTATAGATGCCCGCCGAGCCGTCCTCGGGCTTCACCTCGTCCGAATATTGGCTCTGGTCCATATCGACGCGGGACGCGAACAGGCCGGCGTCGCGGGTCATCTGCAACCCGACGCGAAGGCCCCCGGTGCTGGCCGAGCCATGGACCGAATAGTCGATCGCCTTTTGCAGCAGATTGTCGTCGGCCATCGCCGCTTCGGTCGAGAAGATGACGTTGCGGCCGCCGGTCTTCGTCGCGATGGCGGCGGCATAGTCCTGGCCATTGACGGTCTGGGTTGCGATCGTCTCTCCGGTGCCGCTGACGCTGGTGAAGGCGTTCCAGCCGACGCCCTTATAGTCGCGGATCGTCTCGCCGGTGGTATAGCCGTCGAGGACGCTGTGATTGGCGTCCGCCGCCTTGATCGTCACGTCGGCGGGCCAGCCGCCGGTCACGCGGGTCGCGTCGAACAACAGCTTCATCCGCGCATAGCTGTCACCCGCCAGCGCACTGCCGTCGGCGGCGTTGGTCATGAACTCGCCCGCGGCGATCAGGCCGATGCCGAACTGCTTGGTCGCCTGTTCCAGCGTATGGGCGATCTCGTCCGCCTTGTCCGCCTGGACGTTGCGGAACGACGGGAAGACGATCGAGTCGTACTTGGCCAGCGTCGACAGGTTGGTCAGGTCGTCTTCGGTGATGATGTCGAAGGGCGTGCCCGCCTGCATCGCCTGGCTCTGCGCCGCCATGAACAGCTGCGAATAGGCGGTCTTGCTGAAATAGGCATTGGCCGTCGTCTCGGACCAGACGATGGCGATGCGGTGGGCCGGGTCGGCGGTGATGCCGGTGTCGTTGAAGACGGTGAACGGCTTGGCCGAGTAATTGCCCGGCAAGAACACCTGGTCGTTGACGTCGTAGAGGGTGTCGATCGCCTGTGGATTGCCGATCGCCGCCTTGGGCACGCGGAATTCCACCGTCTGGCGATCCGCCGACCAGGCCGCCTGTAGATTGGCCTGCACCAGCGTCTCGCCCGCCCTGCCTGTATAGAGCGAGACGGTGCCGTCGGCGTTAAAGTTGACGTTATATTCCGCGCCGCCCGCAAAGCCGAAGACCTGGTATCCGGTCGAAGCGTTGCGATCGGTGTTGAACCAGGCGGTGGTGTTCGCCCCGATCGCCATCGGCGCGGTCATCGCGAAGACGAAATCGCTGCCGTCGCTTTTGGCATAGATGGAATAGCCCTCGCCCAGCCCCGTATCGATGCGGTCGACCGTGTTCCAGTCGGACAGATTGCCGTCGATCGTGATCGTGGTCGCCATGTTTCCCTCGTCGCCCCAGGGGCAGCATGACGAACCCGTGACGGGGCCTGCGCCTTTTCCCTGTTTTGCCGTGTGTTACGCATGACGTTTGCGTCATGCATCCACGGAGTCCGCGTTGCGCCGTCCCACTTGTTCCATCACGATACGACCGGGACGATCTTGCCACCCTGTTTCGGCTCGATAGGGCAATGCGGAGGCCTTTTGGAAAGCTGTCGATGAGTCTGCATCTGATTCTGGTCGAGGACGACGAAGACTATGCGCGGAGCCTGACGGCCGAACTGGCCGCGCTGGGCCACCGGGTGGAGCGGGTCGGCGACGGGCGGCTGGCGCTCGCCGCGCTCGACCGCGAGCAATATGATGCGGTGATCCTCGACCGGATGATGCCGCGGCTGGATGGACTGTCGGTGGTCGAGACGCTGCGCGCGCGCGGAATCACCGTGCCGGTCATCATGTTGACCGCGCTGTCCATGGCATCGGACAAGATCGACGGGCTGGAGGGGGGTGCCGACGACTATGTCGTCAAGCCCGTCGCCGCCGAGGAACTGAACGCCCGCATCCATGCGGTGATGCGCGGGCGGCGCTGGACGATCAGCGAGACCGATACGATCCGCGCCGGCGACATCGTGGTCAGCCCGACCAGCTTTCGCGCCTGGCGCGGCGGGCATCCGATCACGCTGGCCAATCTGGAACTCAAGCTGCTGGCCGAACTGGCACGCCATGCGGGCGAAGTGCTGACCCGCGCAATGCTGATCGAGCGCGTCTGGGGCTATGATTTCGAGCCGGAGACCAACATCGTCGACGTCTATATCCGACGGTTGCGCCTGAAATTGACCGAAGATGGCGGCGAGGACCCGATCGAGACAGTGCGCGGGATCGGTTATTCGCTGAAGCCATGATCGAACGGGCGATCCGGCGGATGAGCTTGCCCAGGCTGACGGCCTATGTCCTGATCCTGTTCTTGATCGCCACCATCGGTACCGGCCTGTCGATCCTGGCCGCGAACCGCGTGACCGTGGCCCGGCTGGTCGACCAGCGGATCGAGGCGATCGGCGACCTGGTACTGGAGCGCGAGGCCGGGCAGGCGATGGTGCCGACGGCCGAACTGCTGGCCCGCATCACCCGTTTGTCGCAGCAGCGCGACACCGGCGATGTCGGATTGGCGCTGCTCGATTCCGCGGGGCAGCCGCTGGGCGGCAATATCATATTGCGCCGTCGCCTGCCCCTTGGCGGGTCCGATCTGCGCGAGGGAGACGGGATCGTTGGCCTGTCGCATGGCCGTGCGCTGGTCCGCGAGGCTGGCGCGGGGCGGCGGCTGGCGGTTATCGCGGAAACCGAGCCGTTCGACAGCTACCGCACGACACGCACGCATATCTATCTGATCGGTTTCGGGTCGATCATCCTGATCGTCCTGGGGGGCCTCATCGCCTTTTCGATGCTGGTCAGCCGCCGGATCGGCGACCAGCGGCGCACGGTCGAGGCGATCGTCGCGGGCCATATCCGCCACCGCGTCCCCGTCACCGGATCGGGCGACGAATTCGACCGGCAGGCCGCCGCCTTCAACCAGATGCTCGACCGCATCGCCGGGTTGATGGAGGGCCTGCGCAGCGTGTCCAACGACATCGCGCACGACCTGCGCACCCCGCTTGCCCGGCTGCGCGGACAATTGGCTCGGATCGTCGAGGAGGCGGCCGATCCGGTTCAGGCCGGGCGCGCCACCGCCGCGCTGGCGCAGTGCGACACACTGCTCGCCATGTTCGCCGCGCTGCTGCGCATCGCCGAGATCGAGGCCGGGCATAGACAGGCGGGCTTCGCCCCCGTCGATCTGGCGGAACTGGTCGAGGACACCGCGACCATGATGATCCCCGTCGCCGAAGAGGCCGGGCAGCGCTTGAGCGTCTCGGTCATGCCGGGCCCGGCGACGTTCGTCGGGGACCGGCAGTTGCTGATCCAGGCGCTGGTCAACCTGATCGGCAATGCGATCAAATATGGCGCGCCACGGGGTGCGATCAGCGTCGCGCTCGAGCCGCTGGAGGGCATGTGGGAATTGCGCGTTACCGATGACGGACCCGGCATCCGGCCAGAGGATCGCGCCCAGGCGCTGCGCCGGTTCGGGCGGCTCGACCAGGCGCGGGGGAAATCGGGGCATGGCCTGGGCCTGCCGCTGGTCGATGCGATCGCCCGGCTGCATCGCGGACGGCTGATACTGGGCGATGCGGGCCCCGGGCTTTGCGCCTCGCTGCGATTTCCCGCCCCCTGATCGCGCGCCCATAAAAAAGGGCCGTCCCAAAGGACGGCCCTTAAGTTCGGGTATTCGATAGGGATTAGAAGCGAACCGTCCCTTCCAGACCGATGGTTCGGGGCGGGTTGAAGTTCGCATAGTCGCCCAGCGTCGCGGCGTTGGCAGCCGAGCGGCGATAGATATAGGTGTTGTTGAGCAGGTTGCGGCTCCACAGCGACACGGTCATCTTGGTGCCGTTCGCAGTCAGCGGCAGGTCGGCCAGTGCGATGCGACCATTCATCACGAAGCTCTTGTCCGTGCGGGTCGTCTCGTTCTGGAAGCTGTAGACCGGATCGGCATAATTCCCGTCCAGATGGAAGCGAACCTTGGCCTCCGAACCTGCCAGCGGCACTTCGTAATCGACATAGGCCGATGCGGCGTTGCGCGGGGTGAACACCACGAAGACCTGGGTCAGCGCGTTGTTCAGGAACGGGTTCGGCGTCGCCGGGACGTTGGTGTAGGTATAGGCATAGGACGCGCCGACCGTCATGCCATCGACCGGGTTGGTCGTGATGTCGGCCTCGATCCCGCGAATCTTGGACTTGCCCGGCGCGTTGCGGGTTTCCTCGGTATGCAGATTGTAGGTCGGGCTCGACGGATTGGTGTCGACATTGTCGAAGTCGATCTGGGTGCCGGTGCGGTCCATGATGTAGCCCGCCAGGTTCAGGCGAACGCGGCGATCGAACAGGTCCATCTTCGACCCGATCTCATAGGACTTGACCGCTTCGGGGCCGAAAGCCGCGAAGGTCTGCGACCGGTCATTGGCACCGCCCGCGCGGTAGCCGGTCGAGTATTTGGCATAGAGATGGATCGCGTTGGTTGCGTCGAACGCCGCCGTCACCATCGGATCGAACCGGTTGTTGTCGAAAGTGAAGGGGAAGTTGGTCGACTTGCCCTGCACCAGATACAGCGTGCCGTTGCGCTTGTCGTGGGTGTAGCGACCGCCCAGCGTCAGGTGGAAGGCATCGAAGCCCGCCGGGGTATAGGTTGCCTGTGCGAAGGCGGCATAGCTGTACGCACGGGCGAAGCTGCCGCGCTGATACAGGAACGAACCCGGCGCCCAGCCCTGATTGCCCGAGGAGATGGTGCCCAGCGCGGTCTGCGACAGGATGGTGTAGCCGGTGCCGTCCGCATTCCACTGGTTGGTCGACGGGGTCGCCGCCGTTTCGCGGGCATTCTCGGTGAAGTAATAGAGGCCCGCCACGTAATCGAGCTGCGGCAGGCTGCCCACCGCCTGGAATTCCTGGCTGAACTGGTGCTGCTGCATGAAGGACAGGCTGTAGCGGCTGAACTTGCCGTTCGGCAGGAAGACGGTGCGGTGCGCGCCACCCGAATTGTCCCACTGGTCGGTCGAAACGCCGCGCCAAGCGGTGATCGAACGCAGTTCCAGGCCCGGCGCGACGTCATAGCTCAGCTTGGCCGAGAAGCCGTGCGAGCGGTCCAGGCTGTATTGCTGCGGCACGCCGATATCGGCGGTCTTCATGCGGTTGTCGCCCGACACGACGACCAGCGGCGACAGCGGCGCGATGGTGCCCGAGGGCAGCTTGCCGCCATTGGCATTGATCTGCGCCAGCGTCGCGACGGGCAGGCCACGCGGGTTGTAGTTGACGAGCTGGCTGTAGAAGGGGGTATTTTCGTCCTTCGCCTGGTCATAGGACAACTCGGCCGAGAAGCCGTCGACCGGCTTCCACACGGCGGCGACATGGCCGCCGACGCGGTTGAACGCGCCCCAGCCCACGCTGCCGGGCAGCGGGTTCTTCACGAACGGGTTCTGGTGCTGGATCACGCCGTCCAGCTTGATAGCGATGTTGTTGAATTCGGGCAGGTTGATATGCGCGGCGGTGTTGTACGCGCCATAATTGCCGAAGCCGGCGGTCAGCGAGCCACCGAACTTGCCGGTCGGCTTGGCGGTGACGATCGACAGCGCGCCGCCTTCGGTGTTACGGCCGAACAGCGTGCCCTGCGGTCCGCGCAGCACTTCGACGCGCTCGATGTCGAACAGTGCCGCGTTCAGGCCCTGCGAGCGGCCGATATAGACGCCGTCGAAATAGACGCCGACGCCGGTGTCGCGCGCGGTCTGGTTCTGGTCGAAGGGAACGATGCCACGGATGCCGACGGTCAGTGCCGACTGGCGCGCCTCGAAGGTGGCGACGCGGAGCGACGGCACCGTGCCGTCGGCCAGGTCGAGCAGGCTCTGGACGTGGCGGTCCTTGATCATCGCGGGGTCGATGACCGAGATCGCGATCGGCGTCTTCTGAAGGCTGGTCTCGCGCTTGGTGGCGGTGACCACGATTTCCTTCAGTTCGCCGCTGTCGGCGGTCGGCTCCGCCGTCGGTTCCGCGGCCGTGGCCGTCGCGGGAACCGGATCGGCCGGCTTGGTGTCCGCGGCAAAGGCCGGGGCCCCCGCCAGAACGAGAAGCGCGGTGCCGCCCAGCAGCGTCGCGCGAATGAAATTGGTGGTCATGATATTATGGTCCTATCCCCCGATCGACCCGTCAGGTCGTCGCTGGCCGCGCGGATAGGGGCCATCGAAGAAGCTGGTGTTACCTTTCCATGACCAGCCCGGACTTGTTCATTTCATTTTCGTTTCATCTTCGGCTGGCGACGGGGGAGTCGGTGCCGCGGATGTCCCGGACTGGCGCACCAGTTCCATCTTCTGGGGCACGGTGCCGATCTCAATCCCCTTGTCCCTGAGCGTCGAGAGCAGCGCGAACAACACGGCGCTGCGTGTGCCATAGGCGGCGCGCGGGCTTTCCACATGGGCGAAGCAGTTGAAATGGATTCGGCCGTCGACGATCGAGTCGATAAAGGCCTTGGGCGCCGGGTCGTCCAGCACCGCCGACTCCGCCGCGAAGCAATCCAGCACCGCCTTGCGCACCACGTCCGCGTCTTCCTCGATCGGCACGGAGAATTGAATCTGCACCCGCCCCAGCGGGCCCGACAGAGTCTTGTTGAGCACCGATTTGGTGATGAGTTCGGAATTGGGGACGATCAGCGTCGAGTGGTCCGCCAGTTCGATCTCGGTCGAACGCACACTGATCCGCTTCACATCGCCCTCATCGGTGCCGACGCGGATCAGGTCGCCGATCTTGATCGGCCGCTCGGCCAGCAGGATCAGGCCGGACACGAAATTCTGCGTGATCGCCTGAAGACCGAAACCGATACCGACCGACAGGGCGGAGAGCAGCAGCGCGATCCGCTCCACCCCGATCCCCAGCGAGGCGAGCGCCCAGATGACCGCCAGCGCGATGCCGATATAGCGTGCGACCAGGCTGATCGAGTTGCGGCCCGATCCATCCAGATCGGTCGCGGGCAGATAACGCTGCTCGAGCCAGCGCATGAACAGGCGCACCAGCCCCAGGCCGACGAACAGCACGACCAGCCCCTGAAGGATCGTCCCCGGCGAGATCCAGACATTGCCGACCTTGATCCCGTCGGCGACATTGGCCAGCTGGTCGAAGATCGCCCCGGGACTGCCGCTCGCCCCGAACGGACGCAGGAACATGCCCAGCGCGATCAGGATCAGCGCCAGCCGCACCACACCCGACAGGACCAGCCCGAACTGGTCGACCATCGACCCGCGAATACCCAGCGCGCGGGTCAGGGTCATGCCGACCTTGCTGTCGCGCACGAAGATGGTCGTGGCGATATCGTCGGCGGCGACCAGCATCAGATACAGGGCCGAACCGAGCAGCACGGTCCAGCCGATCATGAGGGCGACGAACCAGCTGAACCAGATATAACCGATGATCAGGGCCAGTCCGGCGACCCCGACCGCGATCCAGGCGAGCAGCGTCACGATGCTCAACCCCGCGCTGACCCCGGCGTTCGTCATCTCCTGCGTGGCGGCGCGACGCGCGCGAATCTGGCCCAACACCACCAGCGTCGCGACGATCAGCAACAGGTGGAGCAGCGCCTCGGTCGCCTGGGTGGCGATCACCGCGCTGCGGCTGCTGCCGATCGCGCCTTCGAACGAGGCGATCATCGCGGTGGCGAAGGTCAGGATGGTCAGCCCCCAGGACAGGGGCCGCAGACGGCTGGCCGTCTCGTCGTCGATCGGCGCGATCCGCCAGCTCGGCTGGCTACGCATCAGGACCGCGCCGGTCACCGCCGCCGTGAACCCCGCCACGCCCGAGGCGAAGACGAAACCGTCGAGGAAACCGGTCCAGCGTTGCGGCAACAGTCCCGACCAGCGCAGCCCCTGGACGAAGATGAAGGCCGCCGCCAGCGGGCACAATGTCCCCACCGCGACCCGCCAGAAGGTATTGGCCGACCGGCGCACCCGGCTGGGCGGGGCTTCGGCGATCAGGCGGCGCTGGGCCAGCCGATGCGCGCCTAGCCGCACCGGGCCGAGCAGGATGATCGCCAGCGCAAAGCCCAGCATCGCGTGCCACGGCACCCCGCCGCGCCACTGCTGCGCCACCTGCTCGCCGCCCTGTTGCAGGAACAGGCCGATGCGGCGCAGGTCGCGCGGTGCCTGGTCGAGCACCAGGATCCAGAAGGCCGGGCTGAGCGGCGACGGCACTTTCGACGAAAGTTTCTGGCTGAACTGTTCGGCCTGGCCCTGGTCGATTTCATCGACAAGCTGCCCCGCCTCGACCCCGGCGAGCCGACCGCGCTTGATCGCGGCATCGATGGAGGAGCGAAGCGCGGTCAGGGTCTTGCGCTGGGCCCGCAATTCGGGGGCCTCCACCTCACCCGGCGTAACGGTGCCCAGACCCGTGATCCGCGCATTGACCAGTGCCAGTTGCTCGGTCAGGTCGGCGACCGCCTGGGTCGTGGCGTCCTGCGCGGCTTGCGCCCGTTTGCGCAGAGCGTCGCGGTCCGCGTCATCGACCTGGGCGTCCAGTGCACGGTCTACCCCGCGCACATCGACCTCGGCCTGGGCGATGCGGGTGGCCGATTCCGCCGCCGGATTGCCCTGCGCCGCTGCGGGCATCACCATGATGACCCACCCGATCAATGCCGCCGCGATCAGGACGCCCCAGCTGCGAATGGCGGTTCGCAGGGCGGTGGAGGACGATGCGAAGGATCGGGGCATGAACCGGGCCATAATTGCTGAACCCCGGCTCATAGCTGCCGATCGCGCGTCCGACGAGGGGGGACAGGGCGCAAGGAATTTGCCGCTATCTGTCCGATCGGTTTGCCAGTCGATCCGAAATCCTGTGTATCGGGGAGCCCGTATCGACGGGGATCGTTGAAGGCGCTCGGGATTTTTTGCGCATGACTGATTTGGCCTCCATGAACGGGCAATTTCCCTCATCGGCTCCGCCGACGCCTGAGCCGACGCCCGCGCCGACGCCATCTGGCCCGGTGCACCGCGACGCGCATGTGCTGGCGGGGATCAACCGCATCCTTCAGGAGGCATTGCGCGCCTCGACCGAGGAGGAGCTTGGCCAGCTCTGCTTGGAGGTGGCCGAGGACCTCACCGGGGCGGAGTTCAGCTTCTTCGGCGAACGCCGCGAGTCGCACGATCGGCTGGACCATATTGCCATCAGCGAGCGCGGCTGGGCCGCCTATGGCGGCGACGATCCCGACTTCAAGCAGCGCCAGCTTCCCAACGGGATGAAGATCCACGGTATTTTCGGGCAGGTCATCCTTCAGGATCGCAGCCTGATCGTGAACGATCCCGCGAGCCATCCGGACCGGGTGGGCACGCCGGATGGGCATCCGGGCCTGCGCAACTTCCTGGGCGTGCCCCTGCGGCGTGACGGCGAGACCTTTGCGATGTTCGCGCTGGGCAATCACCCGACCGGATTTACCGAGCGCGAGCGGGCCATCGCGGAGGAACTGGCCCCTGCCATCGTCCAGGCGCTGCTGCGCAAACGCGCCGAGATGGCCTCCCGCGCCAGCGAGCGCCGTCTGCGGTCGCTGATAGAGGGGATACCGCAACTGGTCTGGACCGCGACGCGCGAGGGCCAATGGACCTGGGCCAGCGCACAATGGGTGGCGATGACCGGCCTGTCGGTTGAGGAAAGCCTGTGCGATGGCTGGCTGGCCGCCGTCCATCCCGAGGACCGCGAGGCCGCCCGCCGTTTCTGGGAAAGCGCGAGCGAGAATGGCAATCTGGGGATGGAAGGACGGCTGCGTCATGCCCAGACCGGCCGCTACCGATGGTTCAAGACGCGGGCGACGCCGGTCCATGACGATCATGGTCGGATCGTCGAATGGTTCGGGACATCGACCGACATCGACACGCTGCGCCGCCTGCGCGAGCGGCAGGAGACCTTGGTCGCCGAGTTGCAGCACCGGGTGCGCAACATCCTGACCATCGTCCGCTCGATCTTCACCCGGACGGTGGAAAGCGGCGGGCCGATCGATGAAATTTCGGACCATTTCCGCGGGCGGCTCGATTCGCTGGCACGGACCCAGGTGGTCGCGACCCAGACGCGGTCGGGCAAGGTGGACCTGGAAAACCTGATCCGCGACGAATTGCTGGGCGTCGGTGCGATCGAGGATGACCGGTTGTCGATCGAGGGGCCCGACGTCGCGCTGCCCGCCGATACCGCCGAGTCGATCGGGCTGGCGATCCACGAACTGACCACCAATGCGCTCAAATATGGCGCACTGCGCCACCCCACTGGACGGCTGTCGATCACATGGGGAATCGAACATAAATCAAATAATAAATGTGAACTGATTGTAAAATGGGACGAAACAGGTGTACCAGCAATGCCGGTTCCGCCTGTACGTCAGGGATTCGGAACCGAACTCATCCGCGAGGCTTTGCCCTATGGGTTGGGCGCGCGGACCAGATTGGACTTTCGCGGTGGCGGCGTCTTGTGCGTGGTATCGTTACCATGGCATGTGGACAACGCCGACCCTGTGAACCGGAGCGCCGAGGGATGAACCACCAATCGCCACTCGCCGACAAGCGGATTCTTGTGGTCGAAGATGAGTATTTCATCGCCCGTGATCTGGAACGGGCCCTGCGCGCGGCCGATGCGATCGTGATCGGCCCCGTCGCGACGCTGGAACAGGGGTTGGACCTGGCGGAAAGCCAGCCGCTCGACGCCGCCGTGCTCGACGTCAATCTGGCGGGCGAGCGTGCCTTCGAGATCGCTGACCGCCTGTCCGCACGGGATGTGCCCTGGACCTTCCTGACCGGCTATGACCAATGGGCATTGCCGGCGCCCTATCGCTCCGCCTCGATCGTCGCCAAGCCGTTTCAGGCCGACCGCATCATCCGCGCGATCGGCGCGCTGATGCCCGACAAAGGATGCGCATGACCCTTGCTTCCGCCAAATCGGCCGTCTCGCGAGAGAGTGTTGCCGCCGCCGCGATCCGCCGGCTGTCCGCGCTGACCCCGCTGGATGCGAATGACCAGACGATGTTGCACCGGGCCGCCGAACAGGCGCGGTCTTATGCCGTGCGTCACAGCTTCCTCACGATCGGTCGCCCCGTCACCGAACCATTGCTGGTCCTGAACGGCTGGGCGGCACGGGTTCGCGTCCTGCCCGATGGGCGTCGCCAGTTCATGAGCTTCTATCTGCCCGGCGACGTGATCGGCTCATCGCATCACGCCATGCCGATCGCCTCCGCGACGGTGGTCGCGCTGACCGAATGCATGGTTTGCGCCGCCCCGACCGCCACGCCGGGATCGTCGCTGGCACAGGCCTATGCGATCGGCGAGGCACTCGACGAGGCCTATCTGCTCGGCCATGTCGTCCAGCTCGGGCGGCTGAACGCGCAGGAGCGGATCGGCGATTTCCTGCTCGAAATCCATGAGCGGCTGTCGCTCGCCGGGCTGACCGTCAGCGGCAGTTTCGAAATGCCGCTCACCCAGGAAATGCTGGCCGATGCGCTGGGGCTGACCCCGGTGCACGTCAACCGGATGATCCAGCAGGCGCGGCGCGACGGCGATCTGATGTGGAAATCGGGCCGCGTCCTGCTGCGCGATCCCGAGCGCCTGGCACGGACGATCGGACGGTCCAGCCCGCAGGTCTCCGGCGCGCAAACCGAGCCAGATGCCGGTTCGGGGCAATAGCACCCCAATGGGGGCATCAACGGCCCCCTTTCACAATCTGCCCCGAATTTTGACCGCTTTCCGTTAGCATCGGCCCGTTTCACCGTAATGTCATCAAATTTTCGCCAAGCTGACACCCACGCCCCCTAACGCCCCCGCCGAATTGGCAAGACAGCCAATGGGGGATTTATCACATGCTCACGTTCCGCAGCCTGTTGAAGGCATCGGCTTCGCTCATCCTGGCCACCGGCCCGATGGTCGCTCATGCGCAGGAGAGCGCCGCCATCGCCGCGGCCGCTCCGCAGGCCGCCGAAGGCACCGAGGGTCAGAGCGACGAGATCATCGTCAACGGCACCTATGCCCGCAGCCTGGCCGCCGGGATCGAGACCAAGCGCCGCGCGGCCTATGGTGTCGATTCGATCAGCTCGACCGACATCGGCAAATTCCCGACTCAGAATGTCGCCGAAGCGCTTCAGCTCGTCCCCGGCGTCGCGATCACCCGCCCGCGCGGCGAAGGCCTGTATGTCAGCGTCCGTGGCCTGGGTCCGCAGTTCCAGAACACGCTGATGAACGGCCGCACCATCGCGCTCAATGACCTGATCGAGAATGGCGGCGCGGCCGGGCGCCAGTTCCGCTTCGAGATGCTGCCCGCCGAATTCACCTCCAGCATCGACGTGGTGAAGACCCCGACCGCCGACATGAGCGAGGGCGCGCTGGGCGGCAATATCGACGTCAAGACCTTCCGCCCGCTGGAGGTCGGCAACAAGACGACCGTCAACATCCGCGGCACCTATACGACCCAGACCAAAGATGTGCGTCCCAACGTCACCGTGCTGACCAGCGCGAAGAACGACAGCGGCACCTTCGGCATCCTGGCGGGCGCGCAATATTGGGGCAAGGCGGTCCGCAACGACCGCTTCATGAATTTCGGCTGGCTGACCAACCGCTCTACCGCCGCGCACAAGGGCGGCCTTCCCGCCGGCCTCTATTCGCCCACCCGCACCCGCCCGACCGTCGAGACCGAGGACCGCAAGCGCATTTCGGGCATCGTCTCGGCCCAGTGGCAGCCCAGCGCCGAGCTGGAAACCACGCTGGACGTGATCGCGACCCGGCTGGACGTCGCCTATGACGAGTTCGGCCTGGACATCTATCCCGATGACGGCGGCACCAATGGCGGGCCGCCCGCGCAGATCCAGCCCGGCTATACCGTCGTCGGCGACACGATCACCAAGGCGACGATCAACAATGTCCGCTTCATGGGCACGCGCGAATACAGCCTCAACCGCCACGACCTGATCACCATCGGGTTGAAGCAGGCGTGGAATCCGGACCGCTGGCACGTCACCGCCAATGTCAACTGGTCCGCGGCGCACAGCTATCACCCCGATTACCGCACCGGCACGGTACGCAGCCGCGCCTATTTCGTCGCGCCGCTGACCTATGACGCGTCGGCGGGCTATCAGACGATGCCGACCTTCACCACGCCGGTCGACGTGACCAACCCGGCCAATTACAAGCTGTTCCAGTTCAACATCGCACCCAAGAACAGCAAGGACTGGGATTTCTATTCGCGCCTCGACATCGCACATGACTTTGACGGATTCCTGTCGAAGCTGGCGGCGGGCGGCGAATATCACTGGCGCAAGCGCGACTATTTCCGTCGCGATTACCTGATCGACACCGCGACCAACCAGCCGCTGACCAATCTGGGGGCGGGCGCCTATCAGCAGCTGCCCTATGACGATTTCCTGTCGGGCGTCGGCGGCAATGCCTTCCGCAACTGGCTGGTGCCGGTGACGGCGGCCTATGTCGGCAACTTCTTCACCCCCGCGATCCAGGCCCAGCCGCTGACCAACAGCGACCTGCGCTCGTCCTTCGTGGTGTCGGAGAAGATCGCCGCCGCCTATGTCCGCGCCGATTATCAATTCGACGCCGGTCAGGTGCCGGTCAGCGGCAATGTCGGCGTCCGCTACGTCCACACCGACCAGGTGGCGAGCGGCACGCTGACCAGCGGCAGCGTCGCCACCCCGGTCAGCTATCCCAAGACGTTCAACAACGTCCTGCCCAGCTTCAACCTGCGCGCCGAGCTGACGCCCAAGCTGGTCGGTCGCCTGGCCGCCAGCCGGGTGCTGACGCGTCCCAACGTCACCGACACCGCCCCGCGCATCACCGTGTCGACCGATGCGCCGACCGCCAGCGGCGGCAATCCGCAGCTCGTCCCCTTCCTCGCCACCCAGTTCGACGGTTCGCTGGAATGGTATTTCGCCCCCTCGGGCATGCTGTCGGGCGCGGTCTTCTACAAGGCGATGGACGATTACATCACCCAGTCGAATACCGAGATCAACATCCCGGGCCGCGGCATCGTCCGCCTCTCCAGCTCGGTGAACGGCGGCGATGCCAAGGTGTATGGCGCGGAGGCGGCGTACAGCCAGGTCTTCACCTTCCTGCCCGAACCGTTCGACGGCTTCGGCGTGCAAGGGTCCTACACCCATACCGAGGTACAGGCCGACTATATGGCGGGTTCGCGCTCCATCAAGGATCAGCTGATCGGCCTGTCGAAGAACAGCTTCAACCTGGTCGGCTTCTACGACAAGGGGCCGCTGTCGGCGCGACTCTCCTATGTCTGGCGCGACAAGTACCTGTCGAGCACGGGCAGCACGGTGCAGGCGCCGACCTATGTCGCGGCCTTCGGTTCGCTCGACGGCCAGCTTTCCGTGCGCACCACCGACAATCTGACGCTCAGCCTGGAGGCGATCAACATCGCGGGCGCGCATCAGGATACGTATAACGACAACGACCTGCGCTTCGGCGAGATCAACTATTATGGCCGGACGATCCTGTTCGGCGTGCGGGCGGAGTTCTGATGAAAGTCATCCTCACCCTGGCGGCGGTCCTCGCGACCGCCGCCGCTCCGGAGCCCCGCGCGCCGCTTCGGATGAACGACATTCAGGTCGTCGGCTCGCACAACAGCTATAAGAAGCGGATAGCGCCTGCCATATTCGCGGAGTTGGAGCGGCGTGATCCCCGACTGGCCGCCGCGCTGGATTACGATCATCTGACGCTGGCGGAGCAGCTCGACCGGGGCGTGCGGCAGTTGGAGATCGACATCTTCGCCGATCCGCAAGGCGGCCGCTTCGCCGATCCCAAGGGCGAAGCAATGGCCCGCGCGGCAGGCGAGCGGACCGGCTTCGACCGCGCCGCGATGATGAAGCCCGGCTTCAAGGTCTTCCACATTCCGGAAGTCGACTACCGGTCCTGCGGCACCTTCAAACAGTGCATCGGCCAGATCGACGCCTGGTCGCGGGCGCATCCGCGTCACCTGCCGATCATGGTGACGATCAATGCCGCCGACCGGCCGATCGACAAGCCCGGCGTGACCGATCCCCTTCCCCTGACCGCGCCGCTGCTCGACGCGCTGGATGCGGAAATCCGCGACGTGCTGAAACCCGGCCGGATCATCACGCCCGACGACGTACGCGGGAATGCGGCGACCCTGCGCGAGGCGGTGACCACCAAGGGCTGGCCAATGCTGGCGCGCGCGCGGGGCAAGATATATTTCGTGCTCGATACGCCCGCGGATGTGTCCGATCTTTACCGCACGGGGCACCCCTCGCTGAAGGGGCGGGCCATTTTCGGCTGGTATGGCACCGACCAGCCCGAGGCTTCGGTCGAGATCGTCGGCGATCCGCGCACCGATGGCGCGAAAATCAGGGAATGGGTGAAGCAGGGCTTCATCGTCCGCACCCGCAGCGATGCCGACACGGTCGAAGCGCGTACGAACGACCATGGCCGCCAGCAGGCGGCGATCGACAGCGGGGCACAGGCGGTATCGACCGATTATTATCCCGGCGCGCCGATGCGAGGGTGGAACAAGGGCTTTACCGTGACCCTTCCCGGCGGAGCGATGGAACGCTGCAACCCGGTGACGCAGCCGACGGGCTGCAAGCTGCCCAAGTAAAACCATTCCTCCCCCTTCCAGGGGAGGAAAAGGTGGAGGGCCACTGACGCGCTTTTCATGTCCGGGCAAGGCGGGGTTCAGCCGCCGGGCGGCACTATAATCTCCGACGAAGCCTGCGCCCGATCCGTTGGCGGCCGGCGGGAACGGAGGGCGAGCTATGGCGCGGATCGCTTCCTGGACGATCGTGGCTCCAGCGCTGCTGACGGCGATGCCGGTTCATGCCGCCGATCCCGCGCGTGACGCCGCCTGGGCGGATCGGCTCGGCTGGGGGCCTTCTGCCGCGCCGTCGAGCGGCCCCGCCCCCGGTAGCGATGCGTGGCTGCGGCATCAGCTGGACGATCGGCCAGACCCCCTGCCCCCCATGGTCCAGGCCCGGATCGACGCGATGCGCATCACCCGCGAGCCGGTCGCCGCTCTGGTCGTCGAGACCGATGCGATGCAGCGCGATTTCAAGGCGATCGCCGACCCCGAGCGAAAGAAGCTCGCCCGCCAGGCCTATCAACAAGCGATGAACGATCTGGCGGACGAGGCGCGGGAGCGCTTCATCCTGCGCGCGCTATATTCCCCCGACCAGTTGCGCGAACGGATGACCTGGTTCTGGTTCAACCATTTCAACGTGCAGGCGAGCAAGCGCGACATTCGCGCGATGGTCGGCGATTATGAGGAGACGATCCGCACCCATGCGCTGGGGCGGTTCCGGGACCTGCTGGAGGCGACACTGCGCCACCCGGCGATGCTCCGCTATCTCGACAATGATCAGAACGCCGCCAAGCGCATCAATGAGAATTACGCGCGCGAGATCATGGAATTGCATTCCATGGGGGTGGGCTCGGGCTATACGCAGGCCGATGTGCAGGAACTGGCGCGCATCCTGACCGGTGTCGGGGTCGACCAGAAACCCGATGCCCCCAGGCTGAAACCCGCGCTGCAGCCGCTTTACGTCCGTGCCGGGCTGTTCGAATTCAATCCCGCGCGCCATGATCTCGGCACCAAGCATTTCCTGGGACACACCATCCAGGGATCGGGCTTTGCCGAGGTCGAACAGGCGCTCGACCTGATCGCCGACAGCCCGGCGACGGCGCATCATGTCTCGCTTCGGATCGCGACCTATTTCATGGGCGACACCCCACCGGCCGCGCTGGTCGACCGGATGGCGGCGACCTTCCGCCAGAGCCATGGCGACATCGCTCAGGTGATGAAGACCATGATCCGCTCGCGCGAATTTTCGGCATCGCTGGGCAGCGGCTTCAAGGAGCCGGTCGGCTATAGCCTGTCGGCGGTGCGGCTGGCCTATGGCGATCGGGACATCACGAACACCAGGCCGATCATCAACTGGATCCGGCAGATGGGCGAAGGGCTGTACGAGCATGAGACGCCCGATGGCTATGACCTGTCCAGCGCCGCATGGTCGGGGCCCGGACAGATGGCGACGCGCTTCGACATAGCGCGCCAGATCGGGGGCGGTGCGGCGCGGCTGTTCCAGTCGCCCGACACGCCGCCCGGCACGGCACCGCCGCCCTCGCCGCCCTCGCCGCCACCGGTGCTAAAGGACTCGCCCGTCATCGCGGCGCGGATGGCCATGCTAGGCAAGCCGACCCAGGAGGCACTGGCCCAGGCCCGCTCCCCGGCCGAGTGGAACGCGCTTTACTTCTCCTCGCCCGAATTCATGCACCGATAGGAGGATGGCATGACGATCCCCCATTTGCATCGCCGCGACCTGTTATGCGGGGCCGCCGCCCTGGCCCCCATGGTCGTGGCGGGCCGCGCCTTCGCCGCGCCGCAGGCGGGAAGCCGCTTGCTGGTCGTCTTCCTGCGCGGCGCCTATGACGCGGTGAACATCGTGGTACCGAGCGGCAGCGACTTCTATCACGAGTCGCGCCCCAGCATCGCGCTGCCCCGACCAAATCCGGCCGATCCCAATGCACCCATTCCGCTCGACGCCGACTGGAGCCTGCACCCGGCGCTGAAGGATTCGATCCTGCCGCTCTGGCAGGCCAGACAGATCGCCTTTGTCCCCTTTGCCGGGACCGACGATATGAGCCGCAGCCATTTCGAGACGCAGGACACGATCGAGCTGGGCCAGCCGGTCGGCGGGCATCGCGATTACGGATCGGGCTTCATGGCGCGGCTGGCGGGCATATTGGGGGCGGGCGAGCGGCCGATCGCCTTTACCGACCAGTTGCCCTTATGCTTTCGCGGGGGCGAGGACCCCATCCCCAATCTCGCGCTCGCCAATGTCGGCAAGCCCATCGACCAGCGCCAGGCCTCGCTGATCCAGAGCATGTATACCGGCCACCCCGACCTCGCCCGGTCGGTCAGCGAAGGCTTCACGGTGCGCGACACGGTCTACAGGACCTTGGACCAGGAGATGAAGGCCGCCAGCCGGGGCGCGGTCTCCGCCAAGGGCTTTGCCTTGTCGGCGCAGCGGATCGGCACGCTGATGCGCGACCGGTTCAACCTGGCCTTTGTCGATGTCGGCGGCTGGGACACCCATGTCAATCAGGGCGGCGCGACCGGCTATCTGGCGGACAGGATCGGGGAGCTGGGACGCGGGCTGGCCGGTTTCGCCCAAGCGATCGGGCCGGAGGCCTGGCGCAGTACCACCGTCGTCGTGGTGTCGGAGTTCGGCCGCACCTTTCGCGAGAATGGCGACCGGGGCACCGACCATGGCCATGGCAGCATCTATTGGGTGATGGGCGGCGGCGTCTCGGGCGGACGCATGGCGGGCGAACAGGTCGCCCTATCCGCCGCGACGCTCAACCAGGATCGCGATCTGCCCGTGCTGACCGACTATCGCGCGCTGATCGGCGGGCTGGTCGGGCGGCAGTTCGGCCTGTCAGCCGGTCGCCTGGCGCCCCTGTTCCCGAACAGCCGGACGACCGACCTGCGACTGATCTGACATCATCGCGGCGCGCGTCCGGATGTCGTCCAATACATCGTCCAGCGTCAGCCCGGCCAGCTTGTCCTCCAGCGCCTCGCGCACGGGGGTCAGCATCGTCTCCAGGCTGGAGGTGATGTGCCGGTCGATCATCCCGTCGCCTTCGGGCGGCTGGCGGTGGAAGGCGAAGAAGTTACGATCCTCGACCGCCTGATACACCTCCAGCAGCCGAATGTCGGACGACGGTTTCGCCAGCATCGCGCCGCCGCGATTGCCCAGCTGCGACCGGGTCAGCCCCGCCGCCGCCAGTCGCAACAGCAGCGCCCGGACCACCGCCGCATTGGAATTGACGCTGACCGCGATGTCCTCGGAGCGCAGCGGCGTGTCGCCATGGTCGGCCATCAGGGCCAGCATGTGAAGCGACACGACAAAACGGGTGCTGGTCGGCAACTATTTACGCTCCTCGCTGCGCGGACCCGAACCGATCACGACGGACGCGATCCCGGTGAATCCCAACGGCCCCCATGAATGGATCATGATGGCTTTGCAATTACTAATCCATGTTATTTCACAACATCTTATTTCGACAACGTTCCATTATCGGAACGTATCCCGTAAATTTCCCACCGACGACGAAATAAGCCCGTGGCATAGGCCCAGGCCCCTTGGGAGCCGTGCAACCGCCTCCGAAAGGTCGGCCTGTTCCAGGCCAACCGCGTCGAGACCTCAGTGCGGTTTCGTCGAGGGCAGGCGGATTTCGAACAATTGGGGCCAGTTCTTGCCCGTCACGAAGATGCGATGCTTTGCCCGGTCATAGGCGATGCCGTTGGGCACCGAATCCCGATCGCTCAGACCCACCCGGTTCACCAGATCGCTCAGATCGACCACCCCCGCCACCATGCCGGTCGCCGGATCGATCCGCACGATATAGGGCGTCATCCAGACATTGGCCCAGATTTGCCCGTCGATATATTCCAGTTCGTTGAGATATTTGAGCGGTCGGCCATTGACCGTCACGTCCAGCGTCCGCGCGACCTTCATCGTCGCGGGGTCGAGGAAGCGGAGCCGGGGCGTGCCGTCGGACAGGATGATGTGATGCCCGTCATCGGTCATCGCCCAGCCTTCACCGTCATAGCGCCACTCGCCGGTGCGCTTCAGCGCGGGTCGGCTCCAGCGAAAGCCGCGCCCACCATGCCAGGTCACGCTGCGCAATTCGGGGCCCCAGGCAACGATCCCCTCGCCGAACAGGCCGTTGGGCACGGTCGCTTGGCGCAATGTCTTGCCACTTGCGAGGTCGACCTGGCGGATGATGCTCTGCCCCTCGCGCCCGGTGCTCTCGTACATCGCGCCGTCCGCGATCAGCAGCCCTTCGGTAAAGGCGGTGGTGTCGTGCGGATAGGCATGGACCAGCTCGGGCTTCTCGACCGGCGGCGGGGCAGGGACCGCAGCCGGGGCCGGAGCCAGTTGCGCCGCGGCGGGCAGCGCCAGCACCAGGATCAGCGGCAGGACGAGCCGGATCACAGCGTGCGCACCAGTCGCGCGACCCGCGCGATCCAGGCGGGCGCGGGCACCGTCACCCCCGCCGTCCCCGGCTCCAGCGGCAACAGATGCAGCGCGTCGGTCAGCACGGCGGATAACCGGGCAAAGACATAGCCACCAGCGGGGCGGGGCACGAGGATGTCGCGATTCATGGCGTCGGCGAACCTATCCGGGCCCAGCGGCTCGCACCAGAGTTCATCGCCCGCCCGATAATCGCCGATCGCCCCCGTGACCGTCACCGCCATCATCCCCGGCGTCGCACAGGGCGGAGAGATCACGCGCGCGCTGCGCGGCGCCACCGCCCCACGCGGGCCGAGCAGCGCGGCGACCGGCAAGGTCTCGCGCACCGCCAGCGTGACCAGATCGGCGGTCGTACAGCCCAGCGCGGCGGCGATCCGGTTGAGCCAGGGCAGGGATACGGTGCGCGTCCCCATCTCCAGCCGCCCGATCGTCTGCGGCGTGGTGGGCGGGCAGCAGGCGCGCGCGACATCGTCCAGCGTCATGCCCTTGGCGCGGCGCACTTCGCGGATCGCGGTGATCATCGCCCTTGTCCCTTCCCATCCATGCGATCGCATCCGTCCTGCCCGGCTGGCGAAGCCGGTCCGGCTGGGCTAAGCGCCTGACCTATTAGCTGTCGGAGTTATCGCCATGCGGTTCGCGATCGTCAAATGCCATGGATCGGGCAATGATTTCCCGATGATCGACGCGCGCGACCTGTCCCTGAGCGAGACGGAGTGGGCGGGCGTGGCGCGGGCGCTGGCCGACCGGGCCGGGCCCGTGGGTGGCGACGGCATCCTCCTGCTGGTGCCGGGCGACGAGGGCGCGGCGTTCGGCATGGTGATGCGCAACAGCGACGGCAGCGAGGCGGAAACCTGTCTCAACGGCGTCCGCTGCGTCGCGCGGGCGGGGTTCGAGGCGCTGGCGATCGACGCGGCCACCGTCAAGCTCAAGACCTCTTATGCCGATGCCCGGCACGACGCCGATCTCGCGCCCGGCGTCTATACCGTTCGCGAAACGGCGGGGCCGGCGGGCCTGTCCACCACCGCCTGGCCGATCCATGGCGCGCCCGAGCGGCTGGTCGATGCGGTCCTGCCGATGCTGGATACCGGGCGACGCTTTACCGCGGTCACCATGCCCAACCCGCATCTCGTCCATTTCGTCGAGACGGTGGACGAGGCGGCGCTGGTCCGGCTGGGCACGATCTGCGAGGCGGCCCCCGACTGGCTGCCCAACCGCGCCAACGTGTCCTTCGTTGAGGTGCGCGGCGATGCGCTGTTCGTCCGCACCTTCGAGCGCGGGGTGGGCCTGACCGACAGTTGCGGCAGCGCGATGGCGGCCTCCACCTATGCGGCCTGCCTGACCGGGCGGATCGGCTGGGACGTACCGACCGTGGTGTTCAATCGCGGCGGCCTGGTCCGCGCCTTTGCGGGGGCGGACGGGATGGTGACGCTGTCGGGCAACGCGACCTATGAATGGGCGGGCTCGGTCGAGGTCGACCTGACGACGGAAACCGCCAGCGATCTGGTGGTCGATCGGCATTTTCCCGACGAGATCGCCGCATGGGAGGCCGCCAAGCGCGGATAACAAGTTCGCTCCGCCTTTGCGCCCGTTCGTACCGAGCGGCGTCGAGGCATAGGAATGGCCCTGCATGGCAGGGGGCGGGCCCTTCCCATTGGGTCGAGCCTAACGGGCGTGCCCTTGGACCGCTTCCCGCGCAACGCATTGGCCGAGCGGAGCGTTGACCGGTCATGCTTCCCGTCCGCCGCCAGATCGCCGACCAGATCCGTGACGTGGTCGGTTCCCGTTCGCTAGACCTGACGCGGCCGCCGGGCGATGACGGATTGTTCGGACCGGGTTCCGCGACATGGGCGGTGCATGGCGACTTCACCGCGATGATGGCGGGCGGGATTGCGTCACTGCTCGTCCAGATGCTGCATCCCGCCGCGCTGGCGGGGGTGTGGGACCATTCCAATTTCCGCCGCGACATGTCCGGGCGGCTTCGGCGCACGGCGGGGTTCATCTCGGTGACCACCTATGGCTCGACCGAGGCGGCGGAAGCGATGATCGCGCGGGTCCGGCAGGTCCATGACCGGGTCAGCGGCACGCTGCCCGATGGCACGCCCTATTCCGCCAACGACCCGCATCTGCTGAGCGTCGTCCACGCCGCCGAGGTCGATGCCTTTCTGCGCGCGCACCGCGCCTATCGCGATTCCGACTTCTCCGACGCGCAGGCCGATCGCTATCTGGCCGAGATGGCGACCATCGCCTATCGGCTGGGCGCGCGTGACGTGCCCGAGGACCGGCATCAACTGGCGCGCTTCCTCGATTCGATCCGTCCCGAACTGCGCGTCGATGCGCGCACCCGGCTGGTCGCGCGCACATTGCTGAACCAGCCCGCGCCCAGTCCGGCGCTGGCCCCGGTCGCGACCTGGCTGACCCAGGCGGGAATCGCCCTGCTGCCCGACTGGGCGGCGCGGCTGCATGGGCTGGACGGCCCCGCCGCGATCCGTCCCGCCATTCGTGCGGGGACAAGGCGGCTGGGCGGAGCGATCCGCTGGGCTCTGGCCGGTTGAGTTACAGCGTCCCCAACCGCCGCGCCGCATCCAGATAGGCGCGCATCCCGTCAAGTGCGCGGGGCGTCAGCACCATGAAGGCGCGGCGGCGGTCGCCCGGATCGGGCTGGCGCGCGAATAGTCCCGCCTCGGTCATCTTGCCGATCCAGCGCAGCGCGGTCGTCGGCGCGACGGCGGCGGCGATACACAGGCTGGACACCGACACCTGCGATCCCTCCAGACTGGCCGCGTAGAGATCGAGCAGCATGTCCCAGGCCGGTTCCTCGAACAGGCCCGCCCCGAAAAAGCCGTCGCGCAGAGGCCGCGCGCGGATCATCCGGCGAACCAGTTCGGCATCGCCGGGATGCACCCGCGCCGGAGCGGCGTGGAAACTCTGATGGCGATCACCGACGCCACCGCGCCGGCTCTGCTCCTCCTCCACCGACAGCCGCGCCAGCGCCTCGGCGATGCGCGCCACTTCGGCGTTCAGCCGCCGGAGCCGTTCCGACTCCCCCTCGCGGAAATGCGAGTGGAGCAGCGAGGGGGCGCTGATGCTCGTTCCCGCAATGGCCAGCGCGGCGACCAGTTCGACCTGGCTGGCGTCGCACAGCATCGCGACGCGCGGGCCGAGCAGCATGGCGGCGACCAGATCGATCTCCGCCGAAGCGAGACTAACCACAATGGGCAGGTCCAGCGCGGTCGCCACCGCGTCGATCCGGGCCAGCGCGATCTCCATCGCGGCGGGCTCCGCGCCATGCGTGTCGACCAGAAGCAGCGGACGGCCCGCCTGGTGTCCGATCTGATCCGCGACCTCCGTCCATGCGATCGTACGCAGCACCCGCCCCCCGGCCTGCTGCACCGCGTCGCTTGCCGCTACGGAAAGCGCAGGTGCGCTGATCACCACGGCTCCGAAGCCGCCGCCGTAAAGCTCTTGTCCGTCCACTCTCTTCCCCCCGCCGCCTCTGGAAAAGGCTCGTCCATCGCCGGATCGCACGGACCGGGCGGGCGTGAAAATAGTTTACGCCGCCCCGTCGATCCAGCGATTGAAATGACGTCCGGGAGTCGACGTCAGTCCGAATCGGGCACTCAGCCGAGTGCCTTGACGATCTCCTCGACCATCTTCTTGGCGTCTGCCAGCAGCATCATCGTGTTGTCACGATAAAATAGCTCGTTGTCGACGCCCGCATAGCCGACGCCGCCCATCGACCGCTTGATGAAGAGCACCGTCTTGGCTTTCTCCACGTCGAGCACGGGCATGCCGTAAATGGGGGAAGAGCGGTCGGTCTTGGCCGCCGGATTGGTCACGTCGTTGGCCCCGATGACGAAGGCGACATCCGTCTGCGCGAACTCGGCGTTGATGTCCTCCAGTTCGAACACCTCGTCATAGGGGACGTTCGCCTCGGCCAGAAGGACGTTCATATGGCCGGGCATCCTCCCTGCGACCGGGTGGATGGCGTATTTGACGCGCACCCCTTCCTTCTTGAGAAGGTCGCCCATCTCGCGCAGGACATGCTGCGCCTGGGCCACCGCCATGCCGTATCCAGGGACGATGACGACCTGTTCGGCCTGGCTCATCAGGAAGGCCGCGTCCTCCGCACTGCCGCGCTTCCAGGGCCGGTCTACGCCCGCGCCGCCAGTGCTCGCCTCGGCATCGCTCGCGCCGAAGCCGCCCGCGATGACGCTGATGAAGCTGCGATTCATTGCGCGGCACATGATGTAGGACAGGATCGCACCCGAGCTGCCCACCAGCGCGCCGGTGATGATCATCGCACTGTTGTGCAATGTAAAGCCCATCGCCGCGGCGGCCCAGCCCGAATAGCTGTTCAGCATCGACACCACGACCGGCATGTCCGCGCCACCGATGGGGATGATCAACAGGAAGCCGATCGCGAAGGACAGGATCGTGATCGTCCAGAAGATCCACGGCGCCTGATCCCGGGTAAACATCGCGACCAGAATGACGATCGCGCCGAGCAGCCCTGCGTTCAGCGCATGGCGGCCGGGCAGCAGGATCGGCTTGCCCCCCATATTACCGTTGAGCTTGAGGAAGGCGATGACCGAACCGGAAAAGGTGATTGCGCCGATCGCCACGCCCAGCACCATCTCCACCCGGCTGACGACATGGATGCTGGCAAAGGGCTGTCCGATCATCGGCACCACCATGTCGGCGATGTCGAAGGCGACCGGATTAAGGAAGGCGGCACAGGCGACCGCGACGGCGGCAAGGCCGACCAGCGAGTGGAAGGCCGCGACCAGCTGCGGCATCGCGGTCATCGCGATGCGGCGGGCGGTGGTGATGCCGATGACCGCGCCGAGGCCGATGGCGGCGAGAATTTCGGCGATGGCGATCCAATCGACGCCTAGATCGTCGAAGTTGCGGCTCCCTTCTGGCAACGCAAAGGGCATATGCGTCACCAACGTCGTGACGACGGCAATCGCCATACCGATCATGCCGAAGCGATTGCCCCGCTGACTGGTCGTCGGACTCGACAGTCCCCGCAGTGCCAGGATGAAGCACACCCCAGCGACCAGATAGGCTAGCGAAACCCAGGGACTGGGGGGGATAGCATCCACCCCGCCGATGGTCCCGGTGGACAGCACAGGCGGCAGCGCGGGTGACACTGGGGCGATCACGAGCGCTTCTCCTTCTTGCGGTACATGGCGAGCATCCGCTGGGTCACCGCAAAGCCGCCAAAGATGTTGGTGCTGGCCAGCACCACCGCGCCCAGCCCCAGCCACTTGGCGACACCGGACCCGGTCGCCCCCGAAGACGCCGCCGCCGCGATGAGCGCACCGACGATGATGACCGAGGAAATGGCGTTGGTCACCGCCATCAACGGCGTGTGCAATGCGGGCGTGACCGACCAGACGACATAATAGCCGACGAAACACGCCAGTACGAAGATCGACAGGATCGCTATGAAGTCCATGCTATTCCTCCCCGGTACGGGGAGGGGGACCACTCGCCGAAGGCGAGTGGTGGAGGGGGACCGCCGCCAGCGAGACGATCGAAGCGGCAACCGCCTCGACGTCGCGCGTGATGTCGGCGGCCCCGACCCGCATGACCCTGTACCCGTTTTCGTTCATAAATCGGTCGCGTGCGAAATCGCGGATTGGGCGTGCCTCAAGACTGTGCACCGCGCCGTCGACTTCGATGATCAACCGAGCGCTCGCGCAGAAGAAATCTGCGACATAGCACCCGACGGAATGCTGCCGGCGAAATCGGACGCCGCCGGGCGAGCCGCGAAGTTGCTGCCAAAGCATGACCTCCGGCAGGGTCATACGCCGTCGCAATTTGCGGGCCAGCGATACTTCAGGACGCAGCCTCTGCCGCACGCCCCCTCCACCGGCTTCGCCGGTCCCCCTCCCCGTTCCGGGGAGGATCGTCACGACCGCAACCTCGGATTCACCACCTGCCCGCCTCGCGTCAGGCGGATCGCGTCGCCGATTTCGGCGTCGAGGACCGGCCTTCCGGCCTCCTTGTCCCAGAACGCGGCCAGGAAATTGTACAGGTTGCGCGCGAACAGCGCCGAGGCGTCCGCCGCCAGGCGGCTGGCCATGTTGCGGTGGCCGATGATCGTGACGCCGTGCCGCTGGACGACCTCGCCCGGCATCGCGCCTTCGACATTGCCCCCGGCCTCGACCGCCAGATCGACGATGACGCTGCCCGGCCGCATCGTCGCGACCTGCGCATCGGTGACGAGGCGCGGCGCCGGGCGGCCGGGGATCAGCGCGGTGGTGATGACGACATCCTGCCTGGCGATATGCCCGGCGACCAGTTCCGCTTGCGCGGCGCGATATTCCTCGCTCGTCTCGCCGGCATAGCCGCCCGCGCCCTCGCCCTCGATCCCCGCCACGCCTTCGACGAAGATCGGCTTGGCGCCCAGCGACTGGATCTGTTCGCGCGTGGCGGAGCGGACGTCGGTGGCCGACACCTGCGCGCCCAGCCGCCGCGCGGTCGCGATCGCCTGAAGCCCGGCCACGCCCACCCCCATGACGAAGATCCGCGCCGCCGGGATCGTGCCCGCCGCCGTCATCATCATCGGAAAGGCCCGGCCATAGGCGCCCGCCGCCTCCAGCACCGCCTTGTACCCGGCCAGGTTGGACTGGGAGGACAGAATGTCCATCGACTGGGCGCGGGTGATGCGCGGCATCCAGTCCATCGCCAGCGCCTCCAGCCCCGCCGCCGCATAGGCCGCCACCGCCTCGCCGCGTCGAAACGGGTCGAACGCCGCGATCACCCAGGCTCCCGGCGCGACCCCGCCCAGCATGCCCGCATCCGGTGCCTGCACCGCCAGCACGATCTCCGCGCCCGCCAGCACATCGCTCCGTTCGCCGAGCGTCGCGCCCGCCTGTTCGTAATCGGCGTCGGGGATCCCTGCGCCTGCCCCCGCCCCACCTTCGACCGCCAACGTCGCGCCCAGCGCGACCAGCTTGCGCACCGTCTCCGGCGTGGCGGCGACCCGGGCTTCGCCCGCAACGGTTTCGCGCAGGACCGCGATGCGCGTGCCCATGGGATCAGGCGATCAGCCAGAGGACGATTGCGACCAAAATGGCGACAACGACCGCACCCCATTTGAGCATCGCGATCATCAGGTCGTACGTGGCGACATGCGCCTTCATTCCGCCGGTGCCGGTGTCATTGGCCGCCATGATCCTCACCTCCGCTATCGGCCTTATGGCGGTCGGTCCCGCCGTCATGACCATCTCCCAAGCTTATTCCTCGGGACAGGGGGATCAACCCCGAAACGTTCATCCCGGGTCCACGAATCCGCGGCCACAACCCGACGCCATCGATGGAAAGACCTCTTTAACCAGACAGTGTCACCACTGTCCCGAATTAAGGCAGATTTTAACAAAGTTGCGCTATAGCGCCGTCAACAGGGTGTATGGGACATAATATGACGCGCAACGGTCAACGTTTGCTGCTGCTGATCGATGACGAACCTGCACAGCGTCGGCTGATCGCCGCGCTGGCGCAGCGCGGCGGATGGCGCACGCTGTTCGCGACCGATGCGGACATGGCGGCTTCGGTGCTAGGGTCCGCGCAGGGGCGTGAGCTCGACGCCGTGCTGATCGACCATTGGGCCCCCGGCGCCGACGCGACCCAGTTGATCGCGGACTGCCACCGTTTGCGCCCTGAACTGCCCATTTTGATGCTGACCGCCAATGAGTCGGTGGCGCAGGCTGTGGCGGCGATACGTGCTGGGGCGACCGACTTCCTGGTCAAGCCCCTGGCCCCCGAACGGCTTCTCGCCGCACTGGAAGCCTGCGTCGCCGGGCAGACCAGCGGCGAGCTTCGCCCGCTGACCGAGAAGATTCCCGCACTCCTCGCCTTTGACGAGATCGTCGGCGACGTACCCGAATTCCGCGCGGCGCTCGCCGTCGCCGCCAAGGCGGCGCGGGCCCGTGTGGCGGTACTGATCGAGGGCGAAGGCGGCGTCGGCAAGGAATCGCTGGCCGAGGCGATCCACGTCGCCTCGCCCCGCGCCGAACGCCCGATGATCCGCGTCAACTGCGCCACGACGGCGGCCAATCTGCTCGACAGCATCATCTTCGGCCATGCGGAAGGCGCCTTTGCCGGGGCCTTCGAACGGCGGATCGGCAAGATGGTCGAGGCCGACGGGTCGACCCTGTTCCTGGACGAAGTATCGGGCATGCCGCCCGAGACCCAGGCGCGATTGCTGGACATGCTGCAGACCGGCACGATCGTTCCGCTGGGCGCCCGCCATGCGCGCGAGGTCGATGTGCGCATCATCGCCGCCACCGACGGCCGCCTGCTGGAGGCGGTGGAGGCGGGACGCTTCCGCGAAGACCTGTATTACAAGCTCAACGTCGTCCATGTCGCGGTCCCCGCGCTGCGCGACCGGGCGGAGGACATACCCGCGCTGACCCGGCATCTGCTGGGCCGCATCGCGCAACAGCCGGGCCTGCGCGCGCTGGACATCACCGAGGATGCGCTGGACTTGCTGAGCCGCTATGACTGGCCGGGCAATGTCCGCCAGTTGCAGAACGCGCTCTTCCGCGCCGCCGTGCTGTGCGAGGGCGACGCGCTGACCCCGGCCGATTTCCCGCAGATCGCGTCGCTGGGCGACCGCCCCTCGGTCGGCAGTTCGAATGCCGGGGCGACGCATAGCGGCGGGATCAACCTGTTCCGCCCCGACGGCAATCTGCGCCCGCTGGAAGATATCGAGGCCGACGTCATCCGCCTGGCGATCAGCCATTATCGCGGGCGGATGACCGAGGTGGCGCGGCGGCTGGGGATCGGGCGTTCGACGCTGTATCGCAAGTTGGGCGAACTGGGCATCGACAACGCCGCCTGATCCCGCATCGGCGACCGACTTACCAGAGCACTCCGTCCACCGGCTTCATCGGCTCTGGCGCGGGGTCGCCGATCGACTGGAGCAGGTCGATCTCGATCGTGCGGCACATCGCGCTCAGCGGCAGGTCGTGGACCGTGTCCGAAAAGGGATCGACCAGGTCGTCACCGATCTGCAGCGCGGCCAGGAACATCAGCCCCGCGATCGACGACCCGACCGGCGTGGCGAAGCCCAGCGTCTCGACCAGCCCGATCGGCAACAACACGCAGAATAGCCGGGTGAAGAAGGCCGGGATGAAGCGATACTGGTTGGGCAGCGGCGTGTTCTTCAGCCGCTCCATGCCGCCCTGCGAATTGGCGATGTCGACCAGCACCGATTCCATCTGCGTCTGCTGAATCGTGTCGATCCAGCCCTTGCGCCGCGCATCGTCGATCCGGCGGCCGGTGCCGTCGAGCAGGCCGTTGGCGGTATTGGTCCGCTGGAGCGCGGGCTCCGCCTCGCCGCGCGACAGGAAGCGCAGGACTTCGCCATCCACCGGCTGCTTGCGCAACTGACAGCGCAGCGCGTTCACATAGGCGATCTGGCGCAGCACGATCGACCGCTTCAGGTCGTGCGCCTCGGGATCGGGCAGGAAGTTACGCGCGCTACGCGCGATATTGCGCGAGGCGTTGATCATCAGGCCCCAGAGTTGCCGTCCCTCCCACCAGCGCTGATAGGCCGAGTTGGTGCGGAACCCCAGGAACAGCGCCAGCGCGGTGCCGAACAGCGTCAGGGGCAGCGAGGGCGCCTTGAACGGCAGGACATAATAGGCGACCGTGACGATCACGTCCCAGATGAACAGCGCCAGCAACGGGCGCCAGACTTCTGCTATGATGATGCGGGTACGGGGTACGGCATCGACGATCAAAACGGGTCTCCCTCATACGGCCAGCCGGCCGGTCTTGGCCCAGCCGCGATTTCAAGGCGCAGAAACGCCTATAATTGGCGGTTGGATGCGCCTCCGAAATAATAGTGCAGCGCAGCGGGAGAACCCCTGCCCCCTTCCGGCAACGAAAGATTACGAAGGTGCCATAAAATCGCCGAGGCCCTGGCCGTGGCTGCGAAATGCCAAGCTATTCCATCGCCGCCCTTTCCCGCGATATTGGGGCGCGCGGCACTGGCCGGGTTGGGCGTCACCGCTTGCCCGCCGGGATCGGGACAGGCATGGCTCATTTGTCATGACCGTGCCTCCCCCGCCCCGCATCCTAATCGTCGCCGGTTCCGATTCCGGGGGTGGCGCGGGGATACAGGCGGACATCAAGACGGTGGCGATGCTGGGCGGTCACCCCATGACCGCGATCACCGCCATCACCGCGCAAAATACGCTGGGCGTACAGGCGGCCCACCCCGTGCCGACCGAGATGGTGATGGCACAGATCGACAGCGTGCTGGCGGACATCGGCGCCGACGCGATCAAGATCGGGATGATCGGATCGGCGCAGACCGCGCATGCGCTGGCCGACCGGCTGGAGACGCTGGACCTGCCCGTCGTGTTCGATCCGGTGATGATCGCGACCAGCGGATCGGTGCTGGCCGATACGGACGTCATCGCCGCCTTTCGCCGGTTCCTGGCGCTGGCCAGCTTGACCACCCCCAACCTGCCCGAACTCGCCGCGCTGGGTGGAGAGGCGATGGTCCGCCGCCAAACACGCGCGCTGCTGGTCAAGGGCGGGCATGGCGAAGGGCCGGTGATCGAGGATCGCCTGGTCGAACCGCAGGGCGAACAACGCTGGCAGCATCCCCGGCTCGACACGCGCTCGACCCATGGCACGGGTTGCACGCTCGCCAGCGCGATCGCCACCGGGCTGGGACAGGGCCTGTCACTGGCGGACTCGGTCGACCGCGCCATCGCTTTCGTTCAAGCCGCGCTCGCCGCCGCGCCAGGGTTGGGCCAGGGGCATGGGCCGATGGGGCATGGGCTGGGCATGGTCCCCTTCTATCACCTGCTCGCCGCGATCAGCCGCGAAGGCTGGGATGCCGCCGCCTTCGCCGCGCGCTGGGGTTAGGCGCCGCCCTCCCCCCTCCTGTCCCCCCCACTTGCGCCGAGGGGGTTGGCATATGACGGCGTATGATCGAACCTCCGCCGCGATGGGCGTTTGCAAATCGCGTCCACCCCGGTAAGGCCCGTCCCATGGTCGATACCGGTTTCCCCATGCCCTTGTGCGGCGTGGATGAGGCGGGGCGCGGGCCGCTGGCGGGGCCGGTGGTCGCCGCCGCCGTCATCCTGCCCGAGCGCGATTGCCCCGGCGGCATCAACGATTCCAAGAAGCTGACCGAAAAGACCCGCGCGCGCCTCTGCGCCGAGATCCGCGCCTGCGCGGTCGTCGGCGTCGGGGTGGTCCATCCCGAGGAGATTGACCGCCTCAACATCTATTGGGCGACGATGAAGGCGATGACGCTGGCCGTCGACGCGGTGGTCGCGACGCTGGGATGCCACCCCGCGCATGTGCTGGTCGACGGCAACCGCCTGCCCAAATGGGGCTATGCCGCGACCGCGATCGTCGGCGGCGATGCCAAGTCGCTGGCGATCGGCGCGGCCTCGATCGTCGCCAAGCATGTCCGTGACGAGATGATGATCGCGGCGGCGGCGGAGTGGCCCGCTTATGGCTGGCATTCCAACAAGGGTTACGGCTCGGCCACCCATCTGGCGGCGCTTCGCGAACACGGGCCCACCCCGCTCCACCGGCGCAGCTTCGCCCCCGTGGCGCAATGCTATCTCGATCTCTGAAATCCCGTCTATCGCAGTCGCGAAAGGGGACAGCGCCCGCAGGCCGTGACGAAGGAGGAATTTCATGCGTCCCGAGTCGCTCTCGCCACACCCCCACTCCCTAGGGGGCCAAGTTATCCACACCCCCAATATCTGCCACGGCGACGCAATATCTCCGCGAATCTGGCGGAATCCCGCGAGTCGCGCGTGCGAATCGCCTCTTGACGACCGACTCATTCCGGGTGGATGCGAGGGTTCGAGGGTAGAAGGAACGGTTAACGATGGGGGTCATCCAGACGGTAGGAAGGCCGATCGGGACGCGGCCGGTATCGGCGCACCGCGAAAGCGACCTGCCGCTGGGTCAGATCCTGATGGGCGACTGTATCGCGGCGCTCCGCTCGCTGCCCGACAAGTCGGTGGACATGGTCTTCGCCGACCCGCCCTATAATCTGCAACTCGGCGGCGAGTTGTTCCGCCCCGATGGCAGCCATGTCGATGCCGTCACCGATGCCTGGGACAAGTTCGACACCTTCGCCGCCTATGACGCCTTTACCCGCCTATGGCTCGCCGAATGCTACCGGGTGCTGAAGGACAATGGCTCGCTCTGGGTCATCGGCAGCTATCACAACATCTTCCGCGTCGGGACCGCGGTGCAGGATCTGGGCTTCTGGATCCTCAACGACATCATCTGGCGCAAGTCCAACCCCATGCCCAATTTCAAGGGCACCCGCTTTACCAACGCCCATGAAACGCTGATCTGGGCGTCGAAGGGCGAGAAGGCGAAATACACCTTCAACTATCGCTCGATGAAGACGCTGAACGACGAGATCCAGATGCGCTCGGACTGGGAATTCCCGATCTGCGGCGGTCAGGAGCGGTTGAAGAAGGACGGCCACAAGGTCCATCCGACCCAGAAGCCCGAGGCCTTGCTCTACCGCATCCTGCTGGCCTGCACGCGGCCGGGCGACGTGATCGCCGACCCGTTCTTCGGCACCGGCACGACCGGCGCGGTCGCCAAGCGTCTGGGCCGCCAGTGGATCGGGATCGAGCGCGAACCGGCCTATTGCGCCGCCGCGATCGAACGGATCGAGGCCGCCCTGCCCCTGGACGAAAGCGCGCTCGCCACGATGCAGAGCCCCAAGGCACAGCCCAAGGTGGCGTTCGGGACGCTGGTCGAGAATGGCTATCTCGCCCCCGGCATGCCGTTGATGGACGCCAAGCGGAAATGGCGCGCGACGGTGCGCGCGGACGGCTCGCTGCTGTCGGAATGCGGACAGGCCGGGTCGATCCACCGGCTTGGCTCGATGCTTCAGAACCGGCCGACCTGCAATGGCTGGACCTTCTGGCATTATGAGATGGAAGGGTCGCTGAAGCCCATCGACGCGATGCGCCAGACCTGGCTGCTGGCAACGCAGCCGTAACCCCATATTCCTGCCCTGGAAGGGGAGGTGGCGCGCTTAGCGCGTCGGAGGGGTGTCCCGTTATCGAGGGGGTGATACCCCTCCACCAGCTTCGCTGGTCCCCCTCCCCTTGCAGGGGAGGAATTGAGAAGGCTCCCCATGCATCTGCGCCCCGTCCAATTTGTCGACACCCCTATCGGGCTGGAGGAAGGCAGCGTCGCGCGGCTGGCGGGCGGGATGCAGTGGTTTGCAGCCTATGAGGTCCGCGAAGGCACCAGCCGCCGCATCGTCCCCCTCGCGCGCTTCGCGGAGGAACTGGGCGGCTTTCCCCGCGCCCAAGCGCTGCACGCCGCCTTCACGTCGCCCCGTGCGCCCTGGGTCATGGGCGGACGCACCCTGCGCTTCGACCACCCCCAGCTTGCCGCGATCCTGAACGTCACGCCGGACAGCTTCTCGGATGGCGGCAAACATATCGGCGATCCGGCCGCGGCGGCCGACAGGGGCATGGCGATGGCCGCCCAGGGCGCGGCGGTGATCGATCTGGGCGGGGAGTCCACCCGCCCCGGCGCAGCCCCCGTCTGGGAAGGCGACGAGGTCGCCCGCACCGCCCCCGTCATCGAACGGCTGGCCCGCGGCGGCGCGCTGGTCTCGATCGACACGCGCAAGGCCGCCGTGATGGAAGCCGCGCTCGCCGCCGGAGCCGGGATCGTCAACGATGTCGCGGCCTTGCTGTGGGACGACCGCGCGCTGGAGGTGGTGGCGAAGGCCGGTTGCCCGGTCATCCTGATGCACTCCCCCGATCCGGCCAAGGGTGGGCATGGCCGGATCGGTTATGCCGATGTGCTGACCGAGGTGTTCGACTGGCTCGAGGCGCGGATCGCGGCGGTCGAGGCGGCGGGCGTTCCTCGCTCGCGGATCATGGTCGATCCGGGCATCGGCTTCGGCAAGTCGCTGGCGGACAATCTGGCGCTGATCAACGGGCTTGCGATCTTCCATGGCCTGGGCTGCCCGGTCATGCTGGGGGCCAGCCGCAAGCGGATGATCGGCGCACTGTCGAACGAGGCCCCGGTCGATGCGCGGCTGGGTGGGTCGCTGGCGCTGGCGCTCAAGGGTGCGGAGGCGGGCGTCCAGCTCATCCGCGTCCACGACGTCGCCGAGACGGTGCAGGCCCTGCATGTTTGGCGGGGCCTTCGCGACCGCGCGCTGATGGGATAACCCCCTCGCTTTTCGCGGGCCAAACGCCCACATAGGGCCGATGCAACGTCCCCAACCCCAGATCATCCGCGTCATCGACCTGGAGACGACCGGACAGGCCCCGCCGACGCACGGCGTGTGCGAGATCGGCTGGCAGGACGTCGCGCTGGGCAAGGACGGCCGCTGGGAGCTGGAGGGCGAAGGCGGCAGCATCCTGGTCAATCCGGGCCGCCCCATCCCGCCCATTACCCAGGCGATCCATCATATTCTGGACGAACAGGTCGCCGATGCGCCTTGGTGGCATGACGTCGCTCGCCGGGTGCTCGACCCATGGCCGCGTCGCCTGGCGCTGGCGGCACATCGTGCGGATTTCGAGCAGCAATATTGCACCCCCGCCATGACCCGGTCCGCCGACTGGATCTGCACCTGGAAATGCGCGCTTCGCCTCTGGCCCGACAGCCCCAGTTTTTCCAACCAGGTATTGCGGTACTGGCGCAAGCCGGAGGGACTGGTGCACGAACGCGGCCTGCCCATTCACCGCGCCTTTCCCGACGCCTATGTCACCGCGCACCATTTGCGCGACCAGTTGAACGAGGCGAGCCTGGCGCAATTGCTGGAATGGTCGCGTAGCCCCGGCCTGTTGCCGCGCGTCCGCTATGGACCCGATCGCGGCAAGGACTGGCGCGAGATCGACGAGGATTCGCTGATGGGATTCCTGACCGATCGCGATCCCGATGTCCGCTTCACCGCCGAGACCGAGATGGCGCGGCGGCGCGGCGGCGGCCATGTCGGGCGTCCTACCCCGCAGGAACTGTTGCTGTGATCGGGACTCAACCGCTGGTAACGCTACGCATCCTTCGATAAGGCGTTCGTTATGCAGGGGTTGAGTAGCGCGCCCACCGGCGCAAATCCCATCGGTCGTATCCTGATCGCCGCCATGGCGACGGGATTTCTGGCGCTTCTGGCCGCTGCCATCGCGGCGGGCTATGCCATCCGGCAGGGCAATCGACATAGCGATTGGGTCGTCCACACCTATCGCGTCGAAAGCGAGCTGATTGAGGCACGCCGATTGGCCGAGCAGAAGGAAACCGCCCGTCGCGGCTATATGCTGGCGGGCACGCCGGCCTTTCTCGAAAGCTTCCAGCAGGCCCATGCTGCGCTGATCCCGCAGGTGGCCGAGCTTCGGCGGCTGACCGCCGACAATCCCCGCCAACGCGGACCGATGCGGCAGGTCGGCGAGCGGCTGGCCGAACTCGACGCGGCGCAGCGCGCGACCAACGCCTTGGTACGGCAGGGGCGCGGGGCCGAGGCGCTTCGTCTGTTCCGCGCGGACAGCGGCCTGCAACGGATGCAGAAGCTGCGCATGGTGTTCGACGGCATGGCACGCGAGGAACGCCGCCTGCTCGCGCTACGCGATGCCGAACAAAGCGCCAGCCGACGGACCTTCTCGATCGTCGTGGCGGTCGCGGCATTGCTGTTCGTGCTGGTATCGATCGTGTCCTTCCTGACCGTGCGCCGCTACACCCGCGACCTGCACGCCTCGCGGATGGCGCTGGCCGGTCTGAACGCGACGCTGGAGGATCAGGTCAAGGAGCGGACCGCCGACCTGGCGCTGGCGAACGAAGAGATTCAGCGTTTCGCCTATATCGTCAGTCACGACCTGCGTTCGCCCCTGGTCAACGTCATGGGCTTCACCTCGGAACTCTCCGCTGCGACCCAGCCGCTGGCCGAACTGATCGACCGGGCCGAAGCCGAAGCGCCGCAGATCGTGACCGAGGAGGCGCGCCTCGCCGCGCGCGAGGATCTGCCCGAGGCGATCGGCTTCATCCGCACCTCGACCGCCAAGATGGACCGGCTGATCAACGCCATCCTGAAACTCAGCCGCGAGGGACGCCGGGTGCTGGCCCCCGAAATGATCGCGCTGGACCAGCTGGTCGAGCAGATCACCGACTCGATCCGCCATGTCATCGACGATCGCGGCGTCGCCGTGACGATCGAACGGCCGATGCCGGTGATCGTCAGCGACCGGATCGCGCTGGAGCAGATCCTCTCCAACCTGATCGAGAATGCGACCAAATACCGTCATCCGACGCGCCCGGCTGAGGTCCATGTCTCGGTGCAGCAGACGCCGGGGCGTGTGATCGTGGCCGTGCGCGACAATGGCCGCGGCATCGATCCGCGCGACCATCAGCGTATCTTCGACCTGTTCCGCCGGTCGGGCCAGCAGGACCAGCCGGGCGAAGGGATCGGTCTGGCCCATGTCCGCGCGCTGGCCTATCGTCTGGGCGGTACGATTTCCGTCGAGTCTCAACTGGGTCAAGGCGCGACCTTCTCTCTGTCGCTACCCGCCACCCTTTCCATCGAAGGCGCCTGAATGAACGACCATCGCTCCGTGGGTATCGTCATGATCGAGGATGACGAAGGCCATGCCCGCCTGATCGAGAAGAATATCCGGCGCGCCGGCATCCTGAACGATATCCGGCACTTCACCGATGGCACCACCGCGCTCGACTTCCTGTTCAACGCGCCCGACGGCCCGGCCAAGAGCGGCCCGTCGCTGGTCCTGCTCGACCTCAATCTGCCCGATATGAGCGGCACCGACATCCTGGCGAAGATCAAGGACGATAGCAGCCCGCTGCGCCGGGCGCCGGTCGTCGTGCTGACCACCACCGACGACAAGGTGGAGATTCAGCGCTGCTATGATCTGGGCTGCAACGTCTACATCACCAAGCCCGTCAATTACGAGAATTTCGCCCAGGCCATCCGCCAGCTCGGCCTGTTCCTGTCGGTGATCCAGGTGCCCGAGGTAGAGGGCTGATCGCCCGCTTGCCCATGACGACCGGCGGCCCGCCCCGCATCCTGTATATCGACGATGACGACGCGCTGCGCCGTCTGGTGTCGCGTGCGCTGAGCCGCCATGGCTATTCGGTATCGTGCGCGGCGTCGGGAGCTGAGGGGATCGCGCTGGCCGCGGAGGGCGGGTTCGATCTGGTCGCGGTCGACCATTATATGCCGGGCATGGACGGACTGGAGACGCTGGCCGCGATCACCGCGCTGCCCGATCCGCCGCCGGTCGTCTATGTCACGGGTTCGGACGAAGGGCGGATCGCGGTCGCCGCGTTGAAGGCGGGGGCCGCCGATTACGTGGTGAAGACGGTGGGCGAGGATTTCTTCGACCTGCTGTCCGCCAGTTTCGAGCAGGTGCTCGACCGCGCCCGGCTGGAACGCGCCAAGGTCGCCGCCGAAGCCGAACTGCGCGCCTCCAATGCGCGGTTGGAAGCGATGCTGAGCGAGGTCAATCACCGCGTCGCCAACTCGCTGCAACTCGTGTCGGCGATGGTCGGACTGCAAAAGGGCGGATTGGACGACGCCCGCGCGCGCGACGCGCTGGAGGATACGCAGCGCCGCATCCGCGCCATCGCACAGGTGCATCGGCGCCTCTACACCGCCAATGACGTGGATCAGGTCGATCTGCGCGACTATCTGGGCGCGCTGATCGAGGAACTGGGCGAAAGCTGGTCGAGCGATGCCTGCCCCCGCACCCTGACGCTGGTCGCCGAACCGATCCGCGTGAAGACCGACCGGGCGGTGTCGATCGGCGTGATCGTGACTGAACTGGTCACCAATGCCTGCAAATATGCCTATCCCGACGGCGTGGGCGAGGTGCGCATCACCCTTACGCGCGGCGAAGAGCATTGCCTGCTGGTGGTGGAGGACGATGGCTGTGGCATGGCGGTCGATCAGGCTCCCAAGGGGACGGGCCTTGGCGCGAAACTGATCCGCGCGATGGCCCAGAGCCTGCAGACCGTGGTGGAATATGACCCCGCGCATCAGGGTGTCCGCGCGATGCTGAGGGTGCCGGTCTAGCGTGCCGTGCGGGGGCGCTCGGTTTGCCGGCCCCCTCCCTTTCACACCATTCGCATCGTCAATCGCCGAACCCCCTCCAGCACCATCCCGAACACCAGATGCGACGCCGCGCTATAGGCATGGGTCGCGGGGGGTGTGTTCTGCGGCGCGGCGCCCCAACCAAAGGCGGGCACGGCCAGATCATCCACCGTCAGCATCGTCGCCAGCCCATAGGGTGCCCCCAGCCCCAACGTCGCCTCAGGCCGTTCATGCGCCAGCGCGCCATAGAGCCCCCCCAGCACCGCGCCCGTGGCGTAATGGACGATCACGCCGGAGGTTTCGCGATATTTCTGGGTCAGCGGCTCGCCGGTCGCCATCTTGGCGAGCGTATCGGCGGCCTTCACGGTGGCGGGGTCGTCATTGCTCCCCTTTTGGCCGAACGCACCCGCCGCCACGGCTTGAAACCGGTTCATCGCCAGCGAGGCTACCAGCCCGCCGACCACGCCGACGCCGATCGCCCAACCCAGGCCGTGCTTCGTCTTCGCCATTCGCGCCACTCCAGCCATTCCGATCCGCCAACAACGGGCCGATCGGAATAGGGTTCATGGCACGCGCGTCAGGGCTTGCGGAACTTGTAGACGAACTGGTCTGTGCGCCCGCGAATGGCGGGATCGAAGACGTTCTTTGAATGATCGTCCTCGGGATTGCGCAAGACGCGGCTTTCGCCAACGAAGCGGAATCCCACCGACTGGACCTGTCGCTTCACGTAATCGGGGTCGATCCGGTGCGTGGTGTTGGTGTTGGCCAGTCCCTTGCCTACCGCATCGGCGTGATCGATGATGACATAGGTGCCGCCCGACTTGAGCAGCTTGAACACCGCCTGGTCGAAGGCACGGAGCGCGGGTTCGCCCGCATCCTTGTTGGCGACGTCATGGTAATTCTGGACGGTCCAGAACAGGTCGACCGGCTTGTCGGAGACGGGCAGGTTGACCGCCTGCACCTGCGCGGTCGCATTGGGCAGGTTCCAGCCCTGGATCGTGCCCAACGCCTTCTCGGCATATTTCTGCCCGGCGGCGGGCCAATAGGCATAGACATGCCCCTTCGGCCCGACGATGGCGGAGAAGATGCGCGTCCAATAGCCCTTGCCCGGCAGGTAATCGATGACCGTGTCGCCGGGCTTCACACCCGAAAAGGCTAGGACGGCGGCGGCCTGACGACGTTCGTCATCGGCAGCCTGATCGGCGCGCGCGGGATCGACGAGCGCGGCGGTGACGTACGCGGGGACGGCCGCGGGCTTGGTGGACGCGGCAGGCTTTTGCTGCGCGACCGCGACGGTCGCCCCCGCCGTCAGCAACAATCCCAGTGCGATGGCCTTCATGCCTGCTCTCTCCTATGTTCTGATGCCGTCATCCCCAACCGCCGTTCAGGCTGAGCGTAGTCGAAGCCCAAGGGATTCGCGTGGCCTTCGACTTCGCTCAGGCTGAACGGAGCGGGGGAATGGATAGTCCCGATTACACGTCCAGATTCGCCACGTTCAGCGCATTGTCCTGAATGAACTCGCGACGCGGCTCGACGACTTCGCCCATCAACCGGCTGAACACCTCGTCCGCCGCCGCGACATCGTCCGACGTCACGCGCAGCATCGAGCGGACCGCCGGGTCGAGCGTGGTTTCCCACAGCTGCTCGGCATTCATCTCGCCCAGCCCCTTGTAGCGCTGGATCGCCAGCCCCTTGCGGCCCGAGGTCAGGATCGCCTCCAGCAACTGGCTGGGTCGCGCAACGCGGGTTTCACCGCGTGCCAGCGTCGTGGCGTTACCTTCCTCGTCGGTCGGCACGACATCGGCCGAAGGCTCGGTCGCGGCGTTGCGCAGCGGCACCAGCTTGCCCGCATGGGCGAAGCTCTCGGCCTGTTCGGCGGCCAGCGTGTGCAGCTTGCGCGCTTCGGCCGAGGCGATGAAGCTGGCCTCGACGATGTGGTGATCGGTCACGCCGCGCCACAGCCGCTCGAAATGGACGCCGCCATCCTCGGTCAGACGCGCCGACCAGCGTGCCTCATGATCGCCCGACTCCAGCCGCCGCGTGGTTTCGACCACCGTCGCCATGCGCTGCTCGCGGGTCAGCACGGGATCGAGCGCACCCGCCAGTGCCAGCACCTCGATGATCGCGGCGTCATAGCGGCGCGGCACGTAGCGCATCAGGGTACGCATCCGCCGCGCATGATCGACCAGCGCCTTCAGGTCGTTGCCCGACCGCGCGCCGCCCGGTCCTTCCAGCACCATGGTCGAGACGCCCGCTTCGACCAGATATTCGTCGAGCGCGGTGTCGTCCTTGAGGTACACCTCCGACCGTCCCTTGGTCGCCTTATAGAGCGGCGGCTGGGCGATATAGAGGTGCCCGCGCTCGATCAGCTCGGGCATCTGGCGATAGAAGAAGGTCAGCAGCAGCGTGCGGATATGCGCGCCGTCGACGTCTGCGTCGGTCATGATGACGATCTTGTGGTAACGCAGCTTGTCCGCGTTGAAATCGTCGCGGCCGATGCCGGTGCCCATCGCCTGAATGAGCGTGCCGATTTCCTTGGACGAGATCATGCGGTCGAAGCGCGCGCGCTCGGTGTTCAGGATCTTGCCGCGCAAGGGAAGGATCGCCTGGAAATGGCGATTGCGCCCCTGCTTGGCCGAACCGCCGGCCGAGTCACCCTCGACCAGGAAGAGTTCGGACTTGGCGGGATCGCGCTCCTGGCAATCGGCCAGCTTGCCGGGCAGCGAGGCGATGTCCATCACGCCCTTGCGCCGGGTCAGCTCGCGGGCGCGCTTGGCGGCCTCGCGCGCGGCGGCGGCGTCGATGATCTTGGCGACGATCGCGCGGGCGTTCTGCGGGTTTTCCTCCAGCCAGTCGGCCAGCTTGTCGGCGATCAGCGCCTCCAGCGGCTGGCGGACCTCGGACGAGACCAGCTTGTCCTTGGTCTGGCTGCTGAACTTCGGATCGGGCAGCTTGACCGAGACGATCGCGGTCAGCCCCTCACGCATATCGTCGCCGGTCAGCGTCACCTTCTCCTTCTTCAGAAGGCCCGACTTGTCGGCATAATTGTTGAGCGTGCGGGTCAGCGCCGCGCGGAACGCCGCGATATGCGTACCACCGTCGCGCTGGGGGATGTTGTTGGTGAACGCCAGGACGTTCTCATAGTACGAGTCGTTCCACTCCAGCGCGACGTCCATGCCGATCGCATCGCGCTGGCCATGAATGGCGATGGGTTCGGGGAAGAGCGGCGACTTGGAGCGATCCAGCCACTTCACGAAGGCCGCGATGCCACCCTCATAGTATAGCTCGACGGTCTTGGGCTCGTCATGGCGCGCATCGGTCAGGAACAGGCGGACGCCCGAGTTCAGGAACGCCAGCTCGCGATAGCGATGCTCCAGCTTATCGAAGTCGAACTCGGTGATCTTGAAAGTGGCGGGCGACGGCAGGAAGGTGACGCGGGTGCCCTTCTGCCCCGGCTCGGCCTTGCCGACGACCTTCAGTGGCGCGACCGCATCGCCGTGTGCGAAGCGCATATAATGCTCCTCGCCGTCCCGCCAGATGGTCAGGTCGAGGAACTCGGACAGCGCGTTGACCACCGACACACCGACGCCGTGCAGGCCGCCCGAGACCTTGTACGCATTGTCGTCGCTGGTGTTCTCGAACTTACCGCCCGCATGGAGCTGGGTCATGATGACCTCGGCTGCCGAGACGCCCTCTTCGGGGTGGATGCCGGTCGGGATGCCGCGGCCATTGTCGGTGACGCTGACCGAGCCGTCGGCGTTCAGCTGGATGTCGATGCGGTCGCAATGCCCCGCCAGCGCTTCGTCGATCGCATTGTCGCTGACCTCGAACACCATATGGTGCAGGCCCGAACCGTCGTCGGTATCGCCGATATACATGCCCGGCCGCTTGCGCACCGCGTCGAGGCCCTTCAGCACCTTGATCGAGGAGGCGCCGTACTCATTCGTCTGGGGGGTATCTGCCATAGCGAGTATATAGGAATTGCGGGCCCCTAGGGGAAGCGAAATGGGAGGAACCGCAGCCCTTTCGCGCCCTCTTGCAACGGGGCCGGCTTCGTGGCGTTTGAAGTGCCATGAACGACCCCGCCGACGCCCCCGCATTGCCCGGTTTTGAGCGGATTAAGACGCTGTTACTCGGCGCCGCGCGGAGCGGTAATGACGGGGCCGTCATTGCGCTGATGCGGGACAATGCGGCGCTAGCGGAGCGGCTTTCCTGACACGGAATTCACCGCACGCACGGGAGCCGTTCGGGCAGCGACGCCTATGGTCGGGCATCGATTTTCGGCTTGGGAGACCTATGATGACCGGCAAATCCATCATCCTCGCTACTGCTCTGATCATGCTGGGCATGGGGACGGCCTCGGCGCAATCCGCATCGGTGCGGGGTGCCTATCCCAGCTGCGATCTGGCGAAACAGCACCGGGTGCGGGGCCAGACCGGCGGAACGATCCGCGACAGCCGCCAGGCGCATATCTCGGTCCGCGCCAATATCCTGGAGGCGGACATCGGCAATGCCCGCAAGGCGCGCCGCCTGACCCAGCCCCAGGCGCAAAAACTGTGGCAGCGCGTCGAACAAGTGCGCCGCGACACCAACGCGGCGGTGGCGCAACAGGGTTTCCTGAGCGCCGGCGAATTGGCGAGCTATGACCGGGCGCTGGATGTGATCGCGGCGGCGCTCTGCCGCTGACCTTCTAAATCCCGCTCAGAACGTCACGCGCGTCGCCTCTCCCGGCACGTCGACGAACAGCGCCGGCTCGGTCCCGGTCATCCACACCTGCCCCCGCCCCGCCAGCCGCTCGAACAATGCCGCACGGCGCGACGGGTCGAGATGCGCCGCCACCTCGTCGAGCAGCAGCACCGGCGGGGCGCCCCGCCGTTCGGTAACGAGATCGGCATGGGCGAGCACGATGCCCAACAGCAACGCCTTCTGCTCGCCGGTCGAACAGAGCGCCGCCGCCTGCCCCTTGGCCACATGGGTGACCGACAGGTCGGCGCGGTGCGGCCCGACCAGCGTCCGCCCCGCCGCCCCATCGCGCCTTCTCCCCATCGCCAGCGCATGGGCGAAGGCGGCCGGGTCGACCGCCTCGCCCTCCAGGGCCAGCGAGGCGCGCGCGAACACGCTGTCGGGCACCTCCTCCAGCCGCTGGTCGAGCGCCGCCACCGCCGCGACGCGCGCGGCATCGACCGCCGCGCCATGCTCGACCATCCGCGCTTCCAGCGCACTCAGCCAGTCGGGATCGACCGGCCCGTCGCTGGCGAGCAGCCGGTTGCGCTCGCGCATCGCTGCGTCATAGCGGGTCGCATGCATGCCGTGCGCCGGGGCCAGCGCCAGCACCAGTCGGTCGAGGAAGCGCCGCCGCTCGGAAGCGGGCTCGACGAACAGCCGGTCCATCACCGGGGTCAGCCACAGCACCGACAGCCAATCGGCGAGCGCATTGGCGCTGGCTGCCGCGCCCTGCACCCTAACGACCCGTCGCTCGGGCGCGGACGGGAGCGCGCCGGTGGCGATCTCGACATCGCCGTCGAGCGTCGCGGCGACGCCGAACCCGCCCTTGCCCCCCTGCCGCGCCATCGCCGAGAGCGCGGCGCGGCGCAGCCCGCGTCCGGGCGCGAGCAGCGACACCGCCTCCAGGACGTTGGTCTTGCCCGCCCCATTTTCGCCGGTCAGCACGATAAACCCCGCACTGGGGGCCAGCGCGAGGTCGGCGTGATTGCGGAAGTCGGTGAGGACGAGGCGGGAGAGCATTATGACCGCCTTAAAGGGTATCGTTCCTCAAAACATCCTCCCCTGCAAGGGGAGGGGGACCAGCGAAGCTGGTGGAGGGGTGTCGCCCTATCGAGAGCGGGACACCCCTCCGTCAGGGCTACGCCCTGCCACCTCCCCTTGCAGGGGAGGAAAGATTTGTCACACCCGCATCGGCATCAGCACGTACAGCGCGGGGGCCTTGTCATTCTCGCGGATCAGAGTCGGCGCGGCGGCGTCGGCCAGGTGGACCTCGACCAGGTCGCTGTCGATCTGCCCCAGAATGTCGAGCAGATAACGGCTGTTGAACCCTATCTCGAAGCCGAGCGAGGTGTATTCGCCCGGCACCTCTTCCGATGCGGTGCCGTTTTCGGGGCTGGTCACCGACAGGGTGATCCGGTCGCGGTCCAGCGCCATCTTTACCGCGCGCGTCTTCTCCGTCGCGATGGTTGAGACGCGGTCGACGCCCTGCATGAACGCCTTGGGGTCCAGCTTCAGGATCTTGTCGTTCGCGGTCGGGATGACGCGGCTGTAATCGGGGAAAGTGCCGTCGATCAGCTTGGAGGTCAGGATCGCCTGGCCCAGATCGAAGCGGATCTTGGTACCCGACAGCGACACGCCGACCGAGCCGTCCACCTCGTCAAGCAGCTTGCGCAGTTCGCCGACGCACTTACGCGGCACGATCACGTCGGGCATGCCCTCGGCGCCATTGGGACGCTCGATGGTGACGCGGGCGAGGCGGTGGCCGTCGGTGGCGGCGGCCTTCAGCACCGGTGCGCCATTGTCCTCGGCGACATGCAGGAAGATGCCGTTGAGGTAATAGCGAGTCTCTTCGGTCGAGATGGCGAAGCGGGTCTTGTCGATGATCTGCTTGAGCAGTTCGACCGACAGCTCGAACTGGGTCGGCAGCTCGCCCTCGGCGATGACGGGGAAATCGTCGCGCGGCAGGGTGCCGAGCGAAAAGCGCGCCCGGCCCGCCACGATGGTCATGCGCCCCTCGGCGGCGGTCAGCTGCACCTGCGCACCCTCGGGCAGCTTGCGCGCGATGTCGAACAGGGTGTGCGCCGACACGGTGGTCGAACCCGGCTGGTCGACCGCGGCGGCGACGCTGTCGTTGATCTGAAGGTCCAGGTCGGTCGCCATCATGCGAAGCTGGCCCTCGGCCGTCGCCTCGAGCAGCACGTTGGAGAGGATCGGAATCGTGTTCCGCCGCTCCACCACCGACTGGACATGGCTCAAACCCTTGAGCAGCGTTGCGCGTTCGATCGTCGCCTTCATTTCCTGATCCCCCGCCGGAACGACCGCATGGCCGGAGTCCGAGTGTGATAAATGGCCTTGGTTCCTACCCGCCAAGAAGGGGCCGAAGCAAGGCTTCGACCCCTCCACCACTGGTAGTAAAACCACCGTTAATGTGGAAAAGAATCCCGGCTCAGAAGCGCAGGCCCAATCCGGCAAGCAGCTGATGGCGGTTCGGGTTGATGCCGACGCCATCCATTTCGTCATAGTGCGAATAGCGATATTCGCCCTTTACGAAGGTGTTGGGGCTGATCGCATATTCGAGCCCCGCACCCAGGCGATAGCCGCCGACTTCCTGTTCGTTGGCGGTGGTGACGCCCGCCGTGGTGTAGCGCGCATCGAACTTGGCGTTGGTGTAGCCCGCCTTCAGATAGCCCATCGCGACCGGCGAGATGACATAGCCGACGCGCGCACCGGCATAGAGATCGCGGCCCGCGCCCAGGCGGAATTCGTCGCCGGGCACGCGGATGCCGTTGCTGCGCGTGTCGGAGCTGGAGCCGGTAATCTCGCCCTCCGCGCCCAGAATGACGGGGCCCGCGGGAATGTCATAGCCGATGCCCGCGCCATAAAGCACACCGTCGCTCGAACTGCCGTCCTGCCCATGACGATCGTTGAGGCTGTCATAACCGATCAGCCCTTCGACGCGGAAACCCGTGAAAGGCTGCGCGGTCTGGGCGGCGGCGGGGGCCGCCGCTGCTGCCAGCGCGGACGTCGCCAGGGCGGCGAGCATGAGCTTACGCATAACTTACTCCATTACTGTACAGGCCGCCGTTACATTGACGGTCTCGGCTTCAATGGCGTGAAACCGGCGACGTTGCATGAACCTCAGCTAAACAGGAAAAAGCGTTGCATCGGCGCAACAGCCGCGACAGGGATGGCGCCATGGCGACGCCCGATCCCCAGCCCTCACGCCCGCGCCAAGCGCGCCGGGGCCGCGATTTCATCGCCCGGCACGGCGAGACGGTGTTCAATCGGATCGGCAAGATCCAGGGCGACCGGATCGACCTGCACACCCCCCTCACCCGCCGGGGTTTCGCCCAGGCCGAGGCGATCGGCCAGGTTCTGCACGCACGGTTGGGCCGGGCACCCGCGCTCACCCTATGGTCCTCGCCCACCGGCCGCGCACTTCAGACGTTGGCGGTGATCGCGGAGCATATCGCGGTCGACTGGCACGCGACCAACCATGATCCGCGCCTGATCGAACTCGGCTTCGGCAGTTGGAGCGGACAGATTTCCGCCGATCTGGCGGCGGTGCATGGGCTCATCGTCCATCCGCACGGCATGGCGGTGGGCGCACCCGATGGAGAGAGCTATGCCGCCATGGCGGCGCGCCTGTCGGCATGGCTGGCGGATACCCAGGATGATGACGGCGACCGGTTGATCCTGATGCACGGCCTGTCGAGTCGGGTGCTGCGCGGGCTGATGCTGGACCTGCCCGACGATGCGCATTGCGGCGTGCCGGTGGCCGAGCGACTGCCGCAAGGGTCGATCGTGATGATCGCGGGCGGCCGCGAGACGCTGATCCACCGCCCCTCGCCATGAAGCGCCTTTTCCTGATCCTGGCGCTGATTGCCGGTCCGGCGTTCGCGCGCGAGACGATCGGCATCTACAAGGGCTGGGGCGCGTTTCGCGACCCCGATCGCTGCTACGCCATCGCCAAGCCGGTGCTGGCGAACGGGCGGACCGGCGGTTTCGCCAGCGTCGGGACCTGGCCCGCCAGGCGACTGCGCGAGTCCTTCCACCTGCATCTGACCATCCCCCGCGACCGGGCGGCGGCGGTGACGCTGGTCATCGGCGAGCGGCGCTTTCCGCTGGTCGGCACGGCCCAGGACGTCTGGGCGCCCGATGCCGCGACCGACCATGCGCTGGTCATGGCGATGCGATCGGGCCGCAGCATGAGCGTGTCGGCGGTCGACACCCGCCGTCGCCCCTTCGCCGATACCTATGCGCTGGCGGGCGCGGCCGCCGCGATCGACGCCGCGACGCTGGCCTGTGTGACGGGGCCTGTGTGACGGGGAATGCCGATTGACTGCCTTGCTCCCCTCCGGGGGAGCGTGAAGCGATCCGCGTCGAGCCAGTGGTATTAGGCGCGATTCTGCGCTATGGGCGAGCCCATGCAGACAGTTTCGGCCGCCCCCATGCCCATCCCCGGGCACATCGATCCCGTGCCCGTGCCGCGCGGCGTGCAACCGCGCCCCGATGGCCGGGTCGACCTGATCGGCCTGACCAAGGACCAGCTTCGCGAGGCGTTGCTGTCGGCGGGCATGGAGTTGAAGCAGGCCAAGCTGCGCTCGAAGCAGATCTGGCACTGGCTGTACAATCGCGGCGCGACTCGCTTCGCCGACATGACTGACATCTCCAAGGCGCAGCATCCCTGGCTGGAGGATCGCTTCGTCATCGGCCGCCCCGATGTGGTCGAGGCACAGGTGTCGAACGACGGCACGCGCAAATGGCTGCTCCGCTCGCCCGACGGGCAGGATTACGAGATGGTGTTCATCCCCGACGCCGATCGGGGAACCTTGTGCGTGTCGAGCCAGGTCGGCTGCACGCTCAACTGCCGCTTCTGCCACACCGGCACGATGCGGCTGGTCCGCAACCTGACCGCCGGCGAGATCGTCGGGCAGGTGATGCTGGCGCGCGACTCGCTCGGCGAATGGCCCAGCCAGCCCGAGGGGCGGATGCTGACCAACATCGTCATGATGGGCATGGGTGAGCCGCTCTATAATTTCGATGCGGTGCGCGATGCGTTGAAGCTGGTGATGGACGGCGACGGGCTGGCGCTGTCCAAGCGGCGCATCACCCTCTCGACCAGCGGCGTGGTGCCGATGATGGCGCGCGCGGGCGAAGAGATCGGCGTGAACCTCGCCGTCTCGCTCCATGCGGTGACCAAGGACGTGCGCGACGAGATCGTGCCGCTCAACAAGAAATACGGCATCGAGGAACTGCTTCAGGCCTGTGCCGACTATCCCGGCGCCAACAATGCCCGGCGCATCACCTTCGAATATGTGATGCTGAAGGACAAGAACGACTCGGACGCCGATGCCCACGAGCTGGTCCGGCTGCTGCGCCAGTACAAGCTGCCCGCCAAGGTGAACCTGATCCCGTTCAACCCCTGGCCCGGCGCGGATTACGAATGTTCGACCCCGGAGCGAATTCGCCGCTTTTCGGACATCGTGTTCGAGGGTGGCATCTCCGCGCCCGTCCGCACCCCGCGCGGGCGCGACATCGATGCGGCCTGCGGTCAGCTCAAGACCGCCGCCGAGAAGAAGAGCCGTGCGCAGCTCGACCGCGAGGCGGAAGAGAAGTTCGCGGCGCTGGGGTGACCTTTTTCCTCCCCTGTAAGGGGAGGTGGCAGGCCGTCAGGCCTGACGGAGGGGTGTCGCGCTATCGAGAGGGAGTGGCAGGCTGGATTGCCCCCGGCAATCCTCAACCCCGCGGGGCGGGTTTGACCTGCCACTCCCCTCCGCCATGCGTCGCATGGCCCCCCTCCCCTTGCAGGGGAGGAATGCCCAAGTGCTTGCCCCCCGGCTTCGGCTGAGGCACGGAAGCCCCGCACCATGCGTTACCCCGCCCGATGATCGACTGGACCTTCCTCGCCCTCGCCGCCGCCGGGGGCTTTGTCGGTGGTGCGATGAATGCGCTGGCGGGCGGGGGCAGTTTTTCGACCATGCCGACACTGATCGCGCTCGGCCTGCCCTCCACCATCGCCAACGCCACCTCGAACGTCGCGCTGCAACCCGCCGCGATGGCCAGCGTCTGGGCTTATCGCCATGGGCTGGAGCCGGTGATGGGGGTGTCGATGCGGCGGATGGCGACGATCACCTTCATGTTCGCGCTGTTGGGCAGCGTGCTGCTGTTCCTGACGCCGCCGCGCGCCTTCGACCTGATCGTGCCCTGGTTGCTGCTGACCGCGACGATCGCGATCGCGGGAGGACGCCACGCCTCGGACTGGCTGGCGCGGATCGCCCGTCCGGGCCCGCGCGCACTGATGGCGGCGCAGGCGGTGCTAGGCGTCTATGGCGGCTATTTCGGCGGCGGCATCGGCATGATGCTGACCGCCGCCTGGGGGCTGCTGTCAGGACGCAACCCGGCCCAACTGGCCGCGCCCCGGACGTTGATGCTGGCGACCGCCAATGCGGCGGCGACCCTGGTCTTCATCGCCACCGGCATGGTCGCCTGGGCCCAATGCCTGCCGATGCTGGCAGGCGGCGTGCTGGGCGGGTGGAGCGGTGCCCTGATCGGGCGCAGACTGCCCGCCGGGCTGATCCGGGGGTGGACGCTGCTGCTGACGACGGTGACGACGGCGGTGTTCTTCTGGCGGGGTTATGCCTGACCGGCGATGCGCTCGGACGGTGACGCGGCCTCCGCTTCCAGCGCCGCCACCAGCGCCCGGATCGCGATTTCCTCGCGGCGCAGCCACTGGGTGATCTCGAAGCGCAGCGCGGCGCTGTCATGGCGATAGCTGGACCAGTCCTTGACGATCGCCTCGGTCGGCCAGCGCGACACGAAACCGGATATGCGCTGGCGATAGGCGGGCATGTCAGCCTGCAACGCCAGCCAGGCGGCCCCGCCAGGCGTATGCGCCAGCCGTTCGGCAAGCGGACTCGCCGTTTTCATGGACCAGGCGGCGCGTTGCCGGCTGGCGTTGGAGATCAGCCAGCGGCTTCGGCTGATTGCGGTGATATCGGGTGCGGGCGCGTTACACAAAGCGCGGTGTTCGGTCATGACGCGCGTCAACGCGGCGCGCATGTCGTGCCATTCGAACAGCATTGGGGTGCCTTTCGACAAAATCGGATTGTCTGCCTTATCGCCCCATCGGATCCCCACCCGGGCGATATGGACTATGGAAATCTGGTCGCGGCAGGGTCGGCCCACCCCCGGCCGTCCTGCATCGTCACGCCTGGGCAATCGCCGCAGCCGTGATCATCGCCCTCATGCTATCGGATCATCGAACGCCTCCCGGTTCGGCGGGCCTTCTGACGCGATAATCTAAATTAACTTTTAATGGAAAAATGCGGCCGGACCGCGAGGCCCCGCTCTAATCCGGCCGTCGCATCTCGAACCGCGCCGCCTCGGTCACCTCGAAATAATCCACCGGCCCGCCGCCGCGCAGGATGGGGCGGGCACGGGCGGTCTGGTAGATGCCGTTTTCGATCATCTCGGCGGCGATATGGATGCCCACCGCCTCGCCGATGACGAGCCACTGATCGAGTTCGCGCCCTTCCTTCGTCTCCAGCCGGATCAACTGGGTCAGGCGGCACTCGAACGACACCGGGCTGTCGGCGACGCGCGGGGCGGCGATCAGGCGACCGTCCTCCGCCGTCACGCCGGCGAGAGTGAATTCGTCGATCTCCGCCCCCACGGCGGCGGCGCTGGCGTTCATCGACTCCGCCAAGGCCATGGTGGCGAGGTTCCAGGTGAAGACCTTGGTCTCGGCGATATTGGCGACCGAATCCTTCCATCCCTGCGATGAAAAGCCGATCAGCGGCGGACGGTAGTTGAAGACGTTGAAAAAGCTGTAAGGTGCCAGATTGTTGACGCCCGCGACCGACCGGCTGCCGATCCAGCCAATGGGTCGGGGGGAGACGATCGCGTTCAAGGGATCATGCGCCAGTCCATGGCCGTTGACGGGTTCGTAGAAGTGCCAATCGTGGATCATGAATCGGGTCGCCGAAAAGGAGTGTGGATGGAAGCGCCAACGTCGCAAGAGCCTGAAAGACTCCGGAGCGTGTCGGTCGTCCGCCGTCACGGATTGGTGACGCGGCTGTGGCACTGGGTCAATGCGGTGGCGGTGCTGATCCTGCTGGGGTCGGGCCTGGGGATCTCCAATGCGCATCCCCGGCTCTATTGGGGCCGCTATGGCGCCAATTTCGATCCGGCTTGGTGGAGCCTGCCGCATTTCCCGAGCTGGATCACGATTCCCGCGCGGTACAATCTGGCGATCTCGCGGCGCTGGCACCTGTTCTTCGCGCTGGTGCTGGGCTTCGGACTGCTCGCCTATATGATCGGCGGCCTGCTGACCCGGCATTTCCAGCGCGACCTGCGCATCCGGGCGCGCGAACTGGGGCCCGCGTCGCTCTGGACCGATCTGAAGCGGCATCTGGCCTTTCGCTTCCATGACGAGAAGGATCCGCGTGCCTATAACCTGTTCCAGAAGCTGAGTTATGCGATGGTGCTGTTCGTCGCCCTGCCGCTCGCCATCCTGACCGGGATCGCGCTGTCGCCCGGCATGAACGCCGCCTGGCCCTGGGTGCTCGAAATATTGGGCGGGCGGCAGTCGGCGCGGTCGATCCACTTCATCACCGCCTGCGCGCTGGCGCTGTTCACCATCGTCCATCTGGTGCTCGTCATCCTGGCGGGCGCGGGAAACGAGGTGCGATCGATGATCACCGGCCGTTGGAGGATACCCGAATGATTCGGCGTCGGACCATCCTGACGGGCGGCGCGGGGCTGCTCCTCGCGGGCTGCGACAAGATCATCGAGCAACCGACCGCGCGCAAAATCCTGTTCGCGGGCGAGGATATGCAGAAAGGGTTGCAACGCGCGCTGACGAACCGGGGGGCGCTGGCCCCCGAATATCGCCGCGACCAGATGTCGCCCTATTTCCGGACCAACGGCACGCGCCATCCGGGCACGCCCGAATATGGCGCGCTGCTGTCCAACCGTTTCGAGGATTGGCGGTTGAAGGGCGGCGGGCTGGGCGGCACCCCCCTTTCCCTCTCGCTTCGGCAGATCGGCGAATTCCCCGTGCGCCGCCAGATCACCCGCCACGACTGTGTCGAGGGGTGGAGCGCGATCGGCGAGTGGATGGGTCCGATGCTGGGCAATATCCTGAAGGCCGCGAATATCAGCAGCCGGGCGCGCTATGTCGTCTTCACCTGCGCCGATCTCTATGGCGGCCAGCCCTATTACGAATCGCTCGACCTGATCGACGCCTTTCACCCGCAGACGATCCTGGCCTGGGGGATGAACGGGCGGATGCTGGATGTCGGCCACGGCGCCCCCCTGCGCCTGCGGGTGGAGCGGCAACTGGGGTACAAGCACGCCAAATACCTGATGCGGATCGATGCGGTCGAAACTCTATCCAACATAGGTTTGGGCAAGGGCGGTTATTGGGAAGACCATGTCGATTATGACTGGTATGCCGGGATTTAAGGCACTAGTCGGTGCCATATGGCGCTGATCGATCTCTTTCTGTCGCGCGCGGTCCGCAAGGGCCGCCTGACCCTCACCCATCATGACGGCACGGTCCGCGAATTCGGTACGTCCGAACCGGGCTATCCCGATGTCGCGATCCGCTTCACCGATGCGCGGGTCGCCGGGCAGATCGTCCGCAACCCCGCGCTGGCGGCCGGCGAGTCCTTCATGGACGGCCGCCTGGTCGTCGAGAAGGGCGACGTCCGCGATCTGGTCGAACTGCTAACCGCCAACGACAAATGGGAAGCGGGCCGTGCCAATCTCAACCCGTCCCGGCTGGTGCGGGCGGCGGGCGCAATCAAGCATCGGATCGACCGGATCAACATGGAGCGCCGGTCGAAGAAGAATGTCGCCCATCACTACGACCTGTCGGGCACGCTGTACGAACTCTTCCTTGACACCGACAAGCAATATAGCTGCGCCTATTTCACCGACCCGGCCAATGATCTGGAGCGGGCACAGCGCGACAAGAAGGCGCATATCGCCGCCAAGCTGGCGATCGAGCCGGGGATGAAGGTGCTCGACATCGGCTGCGGCTGGGGGGGCATGGCGCTATATCTGCACCAGATGTGCGGGGCCGAAGTGCTGGGCGTCACCCTGTCCGAGGAGCAGTTGAAGGTCGCGCGGGCGCGGGCGGCGGCACTGGGCGTCGCCGACAAGGTGAAGTTCGAACTGATCGACTATCGCCGGGTGGAAGGACGGTTCGACCGCATCGTCTCGGTGGGCATGTTCGAGCATGTCGGGCCGCCGCAATATCGCACCTTCTTCCGCAAATGCCGCGACCTGTTGACCGAGGACGGCGTGATGCTGCTCCACACGATCGGGCGGCTGAGCGGGCCGGGCGTCACCGACGACTGGACGACCAAATATATCTTCCCCGGCGGCTATAACCCCGCTTTGTCGGAGATCGTGCGCGCGCAGGAAGGGTTGCGCATGTTCCTGACCGATGTCGAGGTGCTGCGCTGCCATTATGGTTGGACGCTCGACATCTGGTACGACCGGACGGTGGCGGCGAAGGACCGGATCGTCGCGCTCTATGACGAGCGCTTCTATCGCATGTGGCTGTTCTATCTCGCAGGCGCGGGCGCGGCGTTCCGCAATGGCGGGCTGTGCAACTATCAGGTGCAGCTGACGCGCGGGCGGATGTCGGTGCCGGTGACGCGCGACTATATGTACGAGGGCGAACGGGCGTTGCGGGACTGAGCCGACCATTCCCCCCCTTGCGAGGAGGAAAACATGGCATTCACGCCCGCAGGCGTCGAATATCCAGCACATCGACGCCCGCCAGCATCACCGGGCCGAAACGTCCCTCGACCTCGGCGACGATGCCCTCGGCGGTCGAGCGGATCCGTGTCCAGGGAAGTTCGCGCACCTCGATCCGGCGACCGCGCAGCTTGATCGCGGCGACCCGGCCATCGGCCGCCACCGCCAGCGCGCCCTGCCCGTCCGCACCGACCACCGCCCCCGCCACGGCAAAGCCCGACAGCGCGGCCTCGGCAGCGGCGGCCACCTCTTCGGGCGAGCCGACCCGGCGGTCGCGGCGGCGCAGGAGCAGCCAGCCGATCGCGACGATGCCCAGCACCACGCCGGCGCCTACGCTGCCCAGCGCCCATCCTGACAGCGCGCCGGTGATCGGCAGGGTCATCCCCGCGCGCCTGCCAGCGTTTCCAGCGTGGGACGCAGGCCGGACAGGTCATATCCCGCCCCTTCGGCCTGCATCACGATCAGCTCGGGATTGCGCCCGGCCTTCGCCGCCGCCAGCGCCCACAAATTGCAGCTCCGCGTGCCCGACCGGCAATAGGCCAGCACCGGCCCCTTGGCCTCGACCAGCGCCTGGGTCATCTGGTCGACCATCTCGTGGCTGAAGCCGCCGGGGGTCACGGGAATGGCGGTATAGGCCAGCCCCTGATCCTCGGCCGCCGCGCGAATCGAATCGCCGGTCGGCTGGCCGGGCTCCTCATGGTCGGGGCGGTTGTTGACGATGGCCGAATAGCCCGCCGCCTTGATCGCGGCGACATCCTCTGGCCGGATCTGGGGGGCGACGGCGACGCTTTCATTGATTGGGCGGATCATGCCATTCACCTATTCAATGGGCCGTTTCACCGCAACCGGTGCGAGGCCCCATCGCGACGAAAAGACATGATCGGGGATGCCCAGCCACCGATGGCGCGGAACAACAGGCGCGGCGCCACGTCTGGCATGCAGCTAGTTTATCGTCGAGGATGCCCGCCCCATGCCGTTGATCGATCGCCGCCAGGGTCTCTGGGGTCTGGCCGCCCTGGGCGCGGCCACCGCGCTGCCGCTGGCCTGGCGTCGGGCGCAGGCGGCGGCGACCGGCCCCGCGACGCTGGCGGTGGTGGAAAAAGGGGCCGGGCGCGTCGCCTTCTACAGCCTGCCCGATGGCCGCCGTACCGGCACCGTCGCGCTGGGGCCGCAGCCGCACGAGATGGTGGCCGATCCGGCAGGTCGCTTCGCCTATGTCGGCGGCTATGGCGTGAAGGGCTGGCAGTTCGGCGGCGATGGCGGCCATCAGCTTTGGGTCATCGACCTGGCGAATCGCAAGCTGGCGCGCACCATCGACCTGTCGCCGCATCGCCGCTGGCACGGGATGCGGATGGACGCCCGGGGACGGCTTTACGCCCTGTCCGAGAGTGACAGCCTGCTTGCCCGGTTCGATCAGCCTGCCACCGCCGAAAGCCCCGACCGGATGATCCCGGTCGGCGGCGCGCGCAGCCATTATTTCGTGGTGAAGGGCGATGGCAGCCGCGCCTATATCGCCGACACGATGAGCGGCATGGTCATCATGGTGAATCCCGACGATGCCAGCTTCGCCCCCGTGAAGCAGCATATCGGCACCGCGCCCGAAGGACTGGCGCTCAGCCCGGACGAACGGACGCTTTATGTCATCGATCGCCCGGCCGGGGTGCTCCACGCGCTCGACGCGATCACGCTCCAGCCGCGCGCCCGCACCACCCTTCGCGGCGAGGCGGTGCGGGTGATCGTCCAGCCCGATGGCCGCCTGATCGTGTCCAATAGCAAGGACAAGAGCCTGACCCGCCATTCCCCCGCGACCCTGGCCGAGGAGGCGCGACTGCCGCTGCCCGCCGCCGCGCCGGGGCTGAACCTGCCCGCCGGGGCCTCGACCATTTACGCGGCCCTGGAGGATGACCGGATCGCGATGATCGATCTGGCGACCTGGCGAATCACCGGCGGCTTTGCGACTGGCGACGCGCCCGACACGGCGGTTCTTCTGTAATGGCGACTGGGCTTTGCCTATCCTGCGCTTTACGGTAGCGATGCGGCGATGGCTGCCAAAATCTCCTGCGATGTCGCGATCATTGGCGCAGGCCTGGCCGGTGGCCTGATCGCGCTGGCGCTCAAGGCGCGCCACCCCTCGCTCGACGTGCGCCTCGTCGACGCGGGCGAGACGATCGGCGGCAACCATATCTGGTCGTTTTTCGGCAGCGACGTGACCAAGGATGATCGCTGGATCGTCGAGCGGCTCGTCGCCCATGGCTGGCGTGCCTATGACGTGGCCTTCCCGGCCCATTCGCGCACGCTCAACCAGACCTATTACTCGATCGAAAGCCACCGCCTCGACGCCGAGGTGCGGCGCGTCCTGCCCCCGCAGGCGCTGATCCTGGGCCGCAAGGTGCTGGCCGTGTCGGCGACTGCCGCCGTCTTCGCCGATGGCGATCGGGTGGAGGCGACCGGGGTGATCGACGCGCGCGGCGCGGGCGACCTGTCCTCGCTGTCCTGCGGATGGCAGAAATTCGTCGGCCAGGAACTTCGCCTGGACCGTCCGCATGGCAGCGAGCGGCCGGTGGTGATGGATGCGACCGTCAAGCAACTCGACGGCTATCGCTTCGTCTACACCCTGCCCTTTGCCGAGGATCGGATCTTCGTCGAGGATACCTATTACTCCACCTCGTCCGAACTGAACCGCCGCGCCATCGTGCAGCGAATCGAACGCTATGCCGAGGCGCGCGACTGGCAGACCGCGGAGGTGGTGCGCGAGGAAGCGGGCGTGTTGCCGGTCGCGATGGGCGGCGATTTCGACGGTTACTGGCGCAGCGGCGGGGCGAAGACGCCCAAGGCCGGGATGCGCGCCGGGCTGTTCCACCCGACCACCGGCTATTCGCTGCCCGATGCGATCCGCATGGCGGCGATGCTGGCCCGGCGGCGCGATTTCGCCGGGTCCGACCTGCACGATGCGACCTATCGCATGGCGCGCGACGCCTGGGATGCGCGCGGCTTTTATCGTATGCTCGACACGATGTTGTTCAAGGCGGCAGAGCCCGATGAGCGATACCGCGTGCTCGAGCGTTTCTATCGACTTGCGCCCGACCTGATCGGGCGATTCTATGCGGGGCAATCCACCATGGCCGACAAGGCACGAATTTTGACCGGGCGACCGCCGGTGCCGATCCTGCGCGCCATTGCCGCGCTGCGAGGTCGGTCATGAAGAGCGCGGTCGTCATCGGATCGGGCTTTGGCGGGCTCGCCCTGGCCATCCGCCTGCAATCGGCGGGCGTGCAGACCACCATCGTCGAGGCGCGGGACAAGCCCGGCGGGCGTGCTTATTATTGGGAACGCGACGGCTTCACCTTCGATGCCGGACCCACCGTCATCACCGATCCCGCCTGTCTGGAAGAGCTTTGGGGCCTGACCGGGCGCAGCATGTCGGAGGATGTGCAACTCGATCCGGTGACGCCCTTCTACCGGCTCAACTGGGTCGACGGGACCAATTTCGACTATAGCAACGACGATACCCAGCTCCGTTCCGAGATCGCCAAGCTGAACCCGGACGACATTGGGGGCTATGGCAAGTTCCTCGACTATGCGGCGGGGGTGTATCGGGAGGGTTACGAAAAGCTCGGCCATGTCGCGTTCCTCGACTTCGCGTCGATGATCAAGGCCGCGCCGTCGCTGATGAAGTATCAGGCGTGGAATTCGGTCTACGCCATGGTCTCCAAATTCGTGCAGTCGGAAAAGCTGCGCCAGGCGCTGTCCTTCCACACACTGCTGGTCGGCGGCAATCCGATGACGACCAGCGCCATCTATGCGCTGATCCACAAGCTGGAGCGCGACGGCGGCGTGTGGTTCGCGCGCGGCGGCACCAACCGGCTGGTCGCCGGGATGGTCGCGCAGTTCGAGCGGATCGGCGGCGTGCTGCGGCTGGGCGATCCGGTCACCCGGATCGAGACGCTGGGCGACCGCGCGACCGGCGTGGTGACGAAGAGCGGCCTGACCATCCAGGCGGATGCGGTGGCGACCAATGCCGACATCATGCACAGCTATCGCGACCTGCTGGCCGACAATCGCTCGGCCCGCCGGACGGTCAATGCGCTGGAGCGCAAGCGCTATTCGCCGTCGCTGTTCGTCGTCCATTTCGGGATCAAGGGCGCATGGCCGGGCATTCCGCACCACATGATCCTCTTCGGCCCGCGCTATAAGGGCCTGCTGACCGACATTTACGACACCGGCGTGCTCTCGGAGGATTTCTCGCTCTATCTCCACCACCCGACCGTCACCGATCCCAGCCTGGCGCCCGAGGGGCATTCGACCTTCTATGCGCTGGCCCCCGTGCCGCACATGGGCAAGTTCCCGATGAACTGGGACGAGGTCGGGCCGATCCTGGAAAAGCGCATCCTGGACGAAGTGGGTCGCCGCCTGATCCCCGACATCCACGATCGGATCGTCACCAAATTCCATTATGCGCCATCGGACTTCGCCACCGACCTGAACGCGCATATGGGCTCGGCCTTCTCGCTCGAGCCGATCCTGACGCAGAGCGCCTATTTTCGGGTGCACAATCGCGACGATTCGATCCCGAACCTGTATTTCGTCGGCGCGGGCACCCATCCGGGCGCAGGGATTCCCGGCGTGGTCGGCAGCGCCAAGGCGACGGCGGCGCTGATGCTGGAGCGGAAGTAACCCGCCTCCGTTCAGCCTGAGCATAGTCGAAGGCCATGGGATGACTCGGCAGAGCACCCATGGGTGAGCGCAGCGCGTAGCCTTCGACTTCGCTCGGGTTGAATGGAGGGCGGGCAATCCGGCCTCTATTTAGCCTTTTCCCTAATTAGCCTTTATGCTAAACACCGGATATGGACCCGGTGTTCGAAGCCCTTGCCCATCCCACGCGCCGCCGCATCCTGGAGATGCTGCGTGGCGGGGGTATGTCCGCCGGTGCGATTGCCGATGCCTTCAACGTGTCCCGCCCCACCATGTCGGCGCATTTCGCCAAGCTGAAGGCCGCTGGCCTGATCCAGGCGGAGCAGCAGGGGACCAGCATATTCTACACGCTCAACCTGTCGATGCTGGAGCAGGTGCTGATGGGTTTCATGACCCGGCTGGGCGTGGGCGAAGACGATAGCAAGGGAGCGAAATCATGTCCTTCCGTCCGTTGATCGTCGCGTCCGCCATAGTGGCGGGGGGCATGGCGACGGTGTCCGCGTTGGCGCTGACGCAGGTCGCGCCGGGCACGTTGCTGCCGACGCACTGGAACGCCGCCGGGCAGGCCGATCGCTTCACCGAGCCGGGCTATGCGCTGTTCCTGCCGGTGGTGCTGGTCATCATCCTGTCCGCGGTCTTGGCCAGCCTGCCCCGGATCGAGCCACTGCAACGCGATCTGGAGGGTAGTGCACCGCTGCTCCGTACCGTCTGGGCGGGATTGCTGGCCCTGTTCATCGGGGTCGAGGCGATGGTTGCGGGCCCCGTGCTGGGCTGGGCGCCGTCCCCCACCCTGATTCCGATCGCGCTGGGCCTGTTCCTGATCGCGGTCGGCAATATGCTGCCCAAGTCGCGGCCTGGCTTCTTCGTCGGCATCCGTACGCCCTGGACGATCATCGACACCGACACCTGGATCGCAACCCACCGCCTGGGCGGATGGTTGTTCGCGGTGGCGGGTGCGGTCGTCGCCCTGAGCGCCTTGCTGCCGATCGGTGACGATAGCAAGACGCGGCTCGCGCTGACGGCGCTGCTCGGGGCCACACTGGTCCCGATCGTCTTCTCCTATGTCCATTGGCGCATGAGACGCCCGCACTGATCCGATGGTGAGCGGCGATGACGGCCCACCTGCTGCCCGCCCATCAGGATGAAGGGAAAGATTTGCGAAGCCGAGGCCTTGTGCGGGTGCTCGTCCGATCCGGCCTTTATCGCGCCACGATCCGCAGCAATGTTGCCGATACGCAACATTATGGGAGAAAGTGTTCGTGGCCGTTGACTTTTCCAAGATTGCCATTCTTTCGCTTACAACCTTCGGAGTTGCGGCGTCCTCGCCCCCTCAGGAGCGGGTTGTCGCGCCGGATGGGCTGGAACCGATCACGATCAACGGCGTCACGCGCATCGTCCGCATCGATCCGGGCGTTCCGGCCATGCCCCTCATCACCCAGGAATTCGCCGAAGCGGCGGGTATGAAAGCGGGCATGATCGGCGTCGGCTATGGCGTGGGACCCAAGCTGATCGCAGGTCGCACCGCCGTGGCACGGGTCACGTTCGGCTCGGAAAAGCCACAGAAGCGGCGGATCGGTTTTACCCCACAGCCCTTTGCCACGGGCGTTGCGGGAGTCTTCGGGCCGGGCAGTCTTCCCGAACCCGTTATCCGCTTCCGTCTACGCGAACCGGTCGCCGGGGAACGCACGATCGCCTTTCCCATGGTCGACCAAGGCGATTTGTTCGGCGGCTGGGCCGAGCGGTTCGCAACCATCATGGTAGAGGGAGAGCCGCTGCGCATCCGCTTCGATCCGCACCATCCCTACACCCTGGCCAATGCGGGCGCGGCGGTGCGACTGGCCCGCGCCTATGGCGGCAGTTTGACCGGGTCGACCCGCACGACCGAGATCGCCTTCGGCGTCGAGCGCCCGATCCGCACCATGACGCTGGCGACCCCGCTGATCGTCGGGCCGCTCACCATAGGATCATTGGGCGTGCGGACCACGGACAATGGCAAGACGGATAGCATCGCCGACGCCGACAAAGCCGTCGACCCCAATGAGGTGGTGGTAACTGGCAAGGGCAAGCACGACATCAAGCGCGATCGCCTGTCGATCGGCGCAGACCGGCTCGACCGCTGCTCGTCGATCGTGTTCGACAAGCCCGCGCATCAGATACGGCTTAGCTGCCGCTGACATCGCCTAGGCGAGCAGCGCGTCCTCTTCCTCGGCCGATTCCACCTCGGCGGCCTGGCGGGCCCACATCTCGGCATAGAGGCCCCCCGAGGCCAGCAATTCGCCATGGGTCCCCCGCTCCGCCACCCGGCCGCCGTCGAGGACGACGATCTGGTCGGCATGGACGATGGTCGACAGCCGGTGCGCGATGACCAGGGTCGTGCGCCCGCGCTCGATCGCCTGGAGCGTCGCCAAGATATCCGCCTCGGTCCGGCTGTCGAGCGCGCTGGTCGCCTCGTCGAGGATCAGGATGGGCGGATCTTTCAGCAGCGTGCGCGCGATCGCCACGCGCTGTTTCTCGCCGCCCGACAGCTTCAACCCGCGCTCGCCGACGCGGGTGGCATAACCCTGTGGCTGGCGTTCGATGAAGTAGGCGATGGCGGCACCCTTGGCGGCCTGCTCCACCTCGGCCTGGTCGGCGCCTTCGCGGCCATAGCCGATATTATAGCCGATCGTGTCGTTGAACAGCACCGTGTCCTGCGGCACGATCCCGATCGCGGCGCGCAAGCTATCCTGCGTCACCTGCGCCACCGCCTGCCGGTCGATGATGATCGCGCCCTGGTTCACATCGTAGAAGCGGTAGAGCAATCGCGCGAGCGTCGACTTGCCCGCCCCCGATGGCCCGACGACCGCGCACGTCGTCCCGGCCGGAATGTCGAGGGTCAACCCCTTCAGGATCGCGCGATCGGGCTCATAGCCGAAGACGACCTGGTCGAAGCGGACATGCCCGCCCGTGACGGCCAGCGGCGTCGCGCCGGGGGCGTCGACCACCTCGGCGGGGGTGTCGATCAGGTCGAACATCGCCCCCATGTCGATCACCCCCTGCCGGATGGTACGATAGACCATCCCCAGCAGGTCGAGCGGCCGGAAAAGCTGCGACAACAGGGTGGAAACGAACACCACATCGCCCGCCGACGCAGCACCCCGGCTCCACTCGCGCACGACCCAGGCCATGGCGAAGCCCAGCATCAGGCTGGTGATCGCCGCCTGCCCCACGTTCAGCCAGGCCAGCGAGTTCTCCGACTTGGTCGCCGCGCGCGCATAGGCGGCGACGCCATTCTCGTACCGCTTCGCCTCGCGCTCCTCGGCGTTGAAATATTTCACCGTCTCGAAGTTAAGCAGCGAGTCGACGGCATGGGCGACCGCGCCGGTGTCGAGATCGTTCATCTTCGTGCGCAAAGCGTTGCGCCAGTCGGTTACCTTGCGGGTGAAGACGATGTACAGGACCACCATCGCCAGCGTGGTGACGACCAGCACCGGCCCGAAACTCTTTCCGAAGATCGTCAGGACCAGCGCCAGTTCCAGCACCGTCGGGGCGATGTTGAACAGCAGGAAGTAGAGCATGGTGTCGATGCTCTTGGTCCCGCGCTCGACCACCTTGGTCACCGCGCCGGTGCGCCGCTCCAGATGAAAGCGCAGCGACAGGCGGTGGAGATGCCGGAACACATCGGCGGACAGCCGCCGGGTCGCGTCCTGCCCGACCATCTCGAACACCGCATTGCGGAGATTGTCGAACAGCGTCGTTCCGAACCGCGCCGCCGCATAGCCGATGACCAGCAGGACGATCAGCATCACCGCGCCGCGATCGCCCCCCGCCATCCGGTCGACGGCATATTTTAGCGTATAGGCCGCGCCCAGCACCTGGAGAAGCTTGGACACCACGACCAACGCCATCGCCGCCACGATCCGCGCGCGCAGAGCAGGCGCTCCGGCGGGCCAGAGATAGGGCAGGAAACGGCGAAGCGTCGGGATCAGAGGCCGGTCAGGCGTACCGGCGGTGGGGTCGAGTGGCGGCATGTCGTCCCCATGTCGGCGGAACGGGGGCGAAGTTCAATGGTGCACCCGTCATCCCGGCGCAGGCCGGGATCTCCGTCGACCGATCATCCCATGTCGAAGGAGGCCCCGGCCTGCGCCGGGGCGACGGGCGTGACGGCTTATTTCAAGCCTTTCACATAGTCCGCGCCATGCTTCACATCGGCCGTAGAGCCCTTCAGCGTGTCGCCGATCGGCTCGGCACGGCCGCCCAGGCAGGGGGCGAGGAAATTCTCGGCCACCGCGTTGAAGGCGATGTTGTTGGCGGGCCGGGCAAAGCCATGGCCTTCGTCGGGGAAGACGACATAGGTGACGGGGATGTTCTTCGCCGCCATGGCCGCGACGATCTGGTCGCTTTCCGCGACATTGACGCGCGGGTCGTTGGCGCCCTGCCCGATGAGCAGCGGCTTCTTGATCCGGTCGACAAAGGTCAGCGGCGAACGCTCCTTCAGCAGCGCGCGGCCCTCCTCGGTGGTGGGGTCGCCCATCCGCTTGTAGAATTGCTGCTTACCCGCTTCCCAATAAGGCGGGATCGTCTTGAGCAGGGTGAACAGGTTCGACGGACCGACGATATCGACGCCGCACGCGAATTTCTCCGGCGTGAAGGTCAGGCCCGCCAGCGTCGCATAGCCGCCATAGGAACCGCCCATGATCGCCACCTTGTCGGGTGTGGTGACGCCCTGCTTGACCGCCCAGTCGACCGCGTCGATCAGGTCGTCATGCATCTTGCGGCCCCATTGCAGGTCGCCCGCCGAGATGAAGTTCTTCCCAAAGCCGGTCGAGCCGCGATAATTGACCGACAGCACCGCATAGCCGCGATTGGCGAGCCACTGGTGATAGCCGTTATAGCCATAAGCATCGCGCGCCCAGGGGCCGCCATGAACGAACAACACCATCGGCACCGGCCCGGTCACGCCCTTCGGCTTGGTCAGGTACGACACCAGCGTCAGCCCGTCGCGCGCCGGGATTTCCACCGCCTCCATCGGCACCAGCGGCGCATCGGCCAGTTCGGGGCGGCTGACATAAAGCTGAGTCAGCGTCTTGCCCTTGCGATCGTACAGCCAGGTCGAGGCGGGCGCGGTCACCGGATCGAAGGTGACGATCCACTTGTCGTCGGCATCGGTGCGCGACCCGATCGAGAACTCACCCTTATTCTGCGCCTTGAGAAAGGCGAGGTCGGCCTTCACCGCATCGCCGACCGGCACATAATCGCGCTTGAGATAGTTGACCGAATAGGCCTCGACCCGACCGGTCTTGGGATTGAACAGCCCGCCGCCGACATCGGCCTTGGGGCTTTCGCCGATCACGGCCATCTTGCCGCTGCCCATGTCCTGCGCCATCAGCGCGGCGGTGTTCCGGCCGCGGCTGTCCATCCAGTAGAGCGTCTTGCCATCCACCGTGAAGCCCAGCGGCGAGGTGGTCAGTGAATCGTCCAGCCCGAACTGCACGACCGGCGTCGCCTCGACGGTGGTGCCGTTGACCCGGTAATAGTCGGAACCGCCATCAGGCCGCGCCTTGGCCGCCATGCGCAGCTGTAGCTGGTCGTCGGCCAGGAACCCGGCATAGCCGTCATTCTGCATCACCTTGGTCAGCGCGCCGCTGGTCAGGTTCAGCTCGTACACGTCATGCCAGCGCGGATCGCGATTGTTGACGCCGACCAGGATACGGTCCTTGATCGTCTCGCTGGTGCCGACGATCTGGACGCGCGTCTTCTCGAACGGGGTCAGCGCCTTTTGCTCGCCGGTCGCGACATTGACGCCGTAGAGCAGAAAATTCTCATCGCCGCCCTTGTCGTTGACGAACAGGATCGACTTGGAATCAGGCGACCAGAAGGCCTGGCGGATCGGCCGCCCCTTCTCGGCGGTCAGTGGCTTGGCCTGGTCGGGCGTTGCGATCGGCGCGACCCAGACGTTGAGCACACCGTCGCGCGGCGCGATGAAGCTGATCCACTTGCCATCGGGCGAAAGTTGCCCGCCGATCTTGGTCGGATTGCCGAACAACTTGGTCCGTTCGATCAGCGGCACGTCCGCCGCCATTGCCGACTGCGCCACCATCATCGCCGCTCCTGCCGCCAATAAAGCCTTCAACACCATCTCATGCTCCCACCCACGGACTGTATTGGTCGAGCATGACAGCGCCGCCAAGCCCCGGCAAGCGCAAAATCGGAACAACTTGGCGCACCCCCGCGTTTTCAAAAACAAGTGGAGGCGGTCGAATGGAACCGATTTTCTATGTGATGGCAATCCTGGGCTGCGGCGATGGCAGCATCGATTGCACCGAGGCCCGCATGGTCCCCGCACGATATGAAACCATGGCGCAGTGCCGCGCCGACCTCGCCAACCGGATCGCCACCAATACCGATGTTCCCTTCCCGGTCATCGGCGCGGATTGCCGTCGCATGGGCGCGCAAATGGCGAAGGCCGAGCGTAAACCGTCGCGGGGCTGAGCCATATATCCTTGCCCCCGCTCGGCCAGAGCGCAGTCGAAGACAAAGGATCGATCCCAGCCGACAGCTTGGTGGCCTTCATCCCTTGGCCTTCGCCCGAACTGAACGGGAGCAAGGACGATTAACGCGGTCGCGTCCATAGCGTCGGGTCGCGCGGCGTGATCGTCATCCGGGCCCGCCGCGCAGCCTGCATGCTTGCCGCCACCATGAAACGCAGCTTTTCGGTCTTGCTGGTCCCAACGCGGTTGTCCCAGGCCCGCCGGCCACGCCGCGCCACCTTGCGCCCGATCGCGCCATAGATCGCCGCCGCCGACAGGACCGCCCAGGCCGACCGATAGGACAAAGCGGGCGTGCCCATCCGCGCGCTCGCCTCGAACCGGGCCGCCTGGTCGGTCAGGCGGCGGGCCAATGCGCTCAGGCCCGGTCGGTGCGACGGCGCCATGATCGCGTCGGGCGAGATACTCTTATAGGCAAGCCATTCACGCGGCAGATAATGCCGTCCCGCCCCCGCATCCTCGGCGATGTCGCGCGCGATATTGGCGAGCTGAAACGCCATCCCCAGGTCGCAGGCACGGTCGAGCACCGCCTCGTCATCGGGTGCCACGCCCATCGTCACCGCCATCATGCAACCGACCACGCCCGCGACATGATAGCAGTAACGGTAGAGATCCTCCTCGGTCTCGGGCCGCCAATCCTCGGCATCCAGCGCGAACCCAGCGATCAGGTCGCGTGGCCAGCGATGCGGCATCCCCGTTTCCGCCGCGACGACCCGCAGCGCATCGAAGGCGGGATCGCCGACGACCTGCCCTGCCAGCGCCGCCTCGGTCTTCTCGGTCAGCTCCGCCAGCCGGGCGGGTGCATCGGCGACGCGGGTCATGCCATGGCCATGGTCCTGCCCATCGGCGATGTCGTCGCACCGGCGGCACCAGGCATAGAGCAGCCAGGCGCGCTCGCGCGTGTCGGGATCGAACAACAGGCTGGCCGCCGCGAAGCTCTTAGACCCACGCGCAATCGAGGCCTTGGCCGCCGCCACCAGCGCCGCCCGCTCGGTCGGGGCGGCGGGCTGGCTCACAGGTCGCCCGCGTTCATGCGCACGATCGGCTGGGTCGGGACGTGCGCCGCCATCCGGTCGAGCAGCCCGTCGAGCGTATCGTCGACGATCAGCAGGTCGCGGTGCTGCGGCCGGAGGAACCCGACCTCGCCCATCTTGTCCCAGAAGGCGACGAGATGATCGTAATAGCCGCCGGTGTTGAGCAGTCCGACCGGATCGGCATGATAGCCCAGCTGCGCCCAGCTCAGCGCCTCCCACAACTCGTCCATCGTGCCGGTGCCGCCCGCGATGGTGATGAAACCGTCGGACAGGTCGGTGAACGCCTTCTTGCGCTCGTGCATACCCGGCACGACGTGCAGCTCGGTCAGGCCGCGATGCGCGACCTCGGCATCGACCAGCGCCTGCGGGATGATGCCGATCACCTCGCCCCCGGCCGCCAGCGCCGCATCGGCGACCGCGCCCATCAGGCCCAGCCGTCCGCCGCCATAGACGACGCCGATCCCCCGCTCCGCCAGCCCGCGCCCCACGCTCCGCGCCGTTTCGATATAGAGGGGGTCGCTGGGGGTCGCCGACCCGCAATAAATGGCCAATCGCTTCATGGTGATGAGCGCTAGGCGATGGGGCGGGACGGAGCAAGCGGGTTACGGCGAACCGCCTGCCGCTGCCCGCCGGGCACCGTCGGCGCATGACGAAAGAGGCAATGCGGTCGCCCCGCATCGCCCGTCACATCCGTCGGACTGGCGCTTACTTGCCGCGCAGCGTGTTGAGCAGCGCGATGCCGACCACGCCGCCCAGCGCGGCCGAGGCCAGCGGACGCTCGCGGACGAAGTCGCGGACCTGATTGAACAGCGGACGCACCGTCTGGTCGACGCTGGTCTTGGCGTCGCCGAAAGCCTTCTGGGCCTTGCCGCCCAGCTGTTCGCCCTTGCCTTCGGCCTGCATGGTCTTGTCGCCCAGCACGCCGCCCAAGCCTTCCTTGACCTGACCGCCGAAATTGGTGGCTGCGCCGTCGATCGTGTCGGTGTTCATGAAATTTCTCCTTTCACGAGGCAGGAATGATTGGGGCGTCAAACCCGCAAGGCCGCCGATGTTTCCGAAACGGCCGCGATGGAGAGCCGGGATCGACCGGCGCGCGTCGTCGCGCCCTTTCCCCATCCGCCCGGCGTCGCTACATGCACGGCGATGGTCGCCGACCCCCTTGCCAAGCTCCACGAAGTTTTCGGGTACAGCCAGTTCCGGGGTGTCCAGGAACAGGTGGTCGACCGTGTCCTGAACCGCCAGCGGACGCTGGCGGTGATGCCGACCGGCGCGGGCAAGTCGCTCTGCTACCAGCTTCCCGCCGTGATGATGGACGGATGCTGCGTCGTGGTCAGCCCGCTGATCGCGCTGATGCACGACCAGTTGCGCGCGGCCGAGGCGGTCGGCATCCGCGCCGCCACATTGACCAGCGTCGACCAGAATCGCGCCGAGACGGTCGCGCGCTTCCGCGACGGCCAGCTCGACCTGCTCTATGTCGCCCCGGAACGCGCGTCGTCGGGGCATTTCCGCGAGCTGCTGGGCTCCGCGCCGCTCAGCCTGTTCGCGATCGACGAGGCCCACTGCGTCAGCGAATGGGGCCACGACTTCCGCCCCGATTATCGCCTGCTCGAGCCGTTGATGGATGCGTTCCCCGACGTGCCCCGGCTCGCGCTGACCGCGACCGCCGACGCGCATACCCGCGCCGACATCGCCAAGCAGCTGGGCATTCCGGTCGAGGGGATGATCGTCTCGGGCTTCGACCGGCCCAATATCCGCTATGCGATCAGTCCCAAGGCCAATGTAAACCTGCAGATCGCGCGGGTGGTCGCCGACACGCCGGGCCCCGGCATCGTCTATGCCCAGACGCGCGCCGCGACCGAGAAGCTGGCCGAGGCGCTGGCCCGGACCGGGCGGCCGGTGCGCGCCTATCATGCCGGGCTCGACCCCGCGATCCGCGCGAAGAACCAGGCCGATTTCGTGGCGAGCGAGGATATGGTGATCTGCGCCACCGTCGCCTTCGGCATGGGGATCGACAAGCCCGATGTGCGCTTCGTCGCGCATGCCGGGCTGCCCAAGTCGATCGAGGCCTATTATCAGGAAACCGGGCGCGCGGGCCGCGACGGCGATCCGTCGGTCGCGCATCTCTTCTGGGGTGCGGAGGACTTCGCCCGCGCGCGCCAGCGCATCGCCGAGGTGGAGCCCGAACGCCAGCCCGGCGAGCGCGCGCGGCTGGCGGCGCTGGGCGCGCTGGTCGAGACGGGCGGGTGTCGCCGCCGCATCCTGCTGCGCCATTTCGGCGAGGATTTGCCCGAGGATTGCGGCAATTGCGACAATTGCCTGGGCTCGCCCGATGCGGTCGATGCAACGACGACCGCGCAGAAATTCCTGTCCGCGGTGTTCCGCACCGGCCAGATGTTCGGCGCGGGCTATATCGAGCAGGTGCTGACCGGCCAGTCGACCGAGCGCAGCCTGATGAACGGGCATGAGGCGCTATCGGTGTGGAATATCGTCGACGGCGACGAGGTGGCGCTGCTCAAGCCGGTCCACCGCGCGCTGCTGCTGCGCGATGCGCTGCGCACCAATCATCATGGCGGGCTGGAGTTCGGCCCCGCCGCACGCGCACTGATCAAGGGCGAGGCGCGGCTCTCCTTGGTCGTGCCGCCCAAGCGCGAGCGCAAGGGCCGTCGTGCCGCGCCGGTCGCCGCCAACCCGGCGGACAATCCGCTGTTCGAGGCGCTGCGCACCAAGCGGCGCGAGCTGGCGCAGGAGGCGGGGGTGCCGCCTTACGTCATATTCCACGACTCGGTGCTGCGCGACATGGCGGCGCAGCGGCCGACCAGCCGCGCGGCGCTATCGCTGCTGTCGGGCATCGGCGCGCGCAAGCTGGATGCCTATGGCGAAGCCTTTCTGGCGGTGATCCGCGACGCCGGTTAGTATCGGGCGCGTCATGACCTTCACCAGCCCCGCCCCGACCCTGACCACCGAGCGCCTGATCCTGCGTGGTCACCATCCCGACGATCTCGACGCGCTGGCGGCGATGTGGGCCGAACCGGCGGTGTACGGCATGATCGGCGGCAAGCCCCGCCCGCGCGAGGATGTGTGGATTCGACTGCTTCGGTCGGTCGGATGCTGGACGGTGTTCGGCTATGGCGCCTGGGTGGTATGCGACCGGGCGACGGGCGATGTGCTGGGCGATATGGGCCTGCTGGAAGCGCGCCGTGAGATCCGGCCCGAACTGACGGTGCCGGAAGCGGGGTGGACGCTGGTTCCGAAGGCCCATGGCCGGGGCTATGCGGGCGAGGCGATGCGCGCGGTGCTCGACTGGGCGGACGCGCGAGGCATCGGGCGGACCTGCTGCATCATCGATCCGGGCAATGCGGCGTCGATCGGCCTCGCGGGCAAGCTGGGTTATGCAGCGCCGGTCGAGGGGGTGTATCACGACCGGCCGATCCGGATTTTCCACCGGGGGTAAACCCGGCCCTCCGTTCGCGGGGAGCGAAGTCGAAGCGCATGGGAATGTGCTCGCGGATGGGGTGGGGCGTGGGCTTCGACTTCGCTCAGCCTGAACGGGGGCGGGGGTTCGTGCGAAGGCGCGGAGACGCGGACCCGCCCTCCGTTCGCACTGAGCGAAGTCGAAGTGCACGGGAATGCGCTCGCGGATGGGGCGGGGGTTTGTGCGGGGGTGTGGAGAGGGAGTGCCCGACCAAAGGCCGCTTCTCGTCACCGACGATGCGTCAGGGGGGACGGACGAAGAGGCACCGGACGCCGACGCCCGCTCAAACCTCTCTGCGCCTTCGCGCCGCCGCGCGAACAAAAGGCCCCGCGCCCGACGTTGGCGGTTCAAGCCCCGCCTGCAATGGGTTACACTGCCCCCGTGACGCTTGCCCTGATCCTTTCCGCCATCGCCATGACGCTGATCGTCGGCGTGCGCTATCTGCTCGCCTCGGGCGCGTTCGCGCTGGCGACCAGGGCGCGGCATCCCAACCTCTATGCCGGGCTCGACCCGCAGATCCGCCGCGAAATCTGGTGGAGCCTCGCCTCCGCCGCCATTTACGGGGTGCCCGCCGGGATCGTCGCCTGGGGCTGGCAGAATCGCGGGTGGACGCGAATCTATGCCGATGTCCATGCCTGGCCGCTCTGGTATCTGCCCGTCTCGGTGCTGCTCTATCTGATCGCGCACGATACGTGGTTCTACTGGACGCATCGCTGGATGCACCGCCCGGCGATCTTCAAGCGCGCCCATGCCGTCCATCATGCCAGCCGTCCGCCCACCGCCTGGGCCGCCATGGCCTTTCACCCGATCGAGGCGGTGACCGGTGCTGTGGCCATTCCGCTACTGGTCTTCGTGATTCCGATCCATGTCGCCGCACTCGGCTTGGTCCTGACGATCATGACCGTTATGGGCGTCACCAACCATATGGGGTGGGAAATCTTTCCCCGCTTCATGTGGCAGGGGCACCTGGGGGGGTGGCTCATTACCGCAAGCCATCACCAACGGCATCATGAGCAATATGGGTGCAACTATGGACTCTATTTCCGCTTCTGGGATCGACTGTGCGGGACCGACCGGGGTCTTGGCGATTTCGAACGCGCCCATGCGCAGGCGGCACGCCGCGTCGCGGGGGCTGGCGCTGGTCCTGGCCGCGTTGCCGCTGATGAGCGCCGCACCGGTTAGCCGACTGGACATCGGCATCGACCAGATGCGCTCGGCCAAGGGAATGATCCGCCTCTGCCTGACCGCCGATCCGGACAATTTTCCCGCCTGTGTCGATGATGCGCGCGCGATGACGCGCTCGGTCCCGGCGGGGCAGAAGGCGTTGCACCTCGACGGCCTGCCGCATGGCGATTACGCCGCCGCCGTCATCCATGACGAAAACGGCAATGCCAAGCTCGACACGCTGGCCGGCATCCCGCGCGAAGGCTTTGGTTTCTCGCGCAATCCGGCGATCCGCTTCGGCCCGCCGCGCTTCAAGGCCGCGCGGTTCACCCTGGATTCTGTTGCCGAAACACAACAGATTCGGATGCGTTACATTTTCTGAACGGCGGAATCGGAGCGAAATCCTCACCCTGGCGTTCCATTTCGGATAATCCAATCGGGGAGTTTTCCGTCTTGCGTTCATTTTCGCGCCTATCGTCGCGCGTCATCGCCCCGCTGGCCGTCGCGGGCGCGCTGTCCCTGGCGGCGCCTGCCCTGGCGCAGGACACGACCGTCGCCACCAATCCCGCCGCCGCCGAAATGGCGGGTCAGCTCGGCAAGAACACCATCACCATCGGTCTGGGTGCGGCCTATCTCCCGGATTATGAGGGGTCGAACGACTATTCCTTTTCGCCAGCGCCCGCCGCGCTGGCCTATATCGACGGTCACACGATCACCCTGATCGGCAACCGCCTGTCGGTCGACCTGATCGGCGACAAGAACAACCGCGACTGGGATTTCCAGGCGGGGCCGATCGGCGTCGTCAATCTCGATCGCACCGCCCCGTCACGCATCGACGATCCCCGCGTCCGCGCGCTGGGCAAGATCGGCGCGGCGGTGGAACTGGGCGGCTATGTCGGCATCGGCAAGGTCGGCGTGGTGACCAGCCCCTATGACCGCCTCTCCGTCTCGGTCAGCTATCGCCACGACGTGACCGGCGTGCACGACAGCGGCATCTGGCAGCCCTCGGTCAACTATTTCACGCCGCTGTCGACCAAGGCGGCGGTCGGCCTGTTCGCCACGGCGGAACATGCCGGGCGCGGCTATGCCCGCCGCTATTTCTCGATCGACCCGAACCAGAGCGTGGCGAGCGGCCTGCCGGTCTACAATGCCCGGTCGGGGTGGAAGGACTGGTCGGTCGGCGGGCTCGCCACCTATTCGATCACCGGCAATTTGCTGAAGGGTTGGAAACTGGTCGGCGGCGTGACCTATGGTCGCATGGTCAATGATTTCGCCGACAGCCCGATCGTCTCGCAGGCCGGTTCGCGCGGCCAGTGGCTGAGCGCGCTGGGTGTGGCCTATACCTTCTGAAAACCCCCTCCCCCGCATGGGGGAGGTACAGGCGAAGATGGTCGAGGGGTGTTGCGCCGTCGAGCGCGTGACGCCCCCTTAGCTTCAGGACCTCGGAGATAGCCGCTTTATTCCTGCGGGCATTCCCCGGGCTGGGTTACCGGCGCACCACCCATATACCATTGGCTGCGGTCGCCCATCGTTTCGCGGTCATGATAGCAGACCCGCGCGCTGGACGCCTTGGTATCGACCTCGACCGTCCAGTTGTTGTCGGCGCAATCGTGCGGGGTACAGCCATGCGCCGCGATCACCTGCTCGCCCTTGCGGAAGATGGGCACCGTCACCGCCCCGCGCGACATGATCCGCTGAACCAGTTGCTGGTTCCCCACGGCATCGTGCAGCGCGCTTGCCACCTCGGTCCGGTCGAAGAAGGTCACGCCGTCCACGGCGTCATTCGGGTAATGGCCGATATAGGCGGTCAGCGGATTGACCTGCGCCACCCCGGCGATCGGCGTGGGTCGGGCGGTGCCGGGGGGCGTGAAGTTGCCCGGCGCGACATCCGAGTCGGCCTCCTCCGCCTTCCCGCCGCACGCCGCCAGCGCCAAGGCCAGCGCCGGTGCCAGCAGGGCCATAGGGGCAAGGAAGGCGAAACGGCGCATCTCTCTCTCCTGAATCAATTGCTTTTGGCGGGAACGCTTCGACGGCATGGCCGGTTGCCAATACATGACAGCCTTCCCCGCCCCGGATCCCGCGCTGGACCGCTTCGTCGCGGCCCAGGCGGACAGCTTCGCCACTGCCATGGCCTAATTGCGCGCGGGACGGAAACGGAGCCATTGGATGTGGTTCATCTTTCCCCAGATCGCCGGGCTGGGCCGCAGTGCCACCGCGCAACATTATGCGATCCGCGATGCGACCGAGGCGCAAGCCTATCTGGCGCATCCGATCCTGGGGCCCCGCCTGCTCGACGCGGTTCGAACCGCCATCGGCGCACCGGGATCGGCAGAGGCGGTGTTCGGCGGGATCGATGCGATGAAGCTGCGTTCGTCGCTGACGCTGTTCGCGGCAGTGGCCAACGACCCCGCACCGTTCCGCGCCGGGTTGGATCGGTTCTTCGGCGGAGTTGACGACCAGGCGACGCTGGCAAGGCTCGACCGGCGCGCATGATGACGCGCATCATGGCCGAGCCTGTCGCCAAGTCGATCACTCGCCAGTCCACTCACTTGATCGTGACGGGCCCGGGGCCGGTCACGCTGGCCGACTGATCGGCGGTCAGCACGATCGTCCATTGCGTGCTGTTGTCGCAGACCGCATTCCAAGTGGGATTGCCGTTGACCGCCGCCGCTTCCTTCATCGCGGTGACCGACTGGCAGCCGGCACCGCTCGGGCCGGCATCGCGGATCGCGCGGAACAGGACCCCGCGACGCTGCCCCTCGGGCAAGGCGCGAATCTTGGTGCCCAGCGCATCGGCGCTCATCACGCTGCCATTGCTTATGGCGGTGGTCGTGTTGGCACCGGTCGGCTCGGTCGAGGAACCACAGGCCGCCAGCGGCAATGCGGCCGTCATCACGGCGAGGGTGATCGTCGAACGCTTCATGACCATGATCCTCCAAAAGGCTCCCCGGCCGACAGGTTGACGACCGTATCGGGTGCATAACGATTATCCGCCAAGCCGGTTGCGCGGCAATCGCACGAGAGGCAAGAGGAAGCGATGAGCGACATCCGTCTGGATCCAAGCTGGCTGGCCGTCCTGCGCGACCAGTTCGACGAGCCCTATATGCAGGCGCTCAAGACCTTCCTGGCCCAGGAACGCGAGAGTGGCCAGCGCATCTTCCCCCGCCCGTCCGAATGGTTTCGCGCGCTCGACCTGACACCGCTGCCCGAGGTGCGCGTCGTGATCCTGGGGCAGGACCCCTATCATGGCGAGGGCCAGGCGCACGGCCTGGCCTTCTCGGTCCAGCCGGGCGTCCGCCCGCCACCCAGCCTGGTCAACATCTACAAGGAGATGGCGACCGATCTGGGCATCGCCCCGCCCGGCCACGGGCTGCTCGACCATTGGGCGCGGCAGGGGGTGCTGCTGCTCAACTCGGTGCTGACCGTGCGGATGGGCCAGGCCGCCTCGCACCAGGGGCGCGGGTGGGAGCGGTTCACCGACGCGGTGATCCGCGCCGTCGCCGCCAAGCCCGAGCCGGTCGTCTTCATCCTCTGGGGCGCCTATGCCCAGAAAAAGGCGGGGTTCGTTCGCGAACTGGGCGCGGGGCGGCACTGCGTCCTGACCTCGGTCCACCCCTCGCCCCTGTCGGCACGCGGCGGCTTTTTCGGGTCGAAGCCCTTCTCGCGCGCCAATGCCTTTCTAATCGAACATGGCCGCGAGCCGATCGACTGGGCACTGCCACCCCTCTCCTGATCTGTAATAGCTATGGCATCAGTTGCTGGGAGCGCGCATAGGGGCCGCCAATTCGCAGATATGATAAGGACCAACGGCGATGGCCGACGAAGACTATGTCTATGACGAAGCGACCGGCGAATGGATCAGCGCGTCCGACGCTGCCACCAAGGCCGGTTCGGTCGGCGAGGATGATGCGGTGGTGGTCCGGGACTCGGTCGGCAATGTGCTGAGCGACGGGGATCAGGTGACGCTGATCAAGGACCTGACCGTCAAGGGCGCAGGCCAGACGCTGAAGCGCGGCACGCTGATCAAGTCGATCCGCCTGACCGGTGATGCGCAGGAAATCGACTGCAAGTTCGACGGGATCAAGGGGTTGGTGTTGCGCGCGGAGTTTGTGCGGAAGCGGTGAGGGTTGACGTTCGACGAAGCTTAGAAGAGCTTCGACCTATGCAAGCGGTCTCCTATGACGAAGCGTCCGAAAATCTGGAGGCGATGATCGACAAGGTCATCGCCGACCGCGCGCCACTCGCGATCACGCTTGATCGCGGGGAAGGCGCGGTTTTGATGTCTGCCAGCGAATGGGCGTCGATCGAGAAGACCTTAAAGAGAAGCCACCCCGCCTAGGGGGCTCGGCTTAAGACGGTTCTGCCGGGCGCTGAAATGGCAAACGCTTCGGAATGGCGCTCATCACCGACGAAGCGTGACCTGCGGCGATGTTGCGCACGTCGAGCGCTCGATCCGTGATGGACCGGGTAATGTCGCCTAGGCGACGCCCGAACGTTGTCGCTGCGTCTGCGACCATGCGCTTAAGTTCAGCAAGGTTTTCGCTGGAGAGAAGCGCCTTGATCGTTTCCACGGCAAAATCGGCAACGGCTTTCACCAGTTGCTTGCCCATGGAAAAGGCATCGGCGACGGTGTCGAGCAGCTTGTTTCGTTCGTCTTCGCTGAGCGCATGCCAGCCATAGTGAACGGCGCCAATCGCGGCACAGGTCATCATAACCGGGCTGGCTAAGGCAACCGTCCCCCCAACCGGCAGGACGCCTGCACCCAACAAGGCTCGACCTACGCCGATCAGCATCAAGCCATGTTTCGAACCGGCGCCGAACCCGATCTGTACGGCCTCAAGCACATGGCCACAACGGCTTAGCAAAACATTGTCGAGCCCTTTGAGCGTCTCGACATGACTGGCGAGAAAGCTGGAAGCGTCGGAAAATCCGTAAACTTGCGCAAGTGCCGTGACGCCTGCCGTTGCGATCTGCAACATCGCCTTCTCCTAGGATGTTCAGGAAAGCATACAGGCATCTATTCCTAGGGTCAGGACCCATTGATGTGAGCGTCGCGATCTGATTCAGGCTCCGCAAGGAGACCGAGATGAGTGACCTGTTTTGGCTGACGGACGAGCAGATGGAGCGGCTGCGGCCCTTCTTTCCCAAGAGCCATGGCAAGCCGAGGGTGGACGACCGGCGGGTGCTGAGCGGCATCGTATTCGTCAATCGCAACGGGCTTCGCTGGCGAGATGCGCCTAGCGAGTATGGCCCCCACAAGACGCTGTACAATCGGTGGAAGCGTTGGGGCGAGGCCGGCGTGTTCACGCGAATGATGGAAGGTCTGGCTGCAGCTGGCGCCGAGCCGCAGACGGTCATGATCGACGCAACCTATCTGAAGGCGCACCGCACGGCATCAAGCCTGCGGGTAAAAAAGGGGATCTTGGCCGCCTGATCGGCCGCACCAAAGGCGGTATGAATACCAAGCTACATGCCGTCGCCGATGCAAACGGGCGCCCCTTAAGCTTTTTCATGACCGCGGGCCAGGTCAGCGACTACACCGGCGCGGCAGCGCTGCTGGATGACATGCCGAAGGCGCAGTGGCTGCTCGGCGACCGCGGCTACGACGCCGACTGGTTCAGGGACGCCCTCCAGGCCAAAGGCATCCAGCCCTGCATCCCGGGCCGGCGATCACGCAACGAGCCGGTCAAATACGACAAGCGCCGCTACCGGCGCCGCAGCCGCATCGAGATCATGTTCGGCCGCCTCAAAGACTGGCGTCGGGTCGCTACCCGCTACGATCGCTGCCCCACTGCCTTCTTTGCCGCCGTCACCCTCGCTGCCACCGTCATCTTCTGGCTGTGATCAACGAGTCCTGACCCTAAAACCACTGCGAGAAACAGGCTTATATCAAAACTGTGTCGAAACTAGATACTTCGCTTTCCCATGGCCTTCGACTTCGCTCAGGCTGAACGGACGTCGGCAATGGGGCCAGACTCGCGTTGAGTGCGGCCCCATTTCATTACTCCGCCGGAAGGTAAACCTCCCCGCCCTTCTCGCGGAATTTCTCGCTCATCTCCTGCATCCCCGCCTCGGCGTCTTCCGCCGCGACGAAGGTTTCGACCGGGGCGTTCTGCTTGGCCGCGAACTCGCGCACTTCCTGCGTGATCTTCATCGAGCAGAATTTCGGGCCGCACATCGAACAGAAATGGGCGGTCTTGGCGCCCTCGGCCGGGAGCGTCTGGTCGTGGTAGGATTCCGCCGTGTCGGGGTCGAGCGACAGGTTGAACTGGTCGCGCCAGCGGAACTCGAAGCGGGCGCGGCTCAGCGCGTCGTCGCGCATCTTGGCGGCCGGGTGCCCCTTGGCCAGATCGGCGGCATGGGCGGCCAGCTTGTAGGTCACCACCCCGACCTTCACGTCGTCGCGATCGGGCAGGCCCAGATGCTCCTTGGGCGTAACGTAGCAGAGCATCGCCGTGCCGTACCACCCGATCATCGCCGCGCCGATCCCGCTGGTGATATGGTCGTAGCCCGGCGCGATGTCGGTGGTCAGCGGCCCGAGCGTGTAGAAGGGGGCCTCGCCGCACGCCTCAAGCTGCTTGTCCATATTCTGCTTGATCTTGTGCATCGGCACATGGCCCGGCCCCTCGATCATCACCTGCACGTCCTGTTCCCACGCGCGCTTGGTCAGCTCGCCCAGCGTGTAGAGCTCGGCGAACTGCGCCTCGTCATTGGCGTCCGCGATCGCGCCGGGGCGCAGGCCGTCGCCCAGCGAATAGGCGATGTCGTACGCCTTCATGATCTCGGTGATCTCGTCGAAGCGTTCGTAGAGGAACGACTCCTTGTGATGCGCCAGGCACCATTTCGCCATGATCGATCCGCCGCGCGACACGATGCCGGTGACGCGCTTGGCGGTCAGCGGGATATAGGGCAGGCGCACGCCCGCATGGATGGTGAAATAGTCGACGCCCTGCTCGGCCTGTTCGATCAGCGTGTCACGGAAGATGTCCCAGGTCAGTTCCTCGGCGATGCCGCCGACCTTTTCCAGCGCCTGATAGATGGGAACGGTGCCGATCGGCACGGGCGAGTTGCGGATGATCCATTCGCGCGTGTCGTGGATGTTGCGCCCCGTCGACAGGTCCATGACCGTGTCCGCGCCCCAGCGGATCGACCAGACCAGCTTGTCGACCTCGGACGCGACGTTGGAGGCGACCGCCGAATTGCCGATATTGGCATTGATCTTGACCAGGAAGTTGCGGCCGATCGCCATCGGTTCGGATTCGGGGTGGTTGATGTTGTTGGGGATGATCGCCCGGCCGCGCGCCACTTCGTCGCGGACGAATTCGGGGGTCACGTAATCGGGGATGCTCGCGCCGAAGCTCTCGCCGTCGCGGACATAGTCCTTGAGCATCTCGCGGCCCAGATTCTCGCGGGTCGCGACATATTCCATTTCGGGCGTGATGATGCCGCGCCGAGCATAGTGCATCTGGCTGACGTTCATGCCCGGCTTGGCGCGTAGCGGGCGGTTCAGCCCGGTGCGCGGGAATTGCGGCACGCCGCCCGACCGGTCGGGGCCCAGCTGGCCATTATCCTCGGGGCGGATCTCGCGGCCGTCATAGGCCTCGACATCGCCGCGTCCCTCGATCCAGGCACGGCGGCGCTGGGGAAGGCCCGCCATGATATCGATGCGGGCGTTCGGATCGGTGTACGGGCCGGACGTGTCATAGACGCGCAGCGGCGGCTCGCCCGAGGACGGGTCGAGATGGATTTCGCGCATCGCGACATCCAGCGGCCCGACATGAATCTTCTTCGACCCACGAATGGGGCCGGTGGTGACGCCAATTTCAGCCTTTGCGGGAATATCTGCCATAGTCCACTCCATGCGGAGGAAACGGACCATGAGAGATGGGGCCGCTCCCTCCCTACGCCGGTGTCAGCCGGATCAGGTTCAGCGGGTCGGGGGCTCTTGCCCCCCTCTCAAGCGCAGGCCAGCGCTCCCCCGGGGATAGTCCCTGCATAAGCGGATTTGCGACGGATAAGAAGCGGTTTTGCGCGGAACGCCCCATCGCCGGGGCGAACGACAAAAAAAGCCCCGATCGGGCAGGGGAAGATGGCCGACCGGGGCAGGGATCCTTGGGAAGGATAAAGGCGATCAGCCGCTGGCGGCGCTGGTCCGGACGTTGCCGTTCAGGCCGTTGGGGAAGAAGCCGCCGCCGGTGACCGCCGCCTTGTTCAGATACACGATGTTCAGCACCTGCTGCGGCGTGCGGGTGAAGGCGATGGCATTGGCATCGGCGGGCACGATATTCGCCACCTGCTGCCCATTGACGGTCGCGACGATCCCCTGATCCAGATCGGTCGAGCCATCGAGGCTGTCACGAGCATCCGAAATCTGGCCCGCCGCGGTGATCAGCGACGAGGTGGTCAGCCCCTTGCGATACAGGACCGAGCGGACCAGCCCCGCATGATAGGCCTCCGCCGCATGGATACCCGCCGCCGCCTCGACATAGGTCTTGTTGCTCAAGAGGGTGACGCCGCCCATATAGGCGGTCACACCGACATCCTCGAAGATATAGGCCGCGAGCAGGAAATTCTCGTCCGAGGCATAAGGGTCGAAGGTATCGTTCGCGCCGATCACGCCGGCGGCACGCGCCGCCGCGGTGAAGGCGCCATTGGCATCGCCCGACAGGTTGATCGCCGGTTGCGCCACCGCCGAAGTGCCGAGCGCGGTGCGCAGGAAGTTGACGTGCGCGATCTCGTCCAGGGCAATCTCGCGCGCATATTGCGCGACGATCGGGTCCTTGAACGCGACCCCGCGCGGCTGGCCGCTCGTGCCGGTCGCGACCGCGCCTTGCGTGCCCGTACCCGTCTGGAACGACGCGGCAAGGCCCGTATTGAAAGCGGCATAGCTGTAGAATTGCGCTTCCAGATATTCGAGCTGAAGCGCAAAGTTCAGTACGTCGGCATCGGTCACCGAACCGGTCGGGGCGGTGGTCGGCGTCGGGGTGGGGACGACGATCACGTCGTCATCGTCATTGTTGCAGGCGCCCAGCATCGCCAGTCCGCCCACGGCCCCCGCCCCGGCGGCCATGCGCATGAACCGGCGGCGATCGGCCCGGCGCTTGGCCGAGGCTTCGTCGATGACGTCGAGAATGAAGCGTTCTTCGCTCATGATGATAATCCTCTCGAAACGAGGAAAAAGGGATTAGTTCGCCGCGCTGGCGCGCAGGGTGCCGTTCACGCCCGCCGGGAAGAAGCCCCCGAGCGTCGCCGCCGCATTGTTCAGATAGACGATGTTGAGCACCTGCTGCGGCGTCCGGCTGAACGCGATGCCGTTATTGTCGAGCGGCACGATATTGGACACGAGCTGACCATTGACGGTCGTCTGCGCGATCCCCTGGTCGAGATCGGTCGAGCCGTCCAGACTGTCGCGGGCGTCCGAGATGCGGCCTGCAGCGGTGATCAGCGAGGACTGCGGGTTGGCCATGTCATAGCCGAGGCCGTAAAGCGTCGTGCGGACGATCGCGGCATGATAGGCCTCGACCGCCAGGATGCCCGCAGCGGCCTGAAGGAAGGTCTTGTTGCTGATCAGCGGCGACGCCCCCTTATAGGCGGTCACGCCGACATCCTCGAAGATATACGCACCCAGCAGGAACGCGGTCGGCGAGGCATAGGGGTTGAAGGTCTCGTTGGCACCGACCACGCCCGCCGCGCGAGCCGCCGCCGTGAACGGGCCATTGGCATCGCCGGAAATGTTGATCGCCGGTTGCGCCACGGCGGCACTGCTCAGCGCGGTGCGCAGGAAGGCGACATGGGCGGCTTCGTCGGCGGCAATCTCGCGCGCATATTGGCCGATGATCGCGTCGCCGCTGTTACCGGTCGCAAAATTGACCTGCGCGCCGCCGGTCACCGCACCCTGCGTGCCCGTACCCGTCAGTTGGCTGGCGGGCAGGCCCGTGCCGTTGGCGGCATAGGCATAGAATTGCGCTTCGAGATATTCGAGGTTCAGCGCGAAGTTCAGAATATCGGTGTCGGTAATCGCTGCCTGCGCTCCGGCCCGGCTGGTCAGGGTAAAGGCGGTCACGCCCGCCGCCGCCGCGCCGATCGCCGTCTTGAAGAAGTCGCGCCGCCGATTGCGGCGCTCGACCCGCGCGTCGAACGCGTCGAGCAGTTGTGCGCTTTCCGTCATCATGCTCCTCCCAGTAAGGAACCAAGATGAGAGCTTCTGTATTTGAGTCACCGTCAGAAGATCTCATAAAGGGGTATGGCCGAAGACTTCGCATGCAAAGTTTTCGGCCGAACCATGAAGCGAAACGTGACCCCGGAAAAAAAGACGCAACTTTTGTTAAATAAATGCTTTTGCCATAAGAATTGTAGGCAGGCCGCTTACGGAGCCAGCCTGACCGATTGCGCCTCCGCCAGATAGACCGCGAACAGTTCGTCCGGGTCGCTCCATTGCGCTACGGGTGTCCACTCGCCGGCGCGCAGCAGTATGCGGGCGTCACGCGGGCCGTATTTATGGCTGTTCTCGGTATGGATGGTCTCACCCGCCGCCATGGCAAAGGGCCGACCCTCGACGGTGAAGTCCACGTCGCGCTCCGCCGACAGATGCATTTCGATCCGCGACCGGTCGTCGTTCCACACCGCACGATGGCGGAAGGCCTCGACCGGGATGGTGCCGTCGAGTTCGCGATTGATCCGGTCGAGCAGATTGCGGTTGAAGGCCGCCGTCACCCCCTGGGCATCGTCATAGGCGGGAACGAGAATATTGGTGGGCTTGGCGCGATCCATCCCGATCAGCAGCATCGCCCCCTCGCCCAGCGATCCGCGCATCGCGCGCAGCAGGTCGGTCGCCATGGCGGGCGTCATGTTGCCGATGGTCGATCCGGGGAAGAAGCCCAGCTTCGGCGCGTCCGCCACCATCGCGGGCAGCGTCAGCGGTCGCATGAAATCCCCCTCCAGCGGATGGATGGGAAGATCGGGAAAGGCCTGTTGCAGATTGCGGGCGGATTCGCGCAGGAAGTCGCCGGAAATGTCGATCGGCACATAGGCCGAAGGCTCGACGCAGCGGAGCAGAACGGGTGTCTTCGTAGAGGAACCCGATCCGAACTCGACCACCGCGCGCCCCTTGCCGACATGCGCGACCAGTTCGGGGCACATGGACTTCAGGATCGCGGTTTCGGTGCGGGTGGGATAATATTCGGGCAGGTCGGTGATCGCCTCGAACAATTCCGAACCGCGCCGGTCATAGAACCAGCGGGCGGGAATGGCGCGCGGGCGACGCTCCAGTCCGGCAAGCACGTCCGCGCGGAAGGCGGGGTCGGCCAGGGACATCTGCCCGTCCTCGATCTCAGGCTTCAACATGGTCACAGGTCCTTTGCCAGACGGACGCCGGTGAACTGCCAGCGTTGATGGGGGTAGAAGAAGTTGCGGTAGCTGGCGCGGCCATGCCCTCGCGGGGTCGCGCAACTGCTGCCGCGCAGGACGAACTGCCCGTTCATGAACTTGCCATTATATTCGCCGACCGCGCCCTCTACGGCGCGAAAGCCGGGATAGGGGCGATAGGCGCTGCCGGTCCATTCCCAGACATCGCCGAAAAAGGCGGGGCCATCGGTAGCGGGGCGGGGTTCGATCGCCCCCGCTGCGTCCATCTGATTGCCGCTCGAAGCATCAAAGCCAGAGGCCGCCGCCTCCCATTCCATCTCGGTCGGCAGCCGCGCACCGGCCCATGTGGCAAAGGCATCCGCCTCGTAGAAGCTGACATGCGTCACTGGCGCGGCCGGATCGACCGCGCGCCGCCCGTCCAGCCCGAACCGGGTCCAGCCGCCGTCGCGCATCTCCCAATAAAGCGGCGCGCCGACGTCTTCCGCCTTCACCCAGGCCCAGCCGTCCGACAGCCAGAGCCGGGGATCGCGATAGCCGCCATCGTCGATGAACTGCATCCATTCGGCATTGGTGACGGTGCGGTCCGCCAGCGCATGGGGATGGAGCAGCGCATCGTGACGCGGCCCTTCGCAGTCGAAGGCGAAACCCTGTCCGTCATGCCCCATCTGCACGATGCCGGTCCGCCCCGCGATCCAACCGATCGGGCCCGGCATGGCGACCGGCGTCTTGGGCAGGGGCGCATAGAGCGCAGGCTCCAGCGGGTTTTCGGAAAAGAGGTGGAGGATGTCGGTGACGAACAGTTCCTGATGCTGTTCCTCATGATGACAGCCCAGCGCCACCAGCTCGCGCGCCGCCTCGGGCAGGTCGGGCAGCGCGGCGAGCAGCGCCGCATCGACATGAACGCGATAGGCGCGCACCTCGTCCAGCGTCGGGCGGGTGATCATCCCCCGGCGGTGGCGCGCATGACGCTTGCCCTCGGCCTCATAATAGCTGTTGAACAGGAACGGGAAGCGCGGATCGTGGAGCGCATAGCCCGGCACATGGTCGCGCAGCACGAAGGTTTCAAAGAACCAGGTCGTATGCGCCATATGCCATTTGGCGGGCGAGGCGTCGGGCATCGACTGCACAGTCGCATCGGCGTCGGACAAAGGCTCGGCAAGGGCGAGCGTCAGTGCGCGCACCGACCGATAGCGGGACGCCAGATGATCGGTAGGCGTCACGGCCGTCACGGGGGACGGTATTGAAGTCGGCATAGGGCGCTCCCCGGATAGCGGGGGACCCGGCCGGCCCTTTACCGTTCCGTGCGCACCCCTCCTGGAACCCAAAGAACGTCCGATGCGCCGCTTTGGTTCATCACCCGCGCCGCGACAAACAGCCAGTCCGACAATCGGTTGAGATAGGCGAGCGCAGGCGGATTGATCGCCTCCTGCTCGCCCAGCGCCACGCTGGCCCGTTCCGCTCGCCGGGCGATGGCGCGGGCCAGATGCAGATGCGCCGCCGCACTGGTGCCGCCGGGCAGGATGAAGCTGGTGAGCGGCGTCAGGCGCGCATTCATCGCGTCGATCTCCTTTTCCAGCCGCACGACCTGTTCAGGCAGGATGCGCAGCGCGCCCTGGACGTCGCCGGGGGTGGCCAGATCGGCGCCCAGATCGAACAGATCGTTCTGGATATGCGTCAGCGACGCGGCCAGCGGCCCGTCGATAGCGAGCAAGGCGACGCCGATCGCGCTGTTCGCCTCGTCCACCTCGCCGATCGCGACCATGCGCGCATCCGCCTTGGACCGGCGCGAGCCGTCGACCAGGCCGGTGGTGCCCTCGTCGCCGGTACGGGTGTAGATTTTCGTCAGCTTGACCAAGGGATCAAGTCCGCCCTGCCAGGAACAGCAGCAGCACGACGATGGTAATCGCCAGCGCCTGGAAGAAGATGCGCTGCTGCATCATCCGGTTGGACTTGAGCTGCGACGCGGCCGGCCCCTCGCCCTTCGCCTCGGCCGTGGCCTCCTGCAGGAACGAGATGATGCCACGCACCAGCGCGACGACGGTGGCGATCATCGCCGCGATCAGCAGGATGACGAGGAAAGTGCTCATCCCCGAAGCTTACGCCTCCCCCAGCCGAAATCCAGCGGGAAGCATATTGCGGCGCAGCGCGTCCGCCAGTGCGCGCCCATCTTCGCCACCCTCTCGCATCGCCGCCAGCGCGGGCGCGCCGTGACGCTTGGCCAGACGTTGTCCATCCGCCCCGACGATCAACGGATGGTGATGATAGCGCGGCGTCGGCAGACCGAGCAGCGCCTGTAGCAGCCGGTGGACATGGGTCGCCTCGAACAGGTCGACGCCGCGCACCACGTCGGTCACGCCCTGCGCCGCGTCGTCCACGGTCACCGCCAGATGATAGCTGGCGGGCGCATCCTTGCGCGCCAGGATGACGTCGCCATGGCTCAGCGGATCGGCGACGATTGCCCCTTCGCGTTCGTCATGCCAGTGAAGCGCGCCCACCCGCTCGACCGCACGCGCCATGTCGATCCGCCAGCCATGCGGATCCCCCATCCGCGCGCCACGCTCGTGATGCGACAGATGGCGGCACGTCCCCGGATAGAGCGGCGTGGCCCCATGCGGCGCGGACAGGCTGGCGGCGATTTCGGCGCGCGTGCAGAAACAGGGATAGAGCAGGTCCGCCAACCGCCCCTGTGCCGCCGCATAATGATCCAGTCGTTCGGACTGGAAGGACAGATCGTCCCATTCCAGCCCCAGCCATTCCAGGTCGCGCAAGATCGTCTCGACATGTTCGGGGCGGCTGCGCGTGCCGTCGATATCCTCGATCCTGAGCAGGAAACGGCCACCGCCGCGCCGCGCCAGATCATGCGCGCGAACCGCCGACAGGGCATGGCCCAGATGCAGCCGCCCGGTCGGGCTGGGCGCGAAACGCGTCACGGGACCCACTCCGCTCATCGCCCACCCCCTTGACCGCGATTCCCGTCCCATGCTGTCATAGCCATGTCACGCTGCTGGGCGAAAGGCGCAGCAGTACCACGAAGGGAGGAGCTGTGTTTCATCCCGACCTGATCCGACACCCGGATAGTTGTCCGGCGCTCGTACTGAATGCGGACTATACGCCGCTGTCCTATTACCCGCTGTCGGTCTGGCCCTGGCAGACCGCGGTGAAGGCCGTGTTCCTCGACCGGGTGGATATCGTCGCCCATTATGAGCGCGAGGTGCGCAGCCCGACCGCCAAGGTCAAGCTGCCCTCGGTCATCGCGCTGAAGCAATTCGTGAAGCCGTCGCAATTCCCGGCCTTTACCCGCTTCAACCTGTTCCTGCGCGACCGTTTTTCCTGCCAATATTGCGGATCGCACCGCGACCTGACCTTCGACCATGTCATTCCCCGCGCCCAAGGCGGCCGGACGACCTGGGAAAATGTCGTCACCGCCTGTGCGCCCTGCAATCTGAAGAAGGGCGGACGCACCCCGCGACAGGCCGGAATGCCGCTGCATATCGAGCCGATCCGCCCAACAAACTGGCATTTGCAGGAACATGGCCGCAGCTTCCCGCCCAATTATCTGCATGAAACATGGCACGACTGGCTGTACTGGGACGTTGAGCTGGAAGCGTAACGAACCGTTGGGAGTCGGGAATGCGGGATTGGGCGATAGGCCTCGGGCTGGTGGCGATGATGGCGACGGCGGCGTGCGGCAAGAAGGAAGAGAACCGTGCCGAAGCCGATCGCGCTGCCGCCAAGGCCGGCTTCGTTCCGCCATCCGTGACCAGCCGTGTCGATTTCGGCGGCATGATGGCGCGCCGCTTCCGCGAACTGGACCGCGACGGCAATGACATCATCACCGCCGAGGAAATGCCCACCACCAATTCGCGTCTGTGGGAGTTGGACCGCAACAAAGACGGCGAGATCACCGAAAGCGAATTTTTCGAGGGGATGCTGGCGCGGTTCGACCGGATGGACTTGAATCGTGACGGCACGGTGACCTCCGAGGAACGCGAAGCCTCGCGCACCGAACGCCCCGCCGCGCCGACCAACCCGGTGGCGACGGGGGCCACCAATGGCGAACCGGGGAATATGAACTGAGCCTAACGAGGGCCGCCGCCGGATCGTTCGCCGTACAACTCTCCCCTCAACAGGGATCGGCGCTGGGCAGGATCGGCAGTGATCGCTCCCACTCTCCGCCATGCGCGGGCTCGATCGACAGCACGAGGCGACGATCACCGCCAGGCGGCGCACGGTGGAGGATCATGGGCGGGTCTAGCAGCATCCGCCCCTTGAACACGCCCACCGCCCCGGTCGGAACCTCGCAGATCGCGTCCAGCCCATCGACGCAGCACCATTGAATGCCTGGGCCGATATAGGTGCATCGCAGCGCGAGGGGGGTGCGGTCGGCGTGGAACTGGTGGCCGTCCCCTCCGTGGCCGACCGCGAGCCGGACGCGCAGACAATCCTCGCCGGTCAGCGCGGCGAGACGCCGGACGAGACGGTCGATGTCCGCCCCCAGCATCTCGCACACCGCCCGCGCATATCCCGCCGCGTGCAAGGAGGCCTCGATCGACCCACCGAGATCGGTCTCGACCGACAGGCTGTCGACACCGTTCAGGTCGAGCGCGTCCAGCGCCGCCCGGAGCGGCGGGGGCAACCGACGCCACCAGATGGCCAGAGCCGTATCGGGCCGCGCGATATGATCGAGCAGCGCGCTATCGCCACCGATGGCGACCCGCCGCGCCATGCCGATCGCGGTCATCGCCCCGGCGTTACGGCTGATAGGGCAGCGACGACTGGTGAAGGATGATCCGCACCTTCCCATCCTCGCATTGCTTGAACACGAAGCTCTTGTTCACGAAGATGTGGCTGTCATCCTCGCCGATGAAGTGGACGTTGCACTGCACGATCGCCAGGTCGCCGCGCAGGATATAGTCGAGCTTGCTGTACCAGACCTTCACCCAGGGCTTCAGCTTGAACCCCTTGTCGTCCGGGAAGTCCGGATTGCCGCCGATGAAATAGGCGAGCGCCCCCTCCTTGGTCGGTCGATAGGTCTTTGCGCCGAAGGTCAGCGTCGGCTTGAACAGCACCTTGCCATGGTCGTAATCATAATTGTCGCTCAGGATCCGGGAGGCGAAGGCCCCGACGTCGCCGCCTTCGGCATGAACCCGGCCGACCGCCACCACATTGTCGCACCATGTCTGTAACGCCGTGTGGACCAGCTCTTCGGTAAACATAGCCCCTACCTTTCTCTAATGATCGTGGTGTCGTCCGGCGCCTGCGCGATCGCGCTTCCGCCAGTTGCAAACCACGCCAACCCATATTGTTAATGATATTACATATCTTCGCTAATGTGTGAGGAAATCTTGCTGTTGGCGCTGCCCCGATCGAAAAAGCTGCGAACCGATTGGCTTAAACGCAACTTTAGGGCATGACGGCACAAGATATTATACGAACATTGCCATCTGCAATCGGTTGACGCCCGGCCTATTGCGTTGCAGCAATGCGCGCATGAACAAATTGCCTCCCATCGCGAACAACGCCGATATCCGTTTCCTGGGCTCGCAACTGGGCGATGTGATCCGCCGCTATGGTGGAGACGCGCTGTTCGAGGCGACCGAGGCGATTCGCCGTGCGTCGGTCGACCGCTATCGCGGGCTGGGCGAGGACGGCTCTGTCGACCTGCAACTCGAACGGCTCGCGCTCGACGAGACGCTGGATTTCGTGCGCGGCTTCATGCTGTTCTCGATGCTCGCCAATCTCGCCGAGGATCGGCAGGGGATCGCGCGCGAGCCGGGCACCGATATTGGCGAAGTGCTGGAGACGCTGGCGGCCAAGGGCATCGACCGAGAGGCGGCGATGGAGTTGCTGGCCCGCGCGCTCGTCGTTCCAGTGCTGACCGCGCACCCGACCGAGGTGCGCCGCAAGAGCATGATCGATCACCGCAACCGAATCGCCGAATTGCTGGCGATGCGCGATGCGGGCCGCGACGTCACCCCCGATGGCGACGATGTGGAGGCGGCGATCGGTCGCCAGATCGCGCTGTTGTGGCAGACCCGCGTCCTGCGCCGTGAACGCCTCTATGTCACCGACGAGGTGGAAACCGCGCTCTCCTACTTGCGCGACGTGTTCCTGCCGGTGCTGCCCGCCCTCTACCAGCGCTGGGACAAGGCGTTCGGCGCGCGCGTGCCCGCATTCCTGCGTCCGGGTTCGTGGATCGGCGGTGACCGTGACGGCAATCCCTTCGTCACCGCCGACTCGCTGACCACCGCGCTCGCCCAGGCCGCCGATGCGGTGCTGACCCATTATTGCGAGGGGGTTCACGCGCTGGGGGCCGAACTCTCCATCTCGACCGAACATTCCGAGGTGGACGAGGCCGTGCTGGCCCTGGCCGATGCGAGCGGCGACGAAGCCTTGAGCCGCACCGACGAACCCTATCGCCGCGCGCTGTCGGGCATCTATGCGCGGCTGGCGGCCACCCATCGGGCATTGACCGGCAAGACCCCGCCCCGCCCCGGCCGCCTGACCGGTGAGCCCTATCCCGACCCCAAGGCGCTGCGCACCGATCTGGTCGCGATCGCGCGCGGTCTGGCGGCACGCGGCGACGGGGCGCTGGCCAGCGGCGGTGCGCTGGGGCGGCTGATCCGCGCGGTCGAAACCTTTGGATTCCACCTCGCCACGCTCGACCTGCGGCAGAATTCGGCGGTGCATGAACGCGTCGTCGCCGAACTGCTCAAGGTGGCTGGGGTCGAGGCGGATTATCTGGCGCTGGACGAGGATGCGCGCATCGCGCTGCTCCGCCGCGAACTCGCCAACGCCCGACCGCTGTTCAGCCATTATGCGGACTATTCGGACGAGACCCGCTCCGAACTCGCCATCGTTCAGGCCGCCGCCGATGCGCATGCCAAATACGGCCCGAAGTGCCTGACCAACTATATCGTCTCGATGGGCAAGTCGGTGTCCGACCTGCTCGAAATCAACCTGATGCTGAAGGAATTCGGCCTTTATCGTCCCGGCGAACCCGCCACTGCCGCGATCATGGCGGTGCCCCTGTTCGAGACGATTGAGGATCTGGAGGCGGGTCCCGAGATCATGCGCGCCTATTTCGCGCTGCCCGAGATCGCCGCCATCGTCCGCGCGCGCGGGCATCAGGAGGTGATGATCGGCTATTCGGACTCGAACAAGGATGGCGGTTACCTGACCTCCACCTGGTCGCTGTCCAAGGCGTCGAGCGCCTTCCGCCCGGTCTTCGAGGAAGCGGGCGTGCGGATGCAGCTGTTCCACGGGCGCGGGGGCGCGGTGGGACGGGGCGGCGGCAGCGCCTTCGCCGCGATCCGCGCCCAGCCGCACGATACGGTGCAGGGCCGCATCCGAATCACCGAACAGGGCGAGGTGATCGCGGGCAAATATGGCACGCGCGATTCCGCACTGACCAATCTCGAGGCGATGGCATCGGCGACACTGCTCGCCAGCCTGGAGCCGGACCGGCTGTCGGCGGCGGACAATGCGCGCTTCACCACCGCGATGGAGGAGATGTCGGCGACCGCCTTCACCACCTATCGCGACCTGGTCTATGGCACCGAGGGTTTCCGCACCTTCTTCCGCCAGATGACCCCCATCGCGGAGATTGCGGGCCTGAAGATCGGCAGCCGCCCGGCCAGCCGCAAGAAGTCCGACGCGATCGAGGACCTGCGCGCCATCCCCTGGGTGTTCAGCTGGGCGCAGGCGCGCGTCATGCTGCCCGGCTGGTTCGGCGTCGGCACCGCCATCGCCAATTTCGAGGACAAGGCGCTGCTGGCCGACATGGCCAAGAACTGGCCGTTCTTCGCCGCGACGCTGGCGAATATGGAGATGGTGCTCGCCAAGTCGGACATCGGCATCGCGCGCCGCTATGCCGGGCTGGTCGAGGACGAAGCCTTGCGGGATTCGATCTTCGGGCGCATCCATGACGGCTGGCACCGCGCGCGCGACGGGTTGCTGACCGTGACGGGGCAGACGCGACTGCTGTCGGACAATCCCGCGCTGGAGGCGTCGATCCGCCTGCGCCTGCCCTATATCGAGCCGCTGAATTTGCTCCAGATCGAGCTGATGAAGCGCCACCGCGCGGGCGAGGACGATCCGCGCATCGGCGAGGGCATCCTGCTGTCGATCAACGGCATCGCCACCGCGCTGCGCAACAGCGGGTAAGAACGTGACCGATTTCGTGGTCCGGTACGAAGGTGGCCTGCGCTGCCGGACCGAGCATCCCGACTCCGGCGCGGTGCTGGTCACCAATGCCTCTCAGGAACTGGGGGGCAGCGGCGAGGGCTTTTCGCCGAGCGATTTGCTGTCGGTATCGCTGGGCGGTTGCGTGCTGAGCATCATGGCGATGGCGGGGCGCGTCGCCGGGCTGGAGCTGGCGGGCGCGACGGCGACCGTCACCAAGGAGATGGGCAACGCCCCGCGCCGGATCACGACGCTGGCCGTGACGGTGCGCGTGCCGGGACGCTATGATCCGGCGCAGCGCAAAAGGCTGGAAGCGGCGGCGGCGGCCTGCCCGGTCCATGCGGTGCTGGGCATCGACGCGCCGATCGCCATTCTGTGGGACGAGGACTGACGGCCCGATGGCCTTCCTTCCCTCGCCCCTCGCAGAGGGGAGAGGGTTGCGCAGACTTGGTCTTTGCGAAAGCAAAGGCTTAGTCGGAGCTGGGTGAGGGGTGGGCGCTCGCTTGGCGAGCGCGCGAGCCTTTCGGCTCGCTCAACCCCTCACCCAAGCTGTGCTAGCCAGCAGGCTGGCAAGCTTCGCTAACCCTCTCCCCTGTCCAGGGGAGAGGGGAAGAAGAAGAAGCAATGCTGAATGTCGATCCGCCGGAAAGGAATTCAGCGCCCGACCTGCCGCGCTTCCTCGGCGGCAAAGCCCTCGACCATCGCGCGGAAGGTCGCCTCCGCCACATCGGGGTTCACCCCCTGCCGCGCGACCTTTTCGCGGATGGGCGCCAGGATCTGCCGGATTCGCACCTCGCCCAGATTGCGGCAGCACGGCGTCGGCGCGGGGCTCGCGGCGGTCAGCAGGGCGGCCGCTACGGGCGAGAGCATCGATCGCATATCCGATTCTCCCGGTGGAAGCCGGCGGACGGATACGCCCCCAGGCTTCGACCGGCCAAGCCCGCAGCCCTTCGATCGGCCGCGCGGACGGGTGCGGCCGTCGTGGATCGCTCAGGCGAGCGCGCGTTGCCGCTCGCCGCGTTCGTGCGCCAGCAGCCATTGCTTGACCGCCAGCCCGCCCGCAAAGCCGGTCAGCGTCCCGTTCGCGCCGATCACCCGGTGGCACGGCGTCACGATCGACAACGGATTACGGCCATTCGCCGCCCCCACCGCACGCGAGGCCCCCGGCCGCCCGATCGCGGCGGCCAGCGCGGCGTAGCTGCGCGTCTCGCCATAGGGAATGGCGTTCAGGCCGGTCCACACCGCTTTCTGGAAGTCCGTGCCCTCGGGATCGAGCGGCAGGTCGAAGGTGCGGCGCCGTCCCTCGAAATAGTCGCGCAACTGGCGCACCGCCTCGGCCAGGACGGCATGGGCGGGATCGTCGCGCCGTTCGGGCAACCGGACCCGCCCTGCCCTCTCCTCGGCCCACAGGATGGCGCGCAGGCCGCGCTCGCTGGCGACAAGGGTCAGTTCGCCGACCGGCGAGGCCATGGTGCATTCGCTCAACATGGGACCGACCCTAGCCGATCCCCGCGCCCCGCGCGTCCCGCTTCTTGCGGTCAAACCATGAAGGGCGCGGCGATCTCAGCCGTGACGCGCAACAGCCGGCCGGTGGCGCGGTCGAGCAGCGCCCAGGTCGTCACCGCCTCCACCTTCACCTGCCCCTCGGCATCCAGAAAGCGGACATGCCGGTCGAACCGCGCGCCCTTGGGCGGGTTGGGGACCCAGGTTTCCGCCGTCACCGTTTCCCCCGCCACGACATTGCCGCGATAGTCGATCTCGTGCCGCGTCACGACCCAGACATGCGCCGCGACATGTTCGGGCGGCGCGACCGTTTCCCAATGGGCGGTGGCGATCGCCTGAATCCACTGGACCCAGACGGCGTTGTTCACATGGCCCAGCTCGTCGATATGGTCGGGGCCTGCGGTGATCTGGATCGAAAAGCGGCTCATGCCTGTTCGTTCGGGTCCCTGTACCTTTGCCACAACGCGCGGACGCCCCAGCCGATCGCGGCGGCGACCATGACCAGTGCCGCCGCCATCAGGATATGGCGCAGACTGGGGCGATAGCGCGCCGCCAGTTCCTGGAACGCCTCACCGAACAGATAACCGATGCCGACGAAGATCGAAGCCCAGCATGCGGCGGATGCGGCGTTGACCGCGACGAACAGCCGGGTCGACACTTTGCTAGTGCCCAGTGCCACCGGGCTGATCGTCCGCAGGCCGTAGAGGAAGCGGAAGGCGAAGATGAAGCCGACGGGATAGCGTTCCATCATCCGCGTCACGCGCGCATAGACCCGTCGCTTGCGCAGCTTGGCCACCCAGCGCCCGTCGCGCGACCGGCGGCCGATGGTGAAGAAGATCTGATCCGCCAGGAACGACCCCACCGCCGCCGCGACCAGCGTGGCGGGCCAGCCGATCAATCCCTGATGCGCCAGGATGCCGCCGGTGACGACCGCTGTCTCCCCCTCCAGCCCTGCGCCGAGCGCGATCGCGACGACACCATAGCGCGCGACGATCGCCTCGATGCTCAGGATTCCACTCCCATCTGCCACAGGACGAAGGCATGTTCCTCCGCACCTTCCCGCAGGCTCTCGAACCGGCCCGACTTGCCGCCATGCCCGGCGCCCATATTGGTCTTGAGCAGCAGCAGATTTTCGTCGGTCTTGGTCGCGCGGAGCCGGGCGGCCCACTTCGCGGGCTCCCAATAGGTGACGCGCGGATCGTTCAGCCCGCCCGAGATGAACATCGGCGGATAGGCCTGGGCCCGGACATTGTCATAGGGGCTGTAGCTGTGGATCAGCTCGAACGCCGCCTTGTCCTCGATCGGATTGCCCCATTCGGGCCATTCGCCCGGCGTCAGCGGCAATTCGGCATCCATCATCGTGTTGAGCACGTCGACAAAGGGCACGTCGGCGATCACCGCGCCCCAGAGTTCGGGGTCGGAATTGACCACCGCGCCCATCAGCTCGCCGCCCGCCGAGCGGCCCGCAATCGCGATCTGCCCCTGGCTGGTCCAGCCGCCCGCGATCAGCCCATTCGCGACATCGACGAAATCGTGGAAGGTGTTGGTGCGCTTTTCGAGCTTGCCGTCCAGATACCATTGCTGGCCCAGATCGTCGCCTCCGCGAATATGCGCGATGGCATAGGCGAAGCCGCGATCGAGCAGGCTCATGCGGCCCGTGGAGAAGCCCGGCGGGATCGCATAGCCGTAGGCGCCGTACGCATAGAGGAACAGCTTGCCCGACCCGTCGCGCGGGAAATCCTTCGGGTAGACGATCGACACCGGCACCATCGTCCCGTCGCGCGCGGCAATCTTCAGCCGCTCGGTCCGGTACTTGTCCGCGTCATAGCCCGAGGGGATTTCCTGGACCTTCAGCACGGTCAGCCCGCCGGTCGCTACGTCATAGTCATAGACGGTGCCCGGCGTGACCATCGATTCATAGCCCAGGCGCAGGACCGACACGTCATATTCGGGATTGTCGCCCAGGCCCGCCGTGTAGCTCGCCTCGGGGAATTCGATCCGCTGCGCCATGGTTGGCGCGTCGTAGCGGTGGATGGCGATACGGTCCAAACCGCCCTCGCGCCCCTCGACCACGAAGAAGTCCTTATAGCACTCGACCCCGGTCATGTAGAAATGCGGGTTGGGCCCGATCAGCTCGTGCCAGTCGCCGGGTGCCTCGATCGAGGCGGTGCACAGGCGGAATTGCGGGTCCACGTCATTGGTGTGGATGAACAGCGTGCCGTCATGCTCGTCCACATCATATTCGCGGCCCTCCTTGCGGGGCGCGACCAGGATGGGTTCGGCGAAGACATTGTCGGACGGGACCAGCCGCACCTCGCTGGTGACATGGTCGCCGGTCACGATCACGATCCAGTTGCGTGCGGAGGTCTCGGCGACGGCGACGCGGTAGCCCTCGTCATCCTCGTGGAACAGCTCGACATCATCCGCGACCGGCGTGCCCAGCTTGTGGAAGCGCGCATTGTCGGTCCGCCACTGGGCATTGGCCACGCCGTAGAGGAAACCGCTGTCGTCCTTTGTCCAGACGATCTCCGACAACATGCCGGGAATGACTTCCGCCAGGTGTTCGCCGGTGGTCAGGTCCTTGATCCGCACCTCGAACCGTTCGGAGCCATTGTCGTCGATCGCATAAGCGAGGTAGCGGCCATTGTTGCTGATCGAGAAGGCGCCCAGCCGGAAATATTCCTTGCCCTCGGCCAGCGCCGGTTCGTCGAGCAGCAGCTCGTCGGGGCCGCCCGCGACCGGCTTGCGCCACCATTTGCGATATTGCCCGCCCGTCTCGAACGCGGTCCAGTAGAGCCAGTCGCCATCCTTTTGCGGCACGGAGGATTCGTCCTCCTTGATCCGCCCCTTCATCTCTTCATACAGCCGCTCGATCAGCGGCTGGCGCGGGGCCATGACCGCCTCGAAATAGGCGTTTTCCGCCTCGACATAGGACAGGACGTCCTTGTCGGTGACCTCCGGGTAAGCGGGGTCCTTCAGCCAGGCATAGGGATCTTCGATGGTGATGCCATGCGCGGTGAAGCTGTGGGCACGGGTTTCGGCAACGGGCGGAGTCAGCGCAACGGGTTCGGTCATCCCACGGATGTAGCTAGGGTTGGGGTCTGCCGGAAGAGGCGGCGGCTCGGCTATTTCTCATGCCCCGCCATCCCCTCGCTACGTGGCTCCCCAACAACCGTTCACGCTGAGCGAAGTCGAAGCGCACGTTCCGCGCTTGGCCACGAAGGGAATCCCGTGGCCTTCGACTTCGCTCAGGCTGAACGGCGGGCGGGGTTACCTGGCCTTCCACCCATCCGCCAGCGTCCAGCGATCCCGCCAGTGCAGGACCGGCGTCTCGCCCTCCCATTCCACCGGCAGCCAAACATAGCGCCCGTCGATCGCATTTTCCGGCCGCCAGCGATCCGCCATGAAGATGAAGCGCGGCTCGCCACCCGGCCGCTCGGGCGGCAGGGACAGGACGAAGGTCGATTGCGAGTGGAAGGTCGTCTTCTGGTCGATTTCGCTCCCGCGCACCGGATTGCCCAGCGAGCGCCACGGCCCCGTGACCGCGTCCGCGACATAGACACGCCCCGGATTGGGCCGCCACCCGGTCAGGCCCGAAGCGAACATGTAATAGCGCCCCTTCGCCTTGAAGAGCGCGGGCGCCTCGTTCCCGCCATCGGGCAGCGCGCGGACATAATAGCCGTCATGCCGGGTCCAGTCGGGCGCCAGCCGGGCGATCTGCAGCGTCGCATTCTCTTCCGAGGCATAGATGTGCCACGCGGTGCCGCCATCGACGAAGACGGTCATGTCGCGCGCCATCTGTCCGCCGGGAAAGTCGCGCGCCAGGATCGTGCCGGGCGCCTTGTCCTCGGCCGTCGCGTTGGCGGGCCAGATGCCGGGATTGACCCGGCCCGCGTGCAGGAAGCGGAACGGCCCCTGCGGCCGGTCGGCCACGGCGACGCCCGCCTGCGCGGCGCCATATCCCCGCCCCTTGAGTTCCAGATGGAACCACATCACGAATTTGCGAGTGCGCGGATTATAGACCACTTTGGGCCGTTCCAGGATACAGCCCCGCGCGATCGGGCTGGCGGGATCGTCGGACACGGACAGCGCGACCCCTTCGTCGCGCCAGTTCACCAAATCGGTCGAGCTATAGGCATGGACGCCGACCAGCGCGGTATTGCCGCCTTCGCCCGCGGTCTTGTGCTCGCCATGCCACCACCAGCGCCCGCCGTGCCGCAACAGCCCGCCGCCATGGGCGTTGATCGCCACCCCCTTCGTGTCGTTCCACACCTCTCCGGGCCGAAAGGCGTCCAGCCCGACCGCCCGCGCGCCACCGCCCCCGATCAGCGCCGCCGCGCCCGCCCCCACCAGCATATCCCGCCGGTCGATCATCATCCGATCCTCCCAAATGCCCGTCGCAGCGGATCGTATATCGTCTGACAAATTCCTCAAGCCCCCGGAGAGGCTCGACGCTGTACGGGCGCAGGGCTAGACCGGCCCCGTTTCCCATTGCTGTCAGGCCGCTTCTCATGTCCCACTCCGCCCGTCTTGCCGCCCTTCGTGCCGAACTGGCATCCCTTGGCCTTGACGGTTTCGTCGTTCCGCTGACCGACGAGCATATGAGCGAATATGTCGGCGACTATGCGCAGCGGCTGGGCTGGCTGACCGGGTTCGGCGGTTCGGCGGGCAGCGCGGTGGTGCTGGCGGACAAGGCGGCGATCTTCACCGACGGCCGCTATACGCTCCAGGTGCGCGAGCAGGTGTCGGGCGACGACTATGCCTATATCCCCGTGCCCCAGGACAGCGTGGCGGGCTGGCTGGGCCGCGAGACGGCGGCGGGGCAGCGGATCGGCTACGACCCGTGGCTGCACACCCGCCAGCAGGTGGCCGACATGACCGCCGCGCTGGCCGACCGCGACGCGGAACTGGTCGCGGTCGGCGCCAATCCGATCGATGCGATCTGGACCGACCGCCCCGCCCCTTCGCCCGCCGTGATGACGGTGCAGGACGATGCGGTGGCGGGCGAGAGCGCGGCGGCCAAGCGCGCGCGGATCGGCGAATGGCTGGCCGAGCTGCGCGCCGATGCGGTGGTGCTGTCGGCGCTGGACTCGATCGCCTGGACGCTCAACGTGCGCGGCACGGACGTCGCGCATACGCCGGTCGCCTTGTCCTATGCGATCGTCCATGCGGATGGCGAAACCGACCTGTTCGTCGCGCCCGACAAGATCACGCCCGAGGTTCGCGCGCATCTGGGCAATGCGGTGCGGCTGCACGACCGCGCGGCGTTCGAGGGCTATCTGACCGGCTTTGCGGGCAAGCGCGTCGTCGCCGATCCCGAACGCGCGGTGGCGGCGATCGCGCAAGCGCTGGAGGCGGGCGGGGCCAAGGTGCTGGCACTTCGCGATCCGGTGGTGCTGACCAAGGCGATCAAGAACCCCGCCGAGGTCGCCGGGCACCGTGCCGCCTCGGTCCGGGACGGCGCGGCGATGGTGCGGTTCCTGCGCTGGGTCGAGAGCGAATGCCCCAAGGGCAGCCAGACCGAACTCTCCGCTGCCGCCCGGCTGCTGGCGTTCCGCGAGGCGACGGGGCTGCTCAAGGACACCAGCTTCTCGACCATCTCGGCGACCGGGGCGCATGGCGCGAGCCCGCATTATCACGTCACCGAGGAATCGAATGCGGCGATCGAGCTGGGGCAGCTCTTCCTGATCGACTCCGGCGGGCAGTATCAGGACGGCACCACCGACATCACCCGCGTCATGCCGATCGGTGCGCCCACGGACGAGATGCGCGACCGCTTCACCCGCGTGCTGAAGGGGCATATCGGGCTGGCGACGGCGGTGTTCCCGGACGGGACGCTGGGCGGGCACCTCGACTCGCTGGCGCGGCGGCCGCTCTGGGAGGTCGGCCTGGATTATGCGCATGGCACCGGGCACGGCGTCGGCGCGTACCTTTCCGTGCATGAGGGGCCGCAGCGTATCGCCGCGCCCAACTATCCCGGCGGTGCCGCGATGGAGCCGCTGCGGGCGGGCATGATGCTGTCCAACGAACCGGGTTACTACAAGGCTGGCGAATATGGCATCCGCATCGAGAATCTGGTGCTGGTCGAACCGCGTGAGATTGCGGGCGCAGACCGGGACATGCTGGGGTTCGAGACGCTGACCCTCTGCCCGATTGAGCGGACGCTGATCGTGGCGGAGTTGCTGACGGCGGGGGAGCGGGATTGGCTCAACGCATACCATGCGCGGGTGGCGGAGGTGCTGGCGCCGGAACTGGAGGGCGCGGATCGCGACTGGTTGCTGGGGAAGTGCGCGGCGGTCTGATTTTTTCGCGCGAAGCCGCGAAGAAGAAGAAGGTTGGTTCGCGCGGAGGCGCGGAGACGCGGAGGTGTCTCGCCTGCCGCGCCAGCGGCCCTCTTATCTCGGGCGCTCAAGGATAGAGGGCGCTGCGCGCGTCATGTCTTCTCTGCGCCCTCTGCGCCTCTGCGCGAATAAAATTTCTACTCCGCGTCTCCGCGTCTCCGCGCGAACCAACCTTCTTCGCGCCTTCGCGGCTTCGCGTGAACAAAAACGCCGCGCGGGAGAGGCCTCCCACGCGGCGTTTTGCGCGCCTCACACGGCAAAGGAACTGGGCCCCGGCCTTCGCCGGGGAACAGTGTTCCCTTTCCGCTTACCGCCCCAGCAGCACCCGCGCCTGGCCCGCGATCTGGGCCAGCATCGCGGCGTTGGGTTGGGCCGCCAGGCGGGCCCGGTCGATCACCGCCTTGAACTGGCCGACCCGCGCCGCATTGCGCTCCAGCCAAGCCTCGACCGCCGCTTCGGGGTCGGTCGCGCCCGCCCGGCCGAGGAAGTCGAGCCGCTGCTGCTGGAAATCGCGCGCCAGCCCTGCGATCAGCAGGCGCTCCCACGGATCGCTGGGGTTGATCCGCGCCGCCTGACCCTGTGCCCAGTCGAGGCCCAGCGCCTGGCCCAGACGGGTAAAGGCATGGGTCAACCGCGTCTCGTCCAGCGTCAGCCGCTGGCCCAGATCGGCCAGACCCACCGCACCGTCGAGCTCGGACACCCGCACGACCCGTGCCGCAAGGTCGGTCGGAGCCCCCGCCTCTTCGAGCACGGCGACGACTCGCGCGCTCTGCGCCTTGGCTTCGTCGCGCAGCAATGCGGGCGTTTCGGCCGCCAGCCGCTCGATCCCCGGCTGCAACCGCTCCAGCGCCGCGCCGGGCGCGGTCCCGGCGGGCATGGCACGCAGCAGATCGGCGATCTGCGAACGGGTCGCCCGCGCCACCTCATCGAACAGTGCGATGCGCGCGGCTTCGGGCATCGCCGCCGTCTCGATCGCGGTCCACAGCCCGCCCAGATCGAACAGTTGCTCGACCACGACGAACATCGCCGCGATGTCGGCCATCGCCGCGCCTTCCTCCTCCGCCAGTTCGAACGGGTGGAGAATGCCCATCCGGTTGACGATCCGGTTGGCCAACTTCGTCGCGACGATCTCGCCGCGCAGGCGATGCTGGTCGATCGCCTCGCCGAACGCTTCCCGCATCGCGGGCGGGAAGGCCGCATGCAGATCGGGGCGCAGTTCGTCGTTCAGCGCCAGCGGGCTGGTCTCGATCGCGTCCTGCAGCGTCAGCTTGGCCGTCGCCAGCAGCACCGCCAGCTCGGGCCGGGTCAGCGGAATCCCGTCCTGCCCGCGCCGCAGCAGCACGTCGTTGCTGCCCAGCCCCTCGACCGCGCGGTCGAGCCGTCCGGCACTCTCGAAGATCTCGATAACGCGGACATAGCTGGGCATCGCGCCCGCCCCGTCCGCCTCGGCGATCGACAGGCCCAAAGTCTGGAGCCGGTTATCCTCCAGCACGATATGCGCCACGTCGTCGGTCATCGACGCGAGCAACCTGTTGCGGTCGCCCTCCGCTAGACGGCCCTCAATCATCTCGCGGTTCAGTGCGATCTTGATGTTGACCTCATTATCCGAACAATCGACGCCCGCCGAATTGTCGATGAAGTCGGTGTTGATCCGCCCGCCCCGCTCGGCAAAGGCGATGCGCGCGGCCTGGGTGACGCCCAGATTGGCGCCCTCGCCGATCGCGGTGACGCGCAAATCCTCAGCATCGACGCGCAGGCGATCATTCGCCGGATCGCCGACCTGGACGTTGTTCTCCGCCGCCGCCTTGATGTAGGTCCCGATGCCGCCGAACCAGAGCAGGTCGGCCGGGGCTTTCAGGATCGCCGAGATCAGCGCGGTCGGCTCCAGCGAAGTCGCAGTGATGCCCAAAGCCTCGCGGATTTCGTCCGACAGCGGAATGGTCTTGGCCGAACGCGGGAAGACCCCGCCGCCCGCCGAGATCAGGCCGGTGTCGTAATCCGCCCAGCTCGACCGGGGCAGCGCGAACATCCGTGCCCGCTCGTCCCAGCTCGTGGCGGGATCGGGATTGGGGTCGAGGAAGATGTGGCGATGGTCGAACGCCGCGACCAGCTTGATCGCCTTGGACAAGAGCATCCCGTTGCCGAACACGTCGCCCGACATGTCGCCGCAGCCGACGACGCGGATGGGCTGCGTCTGCACGTCCACGCCCCGCTCGGCGAAGTGGCGCTGCACCGAGACCCAGGCACCCTTGGCAGTGATGCCCATCGCCTTGTGGTCATACCCTTGGCTGCCCCCGGAGGCGAAGGCGTCGCCCAGCCAGAAGCCGCGCTCCAGCGCCAGCGCATTGGCCACGTCGGAGAAGGTCGCGGTGCCCTTGTCGGCGGCGACTACGAAATAGGGGTCTTCGCCGTCCAGCACGCGCACGCCCGCCGGGTGCACCACCGCGCCCTCGACGATATTGTCGGTGATCGACAGCAATGCGCGGATGAACACGCGGTAGCTTTCCTTGCCCTCGGCCGCCCAGCCATCGCGGTCGGTGACCGGCGACGGGAGTTGCTTGGGGTAGAAACCGCCCTTCGCGCCCGTGGGCACGATGACGGCGTTCTTCACCCGCTGCGCCTTCATCAGTCCCAGAATCTCGGTGCGGAAGTCGTCGCGGCGATCCGACCAGCGAAGCCCGCCACGCGCGACCGGTCCGGCGCGTAAGTGGATGCCCTCGACGCGGGGGCTATAGACCCAGACCTCGCGCCACGGCAGCGGTGCGGGCAGGCCCGGAATCCTGTGGCTGTCCAGCTTGAAGGCCAGTGCTTCCTTACCCGCCTCGGCAAAGGCGTTGGTGCGCAGCGTCGCGGCGATCATGTCGCGGAAGCTGCGCAGGATACGGTCGTCGTCGATCGCCGACACGGCATCGAGGCCCGCCGCGATCGCGGCATCGGCGGCGGCGAGCTCGCCGGTCGCCTTCGGATCATGCGCGGCGGTGAAGCGCTCGATCAGCGCGGTCGCCAGCTTGGGCGCCCGGCGCAGCGCATCGACCACCGTCGTCAGCCCATAAGGCAACCCCGCCTGGCGCAGGTAGCGGAACCAGGCGCGGAACAGCACCACCGCCTGCGGGCTGAGGCCGACATCGACGATCAGCCGGTTGAACGCATCATTCTCCGCCTTGCCCTCCAGCACGGCGGCGATCGCGCCCTCCAGCACTGCCGCACCCTTGGGCTCGGTGGTCGCCTCGGTCTCGACGATGAAGTCGTGGACGAAGGGATCGGCCTCGTCGCGCAGCCGGGTCGGCAGCTCGCCGATCACGCGGAAGCCGAAATTCTCCAGCACCGGCACCGCGTCCGACAAGGGCAGCGCGCCGTTCAGCTTATAGATCTTCAGCTGGCGATCCTGCCCCGGCTGGACCGGGAACAGGCGCACCGAGCGGCTGCCCTCATTCTCCAGCGACGCGAGACGCAGAATGTCGGCGGCGGCTTCGGCCGCGTCGCTGACATTGCGGTAATTGGTCGGAAAGCCATTGGCCCAGCGCAAGGCCAGCCGCGCCGCACGGGGCGCGGGCACCTGCTCGGCCAGCGCCGCCTCGACATCAGGCATCCAGCCGCGCACCATCTTGCGCAGCCGCTCGGACAGCGCTGCCGTGTCGGGCAGGCGACCGTCCTGGCGCAGGTCGATCGTATAGCGGATCAGCGCGACGACGCCGTCCTCCAGCGCGATCGACCAGTTGAGCAGCGAACCATTGGCCGCCTCGCCCAGCATGTCGCCGATCGCGACGCGCCGCGCGGTGGTCAGTTCGTCGCGCGGCAGCCAGACAAAGGCGAACAGATGCCGCTGCAACACCGACCGGATCAGCACCAGCTCGGGCCGCGGCCGGTCGGCCAGCGACATGGCGGTCAGCGCCAATTGCTCCAGCGCCTCGGCCGGGAAGGCCGTGACCAGATCATGCGGCAATGCGGTCAGCGCATGGGTCAGCGCCTTGCCGGTATGGCCGCGCGGGTCGAAGCCGAACTTGGCCTGAAGCGCGGCGAGCCGCGTGCGCAGCACCGGCACCTCATGCGGCGGGCTGGCCAGCGCGGCGCTGGTCCACAGACCCGCATGGATCGACAGGCCAGCGACGCGGCCCTCCTCCATCACCGGCACCAGCACCAGGTCGAGCGGTACCGAACGATGCACGGTCGAGATCGCGTTGGACTTGAGCAGCAACGGCGCCGCCCCACCTTGCGCGAAATAGTCCAGCGCCCGCTGACGCGAGGTGTCGGCGAGCAGCGGCACCTTGTGCGGCGTCCGCGCCACGCCCAGCGCGGGTGCGTCACGGCCGTCCTCGAACCATTTCTCATGGCCCAGCAGCGTCAGCTTGCCGCCCAGGAACCACAGCAGCAGCGCGGCCCCCTCGCCATTCTTCTCGCCCAGCGTCGTCGCATCGGCGGCCAGCGCGTCCTGCAACCCCGACCAGTCGGCCACGGCGGCGCGGACATCGGCCAGCACGGCGTGCAGATCGTCGACCAGCCCGCGCCGGTCGCGCGCATCGGCGCGTTCCATTTCCAGATAAATGAAGGATTCGGACCGGCCGCCGGTGCCGATCGCCTGAAGCTCGCCCTCCGCATCGCGGGTCACGGGCAGGACGGGATGGATCACCCGGTCGATTGCGATTCCGTCCGCGCCGACCATCGCCGCGATCGAATCGACCAGGAAGGGCATGTCGTCATTGACGATGGCCAGCCGCATCCGGCGATGCGTGTCGTCGCCCGAGATCGGCTCCAGCGCGATCGACGGCTCGCCCGGCGCGCGCCGCCGGGCCACCCCCGCGACGAAGGCCGCCGCGGCAGCCACCTCCGCGGGGCCGAACCCCTGCAATTCCGCCGGAAGGGCGCCCTGGGTCAGCCGTGCGGCAATCGCGTCGGCCATCGGATGCGACATATTCGGTGCCATGGGTGCAAGTCCTAGGCCCGCGTTCCGCCCCGCTCAACCCTTTGCCGCAAGAGAAAAGATATTGCGCCGCAGCGCAATTATCAGCGCGTAGCGCGCAATACCCTTTCGGCCAGCCGTGGATCGCCCGTCACCGAACCGGTGATCGCCACGCCGCCTGCAGCATCGACATGGCCGACCAGCACCACCGGTGTTCCCGGTGCGGCATCGACCGCGAAATCAACATGACCGATCACGCCGGGTTCCGCAGTCGGCTTGGCAGGCGCGGAATTCCACAAGGCCGCGGCCGGCTCCTGCGCTACCGACTCCGCCCGGCGGCTCGCCGATCGCAACAGGGCCGAATCGAGCGTCGCCTGCAACAGCGGGTCCGCCAGTTCCTTCCAGCTGACCACGCCGTGCACGAAGTCGATCATCAACCCATCGGACGAATAGGGCAGCAGAATCCCACGATAGAGGGTGGTGCGCCCCCGCTCGTTCACGAACTCCGCCTCGAACCCGGCCGGGGCCTGATCACGCAAGATCTGGTCGCAGTGCCCCGTCATCCTGGCGAGCAGCGACCGTTCGGGCACATCGGACACCCGCTTCGCCACCCCCGCCATGCCGCATTCCTCGCGCAGCGCCTGGCCGATATAAGCGATGGTGGGATCGCGCCGATCGCCCCGAAAGTCCAGAAGGACGGAATTGGCCGCGAAATCCCCGATCGCATCGGACTCGAGCGATCCGATCACCGGAAAACGCGCATCCCCGAGCAACGAGGCCCAGTGATGATAGGCCCGCGCATGCAATCGCCGTTCGACGACTCCCAGGTCGAGCAGCGCATCCTCGCCTCGATCCTCCGACCGATCCCCGCCGATGGGGGTTTCGGGGCGCGACGGGCTGTTCGTGACGGTCTTCCTGGCCATGTCATGGTCATGCCGACCTATAGTTAACCCCGAGTAAAGATCGCAAAGACGCTTGCCAGCCCCCCAACGACCTGTTAAGCGCGCCCACCTCGACCGGGCACCAGCCGGTTCGATCGATCACGTGCCGCTTTAGCTCAGCTGGTAGAGCATCGCATTCGTAATGCGGGGGTCACAGGTTCGAGTCCTGTAAGCGGCACCACTTCCGGTCAAAACCGCGAACTGCGGTTGCGCCGGTCATATCTCCCTTGGTTGCTGCCGCTTCAAGCACGGCCGTGCAGCCAGCGATGACGATCTCGTTATCGTTGACCGAAACGTCGCCGACCAGCATCCGCACGTAGGAACGCCGCAGTTCCGCGTTCTCCCCAAGGATTTCGGCGCGGAGCATCGCACCAAATCGTTCGACTGCGGCTTCGTCTACGAGGCGGTTGCCCGTGCCTAGCTGGGTCTGCAGGCTGCGCTCGGTTTCGGTCAGTGCGGTGATCGAGGCGCGGACCTCAGCGAGCTTGTCGCCAAAGATCGGGTCGCGCGGGCTCATCAAACCTTCTTCTACCAGTTCAAGCAGGCGACGCAGCCGCCCCTCGGCTGCGATCCGCTCGCGGCGTACACGATCGAGATCGTCCTTCCGGCGTTTTTCGGCGTCGTCCGACCGATCGAGAACTTCCGCCAGAAGCACCTTCAGTCGTTCGGGCTGCAGGACGCGACCAAGGAGTCCGTCGAGCACGATATTGTCGAGCGCATCTTCGCGGATCGCCTTGCTCGGGCAACTTGCTGCTCCCGCAGTCGCCTTGCGATTGCAGACATAATAGCGATAGGCGCCGCCCTTGCCGGTGCGCAGCACCATGCCGGATCCGCATTCGGGATGGCCGCAGGTCGCGATACCGCCCAGCAGAACGGGTGAATTCGTGATCCTCGGCGGTGTGACGGAGGGTGCTGCCCCGGCGCGAATGGCGGCAACGCGGGCGATCTGATCGGGTGCGACGATCTGCGGGCATGTAACCACGATCGCCTCGGCTTCTGCTGGCTTGATGCCTTTCGCGTCCATCGTGCGATCGCGATAGAAACCACCGTAATGCTGCCGCGTGAGGATGCCGTCGACGTTGCTATGGTAGAACGGCTTGCCGCGGAGTGTGTAACCGTTAGCGTTCAGGTGCGCGGCAATCGCCCGCGTTCCCATGGGCCGACCGGTGAGGCCCACGTCGGCGAGATCATAGATGAGCCGGACAACTGCCGCCTCGCTTTCTGCGGTGAAGAGCTTCTTGCGGCCCTTACGGCCATCGGTCACGACCACGCGCGATTCGTAACCGAAAGGAACGGGGCCGCCATTCCAATAGCCGTTGGCAGCGTTCCCGCGGCGGTCGCGGGCGGTAAAGATCGAAGCGTCGTTGGCGTATTTCTCGTTTACCAGACCGATCATGCCGCGCATGAAACGGCCATTCGCGTCATCGGCGATGTTCTCGATCACCGACACCAACTTGACACCTGCTCCATCCAGCTTGTGTTCCGCCGTCATCTGGGTGAGCAGCCGCCGCGCAAATCGGGATAGCGCATAAACAACGATCATCTGCACAGGCCGAATCGCCGCCGTTGCCTGCGCAATCATCCGGTCGAACTCGCGCCGCTTCAGCTTGCGCCCGGAGACATTGAGCTCCTCGAATTCCTCGACGACTTCGACGCCTTCCTTCTCGCACCAGGCGCGACAGGCGGCGCGCTGAGCGGCGCCTGAGGCGTTGTTGCCGTCCTCGTCGTCGTTCGAAACACGAGCGTAGATGTAGGCACGAAGCGGCTGGGTCATGTGTGTCTTCCGATCAGTCGGCAGCATCGTCGAACAGCCCCGCAAGCCGACCGCGCAGATACTGGTATACGAGCGCCGCCTCGCCCGGCAGGAGCACATCGAGCCGCTCGGGGATGTCGGTGCTGACGCCCTTCGCATCAGAATCGACCGGACGCGATCGGTCAACCCCGGTGAACGGGACCGATAGACCCGTCTCGTCCGAAAACGAGTCACCCGCGCCCGCCGTTGAGTTTTCGGGCGAGGAGATCGGAAGATCATGATCGGCCACGACCGAATCCCTGATGCGGTCGGTAGCCTCAGAAACCGAGGAGCCGGTCGACCGCCTCGTGGACAAGGTGGCGCACCTCGGCCTTTCGACGATCTTCCAGCTTGGTCATGTCGACCAGCAGGCGGATGCTCGGGAGCTGGTCGGCGCCCATCTCGACCATGGCGACGGCGTCGCCGCCGGAGTCCTCGACGCAGTCGATGATCGTCGGGGCCACGAGTTCGGAAGCCGGGGCGGAAACGTCTTCCGGTCCGTTCTTCGCGGAGGTCGGCTTAGCCTTGTCCGACTTGCCGATACCGAGCTTCGCCAACGCCTCCGCGGTGGCGAAGCGTTCGGGCTTCGCAAGCACCGCCTCCAGCTTCGCGTCGAGCTTCGCGACCGCGCCCTTCTCGGGCGCGCGCTTCGGATGTGCCCTGTCCTCCGCCGCGGCTTCGGCCCGAGCCTGCTGGACCTTGTACATATAGTCGATCGGCGGGTCGCCGGCCTTGACGTGGAGCTCGGCGAAGCGCGGCGCCTCCAGCATCGCCTGGGCGGCAGCCAGCTCGCGCGTGACCCGGCTGTCGATCCAGCCGATCCGGGCGCCCAGCACCAGCTGCGGCACGTTCCAGGCGAGGTGAAACTGACGAAGCAGGATCGACTTGTCGATCTTGCGGCTCTTGAGCGTCAGGAACGTCGCGGCGAAACGGTTGTAGAGGTCCGCGTCGTGCGTGCCGTCCCACTCGATAGCGCGGACCAAGAGGTTCGCGGTGTTGCCGAACTGGTAGCGCATTGCCATGACGCGCGCCCAGCCATCGACGACGTGCCAATCTTCCTTGACCTTCATCACGACGATGGGCGCAATATTTTCCGGCGTCTGAACCGCGTGGAGCAGCGCCTCCCCTACGCCGCTGTCGAAGTCGTAGATGCCGCCCGGCGACTGGTCGCCGATCAGAAGGTCGCAAAGCGCGACCTCGAACTCGCCCGGCTGGCTCGGCGCGGCGGGGAAGTCGGCGAAGAGGCCGCCGTCGGTCCTGATTTCGGCGCTCTCCGTTCCCAGCGGATCGCCGCCAACCAGGTGCGCGGTGCTCCCCTCGACATCGCCATCCGCGTCGCCGGCCAGTTCCTCCTGCGTCAGCGACATGTCCGACGCCGCGGGGTCAGCGCTGCCCTGCGATACGGTCGTTTCCTCCGTTTCTGCTTCGTCGCTGATTGCGGGCATTGTATCCGGGTCGACGTCGTCCCCCGGCAGGATGGCTGCGTTGCCTTCCTCATCGGAGGCGATGTCGTGCGGCGGGGTGTCGTCTCGGTCTGCCGCAGGATCGTCGGTCGCACCGACAGGCTGGAGGGCTGCCGCGAAATCGGCGGCGATCTGGGTGAAGTCGGTCTGGTCGGTCACGTTCTGTCTCCCGTCGCGCGGCGAGTCGCCGGCGAGCGGGAGACCAATTATCGCTTCGTGGCCTTCGGATTTACCGGACCCCCCATCCCGGCGAGCCTGAGCCGCTCGAGCAGCAGGCGCTGTGAGGCGGTCGGCGGTAGCGGCGGCGCTGGCGACCCAATTGCTGCACGTCCCCGCTTGGGCGACCGAATACTGTCGGGCTGGCGGCAATGGGGGTCGCGCAGCATGTCGGTCGCAGCGACCTGCTGGCGCGCTGCGACCCGCAGGCAGAAGGCGAGCTCGTCCGCCGGTATCGACCGGTCGAAGCAGCGGGGGAATGCCGCCTCGTGATCGCGGCCGACATCCTCCCAGGCGACCTGCAGTCCCACGGTCTCACGATAGGGTTCGAACCAGACTTGCGGCATGAAGCAGATGGAATGACCGAGTGCCGGGAAAGCGGCCGAGATGAATTGGGAAGTATCCTTCTTCGCCTTTTTGACCATCCCGGCAAAGGCGTCGTGGCCGAGCCATTTCGATTGCGCGGTAATTGAGCCGGTGATTGGTAAGCCCTTTCCAAGTTCTGCACGCCATCGACGTGGGTTCGCGACGATGTCACTCAGAGTAATCGGGTGGTCGGGTTCCGCAGAGTTGTCCGCGATCTTCGCGCTGTATCGAGGCGCGCTTCGTACAGCAGTGATCGTTTCCGTTGCCTCCCGGATGATCGATCGGGCCGTGTCGGGGCAAATGCGTGCAATCATGAGCAACGCCAGGCGGCCGATTGCACTGTCAGTTTCGATCTCGAACAGCGGTGGCCCCAACACCGCCTTGCGCCCTTTCGATCCGCCGAGCCACGCCCGCACCTCGATCAGGAAGCGGATCGCCAGCGACCGGACATCGCGCCCTGCGAAGAAGGCGACGGGTTCCTCGCCTTGGACGTCGCGCAGACGTGAGTCGAGCGCGAAGGGCGGCGTGGTGCGGGCATTGAAGCCGGCGAGGTCGAGACCTGCGTCGCTGACGCAACCCACGATCTCGTCGGTCACATTGACATCGCCGCCGGGGCCGAGCGATCGGTGCGGGTGGCGAGCGTCATGGCCGGTCGCCAGCCCCTCGTCGAACAGCAGGGCCAGCGCGCCGCGATGACACCACATGCTGCCAACGTAACGACCGGTCGGATCCTCCGCCGCCACGGCGGCGCCCAGCATCGAGGTGGATGCAAGCGCCGACAGCAGCTTGGTCATCGTCACACGGTGCCTGCCACCGATCGCGTGCATGAGCTCGAACGCCCTTTCGGCCTCCCAAAAGATCGCGACGACGGTGCGCAGCTTGTCGGCAGAATCCTTCCTGACGCGCAGGAACGGCATGTCGGGCAAGCGCCGGTTCTGGCGCGAGAGGCGGTCGACGGCCTTGGCGTCGCGGTGCCAGACGGCGTCGAACATCGCCGGCCATGTGACCCGCAACGTCTCAAGCAGGCCGATCCAGTCGATCAGGGTGACGTCGAGCACTTGGCGAAGCAGCTCGTCGGGGACGTGGTCGGCGTCATGAGCATGTCCGGCGTAAGCCGGATCATCGGCCAGCCTGCCGTTGTCATCGCGATACACGCGACAGAGATCGGCATCGACGCCGAACCAGTTCGACCAGCGATAGATTGCCGCCCGCCACAGGTCGCTGGCGCTGACCGGCGACCGAAGCGCCGCCTCCCGCTCGGGCGGCACGTTCTTCTCGTAACGGCGGGCCATGACCATCATCCGGTCGAACACGGGGTGGAATTCCCCCACCATGTCACGCAGGCCGGGCAGCCGCCCATGGCGCCATCCAGTGCGTCGAGTCTCATGCCCCATGATGTGGATGCCCGCCGCGGACGGGGCCGACCAGTCCTTCGCCTTGTCGAGAACGGACGCCGGGACGGCATCGGGGTCGGCGGCGATCTCCGCGGCAATTCCGGCGGCAACGCTGGCCATCAGATGTCCTGGCTGCTGCCGGAAGCGCAGCGAACTGGTGCTAGACATTGCGGCCATCGGACTTCTCCAACTCGTCGAGGAACGCCATGGAGTTGCTGCGGGCAACAGCGATCACCTGAGCGGTCCATCGCGTCATGGTCCTTTCTAGGATCGACACCCGGTCCACCGCGAGTCGGCCTGCTTCCAGCGCCTTGATCACGTCCCGGATCGGGACGTCGGCCGCCAGTTGCGGCCGAAGGCGCGAAAGGTCATCCGCCAGCGCGACATATTCGCGCTCGATCTGCCGCAGGTCACGCACCTGGTGGTAACGCATGTAGCGATCGGTCCATTCGAACCCGGGCGCGCTCGGCGGCAGCGGCGTCCGGCGGGTTGCCGAATGCGCGAACAACAGGGTGTGCGCTTCGCCGAAGGTGGAAGGGATGATCGCCGCCCGGCCATCCCGGATAGCCTGCCTCCGCAGCACCGACATCTGGTCAGGCGTCGGAGGCACTGCCAAGGCTGCGGGGTCGTCACCGCATGCCTTGCGCTGCTCGTAGCTACGGTGCAGGCTGCGGAGGAACGAGGCGTCTAGGTCGATCTGCTCGATCATCGCCACAGCGCGCATGGCCTCGTGCCGGACGAAGCATTGCAGGTCCTGCTGCAGCGCCATCAGCCGCTCGCCAAGCGCTGCCGCCTCATCGTACGCTGCCACGAACACGGCGTCATCGGTACTCGCGAGCCTGGCACCCAGATCGAGCAGTTCCAGCCTGATCTCCTGTCGCTCGCGCTCGATATCGTCGTGGGTCGAGAGGTCGTGCATCACGCCGTGACGGTCGGTCCAGCTAAAGGTCGTCGTCACGCGCTCACTCCCTTGTAGCGCAGGTTGGCACGCGCGGCGTCGAGCCAGTCGTGTGCGCTGCCGCGCAGCAGATGCCCCGGCAGATCGATTTCCCACAGCGCACAGGTCGCGCGGATCAGGTCCTGCTGACCCATCGTCATGCGCCGCTGGCGCCAGCCACCTGTGAGGCGCATCTCCTCGTCAGCAGCGAGCCACGCGTCGTGTTCGCCGAAGTAGCGATCGGCGCGGCGTTTCCACGCAGCATATTCCCCTCTCGCCGCCAGCTCGGCAGCGGCAAGGTCGATCGCGCGCACCAGCACCGCGCCGGCATCGCCGCCGGGCAGATGGTGCGCCGCCTCGGTCAGGCGCTGGATCAGTTCGTCGACGCTTCCGCTCAGCAGGCCATCGAGCCGCCAGCTGTCGGCAGCACCCAGCCCGCGACCGCGCAGGACGAAGCCGAGCGCGATGGCTCCGGCAACGTCCTTGGGGTCACGCTGGACCAGCGTCGTATTCGCGGCCAGCAGCGCTCTCCGCCGGAGCGCGTTCGCCGTGTGGCGCGCGATGAGCAACGCCTCACTGGCAACCCCTGCCGCGTCGCCCTCCATATCGATCGTCTGTCCAGCAACGCCGATCAACTCGCTGTCGTCATTCATGGTCTGGCTCCTTCCAGGAGCCATCAACCAGATCGACGCAGCTTTATTTACCGGACCCCCCTTTGCTGAGCGGTAAATGGAAAAGTAGCGGCATTGAGGGGGCAGGCATCAGGTATTAAGATAGTGAAGTTCAAGAGGGGGTGTTGGCGAAATAAATCTTTCAGCTCGCTGAAAGCATCGCGTCCCGTTTCCCGTGACTTGATGGACACCCCCTCTTTCCTCGTTCCAGGATTCAAGAAGTGCAGTTGCAAATTTGCAATTTCGGTGAAATCTGGACGTCGGTTACAGCGGCCGAGGCGCATCGGATCGTGCGCAAGCGCACTGGCGCTATCGCCAAGATTATCCGAGACGCGCGGAAGTCTCGGAAACAGGAAGCTCGCGAGTTCCGGCGTGCGGAGCGGGAATTGCAGAAGGAGTTGCAGGAAGCCGATCGGCGCAACCGAGCGCTGTGGAAGCGTATCAGGGTAAAGCCGGATGACCGGCCGCGGACCGCGATCGAACGCAAGCCGGAGATGCATCGGTCGACGCGAACCGGCTGGCTTGCGGCCGCCTCGCAGCTGCCGCGTTATTCAGGGCAGATCACCGACCGAGCGGGACGCGTGGGCATCTTCTTCCGCGTGCGCTACTACGGGCACGCTACCAAGGCGGGAGTGAGTCGCCGCGCGACGCTGTACATCTGGCAGGGCGCGCACGAAACGGACGATGGCCGCATACTGTTCATGTCCAACGTCGGCGAGACGGTCAAGGAGGCGGTTGCCGCACTTGAAGCTGTCGAACTGTTCAACCGGGAGGCGCAGGGCGGCGCGAAGGTACTGTTCCACGCCATCGCCAACGTGCCGTATCAGTTGCTGGAAATGGATCGCGGCATCGAGCGCATGTTCGAGATCGGCAGGCGCTTCGCCGAGGAGCAGTTCGGCGATCGTGATCTGCCCTTTGCGCTGGCGCTGCACCCGCCGTCCGAAGACGGCGATCAGCGCAACTGGCATCTGCACCTCCTGTTTTCGACTCGTCCCATGGTTCGCACCGGCGATCATGAATGGGATATCGGCAGAATGATGCGGCGCGAGATCGACAACCCGGACGCGTTCGAAGCAATGCGCCACCTTTACGCTGCCGTCCAAACCGAGGTCGTGCAGGAAGCGGGGCTCAGCATTCGGTACACCGCCTTGTCGAACGCCGAGCGCGGTTTGCCCATCGCGCCACAACAGCACCTTGGTCCGGCGCGAACGGTGCGTGTCCGCCGAGGTCAGCTGGACGCTGTCAATGAACGAAACTGGGAGAAGAGCCTCGCGGGCGAGGCGGCGCTGCTCGACGAGCACCTCCGACACGCGCAGGAAGACACAGCGGCGGAAATGGCGTTGCTCGATCGCGTCAGGGAACGTGCGGCACCGATACTGATTACGATGACACCTGTGCCACATCTGTCGATCGCCGCAGCACTTCCGCAGGGACTGTCGATCGCCGACGTTCCTGGCGTTGTTGCAACCATCGGTGACGATGCGCTACCGCGGCCAATGACGATCCAGGTTGCAAATTTGCAATCGGTCGTCCGGCCGATCTCGGCTATCCCGGCTGCGGCTTTGCTTCCGGGACCCTTGAAGACCCCTGCGATACCTGGCGTGACGGCAGTGCGTGACCGGAAGCATCGGCTGAGCGCCGTTCCAAAGGGTATGGACCGCGACCAAGTCCGTATCATACCCTCGCTTTCGGTCAGCGCCGTGACGCCGATGCCGCACCGTCCGACAATTTCTGCATTCAGCCGTTTCGCGGCATCTCGCGTGAACGCTGCTGTTGGGCATGACCCGGGACTGTCGATCGGCTTCTCGCAACACGCTGTGAATCGAACGATCGACGTGCCGAAGCAGGCTTTCGCGTTGGAAGTCGACGCGGTCGATCGGAACGTCCAGCAGATATTCGATCTGCTTGAACGGCGTAAAGCCGAGGCGGCGGCGACACGAGATCGCCTGCGCCGTGAGCGGCTGACACTGCAGCGCATCCAAGCCGAACGTCTGCTTGAGGAGGACCAGCGCAAACGCGAAGAGGAGCGTCAGCGCGAGGAAGCGGCAGACGCCCGGCGTGTCGCGGCAGAGTACAACTCAGCCAAGATTCTCGACGCGATGCTGACGGCCGTTGAGGCCGAGCGAATTCTGATAGCGTTCGACGGCAACGACCGATGTGTGGTCAACGATGCAGTTCTGGCTCGCTTTGGTGTCGCACCCGCCATCATCTTTTCTCGAAACGTGCAGGCGCGGCTGGATGAAATTGCTGATCGGCAGCGTGCTGAGATTTCACGCCTTGGGGTTCACCTCGCCTCTCACGCCGGCGACGCCGTTCACGCCCCTCAAGGGTGGACGCTGTCGGCACGGGCACCTGCCGATCTGCGCCGCATAGCCGACGCCTGGCGCCATGAGCCCGCGCTGCAAAGGGCTTTCTCTGAAACCGCTGCGGCGTTCGAGGCATCGCAGAAGCGGATGCCGCGCATGTCAGCACCAGTGCCCGCTGCCCCCTCCGCCGTGCGGCGCGGTGTCGGGCCTGCACGAGCCGGGTCCCGGCTGCCCGCGCAATCGCAGGTCATGCGGCAGATCCTCGCCATAGCTGCGGCCCAGCGCGAGGCCTTGAACAGGCGATGGGAGGAGGACCGTCGACTGGATGAGGCACATCTTGCCATCAGGCCGGCGACTGAAACGCAGATGCCGGCACAAACACCGGCACGACGACCGTCGCCGACGAACCGCAGTCAGGAGCGCTGAGAAGCCCTCTCGTCGATGAGCTTGGCGACAGCTTGCTCGCGGCCATCACAAAATTCGATCGGGGTTTCGCCTGCGCCCCAGGTTATCCGGTGCATCACCGAGCAGTGGCAGAACAGTTCGTCTCCCTCGGTCCAATACCACATTGACGAAGGACAGTCGCGGCAGGCGACCTGATGGCTAGGCACTGGCTCACCGAGACCATGCTCGAGATGATCAAGCGTCGGACTGAAATACGGGTTTACCGGCACATCGCTATCGGTGTCTTCGTCGTGTGCCGAGTTTTGCATTGGGAACCAATGAAACCAACCGCCTTAACATCCCGTTGGGATTCCTCCGCCTGAACGGCAGCCGTTTGTTCAGACGATCGAAAAGCCGGCCGGCGACCGGCGTCTGCGATCAGGGTGTTGAAGGGGAAAAGGTGCGTATTCGCGCCGGCCACGGCGCTCTGATCGTATCCGCGGGGGCGTCCCGCTTTTCATGATGAGGTGAACCATGCGCGCATCTTCGCGCCAGCCAGGCCATGCCGGCACGCCCGGCGCGGTGCTGGCCTATGATCTCGAGACGATAGCACCGCCGATGCCGGACGGGTCGTTTCCGCCGTGGCCGACCCATGTGCCGGTCGCTGCCGGCTTCGCCGAAGCACGGCTGCGGGGTGGAGAATGGGCCTTCGACATCGCCGCGCTCGTCGTGTCGGGCGACACGCAGGAGGCCGACCTCATCCTTGAGGCCAATCGACGGATGGCGATGGCGCAGGTCGTGACATCGTACAACGGTCGCCAGTTCGATGCCCTTGTGCTTCGACTCGCTGCCCAGCGTGCGCGAATCTGGAACGTGAAAGCAATCGCAGACCATGCGGCGGCCAACCGCTTCGGCGGCGAGCATGCCGATCTGGCGGACCTCTATTGCAGTCACGGCCGCAAGGTATCGCTTGCGGCGATCGCCGAGCAGATCGGCGTGCCGATCAAGACCGATATCGCCGGCGGCGATGTCGCGGCATTGTGGGAGCAGGGCGAGACCGAGCGGATCCGCCGCTATGTCGCGGAGGATACGGTCGCGACGCTGTGCCTGTATTTCGCCTGGGCCGCCTCGCGCGCGGCGGACGAGACGCTGGTCACCCGGCCGATGGCGGCGCTTGCCCGGCATCTGGAGCGGACGCCGGACCTCGGTCATCTCTCCGGCTTCGTCGATTGCGCGCTGATGCGCTGGTGCCGCCCGCGCGCGCTTCATGCCGATATCGCCGCCGCACTCGATCGCGTCATGGCGAAGCTCGGACGTGAGGAGGACGAACGGGCCTTCGCGGCCGCCTGACCGCTACCCGCATCGCCAGCACCGCCGGCCCGGCCATCCCCGTGATGGCCGGGTCGTTTCTGTTTGAAGGACCCTGTATGAACACCGATACCGTCATCCTCGCGACCGCGTGGATCCATCAGCCCGGCCTGTCGACCCGGCCTGCACGCACGCTCATCGTCGGCGCGGCCACGCTCACCGTGCGCTACCGCTTCGGCGACCTCGGCTTCGATCTCGAAGCGCACAGCACCACCGTCACCGACGACCCGCACGAAACCATGACGTGGCTCGCCGAGCGGTTGCACGTTCCCCCCGCACGTCTGCTGCTGTGGCGCGCCGAGGATATCGTCGTGCCCTCGCTTATCTCGGCCTGCGATACCGCGCGGGACACGGTGGCGGCCGCGCGGCTGCTGCGCGAGCTAAAGCTGGCCTTCGATGGCGACGTGATCGACGTCGCGGAAGGCTATGGCGGATACGCCGCGACGTCGTTCGACGCGGTGGCCCATGCGGCCGGTGCGGTGTTCGTGCCGATGAGCTCCGCCGATCTGGCGGAGGCGCATCGAACCGGGTGCCACGGCGCGATACGCCAGCACCTCGCCGCGCGCGTGAAGGCGACATGGCAGCTGTGGCTGAAGGGACGCGAAGATGGCGATTCGCTGATCGCGGCGACCGATGCCTGGCTGACCACGCCGGACGCGGAGGTGCGCGCATGATGGTGCTGTTCGACAAGCCGCATGTCCGCCCTTGCGTGTCGATCCCCTTTGACGGCAACGAGGCCAATGAATGGATCGCGTCGATCCCGCACCTGTATGAGCAGCTGACGTCCCCGCTGCCGCTGGCCGGCGCATCGACGCTGCCGCGATCCAATGGCAGCGATGAGCCGCGCCTCGCCGCGACCCTCCGGGCGGAAGCGCCGTGGCTGGGCAACGCCATCGATCGCATCGCCGATCAGGCGGCGATGCAGTTGTGGGTTGGGCGACCGTGGCTGGCATTCCGTCCGCTGCTGCTCGTCGGGCCGCCGGGTGCAGGCAAGACGCATCTGGCGCGGCGGATCGGCGAACTGTCGGGCTGCGGCAGCGCGATCCTGTCGCTGGCCGGGGTTAGCGGCAATTCGGAACTGGCGGGTAACCCGCGCGGATTTCGCCACGCCCAGCCGTGCTTCCCGGCGATGGCGATGCTGCGCGCACAATGCGCCAACCCCGTCATCGTCATCGACGAGGTCGAGAAGGCCGCGTGCGGCGACATGGGCGATCCGGTCGGCACGCTGCTCGGCCTGCTCGAACGATCCACCGCCGGCCGATACTTTGACGGCTGCCTCGCCGCCGAGATCGACCTTTCCCATGTCAACTGGATCCTGACCGCCAACCGGGTGGATCGCCTGCCGGCGCCGCTGCTGTCGCGGGTCGATGTTGTCGAGGTGACCGGCCCCGGTCCTGACCATGCCGAAGTGGTTCTGGCCGGCCTCTGGCGTGCCGTCGCTTGGGACGTCGGCCTGCCGCCATCGGCGCTGCCGCGTATCGAGGCGGCGGCGGAGACGGCGCTGCTGCGCCTGTTCCGCAACACCCGCTCCGTCCGCCGGCTGCGCCGCGCGATCGAGGCGGTGGTGGCGGTGTCCGCGCGACACGTGCCCCGCACGGTCAACTGATGCCCTTCGGGAATGAGGATGATGAGCACCGTGGGAAACGGGAAAAATGCTCCGGCCACAGGCCGTCACCAGAATGGAGTGATGAGATGACGACGACCAAGACCCTGCCGATGCAGGTCCGGCACCAGAACTGGATGCTCGCCCTGCGCGCGCTCGCGGGCGTGCCGACGTTCAGGCCGGTGAACGAAAGCATCCTGTTCTGCGCGACCGGCCCAGGTGGCATCGAGCGCGGGATGGAACTGGCCCGTGTCGCCCAGGAGGCCGAGCGCGACATGATCTGCGCGCACTGGGCAAACACGAACGCCAAAAGGCCGTCAAGCTACACCGTCGTGCTGCGCAACGTGCTGTCCGTCGACGTGCTGAGCGGCTGCACCGCCTACATGCTGGAGGAGGGGCCGCTTGCCCTGGTGTCGACCAGGGAGAAGATGACGGTCTGGGTCGGCGACCGCGGCCTGCTGCAGCGTGGCCATGGGGTGCCGCATCACTTCGCCCGGGGCGCACGGCTGGCGGCCGCCCGTATCCGCGATGCCGCCGATGGCCGGGATGCCGAACTTCTCGACGGCAACCGCTTCATGCCGATGGGTGGCGAATGGACCGCGTCCGACGCGCCTGTCGACGCACCGGTTCGCCTGTCCTGACGAGCCTGCGGGCGCCGCCCGCCATCATGATGATCATCGCCGACGCCGCCCCTGACCCGGGCGGCGTCGGCGTTCTTACGGAGATTGCGACGATGTTCATTACCAAGGCCGACGTGGCACATGCCCGCCGCACCCTGTTCCGCGACGACGATGCCGACGCCGAGATGGACGAGCAGGGACTTGGTCACCCGGACCGCCGGATCGACTTCACCATCCGGCCGGTCAGCGCCGAATGGCGGCTGGTCGGGCGCAAGCCCGCCTACCGCACGGCGCGGGCGAACGTGCAGTATATCTGGCGCGATGGAGTGGGGCGCGACCGGTTCGGCGCGATGCCGCGCTGGTTCGGCGAGCGGACCTACGACCTGCGATCCTCCGGGCTGCTGCTGCCCGGCAGCGCACCGCGATGGGCGGCCAAGGATTACGCAATCTGGGATCGGGTCGACGCGGCCACGGCCGCCACCGGCGATCCGACCGAGGTGTCCGCGTGGCACATCCTGGCCGAGTTGCCGGCGGGACTCGATGAACGCTGGTGGGAATGGCTGGCGACCACGTTCGCCGAACGAAACCTCGTCCGCCTGGGTGCCCCGGTGGCCTATGCGGTACACGCGCTTGCTGCCCCGGAAGGCGGCTGGGCCATTGCGCCCCATGTCCACATGATCGTGCCCGCGCGGCGTTTCCGGTCGGGAGCCCGGCATGGTCAGCGCATGCCGACCTGGGCGGGCTATGCAGGCAGCCAGGTTCGGCTGGAAGGCGCATGGCGCGCTACGTGCGGACTGGCGAAGGTGAAGGGTCGGACTTCCGCGCCTTTCATGGTCGACGACCGGGCCATGACGGACGCGGCAACATTCCGGTGGCTGGCACGCAGCCTCAAGACCGAATGCACGGTGTCACCGGATAAGAGCAAAACTCGTGCGGCGATGCCTGCGGCCTGACGAATGAAAAGGATGACGATGAAAAGGAATATCGATGACCAGATCGGTCAGAAGTTCGCCATCGCGGCCGGCATGTTGATGGCGCGGATGTTCTCGACCCCGCTGAAACCGAACCCGCGGCGCTGCTCGTTCGCAGCCGATCCTGCATCGGTGGGAGCGCGTGTCACCCTGCCAAGTCCGGACTCGAGGTTCGATGTGGTCGGCCTCGGGTTCATTCCCGGCCGGGAGTGGAAGGGGCCGGTGGAGGTGTTCGTCGAGGAGATGCGCGACAATGAGGCGAAGCTCTGGACCGGCTGCAGCTTCTGGGCGGGCACCCATGACAGTCCGCTTTACCTGCTGACGGACGATGCCAACGTGTGTTTCAGCTTCGACGGGCACGCGCTCATCCCGCTTGCCGGCGACCCAGGCGATCGCGCCGCTGGCATCAAGCGGGCGCAGGCACGCCTGAAGCAGGCGGCTTTACGTTTGCCGCTGCACGAGATTGAGCGGCAGCGGATGATGTAATTGCGCATGAGTCACGCCCTTGGCCCGGCAACGAATCTGATGGTGTCACCACAAAGGCGACGATCAAAATCTGTCATTCGCCATCGCGTCATGCGCTATATTGCCAGATGCCGAGCGCAGAATTAGCACCCGTTAACATGCACCAGAAGGATGTTCAGTTCCTATTGCCGATCGTCGTCGCGGCTGGCGTGAACAAAACTGATTGCGGCAAGCGATGTCGCCTTTCAACGCCAGAATGCATGACTGAAGCGCGTGAACCGGGGGCGACGTGACACGCTCCCGTTCGCGAACGTTGCGCGGGCATGCCGCACTTCAGGCCGCTGTCGAATGGTTCGGGCCACCCACTGATCGTCCCGAGGAACTGCGGGGCGTTCCCGCCCGCAACGATTACGCCAACCGCGAAGCAATCCTTGCATTCCTGGCTGATATGGATGCGCGTGGGAGCCGGCGCGTTTACCTCAGGCCAAGCGCTTTCGATGGCACGCAGGACAGCGTTCCCCTCGGCTCTGCGCGCTTTCGCCCTCTCATCGGCGATCCTGATGTTGATGGCGACGGTGGGGTTTTCGGCTTTGGCCGTTGGGGTTGCAGCCTTGAAGGGGTTCGCATTCGCATCAGCGCGCCTGGCGTGCTCGAGATGGGCGATCGCTGGGGTGACGGCGAATCGTTCGGCAGCCACGCGGATGCCCCATTCGATGATACGATCTGGGACACTGACGAATGGGACTTGCCCGTCCCCGTCCAGCCGCTGAGCATTCCCGCCAGCGCCTTGGAGCATTTCTTGCCCCGCGCCGCAGCCATCGCAGCAGACGTTCTCGCGACGCATCCTACCGATCGCGCCACTGCCGGTGCGGCGATTGCTGGGCACATGAAGGCCTGCCGCCCTTGGTCCAGTCCTCCGCCGGTAACCTGGTTCGCAAGCCCCAGCGCTGCCCTAGACGCGCGATCTGCAGCGAAGATCGGCTACGGCAATCTCGCACGTGATCTGCGAGATCGACCGCTCTTCAACTTCGATCAGGAAACCACCGTAAGGCTGAACGGCAGCGCCGCCAGTTACGGGCATTCGTTATGGGACAAGGGCCGCGGCACCGCTGTACGGGATGCGGTATGGCGGCTGGCCAGCGCGGCGCTGGGGTATGATGCACATCGGGCCATGCTCGATATGATCATCGCAAGCGGTGTCCAGCAGGGCTTTGACCATATGGGCCTCGTCGCTGATCATCCGCGTCTCGCCTTCTACGAGTTCCTGCGGGCCAACGGCGCGGATCTGTCGGATATTGTCGCGACCTTCGCCACCATGACTAGCGCCGTCTGGTTGATGTTCCCGACACCTACCATGGTTTTCGCGGTTGATCGGCCCGTGGCAGCGGTTGCAGATGAAGAAGGGATCAGGCTCGTATTTTCGGACGACAGTCGTCTGTTGCTACCGCGCTTGGTCGGAGATTGATGTCCGCTTGGTCAACGCAGTTAGCTTCGTTCAGACTATTAAATCCTTTCGAAAATACGGACCGACAAAATATCAATAGGCGGTGACAGGACAATAGTCCGCGATGCTGTTCATTCCGGCAAACATAACGGCCATTCGAATCGTCCGATCGACGAGGAGAGCAAAAACTGCTCCACCCGATCTACTGTCGTAATCTCCGTATCTTTACTCAACGCGCATTCCCAGACCAATCCGAAGCGCCAGCCCAGTTCCACAAGCTCGGCCTCGGTCTTTACATCGCGCTCAACGTTTTGGCGAAACTTCAACGCCCAAAACTCGGAATTCGTCGACGGGTTGGTTGTCTTCTTGCAGCCATGACGATGCCAAAAACATCCGTGCACCTGAATGACGGCACGATGTTTCGGAAACACCAGATCGGGTTTTCCGGGAAGGTCCCGGACGTGAAGGCGGAACCTGAACCCGCGCGCATGCAATGCGGATCTCAGGACGAGTTCGGGCCGCGTATTCCGTCCCCGGATGCCCGACATCATCCGGGACCGGGTTTCCGGTGAAACTATGTCGGCCAATCGGCAGGCTCCAGCGGTTTCGGCCTGGTCAGGGCCACCGGAAAACATATAGGAAACTTTCTCAGGGAGGCCATGTGAGCGGCGCAATTGAAATTATAGACCTGTTTGCCGGTCCCGGCGGGCTCGGTGAGGGATTCGCTACGGCCGGGCGTCAAACGGCCAATCCGATGACGATAAGGCTCTCGGTCGAGAAGGATCCGTACGCGATCCGGACTCTTCGGCTGCGTGCCTTTCTGCGCAGCTTCGAAGGCGGTTTTCCTTCCTCTTATTACGACGCATTGAATGACATGCGTCCTTTGCCGGACTGGGGCAATCTTCATCCGGCGAACTGGAAGCATGCGCTCGAGGAAGCGCAGCAACTTGAACTAGGCTTGCCAGGTGTATTCGAGAGCCTTTCCACTACACTCGACAAAGCGCGGGAGAGATGCGCTGGGCGCACGATCCTCATCGGCGGACCGCCCTGCCAGGCATATTCATTGGCGGGCAGGTCCCGCAACGCGGGGAACAGGGCTTATGTCGCGGAGAGCGACAACCGGCATTTCCTTTACCGTGAATATGTCTCGATACTCGATCGCCTCAGGCCGGCCGTATTCGTCATGGAGAACGTCAAGGGGATGCTGTCGAGTCGGGTGTCCGGCGGGGCAATAGCGGACAGGGTGTTCGACGATCTGCGCGGCGCCGGCGACGGCTATGTGCTGCTTCCGCTCACAGCGGAAGGCGACCTTCTGGGCGACCGCCATCCGCGGGAATTTGTCCTGCGGGCCGAGGAACACGGCGTTCCCCAGGCAAGGCACAGAGTAATCATCGTAGGCCTGCGATCCGACGTCGCCCGGGGTCGCCGTTTCACAGGCCCCCTGCTCGTCCGAACGCGACCCTCGGCTGATAACTCGGTGATATCGACAATAGGCAACATGCCGAAACTGCGAAGCGGTCTCAGCCGGAATGACACCGGGACGGCATGGGTACAAACTGTTGGCAATTGGGCTCAGCAGTTGGCAAACGACTCTGCTCTCTCTCCAGAACTTCGGGCCGAATTTCGTAATGTGGCGAATTCCTGTCCAGCACAGTCGCTCACCCGCGCTACCAGCCGGCAGGCTTCACCGATCTGTTCCGCCCCTCTTGCGCTCTGGCTCGAGGATCCGAAACTGGACGTGCTTCTCGATCACGAAACGCGAGGACATATTCCAGCAGATATCGGACGCTATCTATTTGCAGCGGGTTTTGGCCAGATCAACGAGCGATCGCCAAGCCTTGTCGAGTTCCCGGACTACCTTCAGCCACATCACGCTAACCGGCAGACCGGCGCGTTTGCCGACAGGTTCCGTGTTCAACTGGCAAGGGGGCCATCGACCACGGTAACAAGCCATATCGCGAAGGACGGGCATTATTTCGTTCATCCTGACCCGACGCAGTGCAGATCACTGACAGTGAGAGAGGCTGCCCGTCTCCAGACTTTTCCCGACAACTATTTCTTCTGTGGACCGAGGACCGAACAATACAGACAGGTCGGCAATGCCGTTCCGGCGTTGCTCGCACGACAGATAGCACAGGTCGTGCACGATCTGATCGACGGCAGCATCTAACAGGTCAACGCTCGGCCAACTCCGGAATGCCTTTTGGTGGTTCGGGGAAGCTGGCAGCCTTGATCGCTTTCCATGTGTCAGCCCGTTTGGCTACTTCCGAAAATTGTCGGCCGGGGGCAATCTTTTCAAAGGTCGTGTTCACGACCCTTGCCCAGTCCCAAAGGAGGCGCATGAATTGAGCGGATACGGTCTGCTGCTGCCACACCAGATCGAAGTCTATCTGACCGGCAAGCCTTTCCGACAAGGCAGCAACCGTATACGTCGTGATGTTGACCCAGCCTTGGCGGAAAATCTCCTTGGCCTCCTTTTTCTTGATTGCGCTCTCGATCGCCCTAAAAATGATCACCTTCGCGATCATTGCACGATACCAATCGGGAGTGAGCGGGTTGGGTACAAGCTCGGGATTTTCGTCAAGCGCCGACATGAACGCCGCGAAGTTCTTCTCTCCGGCAAGGGCGACCTGCGCTGGCCGGCCCCTCCACGCTTCGTGAAACTTCGCAATGTCGTTCTTCGAGAGCTTGTGCCGCGTCGGAACCATACGTTGGAATTCCCGCCGCTTGGCGTCCGTGCGCTCGCGGAGCAGCCGCACCTGATAGGCTCCTGCTGCTCTTTCGTAGAACCAGCGGCTTGCTCCATCGGCACACCAGACCTCCTCCGACAGCTTCTCTAACTGAACATGGAACGGCCTGTTGGCGGAGAGGTCCGATGTCTTGACTGCGTTCTGGCTGTTCGCGAACCGTGAAATGTTACCGATCAGTCGCTCGCGCGCATCATCGTCCTCACCCTTGAGGATGATGATCTTTGCCGGAACCATCACATGGCTGAGGTCGATTTCCTTGCGGTCGCGCGAGGCAAAGAAGATCGACGACGTGGTCTGTCCGCCGTTTACGATCTGAAGGCCGCTCATCAACGAGAAACCGAGACCGCCGTCCTCGCATCTGCTCAGCTGCGCGCTGTCACAGACCATGACGAGTCCGTTGTTGAACGCCATGAAATGTTCGGGTTCCCGCAGAAGCGTGTCCGCGATTCCTTGGTTGACCCTGCTTCGATAGCCAAGAAACGTACGAACATTCGCCTCCAGCAATCGCGGTCCATAGCGAAGGTATAGTTCGCGGATCACTTCGCCGGGGATCGCGGTTAGTGCATACTCGTAATCGGCGTCCGGGTCCGGCACATGAATGCACGGGAGTGGTCGCCCAATTGTCTGCTCGAAACTTATCGAAACTTCCTCGCGCGGCTTGCCGGACGTGTGCCGATACAGCCGTTCGATATCCATAGCCTCGATCGCAACGATCTTCCCCTGAACCTCCTTCGGTGCGAACCGCTTCGACTTTGTCAGACCATCGGTCACTACGAAGATACGCAGTTGCTGGAGGCTCGACCATTGCTCTCTTATGAAAAGGACTAGCTCGTAGATCTCGCCACTTGCTTCAATCCTTGTGCCGAGCCGACCGCTGGCGGCTTCGAACAGAAACTTGATACCCTCCTTCGCAGTGGACGCCGCTTCCGCGTCACGGAGCGTCTCGATCTCGTCGGTGCCAAAGTAACGGGTGACGAACAAGTCGAGGCAGGTTTCGTCCGCAGATTGTGCGTATCCTGTGATCCGCAATCGTGCGTTTCCGATTGTGCCGGTCCAGTGGCAGACGGTCGGCGACTCGCAGATATTGGCATTTGCGATCTGATCCATCGCAAGTTCAGCGTAAATGAGTTCCTCGGACGGGAAGCTGCCTTCATCGCTACTGAGTCTCTCAGCAACGACAGCCTGCAACTCGGCACGCAGGTTACGATGGAATTCTTCGATGCTCATTCAACGATTCCCAGCGCGGACAGGGCTTCCGGAAGTTCCATACCCGCCTGCGGCACGGAACTCAGGTCTAGTGTATATGCTGCGCCAGTGATCTGAGCTGGCAGGGCTGCCCGACGAAGCGCGGGAAATTCCTGGTCAACTGCGAAGCATCTGAATTCGCTAACGTTGAAAGGGCGTTCGTACAGCGAAGCGTGTTCGTCGTAATATCCGGCGAGGACCAGCATTGCGTCGAACGCCCTCCGCCGGCCTCGATCGTCGGCAAGGTCACGCATGACAGCGACGAGCGACGACAAGCTGATGCCGGCCGGGTCGTCAGTCAGACGGACCGCGCCGACGAACATCGGTTGCCTTTCGGAATCGAGCTGCTCGATGCTGTTGATCCGCGCCTTGAATGAGTCATTGGTCGAAGTTGTCTTCACCTCAAGGGCGCCTGATCCAAGATGGAAATCCTGCGCCGAGTGCATCGGTCCCTTCCATGAATCGAAAGGAAGGCTGCCGGGCATTACATCGGCAAGAAGGCGCAAGGTGGCGATTTCGCCGTAGAGGCCGGCCTGTGCTTCCTGCGAAAGCGGTCTGGAGCCGCGGGACATGAAGGCCTGCCACTCCCGTACACGCTGCAGGAATGCCGCGACGAGCGCCCGGCCGTCCTGCATCTTCCGGTCATCCAGAAATCGCAGCAGGTCGACCGCCATGATGGCGAATATGTCGAACGCGCCTTCGACGCGCCGGATAAGCGCGACCACGTCCTTGCCCATGAAGGCGGCATGCCCCCCAATCATTGCCGCTTCGAAGCCACGACCATCCGGAAGGCTGGTCGATCTTCCAAACCAACCGGACGGAAAGGCTACGACCAGCGCTTCCCTGCTGTCGGGAAAGTGACGACCCGCTTGCACCGTGACCAGACCGATGGTGGTCAGGCTCACCAGACGCCACTCCTCGTCGCCTTGCGGCTCGGCGAGGGCACGCCAAGATCGGATCAGCCCATCCTCAGTCCACCCAGGCATTGAGCGCCTCCCACATCACGCTGTTGCCCATATAGGCGGCATTGCTCACCCTTCGTGTCGAACTGCTGCCAGGGAAGCTGACAGCAAAGGCAACCACCGGATCGGCATCCCTGATCGCGTCAACACCGCTATCGGCCGGATTCAGCAGGTACAGGAGAAGCAGTCCACGCTCGGGCTGTGCGGACACGCCAGTTGCAGGATTTCCCTCGCCGAGCGTTTTCCGGATTGCAGGCCCCCTCGGTTCAGCCGGCGCTTCCCGCCCGTCGTTCCGTTCCGCATCGCGGCGCCAAGTTTCGCGACTCAGCTCAAGCGCGGCCTCCCATTGCGCCTTCGTCAGATCGATCGCTTGGTCGCGAGGCGAGATCAGCGTCTTGATGGAGTAGCGATCCTCATGGTCCACGGTTTTCTTGCGGGTGAGCATGGCTGTTTCGAGGCCGGCGATCAGGCGCTTGTCCTCCGGGCCGGGATTGTCCTTCGACACCAGTGCCACGGTCCATTTCGTGAGCTCGTCGTCCTTGTTCATCTCATCGATGAAATCGGCAATCAGCGGGCTCATGATCCGGAAGCTTGCAGGATGTGTCCGGTATTCCCGCAGGAAAGTCGTAACCTGCTGCGAGGGAACCTCCCGCCACATGTGGCCTGCCCATCTCTGGCCCTCCGGCACGTAATGCTGGTCGGCGAGGTCGAGGGCAGGTCCGAGCCTCGCGACAAACCGTTCGGTCGCGGCAAAATTGGCCGCGATCTCGTCTGCCCTGTTGGGAAACACGATCGTCTGAAGCAGGTCGCCGGAGTAGGTGAAGGATACGGGCCGCGCGTTTCGCATTTTCGCCCGGGACGTTATCGTCAAGACGGAATGCGACCTGACGCGAAGCCCGAAGTCCTTGGGTGTGCCCCCGGCGGCCACCATGTTGTCGAACTCTTGCCTCAGCTCTTCGGCGGCATCGGCGATGTGGCCGAACCACTCCACAAGTTCGGTCGTGGTATACAGCCTGCAGACGTCGAGATAGCCGTCCCTGTAGCCGAACCAGCGACCCATCTGCATGAGCGTATCGTACATCCGCGCGCTGCGCAGGAAGTAGCTTGTGCACAAGCCTTCCAGGGTCAGGCCGCGCGCAAGCTTGTCGCCACCGATGGCTATGACCTTAAGGCCCGTCTGTTCATTTTCTGCATAGTCGAGGGCATCCTTGGCTGTGCCGTTTATCTCCCTGACCTTGATATCGGCGATGACGTCGGGAAGCACGTCCCGAACCTGTGACCAGTCGAAATCCTTGAGCTTCTCGTCCTCAACTAGATCCGCCCGGATACGGGCCATGCCCGGCCGGAAGCGGCTCTCGTACTCCTCCCGCATCAGGGCCTCGGTATCAGTCAGGTCGATGCCGCGCTGGTAACGCCCCTTCAACTGCCTGACATACTCGGCGACCTGCAACACCACTTCTGCTTGGACGGACGTGAAACGTGTCACGTGAACCAACATCGAGGCGTGACGGCTTCCCTGTCCCCTGAGCTTCCTGACGGCGCAGGCATACATGAACGAGCGCACCGCCTCCTCCAGCGAATCCGGCAACTTGGCCTGCCCGTCCCACCTTGGGCGGTAACCGTTCTTGTGCCGTTGCGGCATCCACGAACTGTATTCGGCATCGGTAAGCGCTCTCGTCAGCGGCAGGTCTGCCGCAGTCGACGACGCGGAGCCGAAGACCCTTCCCGGGCCGATATAGTTCGACGGGGCAGCAAGGTTCGTGATGAACGCCGACGGGAAAAGATCAGGGCCATGCTCTTCCGTGGCACCCTTATCGTGGATGAAGATATTCGCGAACGGGGTGGCGGTGTAGCCGACATATGCCGACCGGGCGAAATGATGCAGGACGGACCGGATCAGCCGATTGATGGTGGTAGGCTGGTGTTCAAGATCCGGCTTGCCATTCTCGTCAAGCACATCCTCGCCGGTATCGACCGACCCGTGATCCGACTCATCGTCGATCACCAGTATCGGCAGATTGGTTACCAGCCTCCGCCCTGTCACCGGATCCGTGTAGTCCGCAACCCGGTTTCGAATCCAGCCGAGCAGCCGTTCGAGGACCGTCTTGTTCTTCTTGATAACAAACAACCACGGTCTCTGCTCAGGAGTAACCCCAAGCTTGGCGGCAGCCTGCTTGTTGAAATCACCGTTCTCCGTGCGGTTGGTTGCATAGTTCGGCCGGATCGAATGGTCTGCATCAATAAGACCCACACCAACGGGTGGGAGATCGTCAGCATTCGCAAGGGTGGCAAATCCGAGGAAACCTTCATCAAGACGAATTTGCGTCTGCGCCCTCAGATTGTTGTGAAGCCCAGCAAGGACGATTATTATCTTGTATCCTGCATCGGCCGCTTTGCAGATGAGCCCCGTGTAGTTTCCGGTCTTGCCAGACTGGACGTGACCTACCACCAGTCCACGCCGGTCCCATGTGCCGGTGCGTCTCGGATCTTCGAGGTGCCCCAGAACTTCGTCGGTGGCCTCATCCAGCGCATCGAGCGCGACAAGCGGAATCTTTGCTTCCATGTATTCCGAATATCGGCGCCAGTAGAGCCAGTCCTTTTTCCGTTCCGCTGTGAGCCAGGGAACGTGATCGGTGTCGTCGGAAAGGGTCGCGTTACGGCCGATCGTGTGGCTGTAACGACGGATCAGTTCGTCTACGAGCCGGTCACGCTCCACCAACTCGAAGTCGTCTTCCATGATCGCCTCGAGCTTGTTGAGCTCGGAATCGATCATCTCGGGCGTGATTGCGTCGCCCGTCTTGGCAGATGTGCGTCGAAGGAGATTCTGTGCCATGCTCAAGATCGAGTCGAAGGCCCGCTGATCTGTTGTCGTCATTCGCTGTTTCCGCCAATTCTTTGGACAATATCGGGATGCTGGTCGAACGGTGGCGTGCGAGAAAGCCGCAGCCGCGCTTCATCTGGGCTAAGTCCTCTAAATTCGACCAGAGCTTCGAACAGACTGTTCAGTGTCGTCTCGATTTCGTCGGGTGCCGCTGCAAAGCCACCCCGGGACACGTTGGTCTGCTCGGCGGTATCGAGCCAAATTTTCTGCACCGGCACGGTCTCGGCAATCAGACTGAGCAGGGATATTATGTCGGACCTCAGCGGTCCCGCGCGGTCTAGGATCGAGGCGACCAGATCATGCTGCTTGGATATGTGGTACGAATTGCCCTTCGTAGAATGATGCACAGCCCATACGTCGGGGATGCCGCCACTGGCCTCTGCCCGTCCGGTGGTCAGCCGGCCGCGATGCGCAAAGACCCGTTTGGCGACATCCCGGGTTTCCGATGCTAGCCGCGTAAGCTGCGTTCGCAGGCGGACCGGCACGCTGGCCGTCGACTTCAGTATATTGATCTTCCATTCGGCGTCGGCCGTGTTCGGGATATCCAGGCGTATACGCGCAAGGCGGTGAGCCTCGTCGCGTGTCCAGCGTCGTCCGCGGTCGCCCAGTCCCAGCCATCCGCCGGCGAGAAGCAGGCGACGGTTCCTGTAAATGTAGAACCCTTCCTGGGCGGGCCAGCCAACCGGGCCGGCTGCCGCCTCGTATTCGGCAGGCTTCAGCAAATCCCTGTGCGGAAGGACGTGGCACTGCGCCATAACACCTGCTGCGTTCTGCAGGCGGTACTCCACGCTTTCCATGGCCTTCCCCGGATGGCCTGTAAGAAACGGATCCCAGCTTTGTACGGGCCGACCATTGATCCGGAGTTTCAACCCATCATCAATCAGCCGGTGAAACGTCATCGCAAGATGACTTTCGACCTGTTCGATCAGATCAATCATGTCCTGCGCGGTGAAGCCGTCCGTCACGACTCGATCGAGGTTTTCCCATAAAACAACTGTGCCCGTCTCGCCGGTCAGTCCGGCGGCAATGCGACTTTCCGAACCGGACCGCGCCCCCTCATGCAGCAGCCAGCTTCCTTCTGCGCCGCCGAGCTGATCCAGATCCCAGCGAAGGCAGCTTCGCTCGTGATCGGCCTTGGTGGTCGCAACGGTCAGTATTCGCCCTTGCGAGAAACTTGCCGTCTTCAGGCCCATGCCAAATCTGCCGAGATCATCGGCACGCCGTTGTGCCCGCGGATCACGCGCGCCCAGCCGCATTGCGGCTTCGAGTTCCGCGTCGCTCATTCCACGGCCGTTGTCACCGATCCTGATCCAGCTGTCCGAACCGTTCCATTCGAACAGCACGTCCACCTGACCGGCGTCCGCACTGACGGAATTGTCTACCAGATCGGCAATTGCGGTTGCCGTAGTGTAACCGAGCCCGCGAAGTGACTCGAGCATAGCGCCGGCAGCCGGCGGGACATTTCTCGTGGGCGCCATTCAGAGAAGCTCGCGCAGGGCGCGTTGCCGGCTTGGATGTGAAAATTTCTGAAGAACCTTCGATTCAATCTGCCGAATTCGCTCACGTGTGACGCCGAAAACCTTGCCGACCTCCTCAAGTGTCATGTCGCTTTCTCGACCGATGCCGAAGCGCATTCGGATTATCGCTTCTTGGCGTTCCGACAATTGGTTCAGCTCACGTTTGATGAAACTGGAAAGTTGGCTTCTCGCGACGGTTTCGTCTGGCCCTTCGGACTGAGATGGAATCACAGTAAGAGCACGATGAAGTGCAACTGGGTCCGAAAGAGCAAATTGGAGCATCCTAATCGTCGTGACCTCGATACCGGCAGCTTCAGCCAGCTCAAACTCTGTTGGCGAGCGTGCATGTGTATACTCGAATTCCTCGATATGTGCCTTGATCTTGTCGTAAAGTTGCATGCGATGCACGGGGACACGAATCATGGACCCTTGGTCCGCCCTCCAACGACTTATCCGCTGCCTGATCCAGAGCAGGGCGTACAAATAGAAGCGAACTCCGCGTTCGGGATCGAAGCGTTCCGACGCCCGCCGAAGACCGAAATATGCTTCTTGGAAAAGCTCTTCCGCATCCTCATCGTCCTTGACAATCTTGGCTGTTTCTCGACGCATGAATGAAAGATGCGAAAGGACGAGCTTTTCGGTCGCGCGGTCGCAGACGCTCATCAGCCCGCGTATCGTCTCGCCAGCTGTGTCGCCTTGGCTGGCCGCAAGTTCGACCAAACAATCTTGGCGAATTTCCAGGTCCTCAAGCGCTTGAATCGCATTTCGCCGGAATCGACCTCCGTTTTCGATACCCTGCTCGACCGCATTGTGCAGGATTTCAATATTTCCTCGAAACTCTTCCACATCTGAGTCGGCGTCGACATCGATACCCAGGTCCGTGAAGTCGTCGGGTGCAAGCTCGCCTGCCAAGACAAGCTCGCCGCGCCTGACGACCTCGCCCAATACACCGTGAGTGTCGAGAATGCCGTCCAGCAAATCCCGACGGGCGTTTGCAATTTCGCGAAGAATTATCTCTTCGCTAGCCCGGTCGAGAGTGAAGGCGGCGCTGCCAGGAACAACGGTATGACGGGTGCAGGCGGCAATGATTGCCTCACTCAGTACGGTCGCATCGATCAGGTCGAGGGCAACGTCGGGAAGGAGCCGAAAATCTTGGGCATCTCGAATCACGGGTATACCCGCAGCCGTGAGCACCTTGCGCAAGTTGCCCTCGATATCTTTCCGATGCGGGTTCCCCCGGCATGCGCCTACCAAATCCCGGATTGCCTGATCAGTCACGGTGCCCATGGCAAGGGCTTCGGCCACCCAAGTCTGTGCAACATCCTCGGATAGTGCGAAGCTTGTATTTCTGAGCTTCCGGGGTTGTCGCGATCGACGGCGCGCAGAAGAATGCGAGAAATCCGCATCGTCGTCGAGGCCAAGGGATCGGCTGCCCTCAGATCGCGACAGACCTGCTACGTTTACCGTAGCGAGACTTGCTGGCAGTTCCCATTCTTCATTCTCTTCCAATCCCCCGGTGCGCATTCCGCACCGGGGGGAGATGGCGGTGAAAATGGCCGACGCCATTTCGTTCGGCTGCCGCGCGAAATATTCTGCTGGCTCCTCGATCCCGTCAAAATCGATCAGGTCGACACCAGCGTCTGTGAGCGGCTGCGCCGCTTCCACCTCCGGTTGCAGCTTGGTGAGAACCGAGAGAGAGGGGCTTGGCGCTGCCGGTTCCGGTTCCGGGCCGGCAAGAAGTCGGGCGAGGTCAAGATGACCGGCTTCTGCCGCCATCGCCGCGGGGGTCTGCTTCGCGTCGTTCCGGGCTTCGGGATCGGCGCCCGCTTCGAAGAGCGCGTTGCACGCGGTCAGATGGCCGCCCGCAGCGGCCAAATGAAGCGGGGTATCGCCTTTAGGGTTGCGACAGCCCAGCCGGCCATTCGCGATGATCGAGGAAATGACACGCTCATCACCGGATACGAGCCCGCGCTGTTCGGCGGCGTCCAGCAGTTCCGGGCGAGTCGACGTCGGCTTGACGATGCCAGCCGCTTCACGGCGGGGAGGTAGCGCATCCAGCGAACGGGCAAGGGCAGCATATCCCGCAGCCTTGGCAAGGTCCGCAGCGGTCCGACCTGAATTGTCCCGTGTCGAAGGGTCACAGCCGGCAGCGATGTAGATCCGGCACACGGCTGCCTTGCCGGACATCGCAGCGAGGTGGAGGTGCGATCGTCCCCCTGCGTCCACTTCGACCAAGTGGGCAGGGTCGCAAGATGCGCGATAGGCCCGCTCCTCTTCGGTCATCGATGCGACACCAAACGACACGGACCTCACCACCTTCGGTCGGCCAAGTGCAGGTGACGCACTGCTTGCGACATGCGTACCGTGTCAGGGAGGTGGCCCGCCGCCAAGCCGCTCAGCCGGCTTGGTGCCGAAACCCCAGCATCGAACAGCGGCTTCGATTCCACCATTTTCACGCGGTCATTCGCCAACAGGGTTTCGTCCAAGGCGTGCCCCACCCAAGTCGCCGATCGATCCGTGCGGCGGCCAGCACACAACGGGCGGCCTTGTGATCGAACGATGAATCCTGTCGTGAACATCCAGTCCCCAAAAAATCTAGCGGCGTAGCTGTGCCAAGACGCGATGCTTCCGCGCGATCCGAAGCTCGTCAAGCCTCGACATTCTGGCGAAATATTCGATTTGGTTCTTGTCACCTGAGTCAGCTGGAATGAACATGCGACAGAAGCGGACGCAGAGGGGCGCATGACTGAAAGAATGGCCAAGCTGGACCGGCTGCTCGCACTTGTCCATGCGCTATCCGAAACAATCGAGGGACTGACGCTCGACGAAATGGCAGAGCGGCTCGATGTCAATCGGCGCACGGCGGAGCGGATGAGGAACGTCATTGCCCGGCACTTCGATCTGGACGAAATCGCCGACGACCGCCGCAAGCGCTTCCTGATTCGCGACAGCCTGCGCCGCGTCTACACCCGGCCCACCGCCGCCGAGGTCGCCGCCCTTCAGGCAGAGGTGGATGGGCGCATATTTGCGGGGCAGAACGCCCGCGCGGAGCAACTGGCGAGCCTGCTTGCCAAGGTGAAGGGCGCGCTCGACGACCGGGAGAAGCGGCGGATCGATCCGGACCTCGATGCTCTCGCCCGGCTCCAGCGAACGATGGTGACGGCCGGGCCAATTGCCGTCGTCGCGCCGGAAACCGTCACAACTATACAGAGCGCCATCCTCTGCGGTCGTTGTGTCGAGTTCCACTATGCGACCGACGAACGGCCGGAGCCGCGCTGGCGGCGCGTGATTCCCTACGGACTGGTTCACGGACCGCTGACCTACCTGCTCGGCAAGATGCCCGGCCGCGTTGACCAGCCGGTCTATTTCCGGCTCGACCGCATGACCGCAGTGATGGTGAGCGATACGGCCGGCTGCGCGCCGGACGACTGGAATCTTGATGTCTGGCTCGCCGACAGTTTCGGGGTGTGGCGCGACGATAAGCAGGAGGTCGTGTTGCGCGTGCCGGCATCGTCCGCTCCCCGCGCGCGGCACTGGCGGTTTCATGCCCGGCAGCAGATCGAAGACCTTTCCGATGGCAGCCTTCGCGTCCGGTTCGCCACCGGCGGCATGCGCGAACTCGCCGAGCATCTGTTCACCTGGGGCGGAGAAATCGTGATCGAAGAACCAGATATGCTCGTCGCGGTCATGCGTGAACGCATCGCGGCGACGCTGACCATGCTTCCGTCAAATGACATGCGACCGATCCTGTCGCAGGACGTCGTGACAGGATAGGCATGACGATTCGCTTCCCGACTTTCCTGTCCGGCGTGCCGGATAAACTTGTTCGCGCCGCCTTGGCGAAGGCGGGCGGCAACGAGATCGAAAGCGGCAAGCTGGACAGCCCGGAGAGCAGCGCGGCGCTGGCCGTCAATGCGTTCGGCTGGTTCATCGAACGCCCCGAGGACCTGCCGCCATTCCCGGGCCTTGCCGATCTCGGCTGGCCCGCCGTGCGCGTCGATGTCGAGCGGCAGATGCGGTTCCCGTGGCGCGGCGGACGCCACCCTTGGCTCGACGCGGCGGTCGAGACCAGCAGCCATGTCATCGGCATCGAATCAAAGCGGTTCGAACCGTTCCGCGACGCCAAGACGGTCAACCTCTCCGATGCCTATGATCGCGACGTATGGGGCGACCAGATGACGCCGTTCACTGCGATGCGTGACCGCTTGCGCGCAGGGGATGGCGCTTATCACCATCTGGATGCCGCGCAGCTGGTGAAGCACGCGTTCGGACTGGTCTCCGAAGGACGCCGCCTCGGCAAGGCGCCGGTGCTGCTGTATCTCTACGCGGAACCTACTCACCGCGGCGTCTCGTCGATTCCGATCTCCGCAATCGAGCGCCATCGTGCCGAGATAGCCGAATTCGGCGCGTCGGTGGCGGATGCCGAAGTCCGCTTCGCCGCCTGTTCCTGGCGCGAATGGCTCGTCGGCTGGACCGATGATGCCCGCGAGCATGCCGATGCGCTCGCGGAGCGCTTTCAACCCTGATCCGGAGATCGTCCTTGTCCCGTACCACCATCTACACCGTCGATGCCGCCGGTACACTCACCGCGATGCGGCCATCGGAGCCCCGCCGCGAGGACTTCATGCAGAAGCTGGTTGCCGCGCATCCCGAGCTGATCGCCGATCAGGATGGTGCATTGCTGCTGATCCGCCGTGAGCAGCCGATCGCCGATCGCGAGGACGGCGGTGGGCGCTGGTCGCTCGATCACCTGTTCGTAACGCGCAGCGGTGTGCCGGTGCTGGTCGAACTGAAGCGCGCGGTCGACACGCGGCTGCGGCGTGAGGTGATCGGCCAGATGCTCGACTACGCCGCGAACGGCACCGCCTACTGGCAGGGCGGCCGGATCGCCGAGAGCTTCGCCGCAGCGATGAACGAGCAGGGGCGCGACGCCGATGCCGAGCTGGCGACCTTCCTTGCCGGCACGACCGAGCCGGAGGAGTTCTGGCAGCAGGTCGACGCCAATTTCTCTGCGGGCCGGATCAAGATGGTCTTCGTCGCCGATACCATCCCCCGCGAACTGGCTCGGATCGTCGAGTTTCTCAACGAGCAGATGAAGGCCGACGTGCGGGCGGTCGAGCTGTCGTGGTTCGAGAGCGAGGGCGGTGTGACCGCACTGACGCCACGGATCATCGGTGAAACCGAGCGTGCGCAGACCGAGAAGGCGGCCCGCGGAACGCTGCCGCCGATTGCGCGCGAGGCGTGGATCGAGGCGAAGCTCGGTCCGTGCGGCAATGATGCCGTTGCCGCCGCCGACGCCTTCGTCGCCATGGTCGATCAGCTCGGCGGACGCGCGGAGGTGACCTCATCGCAGGGCTCGATCCTGTCAGTCTTCGATACGTCCGGAGGACCGCTGTATCCTTTCCGGCTATCCAGCGAGCGCAAGGGGTCGGTTCAGCTCTACTTGGGCCACTTGATCTACCGCCCGGCATTCGCAGACGAAACGGTTCGCCAGCGTCTCTATGACGATCTCGCGGCTATCGTCGGAACACTCAGCACGAAGACACTGAACGGCTTTCCTGGCTTCGACGTGCGCAAGCTCAACGACCCGGCGATCGTCGGCGCGCTGTCCGATTACCTGAGGCGACTGCTGAGCCAGGCGGAGGTCGCTAGATGACCGATCGCCCGCGCCGCTTCGGCCTGTCCAAGTCGAAGATCACGATGTTCGAGCAGTGTCCCAAGCGGCTGTGGTTGTCGGTGCATCGCCGGGAGCTGGCCGAACAGGACGACGGTGCCGAAGCGCGCTTCGCCACCGGGCACGAGGTCGGGGCGATCGCGTGCGGGTTGCTGCCGGAAGGCGTGATGGTCGAGGCGGAGCCGGACCTCGCGGCCGCGCTAGCCGCCACCCAAGCGCTGCTCGAAAACGGGTATGACCGGCCGATCTTCGAGGCGACGTTGCAACACGATGGCGTCCTTGTCCGGATCGACGTGCTGGAGCCGGACGACGCGGGCGGCTGGCATATGGCCGAGGTCAAGAGTTCGACCAAGGCCAAGGACTATCACGTCGGCGACCTCGCGACCCAGCTGTGGGTCGCGCGCAACGCCGGCGTGCCGATCAGCAGCGCCGCGATCCGCCATATCGACAGCAGCTTCGCCCTCGAACGCGACGGCGATTACGATGGCCTGTTCGCCGACACCGATCTGATGGCGCAGGCCGAGCCGATCATCGCCAGTCGAGGCGAAACCGTGGCGGCCGCGCGGGCGACGCTGGCCGGTACTGAACCGGATAACGCGCCCGGCGCGCACTGCGATGCACCGTTTCCGTGCGAGTTCGCCGGCTATTGCCATGCGGCGCTGCCCGCCGGACCGGAATGGCCGGTGACAGTGCTGCCGCACGGCGGCGGCAAGCGTTGGATCGAGCAGGGTGTCGTCGATCTGCTGGCCGTCGATCCCGCCGCGCTGACCAACGCCGTCCACGCTCGCGTACATCGCGCAACCGTATCAGGCGAGGTGTATCACGATGTCGAGGGCGCCCGCGCAGCGATGGCCGGCTGGGCGTTCCCGCGCACCTGGCTAGATTTCGAGACGATCGGCTTTGCAGTGCCGCGCTGGATCGGCACGCGACCGTACAGCCAAGTGCCGTTCCAGTTCTCTGCCCATGTCGAGACCGCGGACGGCGTCATCATGCACCGCGAATTCCTCAGCCTTGATGGGGGTGATCCGCGCCGCGCGTGCGCCGAGGCGCTGGTCGAAATGGTGCCGCCGACCGGCGCGGTCATCGGCTACAACGCCAGCTTCGAAAAGGGGCGCATCCTCGAACTGGCCGCCGCGTTCCCGGACCTTGCCGACGCGCTGTCCGCGATGGCGGCGCGCGTCGTCGACCTGCTGCCAGTGACCCGCGCCAACTGGTATCACCGCGACCAGCGTGGCAGCTGGTCGATCAAGGCCGTGCTGCCGACGATCGCCGCCGAATTGGATTACGCCACGCTCGAAGTGAAGGACGGCGGCAGCGCGCAGGAAGCCTATGCCGAGGCGATCGCTGCGGACTGCACGGCCGAACGCCGGCTGGCGCTGGACGCCGCACTGCGCGCCTATTGCGGTCGCGATACCGAGGCGATGATCGTGCTGGCGCGACGGCTGCAACTTCATGATGATGTATGCGGAGGGGAGATATGACGATGGACGACGATGCCAATTCGCTGGTGCTGGAATCGATGCCGCCGAAGCGCGCGCTTCGCGACCGTATCGACCGCCTGTCGGTGTCGGCGGATGCAAAGGCGCTGCTGAACGATCTGCTCGAGATGGCGATAGAGGTCGGTGGTCGTGTCATCGACGTCGGCCGACGTATCCTCGCCTTCATCTTCGATCTGGTCGAACGCTTTCCGAACAGCGCCTTCGGCGTGATCGTCGCTTTGGTGGTCTCCACGCTGATCGCGTCGATCCCGCTGCTGGGCCTTGTGCTCGGCCCGCTTCTTTCGCCGCTATTGCTGGCATTCGGTCTGGCTGCCGGCGCGATCGCAGATCTCAAGGACGCCCCGCTACGAGCACGGGTTGGCGCGCTGGAACGCCATTTCGCATCCGCGACGCATCATGCGTGAAGGTGATGCATCCGACCTGACGCTGAAGGCGGGCTTCGCCACCATCGACCGCGTGGTGGCGGATCCGGTACACTTCAAGCTGCGTCTCGGCATTGGTGAGGACGCGTACACCTCGCTGCGCCTCAAGAACAACGTCCTGAAGGTGTGGGATATCAGCAGTTGGGGCGGGACCGGCGCGGCGGTGGCCTCGTCGAAGATCGTCGCCAGCACGTTCTTCGCGCCGACCGGCTTCATGGCACTGCTCGGCCTTGGCACCGCGGCGACGCCGGTCGGATGGGTCGTGGCGGCGGCGGTGACGTCGGCGGGTGCCTATTACGGCGTCACGCGCCTGTTCGGCCGCTATGCCGGATCACGGGTCGACACGATACCGAAGTTCATCAACACGCCGATCGACGTCCTCGGCGCTGCCCTGCTGGACCTGATGGGCGGGCTGGCGATCCGAGTGGCCGCCATCGACGGTGACATCGACGATCGCGAGGTCGAGACTATCGTCGATCACTTCGTTGCCGATTGGGGCATGGATCGAGATTACGTCGAACAGGCACTGTTCGTGTTTCAGGCAAACATCGCCAAGGCGACGATCAAGGAACTCGCAGGCGAACTGGCGAAGTTTATGGCCGCCAACCCTGACTGCAACGCGACCGCAATGTCCGGAACGCTGACCGCATTCTTGAAGGACATTGCGATGGCCGATGGACGCATCGACGAACGCGAAGACTTTGCTATCGACGCCATCGCCGGCGTTATGGCGGAGTCAGAGCTTGGAGTGATCGCGAGACTTGGGGACGGTGCGAGCCGTGCATGGTCGGCGACTACGGATGCGGTCGCAGCGGTCGCGCAGACCCTGCCGGACAAAATGAGAAATCTCAACCCGCTCAGCGGGAAGCAAGGCACGGCGGGCGGCGGCGACGCGTGAGGAAGCCTAACTCCAGGCGTGACTTGAGGCCGAACAGTGATCAGCCGCGCCTTGGCTCGCGCCAGCGGCTTGTTAGAGTAGTGGGTGGGCGACGATTTGCGAACTTTTTATCGAATGTTCACGCCGAACCCCGGAATCGTGCGCCGCGCCCTGTCTAGGATCGCATGACGTGCGTCGTCGAGCTCGCGGTCCGCGCCGTTATAGAACTGGAAAACGTCGCAGGTCGGATCGCTGCACTGACACGGCACGATCGAGCCATCCTTCAGTCGCCGGTTGAAGAGTCGCCGCAGATCGTCGAGGTCACGGACAATTCCGGTGAGCTCCTTCTGCGCCTTCGGATTCTGAATATGCAGAATCGACGGCAATCGTCGGATTTCCACGCCGTCGCGCGACTTCCAGATACCCGTATTGAGCGCACCGATCGTGTTTTCGATTGCCTCCCGAAAGTCGGGTAGCCGACATTCTTCGGCGAACGGTGTCCAGAAAGCAGGCCTGTCGAATGGCAAGCCGAGAAGTGAAAGCGCCTCCTCATCGGTCAGGTCGGCGAACTGGTTAGCGAACTTACGTAGCCCTTCGCCGGCATCGGGAAACGGAACACCCTCAACCATCCGCTTCAACAGAAATTCGGCGCGCAGCCGAAGATGCTCCTCAAACTCCGCGCCCGACCAGATGGTGCAATGTTCAGTGCCCAGCGCCTTAGCAGCACCTTTCACCTTGTCGCGGAGTTGCGAGGAGACGGTGCTGCGGCAAACAAAAAGGAACGCGTCGAGCCTCCCCTTCTCGGGGCCGGCCGCGTTCTTCATGTCGTGCTTCGCCTTCGTAATCGTCAGCGTGGCGCGATTCACGCATTGTACTACGGTGCGGCGATCGGGCTCGCCATCAAATGGCTCAATGCCGATTATATCGCGGCCGAGATCGCTGCCGGTCTGCCCGTACCATTCGACGTCACGCCACCCCGCTCTCACGAGATAGGCGAACACCAAGCGTTCGAACTCGTGGCCATCGAAATCCTCGAAATGGATCGGGCGCACCGTAATCATCGGCATCTTGAATCTCGGTGGCTTCATGCGGGGTCCTGCAACACCGCCGATCTGTGCTGCGACCGTCCGTTTAATTGCCACCGCCGCCACCTCGAAACTAGCTTGTTATATGCTGTTCTTATGGTTGACGTAACGTGTTGGCTACGCCCGATTTTGGTTCGTTAGCCGCTGTTCGCGCCGGTCGGCTCTGTGGTCGGCAACGCGCCCCATTCCAGACGCTTAGCCTCATACGTCAAACGCCCAAAGGGGTCGGTTGAATTGCTGCACTGGTGGTGAGCAGTTGCCGATCCGGCGGCAGGGTTCCGCGTGTTTGAACAGACATTTCGCGATAACGAAGAACGGCTCGGCGGCGGCGCTACCGAATAACGAGCCCCCGAGAGGTGCGATCAGCGCACTGGTCGATCGCCCCTCCTCGTCAAGTCGATTACGCTTGGCGTCGGACGAACTCGGCCTCGGCGATAGCGCGGACCTTGGTATCGGAGTCGGTGCGCAATGGCTCCAGCGCCATATCGTCGCATGCGTCCGCCGCCAGCATGAGCTTCAGCAGTTCGGAGCGATAGTCGCTATGTATTCTCGTTCCCGCTATCCGCCCTTCGCGGGACAGCTTCTTGTCGAAGGCCGCGAGCGCGAGATCGACATCAAACGTACCGTCGCGCTCTATCCAGCGAACGCCGAGTTTCGCCGCCGCCTCGACTACACGTGGGTCGTCGTCCTGTAAGGCGCGTTCGATGACCTCGTCCGTATTGTCGGGCAACTCTACCGATGCGGTCGCGAGAGCCTCCAGCAAATGATGGTGGCCATCGGAGATGTCGTCATTGAGCCGCTCGAGGACCAGATCGCGCCATTCTAGTGGTGGCATGTGATGCGCGACGACCTGCGACGCGTAGAAGAGCTCGACGCTGACAGCTTCCTGCAAAAGCCCTTCGCACTCGATCCGTGTCATCGGCAGCACGGCGAGCAGGTTGGCAGCGATCGAAAGCATCCAGGCGGAGCCATGATGGAAAGCGGTCTCGATCTTCGCCCGATCGAAAGGCAGATTGGCGACGGATGCCCAAGTCACCTCGGGCACATCGGGATTTCCAAGGGCGTCTTGCAGACGGTCCTCGCGGTTAGCGTCGAGGCGCTCACGAATCTGCCGGGCTTCGACCGACAATTGTGTCGCGTCGATCGCCGATGCGGCGATCAGGCCGCGAACGGCCTCGGTCACCGCCTCCTGATCGAATGGCTTCGCCCACTTGCCGACATCTGAGGCATCGGCCTCCATCATCCCGGTCAGCTGAACGAGCGCGCTGAACTCCGGGAATCGCCCGTCATGTCGGGGCTCGGCACCGTCGCCTACGCCATCGGCAGCCGCGACGGCCAGACTGTGAAGCGCGCGATTGGCCGCTCGGTCCCAAGCATCGTTCGGCCCGAACAGCGAAATCCCCTGGCCGCGTTTCCGCCCGAACATTATCTCGGACAGATTGCCGCCACCTTCAGCGAGTATCGCCTTTACCAAACTGGTGAATCCCCAGGTCGTGAAGGGACGATCAGACAATATGGTGTCGGCAAAGGCTTGCCTTTCATTGGCCGGCTTCGCTCGAAGCGCCGCCAACGCGATTTGCTGGATGAGCTCGACATCATCACCCATAGGAGCGGGCCGAATGCCGGCGCGACGCGTCGGTTCGGCGCCGACGATCATCGGTACGAACGCTCTAAGCTGTTCGTCGAGGCGAGCGGTGTCGTAATAATCCGCGCCCGCAGCGACAGCAGTTGCCCAAGCGACGAGTCGCACATCCGCATTCGGGTCATCGAGTTTGGCCTGTGCGACCGGACCGACAATCCGACGGCGGCGCCCCCCGAGTTCGGCAAGTTTCAGGCCGACCACAAAGCGATCGTCGGCGGTGGAAGCGGCGATGTCGAAAGCGATGACGGCAAGTTCGCGAACCTTCTCGTCATCGACTTTGGCGTCGCGGTCGCCGGCTAGCGCGAGAGCGCGTTCGAGTTGCCCGGGCGCGCCCGCCGTCCGTCGACCGACGAACAGCTGCGCCAGATCATTGCCCAGCCCCAGTGCCCCAGCGAAGGCGACGATTTCGCCCAGTGCCGGGGTGTCGACAATGCGCTCCATCTCGGCATGCCGGGTTTCGGTCATATCGATAAGGAAGCGGGCCGCCGCGAACTCGCCGAATGTCTTGTGGACGAAAGTCACCAAACGGGTGCCGGCATGGTGTACCCGCTCGACGATCCCGGCGCGCTCCCAATGTTCAAAGCCTCGTTCGAACAGGGCGGCGACGGCTAGCGGTGGCTTAGCGAGGTCCTTGGCGAGTTGCTGTTGACCGCGCGCAGCGAGCTTATCCCAGGTCAGCAACGGGTCGGCGGTCAGGTGCCACCCGATGATGTCGAGTATCCGCTTGGCCTCTGCACTGCTGAGCGCTTCGGCGGGCGTTGTGGTGTCGCGTTCCTCGAACAGCGCGACCATCGCTTCGTACATTGCCGGGCGCGTGGCCGGCAGCCTCTCGTTGCGGGCAATGAGGGTCGCCGACATGCCCAGCAACAACGGGCTGCGCGCGATCGCTTCCTTGGCCGCCGTTTTCGCAAGCTCGCGATCCGCGATGGTGCGGCTGTCACGATCGTCAACGCGCCGGCCGCGGGTGGCAGCGATGAGGCGGCCAAGATTTTCGCCGCCCATCTTCTCGTCCGGGCCTTCGAGGCGGTAATGGCGCCACTCCGCAAGGCGCCCGGTCTCATATCCGATTGGCCTAGTCGTAACGATGATCGTCGCCTCGGGATGTCCGGCGGCATAACCGACAAGGCCATTGGCAATTTCGTCGTGGAGCTTCCCGGCCTCGTCGAGAGCGTCGGCAATGATCACCATGCGCGATCTGGCGTTGCGAAGCTCGGCACCATCGACGGCCGAACCGCTGAGGCCGTGAAGCTCAATGGCGGCCTCGATCGACAGGCCGTTTTCGATGGCGGCAGCGAGGCGCTTTAGCGGGACGATGAGCGCTGGGATGCCGTCCACTGCATATTCCCAAGCGATCCTGCTCGCCAGCGTGGTCTTGCCGAGACCGGGACCAGCCACAACGACACTTAGGCGATGGAAGCGGCCGGCCCACTCGCCATTGATGAGTGTGTCACCGATCGAAAAGGACGCGCCGGAGTGATATCGCTCGAGCGCCGCTGACGCGTCGACCGCTTCAGGGGCCTCGCGCGTCGTGATTCTCAGGCGAGGCGGGAGCATGTCGCGGATCGGCAGGCTATTGCGCGCTCCTGGCAGCGTGAAGGTCGCCTGTGCTTCCTCCGACCATCGCGCAAGCTTGGCGACGATGCCGGCGGGCGTCGCGTTCTCGCGGAGCGTGATACCGTAGGACTGCAGGAAGCCGACCAGTGTCGGTATCGACCATCGACCACGCAGGCGCATGGCGGCAATCGCATCGCGACAGATGAAGGCGTATGCGGCTTCCGCCTGATCGAGTTGGGCGCAAATCGCGCGAAGCCCCTCGATGGCGATACGGCGATCGGCATTCTGCCCTTGGAGCAGATCAAGCGTCTGGATACGGATTCTCGCGCACGTTTTCGGATCGCGCTTCGCCTCTTTCAGCCGCCGCAACAGCTCTTCGCCAATGTCGTCGAGCGAATCGTGCGTCCCCTGACCGATCTTCACGATGTCTGCGGCCAGCTTGTTGCGGATCGATCCGCTGCTGTCGGGCGTCACGGCTAGCACGCCGTACTGGATCACACCCTTCTCGATGCCGAGCGCCAAGGCATCGAGCGCCTCCCAAAGGTCCTTGCCCCGCTGCAGGTTCTTCTTCGACTGAACCTCGACCTTCTCGCCGTTGATCAGGTCGAGGCCGATATCGTCGCCCGGTCCACCGGTTTCGGCGGTGATGGCGACGGGCACATCCTCGGCCACCCCATCAAGCCAGCCGATTTTCGTTCCGCGCATCATGTTCACGGCGGCCAAGACCATGGCCATCGCGTGAACTTCGGTGCCACCGGCATTGCCGGTCCCACCACCGTTGCGGTCGGGCAAGGCATTTGGGTCGGCGGCGGGAGAGTTTTGCGTCAAGTCGGTCATCGTCTGGTTAGGTTGGTTTCGAGTAGAAACCAACTCTTGCCAGACGGGGTTTCAAGCGTGCAATATTTCCGTGATGTCGCATGTTTCGATCGGGCGGATCGGGCGGCGAGCATCCCCGCGTCCGCCTCGACGCCCTTGAATAACTCGTTCTTTAGCCCCTGGCGCGTATTCCATCCGCCAATTGAGCGTTGCCACGCAAGCCGTTGATGTCCGCTGTCGCGGGTCAGCCGATCAGAAGCTGTCTGGCCGCAGACGGCCCATTATCAGCCGCGCCAAACCGAGATTTTCCAATAATCTGAGTGCCCAGCTTTGTCCTCTGTGGGGCACCATCCTTTTTATAGCACATCCACAAGGGAAGCGGCGGCAGCCAAGGCGGAAGAGCCTTTCGGCTGGGTTCTCGCGTGGGTCCTGTTTGGGGCGCCTTTGACAGGCACAGTTGAAGCCAACACGATATCGGCCGACTTTAGTAGCGGCACATCGTACACAGCAGGCATTATTCAAGCTGGCTTAGGCCCTGATGGGCACCGACCGCATGAAAGTGGCTTACGCACAACCCTCGAAAACGGCTATCATGCCGCTTCTCGCGGCGGCATGATAGCGGAGGCACCCTTAGAAAGCGTAGCGGAGCGTGGCCTTCACGTCGGCCGGGCGGCCATAGGCCAATTGATTATAGAAGCCGATCTGCGAGTAATATTTTTTGTCAAAAATGTTGTCGGCATTGACCTGCACGGACAACTTGTCCGTCACCGGATACCGCGCCATGAGATTGACGAGTGCGTAGCTGTTGATCCTCAATCGCTCGGCATTGCCGGTGACGGGATTGGTCGTATCGGTGTAACTCGAACCCTCCCAATTGACGCCCCCGCCGATCGTGAGGCCCTTCAAGCTGCCATCTCGCAACTCATAGGTAGTGAAAAGGCGCAACAGGCGATCGGGATAGTTGCTGTTGACCCTTTCATCGTTTTGGTCGCGTACCTTGAATTGGGTATAGTTTACACTGATAGCCCAGCCCGTTTTGATCTCGCCATTGGCTTCGGCCTCAAAACCGGTGCTCCGCGCGCCTTTCGCAGCATAATAGGCTTGGTTGATCGTGCCGGGTATCAGATAGCCGGGATCGATCTGCGCCAGATTGTCCTGCTCCACCCGGAATACCGACAAGGCGGTCTTTAACCGTCCGCCGAAGAAGCTGCTCTTCAGGCCGGCTTCGTAATTGACCCCGGTGACCGCCGGAAGATAGCCGCCATTGCGGTCCTGCGCATCCTGCGGCTGGAATATCTTAGTGTAACTGACATAGACGGTATGATTGGGCGTCAAGTCGTAGAGGATGCCGCCATAGGGGATGAATTCGTTCCGGTTGCCGTAGTCGGCGACCGTACCGTAGGAAACACCCTTCCGCTCCCATGAGGCCAGGCGCGCGCCTAGAATGACCTTGAGCGAGTCGGCGAGCGACAAGCGGGTCGCCGCGAAATAGCCCCACTGCTTGGTGCTGACATCGACCACTTGCGAGCGTACGCCCCACATCGGCTCGGGATAGGAGCCGTCCCATACGTTGAAGTCGCCCGCCGCCGCTATGTTACTGCTATCGTATCCAAAGAAATCCAGGTTCTGCTTGGCGTAGCTCGCGCCGGCGATCACGTTATGACGGCGCCCGAACAGTTCGAACGTGCCGTTCAAGCGGGCGGTCAAGTCCAGTTGCGACAATCGGCTGTCATATCTTGCCGGGATCGGCACGAGGCCAAGACCGGTGGTGCGATCCGGTTGGCCATACAGGTAGAGGAGCCGCATATCGCCGCTGTTCTTGCTGTAGTTCCCATAGAGGCGGAGCGTCCAGTCGCGCCCGAAATCATGCTCGAGGTTCACGAAGGCAGTACGTTGCTTCGAATCCCAACGCGTCCAGTCGGCACCGATGGTCTTCGACCGCGACCAGTCGGTCCGGCTGCCGTCCGCATACCATGTCGGGAGCCCGCCCCACAGCGTCGCGCGCGGGCTGTTATCCTGGTAGCTGGCGCCCGCACTGAGCCGTGTCGATGGCGAAAGGTCCGCGTCCACGACTCCGTAGAGCACGACCTTCCGGTTGCCGAGCAGATCGACGTAGGAGTCGGAATCCTGAAACCGGGCAACGCCGCGCACGCGAACGCTGCCGTCGCGAGTTACCGGACTGCTGACATCGGCCTGCACGAGGTAATCGTTCCAGCGCCCGGCCGATGCCATGAACGATCCCGTCAGATGGTCGCTGGTGGCGTGCTTACGAATGAGATTGATCGAGGCGGACGGATTTCCGGCGCCGGTCAAAAGTCCGGTGGCGCCTCGCACGATCTCGATGCGATCGTAAATGGACAGGTCCAGTTCGGACTCGCCGGCGCTGTAAGCCGCCATGTACTGGAGCGGCATCCCGTCGATCTGGTAATTGTCGATATCGAAACCGCGTGCCGCAAAGACGTTGCGCGAACTGTCGAACGCCTTGGCTGAGATGCCGGCGGCATTGTTGGCGACATCGGTCAGGCTGCGGAGCTGTTGGTCGTCGAGCCGTTGGGACGTCACCACCGTCACGGACTGTGGCGTCTCCTGGATGGTGAGGCCGAGCCCGGTAGCAGAATCAAGACGGTCGTTGGTAGTGTAGCGCCCGATAACGGTAATATCGTCGCGCTCCTTCGACTGATCGTCGCTGGCCGCACGGCTTTCTTGCTCACCGCGCTTTGCAGGTACGGACTGCGCTGACTGTGCCACCGCGATCGAAGGAAATGCAACGCTCGCCAGCAGAGAGCCCAATATAAACCGGCACCACATAACCGGCGCATGCGCACCAAAATCCATCTCATTCCCCTTGATACCAGTTCGCATTAGCAAGGGGAATTTTTGAGTTCAACTTTGGTATGCCTCCGCCTCGAAATTTCTATTTTACCATCCTAACGAGAACGCCCGGCCGTCTCGCTGATGGTTCCCAGTCGAGACGGAGGTCGAGACGGAGCAGGGCGTCTCGGGGGCAGCTGGTCCTGCAAGCGCACCATCCTGGCATTCATCTGGCTCGTTGCGCTCCCCTAAACCCGCCGTTCATTCATCTGCGCCGGCAAGCCTTCGATAGGCGAGGTTTGGGACGAAACGGTCGTTCCTGACTGATCTTTTGAAAGGCGCGCTTATTGAGCGGCCGCCATATGGCCTTTGCAGACCGGCATCGCTGGACGACAAAAGTTGGGACCTCAAAGAACCAGAAAACGTCCGCTCAGATCGGGCTAAAAGCAGGATGGATCATAATGGCAACGGGCCTATCGACGGCCAGGGGGCGGGATAAACACCCGCGACAATCGTCGCCAACCGACTTCACGACGGCGCGATGAAGCAGGACGAGGCTTCCAAGGTCGACAGGGAACGCGGCAGGAGCGAGGTTTCGATCGCGGACGGGACCTGGATCGTCACCATGCTCATTCCGTCGACATCGTGGCAGCGTTGATTCCGCGCGACCGCGACGGCGTTTTCGGCGACCGAGATTCCCCGGTCGCGCGCGAGTTTCACGGCGAATATCTGCGTTGCCTGCGCGGTTTCGCACCCAGGGGCGCCAAGAGCGTAACATCGCGCCGTCTCGGAGGCGACCTGCTGAAGTGCCTGCTGACTCCATTCGAGCCGCGCCCCTTCGATCAACAGGAAGACGAACGCCAACAACACCGGCACGATCAGCGCGAATTCCACGGCGCTCGCGCCCCGACGATCATGGGAAATATCGCCCCGCGTCGTCATTGCAGTCTCACGGTCGTGACGTTCGACATGGTCGATCCGTCGAGCCACGGATTCTTGACGACCGAACGGTATCGCGACGTCGCGCCGACCGAGACGTAAAAGCCCGAGGTGGCGCCGCTGGCGCATGGCGCACCGCAGGTAGAGGTCGGCAGATAGCTGATGGGCGGGCCGTCCGACACGCAGGCGCAGACCCGGCTGGCTGCCGGCGCGGAACAGTCCTGTGCCCCGCCATTGCATGTGACGCTCACCACGACGCCATCGGCGGGAAGGCCGCTGGCCGCCGTGACATAGGAGGATATCTTGCCGACATCCAGATTACTGGCATTGCGCATGTTATAGGTCAGCATCGACGCCTGCCCCACCGCGCCGCTCAGCTTCGCGTTCGTCAGCAGGTACAGGCCGAAATCAAGCGCCGGGACCAGCGCGCCGAAGATCAGAAGCGACCAGAGCGCAAACTCGATCGCCGCGACTCCCCGGCGATCCGCAGAGAGGAATGCGAAGGAAAACCGCCTCATCGGATGAGCCCCACGCTGGTGTTGGTGGCCCCGCCGCCCATGCTGCCACAGGCGGTCGCCGCCGCCGGCCCACCCGACAAAGTCACCGTCCTGGCCACGAGCGAGAAGCAACCGCCCCCCACCGTCGCGCCGCCCTTCATCTGGAAATCCGAATTGGGGGCATAGACGATGCCCGAATAGACATCCTGCGTCCCCCCTCCCAGCGAGGTGACCGCACTGGATCGCGTGGCGAACAGGATATCCGCGATCCCGCGGGACGACGTGCTTGAGGGCGCGCTGAGATTGATGGACGTGCCCCCCGACGCCACCAGCGTACCCGCCAGGATGAAGGAGACGTCGCTTCCCGACATGGTCCCTCCCGTATTGTTGGTGAAGCCGCCATTGATCGTGTAGATTCCCGATCCGAACGTCGAACTGCCGTTCAGGTCGAGATCGCCGTTGATGAAGTGGTTGGCCGTCGCACCGAAGACGATGTTGCTGCCGCCCGCCGTCTTGATCCCCCCGCTGACGCTGAACGCGCCGTCAGAGAAGCGGGCGGCGCTTCCCCCCGAGAGATTGATGGAGCGGCCCGAACCGTCCCTGCCGATCGCATAATCCCCCGCCCCGACGGTGAAGCGACTGTCGCCGCCATCGACGAGTATGGCGCCATTGACGTCCATGTCGCCCGCCCCGACCGTGGCGGTCGATCCCCCGCCGATCGTGATCTGACCGAAATAATGGCGGCCTGCCCCGATCACCATCACCGCTCCGCCGCTCAGGCTGATCGGCGCATTGATGGTGACTGGACCGTCCGGCAGGAGCAGGCCACCACCCCCGCCGATGGTCACGCTGCTGCTGACCGTCACGACGGATGGCCCGAGAATCCGCAGTTTCAGCGAGCCGGTGTTCAGATTGGCGATATGATATTCGCCCGCTGGGAAGGTCCACACACTGTCGGAAAGCGTGCCCACCTTCCCCTGGAAGGTCATGGTGGTCGGATAATAGGACAGGCTCAGATCGTCACCGCCCGGAACGGCGACCGTCTTCGGTGCGGTATAGGATCCCAATTTGGCGAAGGCCGCCGCCAGCGCCGCATTGTCGGCCAGGGGATCGGAGACGCCGTTGGGGGCCCTGATCTGCTTGCCAGTGACGCTGCTGCCGCCCGTGGTTCGGATGCTCGATCCATAGGTGATCGTGTCGGCCTTGATCGTGCTGCCGCCGTTGAGGCCGATATCGGCCGAGGACGAGACCGCCTTGGCGCCGATGGTCGAGCCGCCCGCGATCGAAACCGAGCTTTGCGAGACGACCGCGCAGTCGGGAGCACTGATGGACGTACCTCCGCTCAGCGAAATGCCGTCGGCATTGGCCAGGGCCAGGATGCAGGGCGCGGTCTGCCGGCTCGGCAGCGATGCGATGGAGGTTATCGTGACGCCGTAGCTGGCGTTGCTGGTCAGGACACGCGCGAAATACAGCGGGATCGAGATCGTGATCCGCACCTGCACCGCGTCGCTGACGGTCGCGCTGTAGTTTTTGAGGTGCTGCACCGCCAGTTTTTGCACGGCAATGCCATTGGCACGGGCGATGTCCTGGGCGGTCGTCACCAGCACCGCGTCATGGGGATTTTGCACATACGCATTGGCGGCGGCGAGCGCGGCCGCATCCGCCGGACCTGGATAGGCGATCTTCGCCCGATAGCCCTGGCCCAGTTCGACCGCGAGGGCAGCGCTACCTATCAGACTGACGAGCGCCAGAGCACCAAGGACGCTTACAGATCCGCTATGGCTTCCAAGCATTTACGAAACCAGATTTTTCATAACGGCAAGATGATCCCCTCCATTTTATCATCTATGTTACTTTCCATGATTCTCCATCGGCATTATGGTACCGCTACAGTTAAAAGCATACTAATCAACATCAATCGTTTAACTTACGACACTGGCTTAAGAATTTTGATATTCCTGCCATTGCTTGGTCTGCCATCGCAACATCGTTGATATTTTATCAGGCTAGGGCGGCTCCGGCAGAGGGGATCTGCGACTCCGGAGATAGCGGCCGGAGCCCGGCCAAAAGGCCGGGCACGTCAACGTCGCCTCACTGAGGATGTAACATGCCCGAAGGGTGACGCGGACGGTGCTCGATGCGTCGGGACAGGCGGGATTTGCCATCCGCATCAACGGAGCCCGGCAAGTCTCCGTGCCGCCGTGTGAACCAATCCCCGTTCGCTGCGTAGCGTCGTTGGAGGTATCGATGACGCATCGCCCATTGCCGCGCGCGCCGCTCTATTGGGGTGTCGCGGGCCTGCTGCCTGGTCTTTTGTGCATTGCGCTGGCGTCGAGCGAGGCCGGGTTCATCCTGCCGGTCGCGATGGCGGGCGCTCTTTATGCCGCACTGATTCTGTCCTTCTTGGGCGGACTATGGTGGATGGAGGCACTGTTGCGCAGCGAAGTGCGCCTCTGGCCTTACGGCGTGGCCGTGGTGCCCAGTCTGATCGGGTGGGCGGCATTGCTGGCGACGGTCATTGCGGACGTGCCGGTGTCCGCCGCCCTGCTGATCCTGGGAGCGGCGCTCTTGCTGACGCCGTTGGGCGATACCCGGACCGGGTCGGTGGTGCGGGACATGCCGGGCTGGGGACGCCTGCGGCTGCTCCTGTCCTTCGGACTGGGCGCGATGAGCCTGATCCTGGCCGCGCTCGCCTGGCGTTAAGGGTTGCGCCCGGTCGGAGAAGCCGCCCCCTCTCCTTCGCCATCCCGGCTTTCGTCCTGCCCGCGCGCCTGGGCCTTGCGGCGCTTCAGATTTTCCCGCAGCAACGCCGCCAGCCGTTCCGCGCGTTCGTCTTTTTCCATGAATTGCGCATAATCCCATCGACAAGCGCTTGACAATGTCCGCCCGATCGTCTCTAGGCGCGCTTCCCGCGTCGAGACGCGAGTGCTGCCGTAGCTCAGTGGTAGAGCGCATCCTTGGTAAGGCTGAGGTCGTGAGTTCAATCCTCACCGGCAGCACCATTCTCCCTGACCCGCAAAACGGGTCGGGGCGATCCTCCAGCTTTCTTCCCCCCTTGCAAATCTTGGTTGGGATCGTTTCATCCGCTCGCTAGCTATGGCAGCATGAGATTCCGTTTTTCCTTCGGGGCGCAGGTGTTTGTCGGCATGGCCGTCGGGCTGTTGCTCGGGCTGGTCGCGCGAAGCCAGAACGTCGCCGGGCTGGCGGAGGCGTTGCGCATCATCGGCGAAAGCTTCGTCCAGTTGCTCAAGGTGCTGGTCGTGCCGCTGGTGTTCACCGCGATCGTCGCGTCGATCGCGGCGCTTCGCGATCTGAACAATGCGGCGCGGCTGGTCGCCGCCACCTTTGTCTGGTTCGCGATCACCGCCCTGATCGCGGTGACCATCGGCCTGGCGCTGGGCACGGTATTGCAACCGGGATTGCATGCGGGCGTCGCGCCGGGCAGCGCGGTGCGGCCCGATACGGCGGGCTCTTGGCTCGACTTTCTGCGCGGGCTGATCCCCTCCAACATACTCGGCCTCTCCGCATCGACCAGCGCGGGGGACAACGGGGCGCTGAAGACCGGGCTGTCGTTCAACATCCTTCAGATCATCGTCATGGCGGTCGCGATCGGCGTGGCGGCGGTGCGCGTGGGCGAGAAGGGCGAGGGCTTCCTGTCGTTCAACGCCTCGGCGCTCGCGATCTTCCGGCGAATCCTGTCCTGGGTGATTCGGCTCACCCCGATCGGGTCGGGCGCGCTTCTGGGCAACGCGATCGTGCGTTATGGCTGGCAGTCGCTGTCCGCGCTCGGCAGCTTTGCGCTCGCCATCTATATCGGGCTCGGCCTTGTCCTGTTCGTCGTCTATCCGCTGCTGCTGCTCGCCAATGGCCTGTCGCCCAAGCGCTTCTATGCCGCCGCCTGGCCTGCGATCCAACTGGGCTTCGTGTCGCGTTCCTCGATCGCCACCCTGCCCGTCACCGAGGATGCGGTGGAGCGGCGGCTGGGCGTGCCGCGCGCCTATTCGGCCTTTGCGGTGCCCTTTGCCGCGACGACCAAGATGGATGGGTGCGCCGCCATCTATCCCGCCATCTCGGCGCTGTTCGTCGCCCAATATTATGGCCTGCCGCTGCATGTCGGCGATTATGTGCTGATCGTGCTCGTCTCGGTGCTGGGTTCGGCGGCGACCGCCGGGCTGACCGGTGCGGTCGTCATGCTGACGCTGACCCTGTCGACGCTGGGCCTTCCACTGGAGGGCGCCGGGCTGTTGCTGGCGATCGATCCGATCCTCGACATGGGGCGCACCGCGATCAATGTCGCAGGCCAGGCGCTGGTCCCGACCATCGTCGCGCACCGTGCCGGCCTGATCGAGGACACGCCCTCGGTCGAGCGCTTGCCCGAGGTGCCGCAAACAGGGTAAACATCGGCATGAGCTTGCGCGCGGTGTTCTGGTGGAGTAATACACGCGAGTGGCCGACCGCCGGAACCCTGTGATGCGCCCCGACCCGTTCAATCCCGATCGTACCCCTTTGGACCGCCCCTATGAGCCGGTGGGGGCCCATTATCCGCTTTACGATGCGGAGACCCAAAGCTGGTCCTTCGGCCCCGACGAGGAGGATGCCGGGCCGGAGCCGCGGCGTCGCCCCATTCGCTGGGGCCGGTGGATCGCGCGGGGCGCGGGCGCGGGCATCATCCTGCTGGTGCTGGCGATCATCTGGCTGGCGATCACCGCACCGCTGTCGCGATCGCTCCAGCCGCCGACGCCGCCCTCGATCACGCTGACCGCCGATGACGGCACGCCGATCGCCCGGCGCGGGGCGATCATCGGGGCGCCGGTCGATGCCGCCAAGCTGCCCGCCCATGTGCGCGAGGCGTTCATGGCGATCGAGGACCGGCGTTTCTATTCGCACTGGGGCATCGACCCGCGCGGCATCCTGCGCGCCGCCTGGCACAATGTCGGATCGGGCGGGGTGCGCGAGGGTGGATCGACCATCACCCAACAGCTGGCGAAGAACGCGTTTCTGGACTCCGACCGCACGGCGGGCCGCAAGATCCGCGAGGCGATGATCGCCTTCTGGCTGGAGGCGTGGCTGACCAAGGACGAGATCCTGTCGCGCTATCTGTCCAACGTCTATTTCGGCGACAATGTGTATGGCATTACCGCCGCCTCGAAACATTATTTCGGCCGCACGCCGGACAGGCTGAACATCGGCCAGGCGGCGATGCTGGCGGGCCTAGTCAAGGCGCCCTCCCGCCTTGCCCCCACCACCAACCTGAAAGGCGCGCGGGCGCGGCAGGCGGTCGTCGTCGCGGCGATGGAGGATGCGGGCTTCCTGACCAAGCGTGAAGCCGACGCGGTCCAGCCACAGCGTGTGCTCGCCTCGCGGCCTGAGACGCTGCCCAGCGGCACCTATTTCGCCGACTGGGTGCTGCCCGAGGCCCGCGACCAGGCGGGTGAGATCAAGACCGAGGCGACGGTCCAGACGACGCTCAACCCGCGGCTCCAGCGGATTGCCGAGCGGACGGTGCGCAGCGCCGGGCTCAACCAGGCACAGGTCGCGCTGGTCGCGATGCGCCCCGACGGACGTGTCGTCGCGATGGTCGGCGGCAAGGATTATTCCAAGAGCCCGTTCAATCGCGCCACCCAGGCGCGGCGCCAGCCGGGTTCGGCGTTCAAGCTGTTCGTCTACCTCGCCGCGCTGCGTTCGGGCATGACGCCGGACTCGACGATCGAGGACGAGCCGATCGACATCGCCGGGTGGAAGCCGCGCAACAGCGATGGGCGCTATCTGGGCAAGATCACGTTGCGCCAGGCCTTTGCCCGGTCGTCTAACGTCGCCGCCGCGCGGCTGACCCAGGCGGTGGGCGTGAAGTCGGTGATCAAGGCGGCGCGCGACCTGGGCATCACCACCCCGATAGCCAACGAGGCGACGATCGGCCTGGGCACCTCAACCGTCAGCCTTCTGGAGTTGACCGCCGCCTATGCCGCAGTCGCCAATGAAAGTTACCCGGTCACGCCCCATGGGTTGACCGAGGTGCGCGACAAGGGCTGGTATCAGTCGCTGACCAACCGCAAGACGGGCTTTTCCTCCGCCGTGCATGACGGGATGCTCGACCTGCTGTCCTCCTCAATCAAGACGGGGACGGGGCGGCAGGCGCTGCTGACCGTCGATGCCTATGGCAAGACCGGCACGACGCAGGACTCGCGCGACGCGCTGTTCATGGGTTTCGCGCGCGATCTGGTGGTGGGCGTATGGGTTGGCAATGACGACAACAAGCCCAATCCCGGCCTGTCGGGCGGCGGCGTGCCCGCGCGTATCTGGCGCGCGTTCATGCAGTCCGCGCTCGACATCCCGCCGGTTGCGGCACCGGTGGTCGAGGAACAGGTCGATCCCGACGCCATCACCAATGGCATGGACGAGGAAGTCATGCCGGAGGAAAGCGATCCCGTCGGCGACATCATCCAGGGCATGGGCCTGGATATGCGGATGGGCGACGACGGATCGATCACCGTCGGCCCCGGCCGCCGTCGCCCCGACCGCGCAGGCCCGCCGCCCGAGGATCGCCGCCCGCCCGACGAGCGCGACGAAGAGGAATAACGCACGCTTCCGGGCGGGGGATGTCATCGCGGCTTCGCGCATCCACTCATAGCTCATGCAAAGACGCGATGGCGCGAAGAAATTTGGTTCGCGCAGAGGTGCGGAGGCGCAGAGAAACAATCGACATTCCTCCCCTTGCAAGGGGAGGTGGCAGGCCGAAGGCCTGACGGAGGGGTGTACCCACTCGTTAGGTGAGACCACGCTCACGCCTGGTGACACCCCTCCACCATCCTACGGATGGTCCCCCTCCCCTTGCAGGGGAGGAATTGAGAGCAGATCACTATCATGCTCTTTGCGTCCTCCGCGCCTCTGCGAACCAAAACCATGAGACGTAAGGGCTTGCCCTGTCCCCCCCTTCGCCGTTAAACGCGCGGCCATTCGCAAGGACCCGGTGCAATTCCGGGTGGCTATTCCGGCCGCCGATCCGCCGGACAACAGAATGCATGGCCCTGCCCCGCTCCCGTTCCGAGAGAGCGAGCGTCATGCGCGATATTCTGGTATTTTCATGACTGCTCAAACCTATCGAACCCAATGGTTCGCCAGCCTGGGCGAAGCGCGTCGCGACGTGCTCGCCGGGCTCGTCGTAGCGCTGGCCCTGATTCCCGAGGCGATCGGCTTTTCGATCATCTCCGGCGTCGATCCGCGCGTCGGGCTCTATGCCTCGGTCGCGATCGCGATCGTCATCTCCTTCCTTGGCGGGCGGCCCGCGATGATCTCCGCCGCGACCGCCGCCGTCGCGGTCGTGGTCACGCCGCTGGTCCGCGACCACGGCGTCGACTATCTGTTCGCCGCGACCATCCTGATGGGGCTGATCCAGATCGTCGCAGGGATATTGCGCCTCGACCTGATGATGCAGTTCGTCTCGCGCTCGGTCATCACCGGCTTCGTCAACGCACTCGCCATCCTGATCTTCATGGCGCAGCTGCCGCAACTGACCGGCGTGACCTGGCACAGCTATGCGATGGTCGCGGGCGGACTCGCCATCATCTACCTCTTGCCGCGCGTGACCAAGGCGGTCCCCTCGCCGCTGGTCGCGATCCTGGTGCTGGCCGGGATCAGCATCGCCATGGGCATGCCCGTCCGGACGGTCGGCGACATGGGCCGCCTGCCCGAAGGCTTGCCCAGCCTCGCCCTCCCCAACGTGCCGCTGACCTTCGAGACGTTGCGGATTATCCTGCCCTATTCGCTGACCATGGCCGCGGTCGGCCTGCTCGAATCGTTGCTGACCGCGCAGATCGTCGACGACATGACCGACACCGACAGCGACAAACGCCGCGAATGCATGGGACAGGGCGGCGCCAATATCGCCGCCGCGCTGGTCGGGGGCATGGGCGGTTGCGCGATGATCGGCCAGTCGGTCATCAATGTCAGTTCAGGGGGGCGCAAGCGGCTGTCGACCCTGACGGCCGGCGTGGTGCTGTTGATCCTGCTCGCCGGGCTGGGGCCGATCGTCGGGCGCATCCCGATGCCCGCGCTGGTCGCCGTCATGATCATGGTGTCGATCGGGACGTTCAGCTGGAACTCGATCGCCAATCTGCGCCGCCATCCACCGACATCGTCGGTCGTCATGCTGGTGACGGTTGCGGTCGTGGTCGCGACCCGCGACCTGGCGCAGGGGGTGCTGGCGGGGGTGCTGCTGTCGGGCATCTTCTTCGCAGGCAAGGTCCGCCGCCTGTTCGCGGTCGAGCGGACCGAGGAGAATGCGGCGATACGCTACCGGGTGACGGGGCAGATATTCTTCGCCTCTGTCGACCGCTTCACCCGCGCCTTCCTTCCCGAACAGGGGCGGCCGGTGCTGATCGACGTATCCGCAGCGCATTTCTGGGACATTTCGGGTGTCGGCGCGCTCGACAAGATCGTGGCGCGGTTGCGCCGCGACGGCTCGCTGGTCGAAGTGATCGGCTATAACCAGGCGAGCGCCGATCTGATCGACCGCTTCGCCCTGCACGACAAGACCGGGGTGGAACTGGGCATGGCGCCGCACTGATCGGGACGGCGAACCGCCGATCCCATCGAATAGGGAGGTGGTGTTGACGTGATCCGCCGCCTCCCCCAAACGGCTGGGTCATGCGCTTCTTCTCGGACAACGCCGCCCGTATCCACCCCAAGGTGATGAAGGCCATCGCCGCGGCGGACCAGATGGACACCGCCTATGACGGCGATCGCTGGTCCCGGGCGCTGGACGAGCGGCTGTCCGAGCTGTTCGGGACCGAGGTGGAAGTGCTGTGGGTGCCCACCGGGACCGCCGCCAACTGCCTGGCGCTGGCCGCGCTCTGCCCGCCTCATGGTGGTGTGGTCTGCCACCGCGACTCGCATATCCAGAATGACGAGGGCGGCGCGCCCGAATTCTACACCCATGGTGCCAAGCTGATGCTGGCCGATGGCGAGGGGGCGAAGATGACCCCCGATACGATCCGGACGGTGATCGACGCCATCGCCAACGACGTGCACCGGGTCCAGCCACACGCCATCTCGATCACCAACGCCACCGAATATGGCCGCGTCTACAACCCCGACGAGGTCGCCGCGATCGGCGCGTTGGCGAAGGAACGGAGCCTCGGCTTCCACATGGACGGCGCGCGCTTCGCCAATGCCGTCGCGCGGCTGGGTTGCACGCCCGCCGCGCTGACCTGGCAGGCGGGGGTCGAGGCCTTGTCCTTCGGCTTCGTCAAGAATGGCGCGATGAGCGCGGAGGCGCTGGTCTTCTTCAAGCCCGGCCTGGCCGACGTCACCCGCCGCCGCCGCAAGCGTGCGGGGTTGTTGATGTCCAAGGGCCGCTATCTGGCGGCGCAGGTGCTGGCGATGGTCGAGGATGACCTGTGGATCGCCAATGGCGCACTCGCCAATGCCTGTGCCGAGCGGCTGGCGGGCGCGGGCGGCGACCGGCTGGTCCACCCGGTCGAGGCGAACGAGCTCTTCCTGCGCGCCACCCCCGAGGAAGCCGCAAGCCTCCGCGCCCAGGGATTCGACTTCTACGACTGGGCGGAGGGGGAAATTCGCCTCGTCACCGCCTGGGACAGCGACGGCCATCAGGTCGCGCGGCTGGCCGATGCGATCGCCGCCCTGGGCACGGTTTCGACATGAGCGAGTTCGACACCGCCCCACGTTCGACCCGCGCCGCGATCCTGATCCCCTTTGCGATCGTCACGCTCATCTGGGGATCGACCTGGCTGGTCATCCGCGACCAGATCACCGTCGTCCCCGCAACCTGGTCGGTCAGCTATCGCTTCCTGATCGGCGGGCTCGCCATGGGGGCCTTTGCCCTGGCACGGCGGGAGAGTTTCCGCCTGGATACCACCGGCTGGCTGTTCGCCGCCGGGATCGGGCTGTTCCAGTTCGTGCTGAACTTCAACTTCGTCTACCGGGCGGAGGCGTACATCACCTCCGGGCTGGTCGCGGTGGTGTTCGCGATGCTGCTGATCCCCAATGCCGGTTTCGCGCGGCTGTTTCTGGGCCAGCGTATGGGGCGGCAATTGCTGATCGGATCGGGGATCGCGATGGCCGGCGCGGCCCTGTTGTTCGTGCATGAGGCGCGGGTCGATCCCGCCGGTCCCACGCGCGCGCTGACCGGCATCGCGCTGACCATCATCGCGATCCTGTCCGCCTCCACCGCCAACGTCATGCAGGCGACCAAGACCGCCAAGCGCTTCCCGATGCACGCGACCTTGAGCGTCGCGATGCTGACGGGCGCGGCGCTGGACGCGATCATCGCCTATAGCCTGAACGGCCCGCCGGTGTTCGAGATGCGGGTCGGCTATGTCGCCGGCATCCTATATCTCGGCCTGTTCGCCTCGGCCCTGGCCTTTCCGCTCTATTACCGGGTGCTGCGCGCGATCGGCCCGGCCAAGGCGGCCTATTCCAGCGTCATCGTGCCGGTGATCGCGATGAGCCTGTCGACGGTGTTCGAGGGCTATCGCTGGTCGTTGCTGGCGGGCGCGGGTGCGGGCGTGACCGCGCTGGGGCTGGTCATCGCGCTCAAGGCCCGCAGGCCCAACCGGTAATCGGGATAGAGCGGGCGCCAGTTCAGCACCCGCTTCGCCTTGCCGTTGGCCACCCGCCGGTTCTCGGCATAGAAACCCCGCGCCGCCGCCGACAGGCTCTCAAGTGGGACCAGCGGCGGCGGCGGCATCCCTGCAAGCGTGGCGGCATAGGAGACGACGGCATCCTGGTCGCAGGGGAAATCGTCGGCCAGGTTATAGGCGCCCGCCGGGCCATCGAACCCGGCGATCACGCCCGATACGATATCGGCGATATGCACCCGGCTGAACACCTGCCCCGCCAGCCCGACACGGTGTGCCCGACCGCCGCGAACCCGGTCGATCGGCGAGCGGCCGGGACCATAGATGCCGGGCAGGCGAAACACCCGCGCGCCCAGCGCCTGCCAGTCCGCATCCGCCACCGCCCGCGCCGCGCGGCGGCCCGAGCCGATCGGCGCGGTTTCGTCCACCCACGCGCCGCCGGTGTCGCCATACACGCCGGTCGAGGACAGATAGCCGATCCAGGCGTCCGATTTCACGAGGTGCGCGCCGTAAGCGACCAGCACCGGATCATGCTCGCCCTCGGGTGGGACGGAGGACAGGATATGCGTGGCGGCGGCGATCTGCGCCTCGACGCGTTCCCGGTCGTCGAAGCGGAGCGTGCCGCCGCGCCCGTCGCGGGTGGTGCCCGAAACGGACCAGCCGCGCCCTTCCAGCAAAGCCGCCAGATGACCGGCAGCATAGCCCATGCCGAAGACGAATAGCTTGCTCACCCTACCTCCGTTCGCACTGATCGAAGTCGAAGTGCATGCCCCGGACGGGCCACCTGGCCAAGGTCATCCCTTAGCCTTGGCCTTCGACTTTGCTCCGGCTGAACGGATGGGGGGCGGCTTGGCTGCGGTGGCACGCATCACTTCGCCGCCATCAGCCCCTTATAGAGCGTGCCGAAATAATCGCCCTTGTTCCACACCGGCCGCTCGGGCGCATCGGCGATTTCGCGGGCGATGGCATAGTTCACGCTGACGAAGCGCGGCCCCTGGCTCCAGTCGATGCCCTGGTCCACCTCGTCGCCGGGGCGGTGATAGCGGTGGCTCATGAAATCCTCGACCGCCGCCTTGCCCGGCCCCTTCTGGCCCGGCCACAGGAAGACCGAGGGGATGCCCTTCTGCACGAAGCGGAAATGGTCGGAGCGGACGAAAATCCCCTCCTCCGGCATCGGATCGGGCGAGACGGGCAGGCCCATCGCCCCCACCGCCTTGCGCACGATCGGGCCCAGCGTCGATCGGTCGGCGCCGAACACCACCATATCCTCGAACTTATAGGTCAGGATCGGCATGTCGAGATTGACGTCGGCGACGATCGACTTGAGCGGCACGGTCGGATGGTTGGCGAAATAGTCCGAGCCGACCAGCCCCTTTTCCTCCGCCGTCACCGCCAGGAACATCACGGTCCGCTTGGGCGGGGTGGCGGCGGTCTTGAACCGCTTGGCCTCCTCGATCAGGCTGGCGATGCCGATGGCGTTGTCGAGCGCGCCATTGTTGATCCGGTCGCCATCGCCGCCTTCATTGGTGCCGATATGGTCGAGATGCGCCGACAGCACGACCACCTCGTCCTTCAGCCTGGGATCGCTGCCGGGGATCAGGCCAATGACGTTGCCGCTGTCCATCGGCTTGAAGCTGGTCTTCGAGGCGACCGTCAACTGGCCCTTGGGCATCAACGGCTTATAGGCGGGCTTGGGGTTCGCGGCGGCCTTGACTACGGCACCCCATCCCTGGCCGAACAGCTTGGCCGCCCCGGCCTGCGACAGGGTGCCGAGCACCGGCGTCGAAGGCGTCATCGCATGGGCGGTGCCGTCCGGATTCGCCCAGGTCACGCGCGGCGCATTGTAATAGCGGGCGAGCGCGGCGAAGGGCCGCTGTCGCCCACCCGCGCGCGGCATGTCGATCTGGACCGCGCCGACCGCGCCACGCGCGGCGGCAAGCGACGCCTTGTTCCCCGCCGATCCGAAAAAGGCGCGCTCCTCGCCGCCGAACCCCTCGGGCGTGCCGGGGACGAAGGCGACGATCTTGCCGCGCACATCGACGCCCTTGTAATCGCTCAGGCCATATTGCGGCGCGTCGATGCCATAGCCGACGAAGACGACCGGCGCGGACAGGCTGGTTTCCTTGGCATCGGGCACGGGCGAGGGCACGAAATCCTCCCCGAACACCAATTCCCGCGCCTGGCCGCCCGCCGGGATCCACATCGCGCTGCCCTGGTCGGCGACATTATAGGCGACCAGCGGCACCTTCTGCAGATAGCCGCCGTCATCGCCGCCGGGGCGAAGGCCCGCGGCATAGAATTGCGCGGCGACATATTGTGCGGCGATGTCGTAATCGCGCGTTCCGGCCTCCCGGCCCGCCATCGCGTCGGAGGCGAGGAACATCACATGCGCCTTCATCGCGGCCTGATCCTCGGGAAGCGCGGCGGTGACGATGGCATTGCGCTCGGCCGGGCTGCGTGGGCTGGCCGCCTGTGCGGGCGCAGCGCCGGCGGCCTGATGAGCCAGGTGATCATGGTCATGCGCGAAGGCGGCGGTGGACAGGAGAAACAGCGGCAGCAGAGCCGTCGAACGCGACATGCAGGACCTTTCGGGGGAGAGGGTGTGGCATAGGCGTATCACGCCCCCTCCCGCGATCAACCCCGCCCGTGAGACTGAATTCCGGTTTTTCCCGCCGCGCAGGTGGTCGGACGGGCCCACCAGGGCTATATTCCGGCCATGGACATTCAGCGCAGCGCCGCCCAGCCCAATATAACCCCCGCCGCTATCCGGCGAGAGGATTATACGCCGCCGGCCTGGGCGGTGCCGCAGGTCGCGCTCGACTTCCGGCTCGACCCCGCCGAGACGCGGGTCCGCGCCGCGCTGACGGTCGAGCGGGGCGGGGCACATGACGAGCCGCTGCGCCTCGACGGTGCGGGCCAGACGCCGTTGTCGGTCATGGTCGATGGCGTGGTGGTCGACGACTGGCGGATCGACGGCGAGCAACTGGTCGTGCCGCTGTCCGGCGACGCGCATGTCGTCGAGACCGAGGTGACGATCGCTCCCGAAAGCAACACGCAGTTGATGGGCCTCTATGCCTCGGGCGGCAATCTGTGCACCCAGTGCGAGGCGGAGGGGTTTCGCCGCATCACCTTCTTTCCCGACCGGCCCGATGTCCTGAGCGTCTACCGGGTGCGGATGACCGCCGACCGGGGGCGCTATCCGGTGCTGCTCGCCAATGGCGATCCGGTGGCAAAGGGCGAGAATGACGACGGCACCCATTGGGCGGAGTGGCACGATCCCTTCCCCAAGCCCTCCTATCTCTTCGCGCTGGTGGCGGGCGATCTGGCGGTCAACGCCGCGACCTTCACCACGATGAGCGGGCGCGAGGTACAGCTCGGCATCTGGGTGCGCGCCGCCGATCTGGCGAAGACCGATCATGCGCTCCACGCCCTGAAGCTGTCCATGGCGTGGGACGAGCGCGTCTATGGCCGCGAATATGACCTGGACGTGTTCAACATCGTCGCGGTCGACGATTTCAACTTCGGCGCGATGGAAAATAAGGGGCTGAATATCTTCAACAGCCGCTACATCCTGGCCGATCCCGACACCGCGACCGATTACGACTATGACGCGATCGCCGCCGTCGTCGCGCATGAATATTTCCACAACTGGTCGGGCAACCGGATCACCTGCCGCGACTGGTTCCAGTTGAGCCTCAAGGAAGGCTTCACCGTCTACCGCGACCAGAGTTTCTCCGCCGATCAGGGATCGGCCGCGGTCAAGCGGATCGAGGATGTGCGCGGGCTGCGCGCCAGCCAGTTCCCCGAGGATTCCGGCCCGCTCGCGCATCCGGTTCGCCCGGAAAGCTATATCGAGATCAGCAATTTCTACACGGCGACCATCTATAACAAGGGTGCCGAGCTGATCCGCATGATGGCGACGATCCTGGGCCCGACGAAGTTTCGCGCCGCCACCGACCTGTATTTCAGCCGCTTCGACGGCACCGCCGCCACCTGCGAGGATTTCGTCGCCTGTATGGAGGAAGCGGGCGGCGTCGACCTGACCCAGTTCCGCCTCTGGTACAGCCAGGCGGGCACGCCGCGCGTGTCGGCGGGCTTGCACCATGAAGCCGGTGGCGGCCGCGCCGAATTGCGACTGGCGCAGCACGTCCCCGCCACACCGGGACAGAATGTGAAGCAGCCGATGCTGCTGCCGCTCAAGGTCCGGCTGTTCGGCGCGGAGACGGGACGCCCGCTGACCGACGAGCAGCTGATCCTGCTCGATCAGGTGGCCGAGACGATCGTGTTCGAGGCCATCACCGAGCGCCCCGTCCTGTCGATCAATCGCGGCTTTTCCGCGCCGGTGGTGATCGAAAGCGACCGGACGGCGGCGGATCTGGCCTTTCTGTCGGCGCATGACGACGATCCCTTCGCCCGGTACGAGGCGATGCAGCAGTTGATGCTCGACACGCTGGTCGCGGGCACGATCGACGGCACGGTCCAGGCCGATGCGGTGATCGACGCGGTCGCGCGCACACTGGAATCGGAAGGGCTGGAGCCCGCCTTCCTAGCCGAAGCCGTATTGCTGCCCTCGGAGAATTTCATCGGCGATCAGCTGGTGACGGTCGATCCCGACGCGATCCACGCCGCGCGCGAGGAACTGCGCCAGCGGCTGGGCCATGCGCTGGAGCCGGTGTGGCGGCGGCTCTATGCCGAAATGGCGCAGGGCCCCTATGCCTATTCGCCCGATGCCAAGGGTCGGCGACGCCTGCGCAACGTCGCGCTGGGTTATATCGCGGCCAGCGGCGCGCCCGATGCGGCGGCGCTCGCCTTTGCGCAGTTCGAGGCGGCGGACAATATGACCGACCGTCAGGCGGCGCTGACCACGCTGGTCAATTCCGACGCACCCGAGCGGGAGGTGGCGCTGGCGCGCTTTCACGACCGCTATGCCGACAATCCGCTGGTTCTCGACAAATGGTTCCAGACCCAGGCCTTATCCTCGCGCAGCGACACCGGGGCGATGGTCACGAAGCTGGCCGAGCATCCCGACTTCACCCTCGCCAATCCCAACCGGGCCCGCGCGCTGATCGGCGCATTCGGGATGAACCAGCGTGCGCTCAATGCCGCCGATGGCTCTGGTTATCGCTTCCTGGCGGATCAGTTGATCGCGCTCGACCGGTTGAACCCGCAGACGGCGGCCAAGCTGTTGCCGCCGCTCGGTCGCTGGCGGCGGTTCGACACCAAGCGCTCGCAGTTGATGTGTGCGGAGTTGATCCGGATCGTCGGCACGCCGGGCCTGTCCAAGGACCTGTTCGAGCAGGCGTCGAAGAGCATCGAATGATCCTCCCCGGCGCGGGAAGGGGGTGACCACCTACAGAGTGGTCACCCTGAACTTACACGGAAGGATCAGTTCGCCTTGGGCGTTTGGAATCCTTCCATCACCATCCAGCGGTAGAAGGCGTCGAACCAGCCGGTGCTGGTGGTCTTCTTCGGATACATGCCGAAGCCATGACCGCCCTGGCCATAGAGGTGGAACTCGACCGGCTTCTTCGCCGCCATCCAGCCATCGATCAGGCCGAAGCCCTTGCCCGCGAACAGCGGATCGTCGGCGGCGATCGCGGCGAACATTGGTGGCGCGTCGGCAGGAACCGTCATCGGCTGGAGCGGGCCATAAATGTCGCCGATAAAGGCGGGCTTGGCCTGTCCGTCGAGCACGGTCGCGACGGTCAGCATCGCACCCGCCGAGAAGCCAACCATGCCGATCCGGTTGGGATCGACCTTCCACTCGCCCGCCCGCTGGCGGACCAATGCGAAGGCGGCGCGCGAGTCGGCGATCTGGGGTGCCAGCCCCTTCAGCGCCTCCTCCGGGCTGGGGCGCGTGGTGGGACGCGCCACGGCGGAGAACATCGCCGTCATCGACTTTTCGAACTCGCCCATGTCGGCGGGCGTCTGGTTCAACCGGTATTTGAGGACGAAGGCCGCGATCCCGCGATCGGCCAAGGCCTTGGCCACGTCCCAGCCCTCATTCTGCATCGACAGGGTACGAAAGCCGCCGCCGGGCGCGACGATCACGGCGGTGCCGGTCGCCTTGGCGGGATCGGGGAGGAAGGGGGTCAGCGTCGCCTGCGTCACGTTGCGGGCGAAGACGCTGTCATACTGGCTGTGCCAGCTTTCCTTGTTCTTCGCACCGGGCAGCGGACCGGTGTTCAGCGGAATGGCATTGGGCTGCGCAGGAATGGCGATCGGCGCCATCTTGTCGCTCTGCGCGATGGCGGGTGCCGCCACCGAGAGCGTTAGCAAGGCGGCCAGCGCATGGCGGGCCAAGCGATTGGATTTCATAACCCCTCCTATTCTCCGTGGGTTATGCCCTACGGTCGAGGCGGGATGGTACGCGTCGGGGCACAAGGCGCAAGGGAAATGTTAAGGCTAACAGAGGCTGACATATAGCCTTCGACTTCGCTCAGGTTGAACGGAGCAAAGCCGAAGGCCAAGCGAATCTCCTAGAACAACCGCCCGCCATTGGGCACGGCCAGGTCCGGCGCGATCAGCACCACCTGCCCCTCCGCATCGGGGAAACCCAGGGTCAGAACCTCGGACATCATCGGCCCGATCTGGCGCGGCGGGAAGTTGACCACCGCCGCCACCTGCCGCCCCACCAGTGTCTCGGGGGTATAATGCCGGGTGATCTGTGCCGAGGACCGCTTGACGCCGATCACCGCCCCGAAATCGATGGTCAGCTTGATCGCGGGCTTGCGCGCCTCCGGGAAGGGCTCGGCGGCGATGACGGTGCCGACGCGGATGTCGATTGCCAGGAAATCCTCGATGCCGATCCGCCCGGCGGGCGCGGCGTCAGAAGTCGACATTGTCATAATGCGATGGCGGCGCGACCATCTCCATCCGCTCGGACAGAAGCGGGCGGAAGGAGGGACGGCTCTTCAGCCCGCGATACCAGCGCGCGGTCTGTTCGTGTCCCTTCCAGTCGATGCCGCCCAGATAATCGGCGACCGAAATCTGCGCCGCCGCCGCCAGATCGGCGAGGCTCATCGTCGCACCGCCCAGCCAGTTGCGATGATCGAGCAGATAATCGGTGTAGTCGAGATGCCCGACCGCCGCCTTCATCGCCTCGCGCAGGCCCTTGGCATCGGGGCTGCCGACGCGTGCGACCCGCTTGACCATGCGCTCGTGGAGCAAGGGGCCGGTCACGTCCTGATAGAAATGCGTGTCGAACCACGTCACCAGCCGCCGGATCTCGGCGCGGTTGACCGCGGTGCCGTTGATCATCGCCGACTTTTCGACCGTCTCCTCGAAATATTCGGAGATCGCCATCGAGTCGACCAGCAGGACGCCGCGCTCTTCATCGACCATCACCGGGGTCTGGCCGGCGGGGTTCATGTCGAGGAACTCGTCGCGACGCTGCCACGGCGACTCCCGGACCAACTCATATCCGACGCCCTTTTCCCCGAGCAGCAGCCGGACCTTGCGCGAAAAGGGACAGAGCGGGAATTGAAAGAGTTGCCACATGCCGCCCATCTAAGCGGCGTGCCCCCCTCGCGCCAACCCCGGCAATGATGTTTTAACGCCTTCGCGCGACGGGGCGGCGCAACCGCCGCCAGCCGAGCACCACGCCGCTGATCGACAGCACCAGTCCGGCGATCGACCATAGCCACATCCACAGGTCCCAGACCGGGCGTCGCGCGGTCAGCCAGGGCCAGTCCCAGGTGTGGAGAAAGGAATAGATCCAGCGATAGGCCCGCCGCATCCGATCCTGTCGCCGGACCAGCGCACCGCTCATCGGGTCGACATAGAGCCAGGTCCGCGCGGCATCGTCGAAGCGCAGCCGGATCAGCGGCAGACGCGCGGCATCGGTCCAGTAGAAATCGGGTTCGATCAGGGTCTCGGTCCGCACGACATGCCCGGCCGGGACCAACAGCGCCGCCGCCCCGACCGGATCGGCAGGACGCGCCGGTGCTAGGCTTGCCTGTTCCAGCCAGCGTGGATGCGGGGAGGCACGATCGATCGCGATCCGGCGGAGCCCGGCATCGCCGCTCCATTCGACGCTTCGCGCACCTTGGGCGATCTGCCGCAACCGGCCCAGCGCTCGGGGTGAGCCCGCCTGTCCCGCATAGGCGCGCATCGCTGCCTCGGGTGCGACGCCTCCGGCAAAGCCATGCCACGGATCGACCGACAACCATCCGCTGACGATCCAGGTCGTCAGCATCACGCCCCCCAGCAGGCCGCTGACATGATGCCAGACCATCCAGCCATGATAGGGCGTCACCCGCCCGCCGCGATAACGCCGCCGCCCGATCCGCATCCGCAAGATGCCGATCCACATTCCGGTCAGCGCCACTGCGATGCACGGGCCGGACAGCCACATGACGACCTGCCGCCATGCCTGATTGTCCCGGCGCAGCACCGTCGGGTAGATCCAGTGCGGTACCGATCCCAGCCAGTTCCAGAAGCGCTGCCCCCGGGTCGTTCGCTGCACCGGCTGGCCGGTCAGGTCGGAGATATAGATCTGGGTCCCGGCGACATCGGCCAACGTCGCCTTCCACAAGGGCCGATGCCGGTCGAATCCACCCGCGACGGTCCATTGGTCGCGGGTAACCCGCTCGACATGCTCGACCGATGCCCGTCCGAAGCGAGCCGCCACGCGGGCGGCCAGCGGGGCATCGACCGCACCGGGGGCGATGCCCGTCGCCGCCGACAGGATGCGGGTGTCGCCCTCCCCGTCCTCGATCCGCCAGACCGGCGCGCCGTCGCGCATCTCCAGCGTGATCCGCCGGGCTTCGGTCCCGGCGGGCGGATGGACGACCCGGCTCCAGTCGATCGGCTCCGCCCCCGCCCAGGCATCCGCCGGGGGCAGCGCGGGATAGGGCACGTAGATCATCACCAGCCCGCTTGCGAACCACATCGCGAAGAACAGGCAGGCGACGATCCCCGCCCAGCGATGGGTGAGGAAGGCCAGCCGCACGGCCGCCCTTCCCCAGGATCGATCAGAACGCGGCACGAAGGCCGATGTCCAGCGAGCGCGGACGCCCCAATATCCATTGCTGGTCGCCATAGGCGGTGATCGCATAGGCCTTGTCGAACAGGTTGTAGACTCGGACATCGACCGCCATTTGCGGAGTCAGCGCATAGGACAGGGTGGCATCCACCGTCGCATAGCCGGGAATGCGAAAGGCATTGCCATTGTCCGAGAAGCGCCGCCCGACATAGCGCAGGCCACCGCGGGCCTGGACCCGCGTCGTGGCGTCCCAGCGCAGCCAGAGATTGGCAAGCGCCTCGGGCACATTGGGCGGCGTCCGCCCGCCATAGTCGGTCCCGCCCGAACGGAAATCGTCGAACCGCGCGTCCAGCAGCGTGCCATTGGCATCGATCCCGAACCCCTGCGGCAGGTCGAGCGTCACCGCCGCCTCCACGCCTTGCGCGGATCGCTGCCCGACCTGTTCGACCGGGCTCGACAGAGTGCGCTGCGCCAGCAGTCCGGTCTTCACGATGCGATAGGCCGCCAGCGCCGCGGTGCCGCGCCCGTTCAGGAACAGCCATTTGGCTCCGGCCTCGATCTGGTTGCCGCGCGCATTGCTGAACGCCACCTGCCCCGTCGACACGGTGGTCAGCGTGCCCAGCGGATCGACGCCCGTGGCATATTGGCCGTAGAGCGACAGGGTCGGCATGGGCTGATAGACGACGCCCGCCCGCCAGGTGGCGTTGCGGAAGGTCTTTTCGAAGGCGAAGCTGTCGGTCCGCACGCCCCCCGGATAGGCGATTGCCCAGCGCCTCACCTGATTTTCCTCGTAGCGGAAGCCGCCGACCACCGACCAGTGGCGGCCCAGCGTCACCCGATCCTCGGCAAATATTGCCAGCGCCGCCGTGCGGGTCCGGTAACGGGGCGCGATCCCCTGCGTATCCAGGAAACGGCCCGGATCGAAGGCAAAGGGATCGACCGCGTCGACCTGCCCGTCCGACCCGAAGTCATTCTCATGGGTGAAGCGGACCAGATTGGCCTCCCCGCCGATCACCAGCGCATTGGCGATGCCGGGGGCCAGCCCGGCGCGCCACGTCACACTCGCCTGATCGCCCCATTGGGTCTGGTCGTGGCGAATGCCGTAATTGCTGCTCCGCCGGATCGTGCCCGGCATGCCCGTCGAACCGTCCGCGCACCGGCCGTTTGCGGAGACCCAGCAATATTCCTCCAGGTTGCGCCAGAATCGATCGCTGGTCAGATAATAGGCGATGTTGGACAGGCTGACATTCGCACTCGGCGTCCAGTCGATCCGGACCGAGGCACGGTCATCGCGAAACCGCATCCGACTGTCACCGACATTATAGTTGCGGTCGCGTATCCGCAGATCGAGTTTCCCGTCGATCAGCGGCGTGCCGAAATAGCCGATCGGCCGCTGGTCGCCATGATCGCCGCGCACCGTCACCGCGAAGACCGGCGATGGCGTCCATTTCAACGTCCCCGACAGCGCGACGCCGTCCGAATGCCCCCGATCGACATAGCCGTCCGATCGGCGATAGCTGGCATCGACGCGGTAGCCCAAGCTATCGCCCAGCGGCCCGCCAATCCCGGCGCTTGCGCGAAAACTGTCCTGCGCGCCATATCCGATCTCGGCCTGGCCATGGGTTCGGGCGGTCGGCCCCCGCATCACGACATTGACCGCGCCGCCCAGCGCGCCCTGCCCGTACAGGACCGACGCGGGGCCGCTGAGTATATCGATCCGCTCGACCATCCAGGGATCGGTCGGAAAGGTGATCGTCCCCGCCGCCGGGAACAGCCGCACCCCATCGATCAGTTGCAGCACCGATCCCTGGCCCGAAAAGCCCCGGGCCGACAGCGCGGTGCCGCCATTGCCGGGATTGGCGACGCTGGCGATGCCCGGTGCGCGCGCCTCCGCCTCGACGATCGACAGGTCGCCCCGCGCGCGGATCGTCTCGCCGTCCAGCGACACGATGCTCGCGGGCGTTTCCAGCGGGGTCAGGCCCAGCCGGCTGGCCGTGGCATTGGGTGTGTCCAACGCCTGTTTCTCGCGCGTGCCGACGACCAAGACGGTGGCATCCGCCCCCTGCCCCTCGGCCCCCGGCCTCTCTGCCCGTTGCGCGCTGGCTTCCCCGGCCCCGAGCAGAAGCGCGGCACCACTCCACAGGCTCCATTGCGCCCATGCGAATCCGTTACGATATATCATTCTATAGTCCATAGCGTCCTGTCGCGAACAAGCCGAGGCCTTCCGTTGCGTTTCCGAACGGCCGGATGCCATGCGTACCGGACGCTATTCCGCACTCGCCATGGCAAACCATTGCGCCTCCGCCACCATTGGCGTCGCTCGTCGGAAAGGACCTTAGCCTCGGCCATCCCCTGGACCAGGCATGAGCGACCTGACGCCGGCAGGTCTCCTGGCTCACGGGTCATCGCGAATGGCGCGCCTTCCCAGGTTGCCCCAGTGGCTGGCCCGGTCTTCACCGGTCCGTTGCGCCTCCGCTCACCGCTTACAGTTGCAGGGACAGCCTCGGATTCGGGCGTCGCCGCCCTCACCGCGTTCCCTTTTAATCCCCCTTGTCGGGGGAACCGGCGCGATCATTGCCGGAACATTCCGGCGTCGCATCGGTAGGCGCGACGCCATCACGTCGTCAAGCGGGATGAGCGAGCGGGCGAACCGCGCTATGGCGGCGTCATGGCACGCAAGACCCGCTATCTGACCGCGACGATGCCCGATGGCTATGTGAAAACGATCGGCCCCACCTCCGCCCCCTTCACCCATTATTGGCGGATCGTCGCCGATCTGGGTGGCGGACGCACCGAAGTCTTCTGGGGCCATGCCAAGTCGCGGAAGGACGCGCAGGCCAACGACGCCGCCATGGCCGAGGCGATGCGCCAGCGCGGCTGGGTCGGCTATGCTTTTGACGTGGTCGAACTGGTCGAATCCACCGAGCCGCCCGAGGGCATGTCTCCGACCGGGAAGAGAAGGCGCAGGGGTCGCTAGAACCAGGCCGTTCAGGATCATGATGTTTTTGTCATGATTTCGCTTTACCCCGATGCCCACCCCCTCTATTGCGACTGCATATCAATAGAAGATGGGGAACGACATGCTGACTGGTTCGGCATTGAAGACGCTTGCGCTGGCTTTGTCGGGGGTGGCGGCACCGGCGCTTGCCGAAGTGGGACCGCCGGTCATGGCGGATCGCACCGTGCCGTCGGCCGAGCGTGACGACCTCGACCAGACCGGCAACGACATCGTGGTGCTGGGCAAAAGCTATGGCCGAGAGGTGGGCAAGACCGTCACCCCGCTCAAGGACATTCCCAACACCGTCACGGTGATCGAGCGCGACCAGATCGAGGCGCAGAATCTCTTCACGCTGGAGGACGCGCTGACCGCGACCAACGGGATCACCGTCAACGGCGTGGGCAGCGAGGACCCGTCCTATTTCTCGCGCGGGTTCGCGATCAACAATTACCTGATCGATGGCGTACCCACCTTCGCGCTGGCTTTCCCCGCCGTGGTGCCGGACCTGTTCTTCTATGACCGAGTCGAAGTGCTGCGCGGCCCCGCCGGGCTGTTCAGCGGGGCGGGCAATCCGGCGGGCAGCATCAACCTGGTGCGCAAGCGCCCGCTCGACACAGCGCGGGTGCAGGCGGTGGCGGGACTGGGCAGCTTCGACAATGTCCGGCTGGAGTTGGACGCCTCGCTCCCCGCCAGCGATCGGTTGGGCTTCCGCTTCGGGGTGATGGGCCAGGATCAGGATCAGTTCTTCGACACCGCGCACCGCAACCGCGTTGCCGCCTATGCGACGGGGTCGCTCAAGATCGGCGAGCGGACCACCCTGACCGTCGGCGGCCATTACGACCGCTTCCGCCCCGCGATCCAGTCGGGCCTGCCCGGCTATGTGGGCGGCAGCGACGGCAGCGACGGACGGCTGCTGTCGGTCGATCGCTCCACCTATCTGGGCGCCGACTGGAATCGTTTCGAATCCAAGACGTGGAGCGGGTTCGCCGAACTGGCGCACCGGGTCAGCGACCGCTGGACGCTGCGCGCGACCGGGCTCTACACCGATGTCGATCGCATCGACATCTACAGCTATATCGGCAGCCAGCCGGTGACCGCCGCCAATCGCGGCGTCACCAACCAGATCGCCTATCGCGGCGATAGCAAGCAAAGCACCCGTGCCTTCGATTTCAACGCGATCGGCAGCTTTCCGCTGTTCGGGCGCGACCAGACGCTGATCCTGGGTTGGGATTATCAGGCCAGTTCGGGCACGTCCTATTATAGCCGCCTGTCGAACTTCGCGACGATCGACGTCTTCAATCCCGTCTCGCCGCCCGAGCCGCCGCTCAATCCCTATGGCCCTTCGGCTCCCTATCGCGTGCCGGGCACCAACCGCCTGGTGACTCAGGTTTACGGCGCCAGCGGGACCGATGTGGAGCAATATGGCATTTACGGCCAGATGCGGCTGAGCCCGGTCGCGGGGCTGACGCTGACCGGCGGCGGGCGCGTGACATGGTGGGATACCACGATCCGCACCCTGCTGCTCGCATCGGGCAGCATCCCCGCGCCGACCCGCTATGGCTTTAACGGCCGCTTCACCCCCTATGCGGGCGCAGTGTGGGATGTGACCGGGGACTGGAACGTCTATGCCAGCTATGCGGACAGCTTCAGCCCGGTCAATTCGGGCGGGCGCCAGCGCCCCGACGGACGCCCGATCGAACCGCTGGTAGGCGACCAATATGAGGCGGGGACCAAGCTGGCGCTGATGGACAAGCGGCTGTTGCTGTCGGCGGCCGCCTATCAGATCACGCAGCGGAACCGGACGATCAACGATCCCGACAATGTCCTGATCGTCTATCAGCTTGGCAAGGTTCGCGCACGCGGGATCGAGGCCGAAGCCTCTGGCGAGATCGTGCCGGGCTGGCGGATCAATGGCGGCTACAGCCTGACCCGGACCAAATATCTGTCGGACATCAACCCGGTGGTCGAAGGGCTGACGCTGACCCCGATCATCCCGAAGCATATGGTCAAGCTGTTCACCAACTATAAGCCGCAGGGCGGGGCGTTGCAGGGGGCGAGCCTGGGCGGTGGGGTGACCTGGTTCAGCTCCACCTTCGGCGGCGCGGCGGCGACCCGCAATGCGCAAGGGACGTTCGTCCCCTCCACCATCGTGCGGCAAGGCGCCTATGCCGTGGTGGACTTGCGCGCCGGCTATGATGTCAGCGAGCGGCTGGGCCTGTCGGTCAACGTCAACAATGTGTTCGACAAGACCTATTACGCCCGTATCAACTCGACCGCACGCGGCAATTATTATGGCAGCCCGCGCACGATATACGCGACGCTGCGCTATACCTATTGAGGGAGAGTTACGGGGTGGCGGGGGCGGCCCCACCCCGCCCCCGGTTCAGATAGCGGCGGATCGGCCGATCCCAGAACCGATGGGCGATCATGGCGAAGGCGATCGTGAAGAGATAGAGCGAGACCGCGACGATCGCCGTCATGCCGCTGCTCCCCCGATCGCTCACCACCCAGTTCATATAGACATACACGAACGGATAATGGGTGATGTAAAGGGGATAGGACAGCCGCCCGGCCGCCCGACATAGTGACTGCGTCACCCCGCCTCCGCCCGAATGCCGCCCCAGCATCAGGATCGCGGGGAACAGGATCAGGACGCAGGCCGCCTGATAGACGCCGTTCCACTTGATGCCCCCGGACTCCGGCAGGACCGGCGCGGCGAAGACCGCCAGCAGGATCAGGCTCAATCCGCCAAAGCCCAGCCGGACGCGCGGCAGGCGGTCGCTCAACCGATAGAGCAACAGCCCCGCCAGAAACGGATAGGCCAGCCGGACCGGCGCCCCCCAGAAATTGTCCAGCCCCCAGCCGGTGTCGTAGGAGCCGAGCGTCAGCGCCGTCGTCGCGGACACCAGCGCCGCGAGCATGGTCAGTCCGGCCAGCCAGCGCAACGCCAGCCGCCGCAGGATCAGGGCATAGGCCAGGTTGGCGATATATTCCTGCAACAGCGTCCAGGCGGGCGCATTGAGCGGATGGCTGTCCCCCAGGCGATTGGGCAGCGGCCATGACGGCAAGGCGAACAGTCCCGCCAGAAAGGCAAGCGCGACCAGCATCCCCGGCGCCCGCTGGCGATCGCCGGAAAAGGGGTCGAACATATAGCTGACCAGCCCCAGCACGACCCCCAGCACGACCAGCGGATGCAGCCGGATCAACCGCCGCGCGACGAAGTCCCGCACCGTCATACGCCCCCATCGATCGTCATAGGCATAGCCGATGACGAAGCCCGACAGCGCGAAGAAGAAGTCCACCGCCAGATAGGCATGGGGCAGCAGCAACCTGTTCGCCTCGAACAGGACGGTGATGCCCTGGATATGGAATGCGACGACCAACAAGGCGGCGGTGCCGCGCAGACCGTCCAGCACCTCGAAATGCGGCTTGGCCCGGGGCGTGCTTTCGGCCGGCGGAGCGGCATGCAGGGCGGCCGGATGGCTCATGTTCGCGCGGGCCTTGCCGGATTGCCCATCACGGTCGTCCCTGGCGCCACGTCGCGGGTCACGACACTGCCCGCGCCGATAATGGCATCGTCACCGATCGTGACACCGGGCAGGATCAACGCCCCTCCGCCGATCCAGACATTGGCGCCGATGCGGATCGGGCGGCCATATTCCCAGCCCTCGGCACGCAAAGCCGGATCGCGGGGATGATCGGCGGTCAGGATCTGGACGCCGGGGCCGATCTGCGTCCCCTCGCCGATCTCGACGCGCGTCACGTCGAGGATGACACATCCGAAATTCAGGAAAACCCGCTCCGCCAGATGGATGTTATAACCATAGTCGCAATGGAATGGCGGCCGCACCACTACGGCCGCCCCCACTTGCCCCAGCCCCTCGACCAGCAAGCCATGACGCTCGTCCGGGCTCGCCATGATCGAACCATTATACCGGCTCATCCAAGACGATGCGCGCGCCGCATCCGCGATCAGTTCGGGATCGTCGGCGCGATAGAGTTCGCCCGCCAGCATGTTTCGCTTGTGGCTCATCCCGCTCAACTCAGATCGTGCAGATCTTTGCCCAGCGGCGCCGAGATCCGCAGATCGGAAAAGCGTACCTCCAGTCCCTCGCGCTCCGGGGTGCACGCCATCGGCCCGACCTGATAGGCGGCGGCGACCGGAAAGGGGGCCAGCCGAACCAGAGGCCAATTCTTGCCATCCGCCGAAACCTGCAACCGCAACACGCCCTTGGCGACCGTCGCGCGCATCCAGAAATCGCTGGCATCGCCCGCATAGGGGCCGGTCGCCCAGTCCGAACGACCATCGGTCAACACGCTGCTCAGCATTGCGCGGCCATCGGACAATTCGATCCCCGCCTTGACCCAGCGGCGCTCATCGACCCGGACCATGATCCCGGCCTGATCGTACAGCTTTTCATATCGCCCGCGAATCCGCAGTTGCGCCGTAAAGGCGTCGCCGGTCGGAAAGCCCAGGAAATGGCCGCTGTCGCGGGTGAAACCATAATGGGTCTCGCGCCAGAAATCGGTGCTGTGATCGGTTACCAGGGTCAGCGCGCCATTCGGCTCGACGTGCCATGACCGGGAAGCGTTCAACCACCGTCCGTCCGAACGTCCCAAGGCGCTGACCGTCGTTCCGGTCGCCTGTACGGCCCCGGCAACTGACGGCATGCCCATCACAACCGCGCTGCCCAAGATCACACGGCGCGAAATATGCGCTTCCTGCATGGCCCTCACCTTCTTTTGCGATAGAGCAGGTCTAGATCCCTGCCTCCGGTCGGGGGCATGTGTACAAATGTACACATCATATGCAATGGAGTTTTTGCGTGGCGGGAGGACGATCGAGACAGAACGACCCCGACCGGCGACAGCGTATCGTCACCGCGACGCTGGACGTGCTGGCCGAGCAGGGCGTGTCGGGCACCACCCACCGCCGGATCGCGGCGGTTGCGGGTGTGCCGCTGGGTTCGGTCACCTATTATTTCGCCACGCTCGAAGAGTTGTTGATGGCGGCGTTCACCCAATTGGCGGAGGAGAGCTCGAACGCCTTTCGCGCCCGGCTGGCACAGGCGGAAGACGTGGCTGGCGCCCGTGACGCCATTATCGACATCATCGCCGGTTCGGTCTGGGCGGAACCCCGCACGCTTTTGCTCAGCTACGAACTCTACGCCTTTGCCGCCCGCCATCCGTCGGTATCCAGCGTGATGCAGGGATGGATGAACAACAGCCGCGCCGCGCTCGAGCGTTTCTTCGATCCCCTCACCAGCCGCGCGCTTGACGCACTGGTGGAAGGGATCGGCATCCACAACTCGATCGATCCCCAGCCCCTGGACCGTCAGGCAATTGCCGCGATCGTGCACCGCATTGCGGGCGCAGAATCCCAAGCGGGATAGAAGGCGCGTTTCCGGCTTCCCAGCCGCGCCCCGCTCCCAGATGATCCGTATTGAAGCCGGGTTGTTGCTATTTTGCCTGACGGAGGCCGTGACGTGTCGCCAGCGCCTAAGCCCTAAACGCGGACGCCGCCCGTGGGGGCGGCGTATCGAGTTCAAAGGCGTTGGTTGCGGGGGCAGGATTTGAACCTGCGGCCTTCAGGTTATGAGCCTGACGAGCTACCGGGCTGCTCCACCCCGCGACACTGGGTATAGGGGCAAGGACGAGTGAATGGGTTTTTGTATTCGCGGGCTGTAATGCCTGGCGACGCCCTACTCTTCCACTGCTTGAGCAGTAGTACCATTGGCGCAGTCGGGTTTCACGGCCGAGTTCGGGATGGGATCGGGTGGGACACCGACGCTATGGCCACCAGGCAATAGAGTCCGCGAATAACAATCCCCATCAAGTGGTACTTGATGGGGGCCCCGAGGGGAGGAGACCTCGCTTCGGGGGATTGGGTATAAAATCGATGCACCTGGCTTGGTAATGACCGCACCCTGCCATCTAGCCCAGGGCTGATGGTGGGGGTGTGGAGCTCTCAAGCGCGAATAGGACAATTAGTATCGGTTAGCTCCATGCGTTACCGCACTTCCACATCCGATCTATCAAGGTCGTGGTCTTCGACCGTCCTGAGAAATCTTATCTTGAGGGAGGCTTCCCGCTTAGATGCTTTCAGCGGTTATCCCGTCCGTACATAGCTACCCTGCTGCGCCGTTGGCACGACGACAGGTACACCAGAGGTACGTTCAACCCGGTCCTCTCGTACTAGGGTCAACTCCTCTCAAATTTCGACGCCCACGGCAGATAGGGACCAAACTGTCTCGCGACGTTCTGAACCCAGCTCACGTACCACTTTAATTGGCGAACAGCCAAACCCTTGGGACCTGCTCCAGCCCCAGGATGTGATGAGCCGACATCGAGGTGCCAAACAACCCCGTCGATATGAGCTCTTGGGGGTTATCAGCCTGTTATCCCCGGCGTACCTTTTATCCGTTGAGCGATGGCCCTTCCACGAGGGACCACCGGATCACTATGACCGACTTTCGTCTCTGCTCGACTTGTCAGTCTCGCAGTCAGGCTGGCTTATGCCATTGCACTCTAACAGCCGGTTTCCAACCGGCCTGAGCCAACCTTCGCGCGCCTCCGTTACTCTTTAGGAGGCGACCGCCCCAGTCAAACTACCCGCCACAGAGGGTCCCTGTACCGGTTTCACGGTACGAGGTTAGACATTAAACAACAACAG